>CAWDBE010000005.1:0-546616 GCA_963800435.1 uncultured Actinomycetota bacterium
TGGCTCGCAACGTGGGACCGGACCTGCCGGTGTAGGCCACTGCGAGCCTGAACACGGCCCACAGCACACCGGTGACCGCGGTGGCGACCAGGGCCAGTACGAGGTCGGGCGCGAACAGGCGCAGCGTGCCCAGCGGGGTGCCGAACAGGTTCGACACCAGGCCGAGAAGGACCCACGCCGCGGCCAGTGTGGTGAGCAGCGGGAACCACAGGCTGAACAGGCCGAAGACGCCCGACGTGGACTTGGCGCGAACCTTGGTGCGGCGCAGCCAGGCCCAGACCATGCTGAGGAGGTAGACGAACGGCAGGGCCACCAGGCCGATGAACAGGGCCTTCCGGGACCACCCGGAGCCCTCGACGTCGTCGTCGAGGCCGAGCGCCCGGTCGGCGATGCCGACGCGGAGGTGGCCCGTCTCTGCGAAGCCGAACCCACTGCCGCCGTTGACGAGCACGACAGCCGCCTTCTTCTGCGCGGGGACCATCATCGCGAGGGTCTCGACGCCGGGGCTGGACCCGTCATGCCACACCGCCCCGGTGCTGGGGTCCAGCTTCCAGCCGAAGCCGTAGGACGGCGACACCTCGCTGGCCGGGCGCATCATCAGCGCCTTGCCCTTCGGCGCTCAGCACGTCGTCCTCGCCGTTCATCATCATCTGCAGGTAGCGCGCCAGGTCGCTGGCGCTGGCCACGACCCCTCCCTGCGGGGCCGTTGCCCGGTCGGTCGTGGTGTCGGGCAGCGGCCGCTTGGTGCCGAACCACGGCGTGTGCCCGGTCGCCATGTCGCTCGTGGACCTCGCCGTCGGCGACGAAGCTGTGCCCCATCCCGACCGGCTCGAGGATGTGCTGCGCAACGTAGGCCTGGAACTCCTGCCCGCTGACGACCTCGACCACCCGGCCGAGGATCTCGTAGTTCGCGTTCGAGTACTCCCACTGCGTGCCGGGTGCACCCGCTGGCGTGACCGCCGCGAGCTGTGCCACCCCGCGGGCAAGCTCATCCCCCTCGCCGGTCGGGTCCGGATGCGCGGCGTTGCCCTGCCCCGTGGAGAAGCCGCTCGTGTGGCTGAGCAGCTGACCGATGGTGATCGCCCCGGCGGGCCGGCCCGAGAACACGTCGAGATAGTGCGAGACCTCGGTGTCCAGGTCGATCTCGCCCGCCTCGACCAGCTGCATGACCGACAGTGCCGTGAAGCTCTTGGAGATCGAGCCGATCACGAACGGGGTGTCCGGCGTGACCGCCACCTCGCCTCCGAGCCTCACCACGCCCCGCGCACCCGCCGTGGTGATGCCGCCGTCGTCCACCACGGCGTAGGCCAGACCGGGTACGCCAGACGCAGGCATCTCGCTGGTCGATGAAGTCGTCGATCGATCCCTCCGGCCCAGTCGCGGGAAGGACGGCACCGACACCAAGCGCGAGGACCGCCAGAAGTGTCCGCACCGAATCATCTCCCGGCTCATGTTGCCTTCACGGACAGTGGGTTGAGCACGCCCGCCCGGCCCGAGCACCACCGACGCGGCGCCAAGGACCTTGTTCGACGACGCCCCGCCAGACTCTCCCAGGACGCTCAGGATGGTCAAGCGACTGCCGGGGCGCACGACGGCCAGCAGCACGTGGCGGTGGGTCAGGCAGCCGCGAGCCGTCCTCAGCGCGGCCGGTCGGGGTGGGGTGTGACTGGCGTACGGCACGGTAGCCCTGCGATGCAGGCCAGTTCAGGGGCGGACGCTCGGAAGGCTGCTGCCGCGGCCGTCGGGTGCGCCTGGCTCAGGCGGGCACAAGGCCGTGGCGCGCGCGGCGAAGCAGCACCTCATGCAGGCCGGTGGTGACGACCCACACCACGAGCAGCCACATAAGTGCCTGGTCGCCGAGGTCGAAGCGCCTGTCCACGAGCAGCACCGCGCCGGTGAAGATCGCGGTGATCAGCAGGTAGGTGCCCACGGCCATGCGCTCTCTGCGCTTCCTGACCCCGGAGTTCTTGCCGAACTCCGCACTGAGGTCGGTGGGCGCCCCGAAGGATCCCAGCGCCGATGCGAAGGCGTCGTCTATGGCGGCGCCGTCGTCGATGCGGTCCTGGGCACTGGAGCGCACGTGGTCCGCAAGCTCGCCCAGGTGGGGGGCGAGCTCGGGGTGGGTGGCGCGCAGCTGGTCGGTCCACTGGCTGATGAGTGCGTCAAGCGATGGCATGAGTTCCTCCTGCGTTCGGGCCGCGCAGAGCGGCGAGGGTTGACGAGATCAGGTCGAAGTCGCGCGACTGGGCGTCCAGGTGGTCGCCTCCCGCAGTCAGCAGGCGGTAGTACTTTCTGGCTCGACCGGCGTCCGACGTTGCGTGGTAGCTCTCGATGTACCTCCGGGACTCGAGGCGGTGCAGCAGCGGGTAGAGCATCCCCTCGGTCCATTCGAGCCGTCCTCCCGACGCCGCCTTGATGTCATGCAGGATGGCGTAGCCGTAGCTGTCGCCCCTGCGGAGAACGGCGAGCACGAGTGGCGTGGCAGAGGCGGCCACGAGGTCCTTCGCTAGCTTCACTTGATCTCACCTTGTCGACGGAGGGATACCTAGAACTGGCAGGTACTATACCCAACAGCGCGAGGTATGCAAGACCCCTGCGAAGAGGGGCGCCCATGGTGGGGCGAGGTCACGCTCGGACATCGGCAGCGTCGGGCGGTTCGCACCACGCGTCACCGCCGCCAATCGCCGGCTTCTGCTGTGCGACTGACGTTCGTTGTCGGCCTGAGCCACAATGTTGTCAGCGGCCGCGCACCGCAGCTTGGCGCTGTCGCTTGCTGAGGGGGGCAGTCGCGAGATCAACGGCCTGTGAGCGGAGGTTCTTGAACCCGTAGCCGCGATCATCCAGCCAGGTGGCCGCTGCGGTCTCGGCCCGCCGGGTGGCAGCGGTGACGTCGTCCTCTTCCTCTCCTGTGTCCAGGAACCGGAATGCGAACGCCTCGCGCGCGGACAGGTCGTAGCTCAGATGCCCTGTGGGCGTGTGGGCCGTCCGGAGAATGTCGTGTTGGTCGGCTTCTGCGAGGAGCTCGCTGCGCTGAGCCTGGGTCAGCGCGTCGAAGAAGCCGCGGACGGTGATGCGGAACGTATGCGTGCTCAAGAGGGAAACCGCCTGTCCAAGTTCGGGTGCTCCACAGGACGCGCGCGCACTGGCTTAGCCGTTGGCATGGTCTACCTGTTCTGTCAGCCAGTCGCGGATGACGGTGTTGATTCGGATGCCGAGATCGATCTGCGGGCTGAACGCCTCCGGTAGCTCCGAGCCGTGAAGCTGGGCTCGCAGCTCCTCGAGTTCGTCGAGCTCGAGCTCGACGTGACGGAGGTCGCGCTCGTAGGCGATGCGCCGATCGGTGGCGCCCAGGAGCGGGGTGAGGAAGAGTCGTACGCCGCTCTCGTTGCGCTGGGACCGGTCGGGCTCGGCCTCGACCAGCCAACGACGCAGCTCCTCGCGGCCGGGACCCGTCAGCCCATAGGTCTTGCTCCGTCGTGCTCCGCGTCCGACCACTTCCACCAGCCCGGCGCGCTCGAGCTTGCCGAGCTCGGGATAGATCTGGCTGTGACTCGCATGCCACGAAGTCCGCAGCGAGCGATCGAAGGTCTGGGCCAGCTCGTAGCCAGTCGAGGGGCGTCGGGCCAGCAGGCCGAGGATCGCGTAGCGCAGGGACACAGCCACAGCATAACCACAATTGTCGGACTTGACATGTTGATATAGACATGTAATTTTCTATATATGAACGAACTCGCGAGCCTCTCAAGCCGAACACCACACACCGCCACCACCACCACACCTTCCACCTCCACCACGACCGCCTCATCCCCGGTCCCCGTCGCCATGTCGCCCGTTCTCGTCCGCGCCGGAGGCATCGCCGCCCAGGTCGTCGCCGGCACCTACGTCGTCGGCTTCCTCGCCATGGTCGCCTACCTGGTCCCCAGGGGTTTCACGCCACTCATGGAGGATCCGTCGGGGTCGCTGAGCTTCCTGCTGGATCACCAGGCCGAGATGGCTAGCTGGTACTTCGTGCTGTACCTCCTTGGCGGCGCCGCCATGGCGCTGGTCTCCCTGGGAGTCGGCGAGCGACTCTCCTCGGTCCCGGCGCTCGCCAGAGTCTCCACCGCGCTCGGACTCATCTGGTCCGGGATGCTCGTCGCCAGCGGGAGCATCGCCCTGGTCGGGCAACACGCCGCGGTCGAGTTGCACGCGCAGAACCCGGATCTGGCGCTGAGCACCTGGGTTTCGACCAGCGTCATCCAAGACGCCCTGGGCGGCGGCATCGAGGTCGCGGGCGCACTCTGGGCAGCGGCCGTCGGATTCGCAGCCCTGCGTAGTAGAGCGCTCTCGGCCGGGCTCGGCGGGCTCGCGCTCGGTCTCGCGGCCGTTGGTATGGCCACGGTCGTTCCGTTCGCCGCCGAGGCCGCGACGTCGATCTTCGGGCTCGGACTCATCGTCTGGTTCACCTGGCTCGGACTGGCGCTGCGGCGCCGCTGACGCGCCTGCCCACCGACGACCACTTCACACAAGGTCTTCTCATGACGATCACCTCCTCCCGGACCTGGTCGATGTCGCCACGTCGCCGGTACGCAGTGGCGCTGCTGGGCTCACTGACTTTCGTGGCCGTGACTACCTTCCAGGTCAGCCTCGGACTCGGAGCGCCGTAGGCGATGCGGTCCTCGGCGGCCATGCCACGACCGTGTGTCCACCCATCGACTGCCCTACGAGCGTGACCCGGCTCAGTCCGAGGGCGTGGGCCACGTCGACGACATCGTTGACGTAGGCCTCTCGCGAGACATCATCGGGACGTCGCGAACTACCGCCGTGGCCGCGCTGGTCGAAGGCGACCACGCGGTACTCGGGCTGCAGGCCCCGTATGATTCCGGACCACTCGTCGGCGCACCCGCCCAAACCATGGAGCAGGAGAACGGCCGGACCATCGCCACCGGTATCAGTGACTGAAAGCTCGACATCGCCGACACTGATCCGATCGTCCACCCTCCCGATCCTTGCACCTCCATATCCCGCCAGCTGCCGGGCACGGAGGCCAAGTCGCACCGAGCGCGGGATGTGCCCCCTACCGCCGCGTGCCGGGTTACTCGTCGGGTTCGCTCAGCGATGACTCGTAGTCCTGCCCGCCGTAGAAGACGCCCAAGATCGTGACGTACTTGGCGTCGGCATCGACGCTGAAGGCGATCACGGTGCGCTTGCGATAGGACACGGTCCGCAGTCCGGGGCGAAGGTCGTCGCGAGCCTGGCCTCGGTGCGGGAAGACGGCCAGCCCTTCGCAATGCTCCACGATGCGTCGACGTACCCGGCCGCGATGGCCGGCGTCGCTGATCGGCTGATGTAGCGGTAGAGGTCCTCGAGTTGGTCGACGGCCTCGGGAGCGAAGCGGACGCGATGGGTCACTGCTCGCGCACGGCGCGCAGCCGACCCCGGACTGCGTCAGCGGTCACGGCGCGTTGCGGGTCGGCCTGCAGCCGGTCGTAGGCCGGCAGCACCTGATCGCGCAGCCACGCTTCGACAGCACGGTCGCGGGCAGCCAGAGCGCGCAGGCCGTCACGGATGACCTCGCTCTCGGAGGCGTACTCCCCGGAGGTCACCTTGGCGCGCACCATGTCGGCCATCTCATGGGGCAGGGTCACGCTCATCTGCCGCGTCGTCCTCATCGCACAACCTCCATGGAGTAGGACTCCATCCTATCGCAGGTGAGTTCGACGTCCCCCGTGACGAGACGGGAGGGTAGCCCCTACCGCCGCCTATCGCGACACGACGTGGAACTCGACGCGATGGACAAGGGTGTCGTCGCCGATGGGGCCGGCGTGCGCCGCCCTGTCCCGAAGAGACTCGCGATCGACCTCGCCTGATGCGGCAACGTCGTCGTCGGACACGGCTGAGAAGGGCAGCACCTCGATGGAGTCGATCTCGATGACGACACCTGCGGTTCGGTAGCGGCCACCCTCCTTGACCTGCGGCCTGCTCCAGAGCCTGATCGAGACAGTGATCTCGCCGGCGGCAACCCGCTCGCGAAGGTCTCGGCTGAACATCATCCCAACACGCTAGGTCGATCTCCAGGCGCGCGTCGATGTAGCCCTTGCCGCCGCCTGTCGCGCACTCGCCACGGCGCGGAGCCTCCCGCAACCTGCTACGCCCAGATAGCAGCGGGTCTCGCAGATGGCAGCGCCCGCGTTGGACGTGCTCCATGGGACTTGTCTGCCGAGAGGTCCTCGGGAACGTAGTCGGATCGCCCCCTGACCTCAGCTAAGCCTGAGGCCGAGCCTCTGGTACACGGGGAACGGCTGCTCACACTGCACACCGAAGGGCCTACACGCGTCGGGATCTTGATGGATTTCCTGCTTCCGGGTGCCGAGACCTCGCGGGTGACGACGGTCAGACCAGAGGCCATTCCCTCAGCGATCAGCCAGTAGTCGCAACTCGCAAGGAACTGATCGACGGCGGCCTGCTTGAAGTCTCGAATCGGATCAGTGGCCCACTCCGACAGTTCCTGCGCGGCAGCGAGCGTCGCCTGTGTGACGGGTCGCCAGAAGTCGTCAGGGGCAGAGGACGTCGCCCAGTTGACCAGGGCGCCCGAGCCGCTGCCGATCTCCTCGCGTACCGCTTCAATCGACCCGATGTGGCTGCGCATCGGCTCGCTGATGACCCAGTCCCAGAATCCGGGGCCAACTCGAAGCTGTAGTAGAGTCTGGCCGCCTCCATGAAAGTGTTCGAGTCGAATAGATAGGTCACGCGACACCGAGCTTGTTCGCATATGTATCGAAACTGCTGAGGGACTTGAGAGACGTGAGCCGGATCGCATCACTTAGTGGTGTGCGGCCACTCAATGCGTCGGAGATTATCGCGCGGGAGAATCGCTCCCCAATGCGGAAAGGTTGGTTGGCGTAGTGGTCTCCGCCGCCGCCGGCCTTGTCCTTGGAAAGCTCGAGTAGTCGTGTCAGTTCGGCCTCATAAGCGCTGTCGAAATCGGCGAACTTCCGCAGGTTGTGCCGCCGCATGGCCTGGAGCACGACCAAGGTGCCGCAGCGGTACCTGGTGGCAAGGCCGTCCAGCTGTTCGGTGAGGGGCAAATCCCGGATTCTGGCGTACTGCTGTCGGAGATCCTCGCCGGGGACGAGGAACTCGGAGGCAACGACGTTGCACCACGTCTCGACTTCGCCCTGGGGCTCCCACTTCGGGTCCTCAAGGCTGATCCCGCTCCGACCGAGCCAGATGTGAGCGAACTCGTGAGCGAGGGTGAAGATCTGTCCATTGAGCGTCTGGTGGGCGTTGACGAACACCAGGGGGGCGAGGCGGTCGACAAGGGAGAAGCCGCGGAACTCCTCCTCGTTGAGAGGCCGGTGCGTGTTGTTCTCCACCATGGAGGTTGCCACTGTGAGACCGCCCAGGGCTTCAAATGCCCGCAGCAGTTGCTTCCGCACGTCGCTCCAAGAGCCTCGACGCTGCTCGACCTCGAAGTCGAGCCTTCGGCGCATGTAGGCCGCGACCTCGTCCGGTTCCGTGCCCTCACCCGCCCCGACGACGTCGACCTCGGGAAGGCCGTTGTCCTCGGCGTAGTCGCGGTACCAGTCCTGCCGCCGGATGCTCTGGTGCACAACCGCAAGCAGGTCGGAGGACGGCTCAAGGAGATCGGCGTCATACCCCTCTCGGAAGTCAGGAACGGGTAGCTCGAGAGCGGGTGGGTGCTCGAGAAGGAGGTAGCCGACAGGGACACCGGCGGTCTTCGCCAACTGCTGCGCCTGGTTCAGAGTGGGGCCGCTGTCTCCGGCCAGCCAGGTCTCCCACTTGGAGTACTTGTCAACGAACTCTTCGGGGTCCTTGCCGGATCGGTCCACCAACCACTGGAGCACGTCTCGGGAGATGGGCACGCGCAGTGCTTCAGCCATGGCGTCCTCCCTCTCAGCGTCGATCGGCCTTCTGCGCATCGTAGTGGCGGTGGCTCAGTGCCCACAGACGACCTGGCGGGTTCCAGAGTCGCAGGCTTCACTGACACCTGTAGTCGACAACCTGCGTCAGATCTGGACTCGGCCCGAGACGTGCGCTGCGAGGCGCGTCCTAGCCGCAGGTGCCCTTCACCGCGCGAATGCCTCCCATAGGGACCTCGCCAGTGCCAGGCCGGACGCGGCCAGCAGCAGGAGCCAACTGGCAAGCACGGTCTCTACGTGCCGGATATCGCTCGCGACTTCCGAGTCTCTCCACGATCGAAGCTCCCGTCGGACCCGGAGTCGTCGCCACCAGAACCTGTGCTCGGCGACCAGGGCGTCCTCAGCGTTCCACCAGGCCATCGCCCGGCGCCGCTCGGCAGCGGCGTCTCTGGCGGCAATCCTCGCTTGTAGAAACGTCGCGACGAGAGCAATGAGCGAGATGACCACCGACGTCATGGGCATGACGATCGCACCTCCTACCGACAGCGCCCGCCAGGCCGCTGCCGGGCGTGTCCTTTCGCCGCCAGTAGACCTACCGGCTCGCGGCATGTCCGCGCGGTTGGGGACGGCTCGTGCGTGAGACTTGGGGCCGTGGAGAGGTGGCGGACCAGGCGCTCGTTTAGCTGGGGGCTCTTGCTCGTTCTGTGCCGCGATGCGGGAGACCTTCCCGAATTCACGGATGCGGTGGTCTCTCAGTCCCCTCACGGCCTGGCTGTGAAGGTGCTCCATGCGCAGGATGTGGATCTGCATGGATTCGAGAACGACCAGGTGATTCCCCCGGCCGAATTTGGCGTTGAGGTCCTGGTCGGTGATCGTCCACCAGGCGATGTGCCTTTCAGTGGCCTAATCGACGTCCCGTCTGGAGTGCTCACGTTGGGCGATGCAGAGCACCAGGAATCGATAGAGGTCGGCGCCGGCCGCTGGGCCGTTTACATCGAGTGTTCGCCATGGGAGTTCGCCGAAAGCGTGCGTCTGTGGCTCCAGCCGATGTAGACGCGGGCTTCTCGGGCTGGGCGCCACCGCTCCGCGGCATGTCCGGTCGTTGGGCGATGCGCAGTGCGATCCTGTTCCCATGAGCCGAGTGCTTTCCGAATACGTGAGTCTGCCGGTGCCGCCCGGCTTCGCTTGGTCGAGCAGGCCAGGCCCCTGACCGGCGGCGATGCCGGTCCGGGGGACCTGTTCGGCTCGTCCACGACGATGCGGCGGGATGCGCCCGGTGCTCACCGGCCGCAGGGGCGGCGGGTCGTCGAGGCGCCCCGCAGGACACCGCCGGCACGCAGGTCTGCGCCTCCCTGCTCTACAACGGCGCCCGCAGCCTCTTCGAGCGGAACGGGGTCACCTACGCACGGCCCAAGGGCAAGAACCACAGCGTGATGACCACGACGGTCGCGCCGGCCGGTCAGGAGCTGTGATGTCGGCGGCAGTCGCTCGACGCAGCGGTCCGGCCGCGTCATGATCGAGACGACCCGCCGTCGAAGGCCCCCGAGCTGTAGGTGGAACCGAAGACCGAACACCTGGAACACCGCGGAACGGCAACCGAGAGGAGCATCCGCGGCCTACTGCTCTGCGCCGGAGGCGTGACGGGCGTGACCGTGGGGGTGGCCGTCGGGATCCCGCACGCGGTGAAGGCGGGGTGGGGCCTGGTGTCGATCGCCGGGCTCGCCGCTCTCGTCGGCGGCCTGGCGCTCGTCGTCGGCGGCGCCCGGATGGTGCTGAGGGGGCGCCGATGGTGGGTGTCGGTTCCTGCTGCCGGCGGGCTCCTGATGGTGACCGCCTTGTCGGTCTTCACGGTGGGACAGGCACTGGCCGCCACCGTCGCCGCGCCCACCTCGCTCGGAGCCGCGACGCCCGCCAGCAGGGGCATGGTGTACCGGGACGTCCTGGCCACGAGTGCCGACGGCGTCGTCCTCTCAGGCTGGTACGTCCCCGGCACCAACGGCGCGGCGGTCATCCTGCTCCATGGGTCCGGGTCCACCCGCAGCGCCACCCTCGACCAGGGCGCCGTGCTCGCGAGGCACGGCTACGGGGTCCTCATGCTGGATGCCCGCGGTCACGGCCGAAGTGAGGGGAGGGCGATGGACTTCGGCTGGTACGGGGACCTGGACGTCAGCGCCGGCGTCGACTTCCTGGTGGCGCAACCCGAGGTGGCCGATGGGCGCATCGGCGCGCTCGGCCTGTCGATGGGCGGGGAAGAGGCCATCGGTGCTGCGGCAGCCGACCCACGCATCCGTGCCGTGGTCGCCGAGGGGGCCACCCACCGGCGAGCGGCCGACCGAACCTGGCTCGGCGAGGTGTATGGGGTGGCCGGCGGCATCCAGGGACAGCTGGACCGTCTCACCTACGCCGCCGCCGCGCTGCTCTCGGGCGCGGAACCACCCACGCCCCTGCGCCAGGCTGCCAGGCAGGCAGCACCCCGGCAGATGTTGCTCATCGCCGGTGGGGCCATCCCCGACGAGGCTCACGCGTCGACGTGGATCCAGTCCGGAGCCCCGGACTCGGTGACGGTGTGGGTCGTCCCCGGCGCCGGGCACACCGCCGGGCTTCGTACCGAGCCGCGGGAGTGGGAGGAGCGGGTCATCGACTTCCTCGACGAGGCGATGGCCGGACCGGGGTGACCAGCCGGACCGGAGCGACGACCGGACCTACGAGCCGGCGCCGCAGGGCCGAACCTTCGGCGGGTTGCCGGCCGGCGCGCTGTAGCCCATGGCGCTGAGATCCCCGGCGACGAGCCGCTTCCAGGTGCCGTCCTTGACGATGGCGGTCAGGGCCGTCGTCACCTTCTCGCACAGGCTCTCGTCGTCGGGGTCCATGGCGATCTCGTAGCTTTCCGTGCCGAACGGCTTGGCCAGCACCCGCACGGCCGTCGTGACTCCCCGCTGCCGGGCCAGTCCGGTGAGCACCACGTCGGGCCCGGCCACCGCGTCGACCGTCCCGTCGACCAGGGCCGTGACGCAGGTGGGGTAGTCGCCGACCTCGCGCAGCCGGACGCCGGGATAGCCGTCGCGCAGGGTCGCATCGGCACCCGACGCACTGACGACGCAGACGACCTTGCCGGTGAGGGAGGTCGGGCCTGTCACCGCCTTCTCGCGCCGACGCACGAGCAGATCCTGACCTACGACGAGGTAGGGCCCGGCGAGGGCGACGCGGCCCGTGCCCGCCGTGCTCGCGACGGCGCCCACGACCAGGTCGGCCTGGCCGGTCGAGATGAGGGTGTCCTTGGCCAGGTCGGTCGTCGGCACCCAGGTGATGTCGCTGGGGCCGAGGCCGAGCCGCCGGGCCACCTCGCGCGCGAGGTCGACGTCGAGGCCGGTGTAGTCACCGTCGGCCCGCAGCCCCAGACCGGGCTGGTCCGTGGGGACGCCGATGCGCAGCTCGGTGGGGACGGGGGTCCCGAGCGCCCCCGCCGTCTGGTCGGAGCACGCAGCCGCTGGCAGTGCGACGACACCGGCAAGCAGCGCCCCGGCCCATCGTCGTCCGTCCATCGCCCTCTGCTCCGCGTGCCGCACCGGCTCGGGCGACCTCGGTCGGCCGCGCGCGAGCATCCTTGTCGAGAACGTACGCAAGGAGCCTGAGGATGGCGCTGCCGGGGCGCTCGCCCCGGAACACTGACATCGAACCGTGACCCGGTCCGGTCAGTGGGCGAGGATCTTGCTCAGGAAGTCCCTGGCCCGGGGGCTGCGCGCAGCGGTGAAGAAGGTCTGCGGGTCGGCCTGCTCGACGATCCGGCCGTCGTCCATGAAGACGATCCGGTGGGCAGCTCGCCGCGCGAACCCCATCTCGTGGGTGACGACGACCATCGTCATGCCGCTGCGCGCGAGCTCGATCATGACGTCCAGGACCTCGGTGGTCATCTCGGGGTCCAGCGCGGAGGTCGGCTCGTCGAAGAGCATGACCTTGGGGTCCATCGCCAGGGACCGGGCGATGGCGACCCGCTGCTGCTGGCCGCCCGAGAGCTGACCTGGGTGCTTGTCCGCCTGGTCGGCGACGCCCACCCGCGCGAGGAGCTCGCGGGCGTGGGCCTCGGCATCCGCCGGCCTGGCGTGTCGGACCCTGACGGGCCCGAGCGTGACGTTCTCGAGGATCGTCAGGTGGGCGAAAAGGTTGTAGGACTGGAAGACCATCCCGACGTTCGACCGCAGCTCGGCAAGGGCCCGGCCCTCGTCGGGCAGCAGCATGCCGTCGATCTCGATCTCACCGGACTCGATGGTCTCGAGGCGGTTGATCGTCCGGCACAGCGTCGACTTCCCCGACCCGGACGGGCCGATGACGACGACGACCTCGCCGGCCGCGATCTCGAGGTCGACGTCCTTGAGGACGTGGAGGTCGCCGAAGTACTTGTTGACCTTGCGCAGGACGACCAGGGGGGGTGCCACGTGACGAACCTCGCAGTGCGCACCCCGCGCCGTCAACCTCGGCCGGGGCGCCGCCCCCGGTCCGCGAGAGCCGATTTTTCGTGTTGGCGTGCGCAAACTCAGCGCTGCGAGCACCATGGGGCCATGACCGCCTCGCCGACCGTGCACGCCGCGCTGGCGGATGCCCGGCCCGACGTCTTCTGGACCGACCGACCCGACCTACGCCCCGGCCCCCGGGCCGCCCTCACCGGCGCCGGCCACCGCGCCGACCTCGCCGTCGTGGGGGGCGGGTTCACCGGGCTCTGGGCGGCGGTCCAGGCCAAGGAGGCCGACCCGTCCCGCGACGTCGTCCTGCTCGAGGCGGGCCGGCTGGGCGTCGGTGCCTCGGGGCGCAACGGCGGGTTCGTCTCGCCGTCGGTCACCCACGGCCTGGCGCAGGGGCTCGCCCGGTGGCCCGACGAGATCGACACCCTCCAGCGCCTCGGCGACGAGAGCTTCGCCGGCCTGCAGGCCTCGCTCACGGCATACGGCATCGACGCCGACTTCCACCTGCCCGGCGAGCTGACCCTCTCGCTGAGCCCACACCAGGACGCCGCGGTGCGCAGGGCCTACGAGCTGCACCGGGACCACGGCACCGAGGCGACCTACCTCGACGCCGACGGGGCCCGGGCGCGGGTCGCCTCACCGGCCTACCGGGCGGGCTGGTACGCCCCTGACGTCGGTCTCGTCGACCCCGCCAGGCTGGTATGGGGACTGGCCGCCGCGGCCGAGTCGCTCGGTGTCAGGGTCCACGAGGACACCGCGGTGCGCGGGTTCGAGCGTCACGGCTCTGGGCTGCGGGTGCGCACCGAGTGGGGGGCGCTGCGGACCCACCAGGTGGTTCTCGGCACGAACGCCTACACCGGCACCCTGCGTCGGGTCGCGGCCTACATCCTCCCCGTCTACGACCACGTCCTCATGTCCGAGCCACTGACCTCGGCCCAGCTCGGCGAGATCGGCTGGGAGGGGCGCGAGGGGCTGGCCGACGCCGGCAACCAGTTCCACTACTACCGGCGCACCCTCGACGACCGGGTGCTCTTCGGCGGCTACGACGCCAACTACCACTTCCCGGGCCGCATCGACCCCGACCTCGAGCAGTCCGAGGCCTCGCACACGCTGCTGGCGGAGCACTTCTTCGAGATCTTCCCCCAGCTCGAGGGGCTGCGGTTCACCCACCGCTGGGGCGGGGTCATCGCGACGACGTCACGGTTCACGCCGGTCTTCGGGACGGCCCTCGACGGCCGGCTCGCCTACGCCGCGGGCTACACCGGCCTCGGGGTCGGCTCCAGCCGGTTCGGGGCACAGGTGGCGCTCGACCTGCTCTCCGGGCGCCCGACGGAACGGACCACGCTGGCGATGGTCCGGCGCAAGCCCGTGCCGTTCCCGCCGGAGCCCATTCGGTATGCCGCGGTGCGCGCCACCCGCTCGGCGCTCGCCGCCGAGGACCGCACCGGCCGGCGCGGGAGGTGGCTCAGGGCACTGGACTCGCTCGGCGTCGGTTTCGACAGCTGAGCGTGCTCGCCCGACCGAACGGAATTCGCGAGCGCAGCGGCGGGATGCTTCGGCAGACTTCTCTGCCGTGACCACCCTCGAGCTGCCCGACGGGCTGACGACCCGGCCCCTCACCCACGCGGACGTCGCCGCCGTCGCTGCCGTCATCGCGGCTCAGGAGCTCGGCGACATCGGCGAGGTCGTCATCGAGGAGGCCGACATCGTGGCGGACTGGCAGCGGCCGGGAACCGACCTCGCTGCCGGGACCATCGGGGTCTTCGACGGTGCACACATGGTCGGCTATGCGGAGGTCCGCCACGGTGACAGGGGTTTCGCCGCCGTGCACCCGGCATACCGGGGGCGGGGGATCGGCACGGAGCTCGCTCGGTGGATGCGGGTGCGCGCCGCGTCCCTCGGGCGGCGGGTCATCGGCATGCCGGTTCCGCAGGGGTCACCGGGAGACCGGCTGCTCGCCTCGCTGGGCTACTTCGTCCGGTGGGAGAGCTGGGTCCTCGAGGTGCCCGAGGGGGCGAGCATCCCGGAGCGGCGGCTGCCCGAGGGGTATGCCGTGCGCGCCGCGGACGATGCGGAGTATCCGCAGTGCTTCACCATCGTCGAGGATGCCTTCCTCGAGTGGACGGAGCGGGCGCGCGAGACGTTCGACGACTGGGCGGCGGGAACGATCCGGCGGCCGGGGTTCGAGCCGTGGATGCTGCGCGTGGTGACCGACCCCGAGGACGCGGTGGTGGGCGTCGCGCTCGTGCTGCTCGCCGACGACGGCAGCGAGGGCTATGTCGACCGGCTCGCCGTACGGGCCGACCAGCGCGGGCGCGGGCTGGCGCAGGCGCTGCTCGTCGATGCGTTCCGTGAGGCCAGGGCGAGGGGGGCGCGCCGCTCGACGCTCAGCACCGACTCACGGACCGGTGCGCTGAGCCTCTACGAGAAGGTCGGGATGGTCGTCACCTCGACCTGGGTCAACCGGGCCGTCGCCCTCTGAGGTGCGGCGGCGGGCCGGCCGGTCCACGAAACGAGCGCGGGCCCTCAGGCTCGGGACGCCGTGGCGAGGAAGAGCGGGAACTGCTGCTCCTGCCCATCGACCTCCTTGGTGACCGTGTAGGCCGTCCGGAACCCGACCTCGCCGAACCCTGCCGCGGAGAGCCAGCCACCGAGGTCGGCGCGGTCGAAGCCCTGGTGGCCCTCGAAGTCCCCGTCGTGGAAGGTGCCGTCCTCGGCGTCGAGGTCGACCAGCGCGACCAGGCCGCCCGGCCGGAGCATCGTGTGCAGCGCCCCGAGCAGGGCCGGCACGTCCTCGACGTGGTGCAGGGCCAGCATCGACAGGACGAGGTCGTAGCGCTCGTCGGGGACGGTGTCGGTCATCAGGTCGAGGCGGACGGCCCGCATCCGGTCCTCGGCGCCCAGCTCGGCGATCTTGGCACGGGCGACCTCGGTCATCCCTGCCGAGGCGTCGGCGAAGGTCAGGGAGCCGAGCTCTCCGGCGAGCTGGCGGCCCAGAAGCCCGGTGCCGGCGCCGTACTCGAACGCCGCCATGTCCCGGCGCAGCGGAACGGCATCGCGGATCGACTGCGCGACGGCCCTCGCCCGATCCTCCCGTCCCGGTTGCTCGTCCCAGGTGCTGGCAGCCTCGTCGAAGTCGGTCACCTGAGGATCATGGCACTAGCCCGCGACCAGGCCGGACACGGGTCGGCCGCGCCCCGCCCATCCCCGCGCACCGGCAAACCCGACGGACCGGCTGGCGACCCGGACGCCGTACTCCAGCACCGCGACCGGGTCTCTCCAGCCGTACTCGGCCAGGCGGGTCGCGATCGCGCCGTGCAGGACGTCACCGGCCCCGAGGGTGTCGACGACGGCGACCTTGGGCGGGTCGATGCTCCCTGACGAACCGTCCCGGGCACGCCAGCTCACGGCTCCGGCCCCGTTGCTGCGGGCTGCGAACGACGGCCCGTAGCGAAGGATCGCGTCGAGCCCGTCGCCCGACGGGGTGTGGAAGCCGGCCGAGACGACGGCCATGTCGATGCCGGGGAGGAGGTCTTCCAGGCCGGGTTTCCACGAGCCTCCGTCGAGGACGACGGGAACGCCACGTCGTCGCGCCCGGTGGGCGATCTCGCGGCACAGGGGCAGGTGGTGGCCGTCGACGAGGACCGCTCCGACGCCGTCGAGGACGTTGTCGTGCAACGGCAGGTAGGCCGTCGCGCCGAGTGCGTTGTGCGACACGACCGCGCGGTCACCGGTCGACTCCGAGACCAGGACGGTGGACAGGGGCGGGTCGTAGCCGGGTGTCGCGCAGTCGGCGAGCTCGACGGCATACCGGTACAGGTCGGCACGGACAACGCCCGCGAGCGGCCCGTCGCCGACCGCGGAGACCAGGACCGCCGACGCGCCCAGCAGAGCCGCGGTGACCGCCGCGTTGAGGGCCGGGCCGCCACCCTCGACGGTCGACGCGGAGGCGACGATCTTCTCGTTGGCGCCGGGCGGGGCCACCACGGTCTGCACCACGTCCACCGTCGCGAGACCGCACGTCAGCACCCGTGTCACCTCGCCCATTCTGCCCCGGGAGTGCTCGCTTGCGGGGCCGAGGCGGTCGCGGATCCCAGCCGGTTCACGCGCGTCGGGCCGCCTCCGGACGTGGTTTCGTCGCCTGCGGCGAGCTGGAGGTCGCGGTGCGCCCGCGGCGCCGTCCGCCGGCGCGGGGCGTGCCGGCGGCCTAGGAGTCGGGGAGCCGGCAGGCGTCCGAGCTCGTGACGAAGTGGAGGTTCTCCCCGGCCGCCAGGGAGAACCCCTCCGGCGGGCCTTCGGCGACGTCGAGCACGAACACATCCTGGTGCCAGGCCTCGTCCAGGCGCTTGTCGATGTAGAAGGGGGAGCCGTCGATGTCGCCCAGGAGGGCGTCGACATCGCCGACGATGAACTCCCCGAGGGGGAAGCACATGGGGGTGCTGCCGGCGCAGCACCCGCCGGACTGGATGAACATCACGGGCTCCCCGCGGGCGGCGCGGAGGCGACTGATCGCCTCGCGCGCCGCCGGGGTGGCCGTGATGCGTGACGCACCGGCCGACTCAGGCATCGTCGGCTTAGAAGAAGCCGAGGGGCTGGTCGCTGTAGCTGACGAGGAGGTTCTTCGTCTGGCTGTAGTGGTCCAGCATCATCCGGTGGTTCTCCCGGCCGAGGCCGGAGATCTTGTACCCACCGAACGCCGCCCCAGCCGGGTAGGCGTGGTAGCAGTTCGTCCAGACACGGCCGGCCTTGATCTTGCGACCCATCTTGTAGGCGCGGTTGCCGTCGCGCGTCCACACGCCGGCGCCCAGGCCGTAGAGGGTGTCGTTGGCGATCTCCAACGCCTCGTCGTCGTCCTTGAAGGTGGTCACGGCCAGCACCGGGCCGAAGATCTCCTCCTGGAACACCCGCATCTTGTTCTCGCCCTTGAGGACCGTGGGCTCGAAGAAGTAGCCCTCGGCGAGGTCCCCGTCCATCTCGGCGCGCTTGCCACCGATGAGAACCTCGGCGCCCTCGTTCTTGCCGATCTCGACATACGAGGCGATCTTGTCGATCTGCTGCTTGGAGACCTGTGGCCCCATCATGGTGTCGGTGTCCAGCGGGTCGCCCTGCTTGATGGCGGCGATCCGAGCGAGGCAGCGCTTCATGAACTCGTCGTAGATGCTCTCGTGGATCAGAGCGCGCGACGGGCAGGTGCAGACCTCGCCCTTGTTGAACGCGTAGAGCACGAGGCCCTCGATCGCCTTGTCGAGGTACGCGTCGTCCTTGTCCATGACGTCGGCGAAGAAGATGTTGGGCGACTTGCCGCCCAGCTCGGTCGTCGACGGGATGAGGTTCTGGGCCGCGTACTGCATGATGAGCCGGCCGGTGACGGTCTCGCCCGTGAACGCGATCTTCGCGATCCGCGGGTTCGTCGCGAGGGCCTTGCCGATGTCGGCGCCAGGACCGGTGACGACGTTGATGACGCCCGGCGGGAGGACGTCCTCGATGACCTCCATGAGCTTCAGGACCGACCAGGGGGTCGGCGACGCGGGCTTGAGCACCGAGCAGTTGCCCGCCGCGAGCGCGGGGGCGAGCTTCCAGGCGGCCATCAGCAGCGGGAAGTTGAACGGGACGATCTGCCCGACGACGCCCAGCGGCTCACGGAAGTGATAGGCCACGAGGTCCTTGTCGATCTCGGTCGAGGTGCCCTCCTCGGCGCGGGCCGCGGAGGCGAAGTAGCGGAAGTGGTCGATGACCAGCGGGATGTCGGCGTTGAGCGTCTCCCGTACCGGCTTGCCGTTCTCCCAGCTCTCGGCGACGGCCAGCATCTCCTTGTTCGCCTCGATGACGTCGGCGATGGCGTTGAGCACGGCCGCGCGCTCGGTCGCCGAGCTCTCGCCCCAGGCGTCCTTGGCGGCGTGTGCGGCGTCCAGTGCGAGCTCGACGTCCTCGGGGGTGGAGTCCGCCACCTCGGTGATCGGGCCGGCAGTGGCGGGAGAGACGTCCACGCGGTACTTGCCTTGCGTCGGCGCGAGCCACTTGCCACCGATGAAGTTCTCATACCTGGGCAGGACGGAGACGATGCTTCCGGGCAGGCCCGGGGGAACATACTTCATGTTGTTGCTCCTTGCGAGTGTGAGCTGTGCGGTGCGGTGAACCCGGTCGCTGTGACCATGACGGCCACGACGACCAGCGGTGGAACGGCGACGGCGAAGGGGGGCCGGTGGTCGGCCCACGTACCGGGGTCGCGTTCTTCGTGGGTGCGTACGCCACGCGTTGGTGTAGGCGGGAGCACGCAGGAATGACGACGCGGTGCGGCGTCAGTAGGCGATGACGAGGCGGCCGTCGATCTTGCCGTGCTCCATCTCGTCGAAGATCTCGTTGATCTGGCCGAGCGTGCGGGTGGCCACGGTCGGGTGGATCTCGCCGCGGGCATAGAAGTCGAGGGCCTCCACCAGGTCCTGGCGGGTGCCGACGATCGAACCGCGCACCGTGAGGCCCTTGAGGACGACCTCGAAGATCGATGCGGGGAAGTCGCCCGGTGGCAGACCGACGAACACGATGGTGCCGCCGCGGCGCGACATGTGGATGGCCTGGCCGAACGCGTCCGGGTGCACCGCGGTGACGAGGATCCCGTGCGCGCCACCCGTCGCTCTCTGGACGACCTCGACCGGGTCCTCGGTGCGGGCGTTGACGACCAGCTCGGCTCCGTGGCGCGTGGCCAGCTCGAGCTTGGCGTCGTCGACGTCGACCGCGGCGACGCGCAGTCCCATGGCCCTGGCGTACTGCACCGCGATGTGGCCGAGCCCGCCGATGCCGGAGATGACGACCCACTGGCCCGGGCGGGCCTCGGTCCGCTTCAGGCCCTTGTAGACGGTCACGCCTGCGCAGAGGATCGGTGCGACCTCGACGGGGTCCGAGCCGTCGGGGATGACGGCGGCATACTCGGCATCGACGAGCATGTACTGGCCGAAGGAGCCGTCCACGCTGTAGCCGCTGTTCTCCTGCCGCTCGCACAGGGTCTCCCAGCCGGTGGTGCAGTACTCGCACTCGCCGCAGGCCGAGAAGAGCCAGGCGTTGCCGACGAGCTGGCCGATCCTGAGGCCGGTGACGCCTTCTCCGAGGGCGACGACCTGGCCGACACCCTCGTGGCCGGGGACGAACGGTGGGGTGGGCTTGACCGGCCAGTCGCCGTGCGCGGCGTGGAGGTCGGTGTGGCAGACGCCGCTGGCGACGAGCTTCACCAACGCCTGGCCGGGACCGGGAACGGGGAGGGGGAGATCTTCGATGGTCAGGGGGGAGCCGAACTCCTCGACGACCGCTGCTTGCATGTGTGGCATCGGTGGTCCTTTGACGTCGTTGTCATGAACATGACCGACGTTAGGTCGGTGCAGGTTGCGACAACGTTGCGGCCCTGGTCAGGGGCGCTGGTACCGCCCGCGCTCCCCGCCCGGCAGGCCGAACTCCCGGTCGAGCCGGGCGAGCTGGCCCGCCGCCAGTGGCCGGAGCGGTGAGGTGGGGCCAAGAGCGTCGAGCTGCGCCCGCCACATGTCGTAGTCGTCGGTGCCCCAGGACGAGCGGGTCCAGGTGGACATGAGGTCCGGCTGGCGACTGCGGAGAATGGACTCGCGCAGCGACGCGTCGAGGTTCTCGCGCAGTCGCAGCACGCCTGGCGCGACGGAGGCCGGCAGGAGCGGTCCCCGATACCGGCGCAAGGCGGCGGCCACGTCCCCTCGGGCCAGGTGAGCCTCGACGGCCAGCCAGTCCGCGGTGAGCTCGGCCACCAGGCGGTACGGGCGGGACGCCAGCAGGGTGTCGCCGAGCAGGTGCCGCAGACGGTTGAGCTCGGCTCTCAGGGTCGACGTGCTGCCATCCTCCTGGTAGAGCAGGACCGCGAGCTCGTCACCGGAGAGCCCCCGCACCGTCGACGCCAACAGCACGAGGATCTCGCTGTGCCGGGGACTGAGCCGGAGCGTATGCCGCTGGCGCAGACCGTCGTCGATGGTCAGCAGCGAATGCGACCGGCCGAGCGACTCGAGGGCGATCGTCAGGGCACCGGTCGCGGGTTGCGGCTCCCGGGTGAGCCGGGCCATGCCCTCTCGCGCCAGCTCGGCCTCGGCGAGCCGGGCCGCCGCGCGCACCAGGGCCATCGTCTGGGGGACCACGATGTCGTCGCCGCCCGTGAGGTCCAGCACGCCGAGCAGCGACTGCGTCGTGGGGTCGTGGATAGGAGTCGCCGCGCAGCTCCAGCCGTGCACGGACCGGCGGAAGTGCTCGGCACCGTTCACCTGGGCGGGCTGGTCGAGAGCAAGGGCCATGCCCGGGGCGTTGGTGCCGGCGAGACGCTCGTCCCAGTTGCTGCCCTCGATGAAGCCGATCGCCTCGGCCCTGCGCAGGACGCTCGGCGACCCGCAGACCCAGAGCAGCTGGCCCGCGGCGTCGGACACGGCCATGATCGCGTCGCAGTCACGGGCCGCCTGGCCGAGGACGTCGTCGAGCAGGGGGAACACCCTGGCCAGGGGGTGGGCCTCCCGGTGGTCCTTCAGGGCGTCACTCGGCAGCGTGATCGGCGCGTCGACCGTCTCGGCGCGCACGCCCGCGGCGGCCGAGCGGAACCACGACTCGACCACCTGGGCGCGAACCCGCCGCTCCGAGGCCATACGTCCATTAGAGCGCGTCCCGACCAGGCTGCCTATAGGGGCTCGGGGCGGAGCCGCCTCGTCGGACGGTCGCGCCCGTGGAGAATGCGCCGGTCACGGCCTCGCCTGCTCGCCGACGCCGCGTCAGAAGCCGCCGCCGCAGACCCCTCCGGTGCTGCCGGCGCTCGTCGACCCGGGGCCGGCCGAGCTCGCCCCCGCGTTCGGGTGACGATCCGTGCCGCAGTGTCGACAGGCGACATACCGCTCGCCGTCCCGGGTGTGGGCCCAGCCCCACGAGTGGTGCAGGTTCGTCCGGCAGAGGAGCGGCGGGCGCGGGGGGGGTCGGTTGACGCGGCAGCCCCTTCGGCAGGCGCCCCCAGGATGGGGGAGGCGGGTGTCTTCCGCCCGAGGGACCGGGCCGCGGGGGACCGGGAGCAGGTGGCCGTCAGAGCGGTTGGTGTAGCCGGGGTGCGGTGGCCGCAACGACCTGAGGCGGTTGGCCGCCCATGGCACGCCACCGTTCGCCCTGCGAGCGAATGATCCGGCCTTGTGTGCCTGCGTCGACCCGCCACCTGGCGTACCAACGCTGCAGCCGGCCCCTCGGGCCCATCGTCACCCACCACCTACCTGGGCAGATCCCGTCGGCGGCCTCGCGGCGCACGCATCGCGCCGCCCATCGCCCGTGCGGTGATCGTACGCCGTGGTAGGGCCGGACAGGCGGGATCGATCCCACGCTTCGCGGTGTAGGCGTGCGGCCGCTCCGGACTGTCGCCGCCGGTGGCCGGACGTCTCCCGGTGCGGTCGCTGCCTCCCTGGCGTGAGAGCGCGCCGGCCGGGTGGGATCGGCTGCGGGAGCTCTTCTCGATGGCGGGGCCTGCTGTGAGGCGGGCTGTGAGGTGGGCTGTGAGGTGGGCTGTGAGGCGGGCTGTGAGGCTGCCCGGGAGCGGTACCGTCTTCGGTTCCGCTCCGGGAGGCGGCCGGGGCCGTTGCCGGCGATCCTGGCTGAACGCCGGGAGGAGGGGGGCATCAGCCGTTCGGCCAGGTATTGAGAAGGTAAAGGGCAAGTCAAGTCGAATCCAGGACAAGGTAAAGGGTTCCCCTCTACTCTCATTCTCATGAGGCGTTATCGAAACAGTCCGTTCGGGGTGTCGCTCAGTGAGCGACTGGAGCGGCTCGCATCCGGTGAGACCCCCACTGGGCGGTCCTACGTGGCCGGACAGCACTCTGGCACCGGCACGCTGGCCATCGCGGAGCGCGCGTGGCAGCCGAAGCACGCCCGCAAGGCCTGACCAGACGCACCGTCCGAGAGCGGGCCCGCAGGCCCGCGGCCGCGCCGGAGACGCGCGTGAGGCGGTGAAGAACGTCGCACGTCGCCCGACGGATCACTGTCGGATCACCTGCCGGGCATGCCGGGCATGCCTGGCATGCCTGGCATGCCGGGTGGGTATGCCGGGGGGGCTTGACGCGCGCCGACGACGTCGGGGAGGGCGCTCCAAGGCCGACTCCACGGCGTCGATCATCCCGAGCAGGTCGCGCTCGGGGTGGCGTGGACGATGCTCGGTCCGACCAGGAGGGAGCCGTGGGCAAGGCGGCTGCGCATGCCCCACATCTGGTGCCGGGCCCTGCCGAACAGGGCCTCGTGTTCGCCGGGGGTCAGGCTGGCGAGGGACTCGATGCCGGCGGGCAGGCGCATGCAGCTGGCGTCGATGGTCTTCTGGTCGTCGAGGTCGCCGGAGCCTGCGGGCATGACCGCGGTTGTTCCGGCGGCCGCGCGAGCTCAGGCAAAGCGCGTGGAGCTGGTCGGTGATGAGGACCGTGAGCCGACCGCACCAAGCTGACTTGGGAACCAGATCTATATAGCTAGAATAAGCGCCGTGGAGTCGCTCACCCGCATCACAGGCGCCACGGTTGACGTGTTGAGGTCGCTGCATACCGAGGGGCCCGACACGTGGGGTTTGCGGATCGTCAAGGCCACCGGTCGTCCCGCCGGGACGGTCTACCCGATCCTCGAGCGGCTCGAACGCTCAGGCTGGGTGGAGTCGACATGGGAGCCGGGCGGTGTGCGCCCCGGACCTCGACGTCGCCTCTACCGCCTCACGGTTCCCGGCGCGGCAGCCGCCGTTGATCTCATCACCGAGCAGCCGGTCGAGCGCCGTCGCTCGGCCGGCGACCTGGCGAGCGCCCCCGGGAGTCTCGCGTGAACGGGCTAACCCGGGTGTTCCTGCGCCTGGTCTCCCTGGCCTGGGGCAGGCAGGGCCGCGACCGATACCGCGAAGAGCTCGAAGCCGATCTCGAAGGCGCGCCCGAGCTCGGACTCTCACGGGCCTCAGTGGCTCTCGGGCAACTTCGCACCGCTGCCTCCGTCATCTTCCAAGGAGAACCCGTGCCACACCCGATCGGTCCTCTCGCCATCGCGCTCCGCCACACCGGAGCCAAGCGCGGCCCCGTCCTGATGCTCGTCCTCGCGTTGGGATCAGCACTCCTCATCGGCGTTGGGCTACTGCTGATCCACTGATCCGCCGTGCCGGTACTGCGACCCGAACGATGCCCTCACCATCGGGGCGGCGACGGCGTCGCCGCCTCGGTCCTGCTCGTTTGACCGCCAGGGGCGCGGCGCCGTTCACATACTGACGCCGGTTCCGGCCGCCCGCTGAGTCCGGCAGATGCGCGCGTGCGTGATCCGAGCGGTCACTCTGCGAGAGTGCTAGCAGTGCTGTCAGGGGGTGGTTCTCATGGCTACGCTGACCATCCGGCAGCTTGACGAGGACACGCACTCGCGGCTGCGGGGCCGAGCGGCTGAACACGGCCGGTCGGTCGAGGCTGAGGTCCGGGCGATCCTCGACGCCGCGGTGAACCGCCCCGAGACCAACATCCTGATCGCGCTGCACGACGCGATGGCGACCGCTGGCGACGTTGATCTCGCGGTCCCCGAACGCAGCGACCAACCTCGCGCGGTGCAGCTGCGGTGATCGTCGCGGACACCGACGTCGTCTCGGAGTTCATGCGAAAGCACCCAGAACCCTCGGTGATGGGCTGGGCGGGGACGCACGCCGCGGGGGACCTCGCGATCACGGTCATCACGGTCGAGGAGATCGAGCGGGGCCTCGCCGGCATCCCGCTCGGCCGCCGGCGGCGCGACCTGGAGGGCCGCTGGCACCGGCTGCTCGACGCCTACGCCGACAGCGTCCTCGCCTACGACGTGCCTGCTGCCCACGAGACCGCCCAGCTACTCGTGAACCGCGCCTCAGCCGGGTCCCCGGTGAGCCTGGCCGACGCGCAGATCGCCGGCATCTGCATCTCACAGCAATGCCGGCTCGCCACCCGAAACGTCCGGGACTTCCAGGGCATCAACGAACTCGCCGTCCTGAACCCCTTCGACTGAACACCCGCGCCACGGGGCAGCTGAGTGTGTTCGGATGGGAGCCGGCGCCGCCTGGCCGCGCCTGACGAGGACTCGGGTCACCCAGGCCGAAGCATCGCAGGTGCGTTCTGCACCTGGGCTCGTCGGCGGCGCGAGAGGAGGACGTAGGCAGTGCGGATCTGCCAGACGAGGTATGCGAGTGCAAGCCCGAGGATGACCAGGCCGATCCAGGCAGGGGCTCCGCTGGAGGTGCAGCCCCACGTCAACGGCGGCTGGTCCCGGGCCGGTTGAAGACACCGCGGTGGCGGTCTCGGCGCAGACGGTCGTTCTCGCCGTCACGGGGGCGAGGACGAGGAGTGCCAAGACCAGAGGGAAGCCGGTCCCGAGCGACAGGAACCCGCGCAGCTTCTGCCGCCCGCTCCACGCCCTGGAGACCAGCAGCAGGATCAGCCCGACGACCCAGACCGCGGCAGCGACGGGGATCAGGATGGACAGGACCTCCGCCCCGAACAGCGCCACGACTGCCCCCACCTCGAGGGCGCCGATCCCGCCCGGTGTGACCTGGACGAGCGGCGGGAACGCACCGGGCGCCGGCCCGGCCGCCTCGACCACCTCGGCCGGCGTTCCCAGCCGGTCCAGCATGGTGCGCACGTCGGCCTCGGAAGGCGCGGCCCCGAGGCCGGCGGCCAGGTGCTCGCCGATGTCGGCGACCAGGTCCCGGGCCTGGTCGGGAGGAAGACGCCGCGCCTCGGCGGAGAGCCGGGCGAGGTAGTCCTGGGCCAGCGGGTGCAGTCCGGTCTCGGTCGTCATCTCGTCCTTCTTTCCAGGATGCGGTCCACAGAGCCCTTGAAGTCCGTCCAGGAGTGCCGGAAGCCGGCCAGGGCCTCCTTGCCGGCAGGGGTGAGGGAGTAGTAGCGCCGAGGAGGCCCGGCGGGCGACTCCCGCCAGGCCGTCTCGACCAGGGCGTCCTTGCGCAGCCGGCTGAGCAGGGGGTACATCGTCCCCTCGCTGGCCACCAGGCCTGCTTGGGACAGTTCGGTGACCAGGTCGTAGCCGTAACGCTGCTCACCCTCCAGCAGCGCGAGCACGCAGTACTCCAGCGCCCCGCGTCGGAGCTGGGTTACGGCGGAATCGGCGACTGCCATGCACGACAAGGTAGCCGGTCACTACCTTGTACCGCAAGGGTTCGGCGGTGGCCACCAGACCGGGGTGTGACCGGTGAGAGTCGAACTCGCACTGGCCGGGACCTTGACGTGGCGGGCCCTCACGTCGACTCCACGGCACAAGCCGAACAGGTCCGGTCAGTGTCCGTCGAACGACTCGGCCGTGTGATCGGCCGAGTTCCGACGCACCTGATGACTCAGCCCGACGACGACCTGCGCCTCCACCTTCAGCTCTGGCCCACGCCATATTCGCGGCGTACGGGGGCGACAGCCGCAGTTGCGGAAGTCGACGTCGCTCCTGGCCGGTCGCCTTCACCGGTCAGCGGTTGGCGACGGTGGCGTCGGCCTCCACTCGGAGGATGACCTGGCCGGGAACGGGCCCGGTGACGGTCTCGACTCCGATGCGGTAATGAAGCTGACCATCAGCACTCTGTGTTCCCCGACCGGCCCACGCGTCGGAGGCGGCCCCGGGAGTCGACCGCACGGTGTCGAGGGCCGACAGGCAGGTGGACAGGGTCTCGTACTGGTCGGAGGTCGCCAGTCCCAGCTCGCGCCCGGTCGTGGCGAACCATCCGAGCACAGCCCGGCACGTCGCCGGTTCCTGGCCGGCGGCGACCGGCGCCTTCCAGCCCCGCACGGCCACCCACCAGTTGGGGTCCGCAGTGCTGGACCACGTGCCGGTGCCTGTCTGGGACCAGGAGTCTTCAAGTGCCGATCCATAGGCCCCGTCCCAGGTGGGGTCGTACGGGGTGAACGACCCTGCCGGGGCAGACAGCGAGTCCAGCTTCTGGGCAGACGTCGCGAACTCCTCCAACGTCGCGGCCCGAGGCCGCGCCACGATGGTCACCGCAACCGCAACCACAGCCAGGGCCGCGGCGGCGGCAACCCACCGCCTACCTCGCGAGCGGGTCGATTCTGCCTCGGCGGCGTCGCCCGCGCCCGGGGCGAACGCCGTGTCGGTCACCGGAAGCACGCAACGATCATGCCAGGGAGATAGGGACCGCGCGCGGTATGTTCGCGGCGGTACGGGCGGACCCGCTGCGGGACTGCATGCGTCGCGGGATGGCCGCCCCGGTCCTCGCGGTCGGTGACGGCGCGTTGGGGTTCTGGAAGGCCCTAGGTGTGAGGCGTTCCCGACGGCGCCGAGCAGCGCGGCGGTGCTGGCTCGCCTCCGATCGCACCTCAAGGACTGAGCCGACGCCAACCGGGAAGCCCCGCCGGCAGGGCGATGGAAGGGGCTGGCGGAGGCTCGTACATGCGAAACCATGACGCGGCCGCGGCACCGCTCCTCGTCACCGGTGGCGCAGCCGTGGGAAGTCGGTCGCGGCCCGACGGGCCGCGGCCTCGCGAAGATCACTCCGACACGCGACGTCGGCCTGGCCATGTCCCCACACCCCTGAACATGGACGTCACTCGCGCGCACCCCGGAGGCTGGCGTCGCGCCGAGTGGGCCGCGACCGTTGGTCCACCTGTCCTGGTGGGAGAGTGAGCGGATGGAGATCCAGCTCAGCATGCTGATCCTCGAGGTCCGCGATCTGGCGACATCGGTGGCGTTCTATCGCGACCTCGGTCTCGACCTCCCGGACCCAGAGCCCGGTCGACCTGTCGTCATTCATCGAATGGGCAGCGGTGTCAGTCTGCTGCTGACGACGTCCTTCGCCGCCACATACGATCCAGCGTGGACCCGCCCGGCTGGGGGCTATCAGCAGCTGCTCGAGTTCTACGTGGGCGAGAGAACCGTCGTCGACCAGCGTTGGGCGGACCTCGTCGCCGCTGGCCATCCCAGCCGGATGCCACCCATGCAGACCTCCGGCCCGTATGCAGCCATGGTCGACGATCCCGATGGAAACGTCGTCCTCCTCACGTCTGACGAGGCGGCCCGGGTCGACAAGAACGACGGGTAGCGTCCCACCGCGAGCGAGCCGTCTCGGATCAATGTCGGCGAAGACGAGATCGAGGTTCTGCCAGCCGGCGCCGGCTCGTAGCCGTTCCTCGGTTTGGGCTCGGCGGTGGTCTAAGCGTTGGGAGCATGTGTGGGGGGAGGGCCCGCTGTGGCCTGCCGGCTCCGTTCTTGGTGTCGTCGAAGCGCAGCCCTCCGCCGTGTCGGCGTGGTCATCGGGCGGGGGTGTGCGGGCGCGCGCTCGCCGCAGCCGTGTTCCCAGCGGTGCGCGACCGGTTGGCCCAGGGCTTCGCCTTGGCGCCGGCCGAGGGCGCGGGCGAGGGCGACCGACCGTCTGACGGCGTTGCGCGCACGACCCGCTGAGCCGCCCAACTGCACCACAAAGTGCACCGATCGGGGCTCCGAACCAGGCATGGGACCTCTCGATTCTCGACCGAGAGGCTGTCTGACCTGCGGTGATTCCGCGTGGGGCGTGTCGGGCTTGAACCGACGACCGACGGATTATGAGGCGTCCACGAAGTGCTGGATAGGCTGTGCCGCAACGGTTTTCGTGCTCAGTTGATACAGGTTGGTGAGGGGCTCGTAGCGTCGGTTCTCAACCTGGTGTGCCACGAATGAGCCACGGCTCAGGGTGGTCCTCGCGGGAGCTGGTGTTCAGCGTCGCGTGGTTGCCGCTCGGCCGCTGTCAATGGCCAAGCTCAGGTCCCCGCTGGTGGCCAAGTGAAAGTCCCCACCCCTTGCGGTGATGTTCAGGTGGTGGGGCGGCCTCCTGTCCGGGTTTTGGCGTCGCGCATGCGGTAGGACTGGCCGGTGGTGACCACGGTGGTGGCGTGGTGCAGGAGCCGGTCGAGGAGGCTGACGGCGGTGGTGTGCTCGGGCAGGAACCGGCCCCAGTCCTCGAAGGACCAGTGCGAGGCGATGCCCAGCGAGCGGCGTTCGTAGGCGGCGGCGACGAGGCGGAACAGCAGCTGGGTGCCGGTGTCGTCGAGCGGGGCGAACCCGACTTCGTCGAGGAGCAGGACGTCGTTGCGCAGGAGGGTCTCGATGGTCTTGCCGACGGTGTTGTCGGCGAGGCCTCGGTAGAGGGTCTCGACGAGGTCGGCGGCGGCGGCGTACTTGACCTTGTATCCGGCGTGGACCGCGGCGTGTCCCAGGGCGATGAGGGTGTGCGACTTGCCGGTGCCGGCGGGGCCGATGAGGGCCAGGTTCTCCTGGGCGGGGATCCACTCCAACGACGTCAGGTACGCCCACGTCGGCGGTGGGATCGAGGACGCGGCGACGTCGAACTCCTCGAGCGTCTTGGTCACGGGGAATGTCGCGGCCTTGAGGCGGGCGGCGGTGTTGGAGGCGTCGCGGGAGGCGACCTCGGCCTCGACGAGGGTCCGCAGGACCTCTTCGGGGGCCCAGCGTTGGGTCTTCGCGGTGAGCAGCAGCTCGGGCGCGAGTTGGCGGATGGTCGACAGCTTGAGCCGACGCAGCCCAGCGGCGAGGTCGGCGGGCAGCTCGGGCGGGGTCTTGACGGTCACGACGACACCTCTGCTCGAGTCGAAACCGTTGCCACGGTCGGTGGTTCGACGGCGTAGTCGCTCAACGGTCGGCCCGAGCTGACGGGCAGGTCGATGACGAGCGCATCGCCGGCTGGGCGGGGGTGGGGAGTCCCGGTGCCGGCGGCGAGGATGGAGCGTACGTCCGCGGCCCGCCACCGCCCGAACGCGGTGGCCCGCTCCAGCGCGTCGATGAACACGCTCTCGCCGTGGGCGGCGGCCATCGTGTTCAACTCGGCCAGCTCGGGGCCGAGGCGGGTGTGCCCCGCGGCGGCGGCGCCGGTGATGAACGCCTCCGCGGCGGGTCCGAGCCCGCAGAACTGTTTCTCCGCAGCGGTTCTCGGTCGTACCGCCCGGCGGGGCGCGGTTCGGGGGCCGCCGTAGTGCTCGTCGAGGATCGAGGCCTCACCCGGGGCGACGAGCGGGTGCTGGGCGTGGACCTGCCCGGTGGCGGGGTCGAGGATGGCCACGTGCGGGCCGTCGGTCACGACCGCGACGATGGCCCCGCGCAGGACGCTCGGCACGGAGTACCGGGCGGAGCCGAGACGGATCGTGGACAGCTTGTCGACCTTGCGGGTCACCGGCGGCGGACCGATGCTCGGACGCAGCGACGGCAACGGGCTCAGCAGCTCCCGCTCCCGGGCGAGCCGCTCGGCCGGGACGGCACAGGTCTCACTGTGCACGGCCGCGTTGACCTGGGCGCACCAGGCCGCGGCCTGCGCGTTCGCGGCCGGCAGGTCGGCCAGTACCAGTGCGCTCACACGTGATTCGTCGATCGCCAGCGCCTCGTGCAGGGCATGCTCGAGCATCAGCGGCCGCAGCAGGTCGTCCTTGCCGTAGCCGACGAGGTTCTCGACCAGGCCCTTGGATGCCGGGTCGTGGGCCTCGCAGAAATCGGGTCGGAAACGGTAGTGCGTGGCGAACCGCACGAGGTCGGAGTGGGGACGACCCGGTTGGCGACGACCCCGCCCTTGAGGCAGCTCATCCGGTCGGTCAGGACACGCCGGGCACCCCGCCGAGGACCTCGAAGCACTCCGCGAGCAGCGCCAGCGTGGTGTCCGGCTTCTCGTCGGCGGCGAACCGCACGAACCGCAACCGCGACCAGGCGAGCACCGCGCAGAAGACGTGGACGCCGGCGATGACGCCCCAGTCGATGACCAGGTGCTCACCCGGCGACCAACCGCCGGGCGTCGGGCATGCCCGTTGACGCGCCGGTAGCGCCGTCTCTCCTGCGCGACCAGGCGGCGGAAGTTGCGGTCCGACCCGGCGTACCCGGCCGCGCGCGCTCTCGGCAGCAGCCGCTTGGCGCTGACCCGGCCCTTCGCTGCGCTGACCGCGTCCGTGACCACGGTCGGGACGACCTCGTAGTTGCTCGGGCGCGGCGCCCGGCCGGACGCGGCTCGCCGGTCTCGGTCCTGGCAGTCGCTCGATCACGCGCTTGACGGTCTTGTGAGTGGTGCCGCAGATCTCGGCGGCGCCACGGTAGGTGCCCACCAGCTGGTAGGCGGTAATGATGTCCATTCTTCCCTCATGCTCTTCAATGGAGCTCCCCTGGGCGGTGGCAGTGGCTGGCTAGACACCGCCACCGTCACCGCTCCGGGGCTCACGCTCCGGCTCGACACGAACGACGAGCAAGGGGTGGGGACTTTTACTTGGCCACCAGCGGGGACCTCATGGCCACAGGGGGACTTTGTCATGGCCAGGACACGCCCGGGTCGTCGGACCGGCGGACGGCCCTCCGCTGGTCGGAGTTTCGGGAGCGGTGTCGGCCGTGGGCTGCCGAGCCGAGGACGGCGCGCCAGCGCCGCCCGCAGGCGCGGCCCGCGCCGGAGGCGCGCTTGAGCCAGTGAAGAAAGTCCTCACGGAACAGCCTGTGGGACAAGCCTGTGGGGCAGGCCGGTGGGGCAAGCCGGGTGGGCAGCTCACGCGCGCTGAGGACGTCAGGGAAGGCGCGCCAACGCTGACTCGACGGAGTCGGTCACGCGTGGTAGATGTCCCCGCGGTGGCCGATCGCCAGGACGGTCACCGTTCGGGTGTGTTCGTCGATGCGGTACAGGATGCGATACGTGCCTCGCCGGGCGCTGTGCCGGTCTGTCAAGGGTGGACGGAGCTGTTTCCCGACGCGGTGCGGATTCTCGAGCAAAGGGCCGGTGATGAACGCGAAGGCGGCCGTGGCAACGGCTTCAGGGAGGCCTTCGGTGAGGTGTCGGCGGGCCGAGGAGACGATCCGCAGTTGGTAGTGCGGATCGTTCACGCCGAGTTCCGGCGTGAGCGCATCGCCGCCTCGAGGTCCTCTTGTGTCTCAACCCGTCCAGTGGCCAGGTCGGCTTCGGCGGCGGCAAGCTGGGTCATGAGGTCTTGATCGCCCAGGACGGCGATGGTCTCTTCGAGCATCGCTAGGTCATCTGGGGAGAGCAGGACGGCCGAGGGTTGGCCGTGCACGGTGACGGTGACCCGTTCGTGTTGCTTGCTCACCCGGCTGACGACCTCGGAGAGGTGTGCCTTGGCGTCGGCCAACGGAATGCTCGTCATGGTCCAAAGTATGACCAGAACGAACCCGGGTGTCCAGTGGTGCAACCTCCCTGGTCGCGCTCATGGTCGGACGCCATTGCCGATCGCGGCAGAAGAAGCCCTGTGTCAAGCGCCGCCGGTCTGGAGGGCTTGGTAGGCGCCGTGTCGGGTGGGGTCGTAGGGCTCGTGGTTCTGCCAGCAGCGCCAGATGACCAGGAGCCAGGCTCGGGCCAGGATGCGGGTGGCGTGTGAGTGGTCTTTGCCTCGGTCGCGGGCCTTCCAGTACCGGTCGGCGGCCCAGGCGTTGGCGTGGTGGGGGTCGCCGGCGAAGTCCATGACGGCGCCGCGGAGCTGTTTGTCCACGGCCCAGCGGAACCCGACGACCCTGACCTTGCCGGACTGGCGGGCGGTGCGGCGCCTGCCAGGCTGGTCAGCGCCTGCACGGTGGGGAAGCGTCCGCGGGCGTCGCCGATCTCGGCCAGGAGCCGGGCGGCGCGCACGGTTCCGGCTTTGGGCAGGCTGGTGAAGATGAACCGCCCTGGGTCTCCCGGAGGGTGCTGATCTAGCAAGGGAGACTGATCGTCATGTCAGCACCGAGGAAGTTCGACCAGGAGTTCCGGGACCGGGCGGTGGGGATGTACCGCGACCGTCGAGAGCGGGAGCCGGGCGAGTCCAAGCTGGGTTCGCGTCGGCAGGTGGCGCTGTTGCTGGATGTGAACCCGGCGACGTTGCGGAACTGGGTCGAGGACGTTGAGCGGGCCGAGGGGACCCGTGCTGGCGCGCCGTCGCGGGTGGCGGAGTCGGCGGAGGTCCGGGCGTTGCGGAAGGAGAACGCCGAGCTGCGCCGGGCGAACGAGATCCTCAAGACGGCGTCGGCGTTTTTCGCTCAGGCGGAGCTCGACCGCCGACTCAGGTGATCGTGGCCTACATCGACTCCTACCGGGGTCGGTTCGGCGTCGAGCCGATCTGTGCCGTGCTCTCGCAGCACGGGATGACGATCGCGCCGTCCACGTACTACGCCCACAAGGCTCGCCCGGTCACCGAGGCGGCGCTGCACGAGGCCTACCTGGCCAACGCGCTGGTCACCGTGTGGCAGGAGAACTGGGGCGTGTACGGCGCCCGGAAGCTGGGCATCGCGGCCCGCCGGGCCGGGATCGAGGTGGGCCGGGACCAGGTGGCCCGGCTGATGCGGCTCGCCGGGATCGCCGGTGCCGTCCGCGGCCGGCACCGCACCAGGACCACGGTGCGGGACCAGAGCGCGGCCCGGCACCCGGACCTGGTCAAGCGGGCCTGGGACGCGCCCAGCCGGGTCGACCAGCTGTGGGTGGCCGACTTCTCCTACGTGTGGACCCTGACCGGGTTCGTCTACGTCGCGTTCGTCATGGACGTGTTCTCCCGTCGGATCCTGGGCTGGCGGGTCTCGGCCAGCAAGCGGACTCCGCTGGTCACCGACGCCCTGCACCAATCCCTGACGACCCGACGGATCGCCGAATCCCGTTGGGAGTCAACAGGATTGATCCATCACAGCGACGCCGGCAGCCAGTACACGTCGGTGGCGTTCACCGCCGAACTGCTCCAACACGGCATGGCCGGCTCCATCGGCACCGTCGGCGACGCCCTGGACAACGCCCTCTGCGAGTCGACCATCGGCCTGTTCAAGACCGAAGCCATCGACGACGGCGGACCCACCTGGACCGACCGCCGAGCCGTCGAGTGGCAGGTCGCCCGCTGGGTCCACTGGTACAACCACCAGCGCATCCACTCCTCCATCGGCGACCTACCCCCGATTGAGTTCGAACAGCATCACCGGCAGGCTAAGACCGTGGCCACCACCCCGGAGGTCGCGTAAACAACAACCCTCCGGGAGACCCAGGGCGGTTCAGTCACTCGCGCCCTGGGGCCACCGGACCCAGCAGACCTCTTGCTGGACCTCCCGCACCTCGATGCGAGGGTCAGCGGACGATGGGCTGTGATCCGGCGGGACCAGGTGCACCAGCAGCACTCCACTGGCATCGATCACGCTGCCCCAGGAAGACCGCCGGCAGGAAGAGTCTGCGCAGTGAGCGTACGGCCGCGACAGCGGCACGAGCGAGCGGGTTGGATGGTTGGGTTCTTGTGAACGTCGGGATTCGTGGTCTCGATCACACCGGCGGAATGTCACTGTTGGGCGCTCCCAGATGCTCACCGGGCGGTGCGCCGGAGGAGGCCCCATCTGACCGCGAGGGCCACGGCCACGGCGGCCGCACCGGCAAACATCGTGGCCTTTGTGTCAGGTGCGTGAAAGGCAAAGCCCCCGGCAACGAGAATCATGATGGTCACAGCATGCTGCAATAAGAACGGCGGGGCGATGGCCGACTTCCACAGGGTTATCACGCTCTCATCATGGCAGGTTGGGGCTGTCAATCCGGACGAATCGGCTGCCAACCACGGGGGCATCCGTGGGCCCCGAGATGCCGCGCTCGATGCAGGGTCCCGAGACGTCCTCAACTCGGCAGAGTCGGGCGGTTCGCGCCCGCGTCATAGCCGCGTGTCGGGTTGGCTGTAGTGGCTGGATCCTTGTGGTGTTCAGCTGCCGATTTCGCCCCAGATCGCGGTGCCGACCTTTGAGGCCGCGTCCATGCGCATGGAGTCCATGACGTGCTGGTACCTGGTGAGCAGGACGGCCTGGCTCCAGCCCATGAGGCTCATGACGACGCGGCCGTCCACGCCTTGGGCGAGCAGCAGTGTCGCCGCGGTGTGTCTGGCGTCGTGCAGCCGAGCGTTACGGACGCCGGCTTGTGCCAGCAGCTCCTTCCAGGATTGGTAGTCGGCGCGGGGGTCGATCGGGGAGCCGTCGGATCGGGCGAAGACGAGATCGAGGTTCTGCCAGCAGGCGCCGGCTCGTAGCCGCTCCTCGGTCTGGGCTCGGCGGTGGTCCAGGAGTTGGGGGAGCATCTGCGGGGGGAGGGCCAGCTGTCGCCTGCCGGCTCCGCTCTTGGTGTCGTCGAAGCGCAGCCCTCCGCCGTGTCGACGTGGGCATCGGGCGGGGGTGTGTGCGGGCGCGCGCTCGCTGCAGCCGTGTTCCCAGGGGTGGCGTTGGAGCTGGCGACGGACGGTGAGTGTGCCGGCGGCGAGGTCGACGTCGCTCCAGGTGAGCGCCAAGGCTTCGCCTTGGCGCAGGCCGAGGGCGAGGGCGACCGACCATCTGACGGCGTTGCGCGCACGCTGGGCGGCGTCCAGGATCCGATGGACGTCGCAGATGCTGAGGGGTTGGACCTCGACATGGCGGACGCGGGGGACGGTGGCGTAGCGGCAGGGGTTGGTGGGCACGAGGCCGCGTCGAACCGCGGTCGAGAACGCGGCCCGCAGGGTGCGGTGGAGGTTGCCGGCAGTGGTCGGGCTGGCCGTGGTCGCGACGTGGTCGAGGAGGTCGTCGTGGTGCACCGTCACGGCGGTCAGCTTGGCGTCTCGCAGCGCTGCGCAGTGGGTGCGGATCAGCGACTCGTAGGTGGTGAAGGTTCGCGGCTTGCGGCTGCGCTTGACCTGGACGAGCCACTCGTCGAGCCACTGCCCGAGGGTCTGGCGGCCGTTCGTGGCGGCGAGCGATGCCGTGCCGCGGCGCTGGGCCTCCAGGTCGGTGACCCGCTCCGTCACGTCCGCCCTAGTACGTCCGCGAACGTGCCTACGCACGGCGCGACCGCTCTCGTCGCGGCCCATGGTCACCCAGCCGTGCCAGGTGCCGCTGGCGTCCCGGTAGATCGAGGAGCGTCCGTTGGCGGCGCGGGTCGGGCTCATGAGGCCACCAGCCGGGCGGCGTAGCTGCGCAGGTCCTCGGGGCGGAACAGGGTGCGTTTTTGCCGACCTTGACGTGCCGCAGGAGGGGGTCGTTGCGGATGAGCCGGAACATCGTGGCCCTTGACACCCCGAGCCAGCTCGCGGCGGCGGCGACATCCATGAGGTGGTCGTCGGCGGCGGGCAGGGTCAGCGATGCCAGCGCCTCAAGGTCGGCCCGGATCGCGGCCTCGTGCTCGGCCATCGACCGGAGCCGCTGGTCGATGCGCTCGGCGATGGAGCGGATGTCCGCGGACGTCATCTCGGTCATGCCCACCGCAAGCGGAATCAGCATCCTGGGGGCTCACTCTGGCCCGAGCTGCGCCAGCGCAGGAGACGGGTTGAGACGGGCTGAGGCGAGGGCAGCCGATGAGTGCGTCTGCGACCCGCTGAGCCGCCCAACTGCACCACAAACTGCACCACTCGGGGCTCCGAACCAGGCATGGGACCTCTCGATTCTCGACAGAGAGGCTGTCTGACCTGCGTTGATGCCGCGTGGGGCGTGTCGGACTTGAACCGACGACCGACGGATTATGAGTCCGCTGCTCTGACCAGCTGAGCTAACGCCCCTGGTGGTCCGGGCGAACGCCAGGGGCAAGCGCCCCGAGCACCGCCCGGACCGGCGGTCAGCCTACCGGTGGGCCGCTACGACCCCCGCCAGGACAGCGCCGCGCATATCTCCTCCATAGACCTGTGCGGCGCGGCCACGAACCACAGCCGACCCCTAAGCGGGCGCCAGCACGGCCACAGTCCAGCCGTGGACGGTGGGTGCTCCCAATCCGCGCAAGGAGTACCCCCATGGAGAACAAGACCATCGCCACCGCCGCCCTCGGCATCGTCGCCGCCGCCGCCCTCGGCATCACCGGCGCCTCGCTCGCCAACGCCGCGTCCACGCCGAGCCCGTCGGCATCCTCCGGATACGGCCAGGCCCCGCGGGGCCAGACCCCGATGAGCAACGGAAACACCGACCCGTCGAAGCCGATGCGCAGCGACGAGACGCTGCTCACCGGCGATGTCGCGGCGAAGGTCACAGCGGCTGCCAAGGCCAAGGAGCCGACGGCGACCATCCAGCGCGTCGAGACCGACTCCGACGGGGTCTACGAGGCGCACATGGTCCGCGCCGACGGCACCCAGATCATCGTCCAGATCGACAAGTCGTATGCCGTCACCAACGTCCAGGTCATGGGGCAGGACTGCCAGGGCGGCCAGGGCGGACCCATGGGCCGGGCGGGATCGTCGGGTCAGGGTCAGGGTCAGGGCCAGAGCTCGCAGCCTCCAGCCGCCTGACCCGCCAGCGTCGCCGCCCCCCGGCCGGGCCGGCTTATCGAGAGGAGGCAACACGCCTGACGGGCTCACCCGCCACAGGCGTGTTGCCTCCTCTCACGACCGGGTTCGGTGGCACGCCACGTCGAGGCTCCGAGGCGCACGAGACCCCGGGTGACCTCTGGGGTGACACGCCATCCATGAGCCCGTCGTGGCGGGTGGTGCAACTGCGCCCGGTGGTGCACAATGGGCCACACGCCGGATGGCAACACCCCGGTGACAACGGTGCGGTGACGCGCCCACACAGCGAGCCACACGGCATACCGAGGCAGTGGCGGGACCGACAGGGACCGTGCGCACACCTCCGCGATACGGCCGGACCACACAGGTGCATTGGCGTTGGGGAAGACGTCCCTCGCACCGAAGGAGGCCCGGATGTCCGTCGCAATGCCGCGAGCCATGACCCGCGGGGTGGTGTTCATCCACTCGACCCCTGCTGCGCTGTGCCCGCACATCACCTGGGCGATCGAGTCCGTGCTGGGCGCCCACGTCACCCTCGACTGGACGAGCCAGCCCGCCGGGCCCGGCCTGGTCCGCACCGAGCTGTCCTGGAGCGGCGGCACCGGCACGGGCGCCCGTCTCGCCTCCTCGCTACGAGGGTGGGAGAACCTGCGGTACGAGATCACCGAGGATCCCAGCCCGGGCTGCGACGGCTCCCGCTGGTCGCACACGCCGAGCCTCGGGATCCACCACACGTGGACGTCGGCCAACGGCGACGCGGTGATCAACGAGGATCGCGTCCGCGAGGTCCTCGTGCTGGCCCAGGGGTCGTCCGAGGCGATGGCCGAGATGATCGAGGAGCTGCTCGGGGTCGACTGGGACCGCGAGCTCGAGGTCTTCCGGTATGCCGGTGACGGCGCACCGGTGCGCTGGCTCCACAAGGTGGGCTGAACGACCAAGCGTTGGTCCCGTACGGGACACAGGTGGCGGCACCGGTCAGCCACGCGGGCCTGGCCCACTCGCACCCATTCCTCGGGGCGGCGTCTCCAACAGGGGAGAGGCGCCGCCCTGAGCTCATCTGGGCCCAGCGCTGGTCGAGCGCTGGTCGAGCGCTGGTCGAGCGGCGAGGAGGCCCGCTAGAGCGGGATGTTGCCGTGGGACCCGCGGTTCTGCGGGGCTGCGGCGATGGCCTGGGCCAGGGACGAGCGGGTCTTGCTCGGCTCGACGATCTCGTCGACGACGCCGATGTCGACCGCCCGGGCGAGCCCGCCCGACAGCGTGTCGTGCTCGGCTGCCAGCTCGGCCTCGACGGCGGGACGCTCGGCGTCGTCGACCTCGGCGAGCCGGCGCCGATGCAGGATGCGGATCGCCGCGATCGAGCCCATGACGGCCACCTCGGCCGTCGGCCAGGCGAAGACCCTGGTGGCGCCGAGGGACCGCGAGTTCATGGCGACATACGCGCCGCCGTAGGTCTTGCGGGTGACCAGGGTGACCCGGGGGACCACGGCCTCCGCGAAGGCATGCAGGAGCTTGGCCCCGCGCCGGACGACGCCGTCCCACTCCTGGCCGACGCCGGGCAGGTATCCCGGCACGTCGACGAGGACGATGAGGGGCACGCCGAAGGCGTCGCACATCCGCACGAAGCGCGCGGCCTTCTCGGCCGAGGGGGAGTCCAGGCAGCCACCGAGGCGCATCGGGTTGTTGGCGATGACGCCGACGGTGCGGCCGCCGAACCGGCCGAGGGTCGTGACGATGTTGGGGGCCCAGCGCGGGTGCAGCTCGACGGTCTCGCCGTCCTTGTCGAGGACGTCAGCGACGAGCGGGTGGACATCGTAGGCGCGCTTGGCGGACTCGGGGAAGGTCGCGGCGAGGTCGAGGTCGTCGACCGCCTCCACGTCGAGGGTGCCCTGGGCGCCGAGCAGGGCGCACAGGTCCTGCCCGCGCTCGAAGGCGTCCTCGATGGAGTCGGTGACGACATGGACGACCCCTGAGCGGCGCCCGTGCGGCTCCGGACCGCCGAGGCGGAGCGCGTCGACGGCCTCGCCGGTCACCGACCGGACGACGTCGGGGCCGGTGACGAAGATCCGCCCGTCGGGGGCGAGGATGACGATGTCGGTCAGGGCCGGGCCGTATGCCGCGCCGCCGGCCGCCGCCCCCACGACCACCGAGATCTGCGGGATCTTCCCCGAGGCGCGGGTCATCGCAGCGAACACCTCGCCGACGGCGTGCAGCGAGACGACGCCCTCGGGAAGCCGGGCGCCGCCGGAGTGCCAGATGCCGACGATGGGGATGCCGGCAGCCAGGGCGTGCTCGTAGGCCGTGATGACGACCCCGCAGCCGACCTCGCCCATCGCGCCGCCCATGACGGTGGCGTCCGAGGCGAAGGCGACGACGTCGGTGCCGCGCACGGTGCCGCGGGCGGCCAGCATGCCGGAGTCGTCGAACTCGGTCAGCAGCTCGAGGGAGCCCTCGTCGAAGAAGGCCACGAGCCGCTTGACCGGGTTGCGCGGGTCGCTGTCGCGGTCGACCTTGGGCCTGGCCGAGGCCGACGCGAGCGCAGAGGCGGCGTTGGGCTGGTGCGCCATCAGGCGCTCGTGATCGTCAGGGCGACGTTGTGGCCGCCGAAACCGAACGAGTTGTCGAGGGCCGCGATGTCGCCGTCGGGCAGGGCCCGGTGCTCCTTGTGGACCACGTCGAGGTGGATGTCGGGGTCGAAGGAGTCGAGGTTGATCGTCGCGGGAGCGATCCGGTGGTGGACCGACAGGATCGTCAGGACGCCCTCGAGGGCCCCGGCGGCGCCGAGCAGGTGGCCGGTCATCGACTTCGTCGCGCTGACGCACATGCCGTCGGCCGCGTCGCCGAACGCCCGCCGGATGGCGTTGGACTCGGCCACGTCGCCGACCGGGGTCGAGGTCGCGTGGGCGTTGATGTGGACGATGTCGGCGGCGGTGAGTCCCGCGCTCGAGACGGCCTCCGCCATCGCGCGGGAGGCCCCGGCGCCCTCGGGCTCGGGCGCCGCGATGTGGTGCGCGTCGGACGACATACCGAGGCCGGCGAACACGGCGTAGATCTTGGCGCCACGGGCCCGGGCGTGCTCCTCGGCCTCGAGGACGATGACCGCCGCGCCCTCACCGAGGACGAACCCGTCGCGCCCGGTGTCGTAGGGCCGCGAGGCCTTCTCGGGCTCGTCGTTGCGGGTCGACAGGGCCTGCATGGCGGCGAACCCGGCGAACGGCAGCGGGTGCATCGCCGCCTCCGCACCGCCGGCGACCACGACGTCGGCCCGGCCGGAGCGGATCATCTCGGCGGCGAAGCCCATCGCCTCGGCCCCCGACGCGCACGCCGACACCGTCGTGTGGGCCCCCGCCCGTGCCCCCAGAGCCAGGGAGACGTTGCCGCTCGCGCTGTTGGGCATGAGCATCGGCACCGCCAGCGGGAACACTCTGCGCGCCCCTCTCTCGCGCAGCGTGTCCCACTGGTCCAGCAGCGTCCATACCCCCCCGATGCCGGTGCCGATCGCGACCCCGAGCCTCTCGGGCTCGACCTCGGGCGAGCCTGCGTCCTCCCACGCCTCGCGGGAGGCGATGAGGGCGTACTGGGCGTTCGGGTCCATCCGCCGCACCTCGACCTTGGAGAGGACCTCCGAGGCGGGGGTGTGGATCTGGGCGCCGAAGGTCACCGGCAGCTCGTAGCGCTCGGCCCAGTCGTTGTCGAGGGTGCGCGCGCCGGACCGGCCGGCGAGGATCGCGTCCCAGGTCTCGGGCACCGTGCCCCCGACGGGGGTGGTGGCGCCGAGGCCGGTCACGACGACACGACGTTCGTTGCTCATGGGTCTCGCTCCTTGGGTGTGGGGCGTCTCGCGGGTGAGGTCCGGCCGAGGTCGGCAAGGGTGCCGGTGGCCGCGGTATGGATGTTGCTCGTGCGCGGTCGGCCGTGCGGATGCCGGCGGGCCGCGATCCGGACGCCGGCGGGGACGAACGTGCCGCCCCCGCCGGCCCGGATCAGCTCTGCTGGGACGTGATGTAGTCGACGGCGTCGCCGACGGTGAGGAGGTTCTTGACCTCCTCGTCGGGGATGCGCACCCCGAACTTGTCCTCCGCGGCGACGACGATCGTCATCATCGACAGCGAGTCGATGTCGAGGTCGTCCGTGAAGGACTTGTCCTTCTGGACCTCGGCCGGGTCCAGGCCGGTCTCCTCGTTGACGATCTCGGCGAGGCCCGAGAGGATCTCCTGCTCGCTAGCAGCCATGGTGGTGTGCTCCTTCATCGGTCTGGGTCCACGTCCTTCGCGGACACCCTGGGGGTTGTGCGGTGGTGCTGGCCCTGGTACCCGTGGGCCGACGGGAGTGGGTGGGACTACGGGAGGACGACCACCTGGGCGGCATACACCAGGCCGGCGCCGAAGCCGATCTGGAGGGCCAGGCCGCCGTGGGGTGCGGAGCCCTCGCGGAGCATCCGCTCGGTCGCGAGCGGGATGGACGCCGCGGAGGTGTTGCCCGCCTGGGCGATGTCGTGGGCGATCGGCAGGTCGGCCGGCAGCTTCAGCTGCTTGGCCATCGCGTCGATGATCCGGACGTTGGCCTGGTGGGGGATGAAGGCGTCGAGGTCCTGGGCCGTGATGCCGGCGAGGTCGAGCGCCTTCTGGGCCACCGGGGCCATGCCCCAGACCGCCCATCGGAACACCGACTGGCCCTGCATGGTGATCGCCGGCCAGTCCAGGCCCTTGTCGTGGACGTCGATCCAGCTGTCGCGCTGCGAGATGACCTCCCACTGGGCGCCGTCGGAGCCCCAGACGGTCGGGCCGATGCCCGGCGTGTCGGACGGGCCCACGACCGCCACTCCGGCGCCGTCGGCGAAGATGAACGCGGTGCCGCGGTCGTGCTTGTCGGTGAAGTCCGACAGCCGCTCGACGCCGACGACGAGGACGAACTCGGCGCTGCCGCCGCGGACCATGTCGTTGGCGAGCGAGATGCCGTGGCAGTAGCCGGCGCAGGCGGCCGAGATGTCGAACGCGGCGGCGTCGGTGGCGCCGAGCCGGTGCGCCAGCAGCGGCGCGGCCCCGGGGGTCTGGTAGGGGAAGCTCACCGTCGAGACGATGATGGCGCTGACCTGCTCGGGCCGGAGCCCGGCCATCTCGAGCGCATCGCGCGCGGCGGCCTCGGACATCTCGACGACGCTCTCGCCGTCACCGGCCCAGCGGCGCTCGATGATGCCGGACCGCTCGCGGATCCACTCGTCGGAGGAGTCGATCGCCTCGACGAGCTCGGAGTTGGGGACGACCCTGCGGGGGCGGTAGGCGCCGATGCCCCAGATGCGGGCGTGCCGGGCGCCCTGAGGGGCCGTGAGGGTGACTTCGGACATCATCAACCTTCGATGGGGTGCAGGCGGAGGAGGGGCTGGCCGGGCGAGACGGGGTCGCCGTCCTCGACGAGCCACTCGACGACCCGGCCGCCGTGCGGCGCGTTGACGTCGTAGGAGTCGCGCAGGGTGGCGATGGTCGCGATGACGGTCCCGGCCGGGACCGTGGCCCCGGTCTCGGCGTGCGCGGCGCCCACACTGACGGTGCCCTTCGCGGGGGCGACGACGAGCCGCCACGTGGGGTCCTGGGCGGTCCGGGTGGGCTCGCCGTGCTCGATGACCATCCGGTGGGCGGCCTCGAGGTCGTCGGGGGACTTCAGCGCCAACAGCTCGACACCGGGGAGGGCGCGCTTGGCGAGGCCGGTGAGCGTCCCGGCGGGTGGGATCTCGATGAGACCGGTGACGCCGAGGTCCGCGAGGGTCTCCATGGTCAGGTCCCACCGGACGGGGCTGCTGACCTGGCCGACGAGCCGGCCGAGGACCTCGCGCCCGTCATGCACGACCTGGCCGTCCTTGTTGGAGACCAGCGGCACCCGGGCGTCGTGGGTGGACATGGCCCGGGCGTAGCCGGCGAGCGTGTCGACGGCCGGGGCCATGTGATCGGTGTGGAACGCGCCGGCCACCGAGAGCGGGATGACCCGCGCCCTGGCGGGTGCGTCGGCTGCGAGGGCCGCGAGCTGCTCGGCGGTGCCGGCGGCCACCACCTGTCCGGAGCCGTTCATGTTGGCGGGGGTGAGACCGTGCCGCTCGATGGCGGCGAGGACCTCGTCGCGGTCGCCGCCGACGACGGCACTCATGCCGGTGGGACGGACGGCGCTGGAGACGGCCATCGCCTTGCCGCGTTCGCGGACGAACACCATCGCCTGCTCGGCGGAGATCACCCCTGCGGCCGAGGCCGCGGTGATCTCGCCGACGGAGTGCCCGGCGCCGGCACCGACCCGGCGGAACCCGTCGGCGGGGTGCTCGAAGAGGGCAAGGAGGGAGACCAGCCCCGAGGCCACGATGAGCGGCTGCGCGATAGCGGTGTCCTTGATGGTCTCGGCGTCGGACTCGGTGCCGTGCCGCAGCAGGTCGATCCCTGCGACGGCAGAGAGCCAGCCGAGCCGCTCGGGCACGCCCGGGATCTCGAGCCAAGGGGTGAGGAAGCCGGGAGCCTGTGAGCCCTGTCCAGGGCAGACAATGACGAGCACCCCTCCACCCTCTCGTGGGTGGGGCAGGCGATGTCGTGACCGCTGCCGACGAACCTCGGCCCACGAAGTTGGAGGGTTCCTACAGAGGGAGAGCCGGCACCGCAGGGTTATTCGGCGGTGGTCGGGCCCGGCGCGAGCGCCCGTCCGAGGCCCTCGCCGGCGCTCACGGCGAGCCGGCCGAAGGCCAGGGCCATCCGGACGGTCTGCGCGTCGTGCGGGTCCGCGAGGTCGTAGCCGGTCAGCTTGGCGATGCTGGTGAGCCGGTAGCGGACGGTGTTGGCGTGCACGAACAGAGCGCGTGCCGTCCCCTCGACCCCACGGCCCCCGTCGAGGTATGCCGCGGCCGTGGTCAGCAGGCCCCCGCCCGGGCTGTCGCGCAGGGGGACGAAGATCCGTGACACCAAGGTGCCGCGGGCCGGCTGGTCGCCGAGCAGGGCCCGCTCCGCCAGCAGGTCGTCCGCGCGGACGGGCCGCGGCGCGTCCGGCCAGGCGGCGGCAGCGGTGTGCCCGGCCATCGCCGCCCGGGCGCTGCGCCCGGCGGCGAAGAGGTGGGGGACGACCGGCCCGACGACGATCGGGCCCTCGGCGAGGACCGGTGCGAGCGCCGCCGCCACCTCGAGGTCGTCGTCCACCGGGCCGACGATGCAGACGAGCCGGCGGCCATGGATGGCGACGAGGATCTCGGCGCCGCTGCGTCGTCCGGCCCGGTGGACGGCCTCGATGACCAGGGCGGGGCTGCCCGGCGGGGTCGTCCCGACGATGGCCGTGACGTGTGCGGTGCTGCCCCACCCGAGTGCCGCAGCCCGGGACTGGATCGACTCGTCGGCCTCGCCGCGAACGACCGCGTCGACGACGAGCGACTCCAGCCGGGCGTCCCAGGCGCCGCGGGCCTCGGCGGCGTGGGCGTAGACCTCGGCGGCCGCGAACGCGATCTCGCGGCTGTAGCGCAGGACCGCCTCACGCGCGTCGGCCTCCTCGCCCGGGGCGGCGAGCCCGGTGATCTCCCGCTCGGCGACGTCGACCACCGTGCGGATGAGGTCGAGGGTCTGCGCGAGGCTGATCGAGCGGGTCAGCTCACGCGGGGCGGTGCCGAAGACGTCGGCGGTGACGTGCAGCGGGGACTGCCCGCCGACGAACCAGTCGACGAAGGACCTGATGCCCGCCTGGGCCACCAGGCCGATCCACGAGCGGTTCTCCGCCGACAGCGCGCGGTACCACGCGAGGTCGGCCTCCATCTGCTGGACCGCAGCGGCACCGAGGGCGCCGGCCGCCTGTTCGACGCCCGTGAGGGTCGCCGCCGACGGACGATGACGGGCACCCGCCGACGGTGTGGGGGTGGGCGGCATACGGGCAGTGTATTTGTATGCCGCCCACAACCGGGGTCCACCTCCGCGGACCCTCGCCCCTAACCTCTGCTAGCAGAGGTTAGGGGACCGAGCAGAGGTTGCACCCTCTGCTTCGTCACACAACCTCTGCTAGCAGAGGTTAGGGGGGCACCGGGAGGAGGGCGGGCGGGCGGGCGGGTGGGCAGGTGGGCAGGGGTGCCGACCGCCGCGGGGGCGTCAGTCGGTGCCGGACTCCATGGCCGCCCGGTCGAGTGCGGCGTCCTCGTCGTCGGTGACGGCCGGGTTGGCCGCGATCTGCGAGGCGCCGCCGGGCTCGAGCTCGCCGACGAGGTCGACGTGGCCCACGCCGAGCCGGCCCTGGGCGGCATACAGCTCGAGCTTGGCTCTGCTGTCGGCGATGTCGAGGTTGCGCATGGTGAGCTGGCCGATCCGGTCGACCGGGCCGAACGCCGCGTCCTCGACCCGCTCCATCGACAGCTTGTCGGGGTGGTAGGAGAAGTTCTCGCCGCGGGTGTCGACGATGGTGTAGTCGTCGCCGCGGCGCAGCCGCAGGGTCACCGACCCGGTGACGGCCGAGGCGACCCAGCGCTCGAGGGACTCGCGGAGCATCAGGGACTGGGGGTCGAGCCACCGACCCTCGTAGAGCAGCCGGCCGAGCCGGCGCCCCTCGGCGTGGTAGCTGGCGATGGTGTCCTCGTTGTGGACCGCGTTGAGCAGCCGCTCGTAGGCGATGTGCAGCAGCGCCATCCCGGGGGCCTCGTAGATCCCCCGGGACTTGGCCTCGATGATCCGGTTCTCGATCTGGTCGGACATGCCGAGCCCGTGCCGTCCCCCGATGGTGTTGGCCTCGTGGACCAGCGCGACGGGGCCCAGGGACTGCCCGTTGACGGCGACCGGGCGGCCCTGGGCGAACTGGATCGTCACGTCCTCGGTGGCGACGGCGACCGACCCGTCCCAGAACGGCACACCCATGATCGGCTCGACGGTCTCGATCGAGGTGTCGAGGTGCTCGAGGGTCTTGGCCTCGTGCGTCGCGCCCCAGATGTTGGCGTCGGTCGAGTAGGCCTTCGCGGCGGAGTCGCGGTAGGGCAGGCCACGCTCGGCGAGCCAGGCGCTCATCTCACCGCGACCACCGAGCTCGCCGACGAAGTCGGCGTCGAGCCACGGCTTGTAGATCCGCAGCCGGGGGTTGGCGAGCAGGCCGTAGCGGTAGAACCGTTCGATGTCGTTGCCCTTGAACGTCGAGCCGTCGCCCCAGATCGACACCTCGTCGGCCTGCATGGCCCGCACGAGGAGGGTGCCGGTCACGGCCCGGCCCAGGGGGGTGGTGTTGAAGTAGGCCTTCCCGCCGCTGCGGATGTGGAACGCCCCGCAGGCGAGGGCCGACAGACCCTCCTCGACGAGCGCGCCCTTGCAGTCGACGAGGCGGGAGATCTCGGCACCGTACTGGCCGGCCCGCCCGGGGACGGAGTCGATGTCGGGCTCGTCGTACTGCCCGAGGTCGGCCGTGTAGGTGCAGGGGATCGCCCCCTTCTCACGCATCCACGCGACCGCGACCGAGGTGTCGAGGCCACCGGAGAAGGCGATTCCGACGCGTTCGCCGACGGGCAGGGAGGTCAGGACCTTGGACACGCGCCCCAGCCTAGGGCCGCCCGGTATGCCGTCGACGCGCCGTCCGGCGCTCGGAAGGCCGTGGACGATCTCACCCCCCGATCCCCCCGTAGAGGTGAGGCCCACCCGGCCGGGCGTGGCTAGCGTCGAGGACGATGAAACTCGCGGCCCTGGTCTTCGATGTGGACGGCACGCTCGCCGACACCGAGCGTGACGGGCACCGTGTTGCCTTCAACGCGGCCTTCGCCGGGGCCGGCCTGCCCTGGGTCTGGGACGAGACGCTCTACGACGACCTTCTCGCGGTGACCGGCGGCAAGGAGCGCATCCGCCACTTCTGCGAGCGCTTCGCCCCGGCCTTCCTCGACCGCCCGGACGCCGACGCGGCCATCCGGGCGATCCACGCCGAGAAGACCCGGCACTACCTGGCCCTCGTCGAGCGCGGCGAGGTTCCGCTGCGGCCCGGAGTCCGCGACCTCCTCGAGGCGGCTCGTCGGGCCGGGGTGCGGCTGGCCATCGCGACGACGACGACGATGGCCAACGTGACGAGCCTGCTCGGCGCCGCCCTCGGGCCATCGGCGACCGGGTGGTTCGAGGTGATCGGCGCCGGCGACGTCGTGGCGGCCAAGAAGCCAGCCCCCGATATCTACCGGTGGGTCCTGGAGCGGCTGGCCCTCCCCGCGACGGCCTGCCTGGCCGTCGAGGACTCCGCTGCCGGGCTGCGTGCTGCCGTCGCGGCCGGCATACCGACCGTCGTCACCCCCGGCCCGCACGCGACCCGTGAGGACCTCTCCGGCGCCGTCGCGGTCCTGACCGACCTCGCCGGCACCACCCTGCCCCGGCTCGCCGACCTGCACGCGCAGGCCGCCGGTACCGGGCCGCGGCCCCCCAGCCCTGCGCGCCACCCCGGCCCAGCCCACCGAAGGAGCACTTGATGGACCAGTCAGCACGGTATGCCGACCTGAGCCTCACCGAAGAGGGGTTGATCAGCGGCGGCAGGCACATCCTGTGTGCCTACACGATGAGACCGAAGCCCGGGACCGGCTACCTCGAGGCGGCGGCCCACTTCGCAGCGGAGTCCTCGACGGGCACCAACGTCGAGGTGTCCACGACCGACGACTTCACCAAGGGCGTCGACGCCATCGTCTACCACGCCGACGAGGCGAGCGAGGACATGCGGATCGCGTTCCCGCTCGAGCTCTTCGACCGCAACGTCACCGACGGCCGGATGATGATGGTCTCCTTCCTCACCCTGACCATCGGCAACAACCAGGGCATGGGCGACATCGAGTACGCCAAGATGGTCGACTTCTTCGTGCCACCGGAGGCCATCCGGCAGTTCGACGGCCCCGCGAGCAACATCGAGGAGCTGTGGCGGATCCTCGGCCGCCCGGTCACCGACGGCGGCTTCATCGCCGGGACCATCATCAAGCCCAAGCTCGGGCTGCGCCCGGAGCCCTTCGCCGAGGCTGCGTACCAGTTCTGGCTCGGTGGCGACTTCATCAAGAACGACGAGCCCCAGGGCAACCAGGTCTTCGCCCCGATCAAGAAGACCATCCCGCTCGTCTACGACGCGATGAAGCGGGCGATGGACGAGACCGGCGAGGCCAAGCTGTTCTCGATGAACATCACCGCCGACGACCACTACGAGATGGTGGCCCGCGCCGACTTCGCGCTCGAGACCTTCGGCCCGGACGCCAACAAGCTTGCCTTCCTCGTCGACGGGTACGTCGGCGGGCCCGGCATGGTCACGACCGCCCGCCGGCAGTACCCGAACCAGTTCCTCCACTACCACCGGGCGGGCCACGGGGCGGTGACCTCGCCGAGCGCGAAGCGCGGCTACACGGCGTTCGTCCTCGCGAAGATGTCCCGCCTCCAGGGCGCCTCCGGCATCCATGTCGGCACGATGGGCTACGGGAAGATGGAGGGAGCGGGCGATGACAAGGTCATCGCCTACATGATCGAGCGCGACGAGGCGCAGGGGCCGGTCTACTACCAGAGGTGGGACGGCATCAAGGCGACGACGCCGATCATCTCCGGTGGCATGAACGCCCTGCGGCTGCCCGGGTTCTTCGAGAACCTCGGCCACGGCAACATCATCAACACCGCGGGCGGCGGCGCCTACGGCCACCTCGACAGCCCGGCCGCGGGCGCGCTGTCGCTGCGCCAGGCCTACGAGGGCTGGAAGGCCGGGGCCGACCCCGTGGAGTGGGCCAAGGATCACCGCGAGCTCGCCCGGGCCTTCGAGTCCTTCCCCCAGGACGCCGACCTGCTCTACCCCGGGTGGCGCGAGGTGCTGTCGGTCACCGTCTAGGTCCCTCGGGAACGCAGGTATGCCGCGGACCCGGGGTCCGCGGCATACCTGCGTGCCGCCTCGGCGGGCTCTGCCGCCGGGCGCTGCCGCCGGAGGCCGGTCCGGTCAGGCGTCGCCGCCCTCGGTGCCGGACGCGCCCGCCGTCACGTCGAGCAGGTTGTACTTCTCGGCCGCCTCGCGAGCGAGCGACGGCCCGACCTCGCCGCGCCGGGCGAGCACCTGGAGGGTCCGCACGGCCAGTGACGGCCCGTCGATGTGGAAGAACCGTCGCGCCGCCGCCCGAGTGTCGGCGAACCCGAACCCGTCGGCTCCGAGCGAGACGAAGTCGCCCGGCACCCACTGGGCGATCTGGTCGGGGACGGCTCGCATGTAGTCCGAGGTGGCGAGCACCGGGCCGGGCGCATGCCGCAGCCGCTCGGTCACGTAGGGCACCCGGGCCTCACCCGTCGGGTGGAGGAAGGCCTGCTCGTCGCTGGCGAGCCCGTCGCGGCGCAGCTCGCCCCACGACGTCACCGACCACACGTCGGCGGCCACGCCCCAGTCGTTGGCGAGGAGCTCCTGGGCCTCGAGCGCCCAGGGGACCCCGACGCCGGACGCCAGCAGCTGGGCCCGGGCGGGCTCATGCTGCCAGTCGCCCGTGTCGGCCTTCTTGAGCAGGTACATCCCGCGCAGGATGCCCTCGGCGTCGACGTCGTCAGGCTCGGCGGGCTGGGCGATCGGCTCGTTGTAGACGGTGAGGTAGTAGATGAGGTTCTCGGGATCCTCGCCGTACATCCGGCGCAGCCCGTCGCGCATGATGTGCGCGACCTCGTAGCCGTAGGCCGGGTCGTAGGCGACCACCGCCGGGTTGGTCGAGGCCAGCAGCGGGCTGTGTCCGTCGGCGTGCTGGGTGCCCTCGCCGGTCAGCGTGGTCCGCCCAGCGGTCGCGCCGATGAGGAAGCCCCGGGTCAGCTGGTCCGCGGCGGCCCAGATGGAGTCGCCGGTGCGCTGGAACCCGAACATCGAGTAGAAGATGTAGATCGGGATCATCGGCTCGCCGTGGGTGGCGTAGGAGGTGCCCGCCGCGGTGAAGGCGGCCGTCGAGCCGGCCTCGTTGATGCCGAGGTGGAGGATCTGGCCCTGTTCGGACTCGCGGTAGCTCAGCATGAGCTCGGCGTCGACCGGCGTGTAGTTCTGGCCGTGCGGGTTGTAGATCTTCAGCGTGGGGAAGAAGCTGTCCATCCCGAACGTGCGGGCCTCGTCGGGGATGATCAGCACGATCCGCTTGCCGAACTCCTTCTCGCGCATGAGGTCCTTGAGCAGCCGGACGAAGGCCATGGTCGTGGCGACCTGCTGCTTGCCTGCCCCCTTCTTGACATGGGCGTAGGCGTCGTCGTCCGGCAGCACGATCTGGGTGAACCTGCTCCGGCGCTGGGGGAGCGAGCCGCCGAGCTCCCGGCGGCGCTCGAGCATGTACTCGATCGCCGGGTCGCTCTCGCCGGGATGGTAGAAGGGCGGCTTGTAGGGGTCGGCCTCGAGCTGCGCGTCGCTGATCGGCAGGCGCAGGACGTCGCGGAAGTTCTTGAGGTCCTCGACCGTCATCTTCTTCATCTGGTGGGTCGCGTTGCGGCCGGCGAAGGCTGCGCCGAGCGTGTAGCCCTTGATGGTGTGGGCGAGGATGACCGTCGGCTGCCCGGTGTGGTGGGTCGCCGCCTGGTAGGCCGCGAACACCTTGTGGTAGTCGTGGCCGCCCCGCTTGAGCTTGTACCAGATGTCGTGGTCGGTCCAGCTCTCGACGAGCCTGCGGGTGCGGGTGTCCCGGCCGAAGAAGTGCTCCCGCACGTAGGCGCCGTCGTTGGCCCGGAACGTCTGGTAGTCACCGTCGGTCGTCGTGTTCATGATGTGGACCAGGGCGTGGTCGCGGTCGGCGGCCAGCAGCGGGTCCCACCCACGGCCCCAGATGACCTTGATGACGTTCCAGCCGGCGCCGCGGAACTGCGCCTCGAGCTCCTGGATGATCTTGCCGTTGCCGCGGACCGGACCGTCCAGCCGCTGCAGGTTGCAGTTGACGACGAACGTGAGGTTGTCCAGCTCCTCGTAGGCCGCGATCTGCAGGGCGCCGCGCGCCTCGACCTCGTCCATCTCCCCGTCGCCGAGGAAGGCCCACACGCGCTGCTCGCTCGTGTCCTTGATGCCCCGGGCGTGGAGGTACTTGTTGAACTGCGCCTGGTAGATGGCGTTGAGCGGCCCGAGGCCCATCGACACCGTGGGGAACTGCCAGTACTCCTGCATCATCCGCGGGTGCGGGTAGGAGGACAGGGCCCGGACCCGCCCGTCGACGACGTGGCTCTTCTCCTGGCGGAAGCCCTCGAGGTCGTCCTGGCCCAGGACGCCCTCGAGGAAGGATCGCGCGTACATACCGGGTGAGGCGTGGCCCTGGAAGAACACCTGGTCGCCGCCGCCGGGGTGGTCCGGGCCCCGGAAGAAGTGGTTCATCCCGACCTCGTAGAGCGTCGAGGCCGAGGCGTAGGTCGAGATGTGGCCGCCGACGGAGATCCCCGGGCGCTGGGCGCGGTGGACCATCACCGCGGCGTTCCACCGGATCATCCGGCGGTAGAGCCGCTCGACGTCCTCGTCCCCGGGGAACCACGGCTCCTGCTCGGGGCCGATGGTGTTGACGTAGTCGGTCGCCGTGAGCGACGGCACCCCGATCTGCTTCTCGCGGGCCCGCTCGAGGAGGCGGAGCATGACGTAGCGCGCCCTGGTGCGACCGCCGAGGTCGAGGACCTGGTCCAGCGAGTCGAGCCACTCCTGGGTCTCGGCCGGGTCGGTGTCGGGCAGGTGGGCAGGGATGCCGTTGAGGATGGGTCCGGCTTCCTCGCGGAACGTCACGAGTGGTCCTCTCTCGAAGGATGTCGCACCGGAGGTGCGGGGCGGCTCCTCCATCCTCCCCCCGACGTGTCCGCCGTCACAATTCCGTCCGGCTACCGCGCGGTATGCCGGACCGGCACGGGGACCGGTCGCGGTCCACCCATGCGGGGCCACCGAGGGCGGGTCGGGGACGGCTCAGCCGCTGATGCCGCAGGCCCACCAGTGCTGGTCGAGGTGGACGGGCTGGGCGCACGCCGTGCCGAACATGTCGAAACCGACGGGGGAGCCCTTGGGCACGTACCAGAAGCCGGCCGAGTTGTTCGGGAACACGACGCGCCGGGGAATGAACAGCGAGCCCTTGATCCAGTTCACCCGGCCCGTTGTCGACAGGTAGCGCATCCGGAGGGACAGGTTGTTGCCGTATGGCGTCTTGTCCGTCAGCTCACCGGCCTTCGCCATCGTCGCGATCGTCGTGAAGTCGCTGCGGTGGGCGGAGTAGATCTGCTCGGCGCTGCGGTTGGGCGAGATGACATACAGGCTGAGGAAGGCGAACAGGGAGATCCAGAGGGCGAGGAACGCGCCGGTCGTGCGGAGCAGCTGGAACCCCACGAGGGTGGTCAGCGCGACCGCCATGCCGCCTGCCAGCAGCCGGATGAGCTGGGCGTGCGGCATGTCGATGACGATGGCGAACGGGGTCGGCAGTGCCTCCTGCGCGGGGAGGTAGCGGGTCCACAGGGCAGCCGTCGCATAGAGCCAGAGCAACACGGCAGCCAACGCCTGGGCAGTGACGCCCCACAGGTGTGACCCATGCTTCATGGCGCCATGGTAGGAACGTCGCCACCGTCGCACACGGTAAACGGCGGAAATCCATCCTTTGGGGCGAGGTGACTAGTCACCCACCCGGTGCTCGCCGGCATACACCACGAGCCGCGGTGGCCGCGTGAAGGCCACGAGGGTCATCCCCGCGTCCCGGGCGAGGTCGACGGCCAGCGAGGACGGGGCCGACACGGCGACCACCGCGGGCAGGCCGACCATGAGCGCCTTCTGGACGATCTCGAAGCTCGCCCGGGCACTGACGACGAGCACCGACCCGGTCAGCGGGAGGCGCTCCTCCCGGGCGGCCCAGCCGATGACCTTGTCGACGGCGTTGTGCCGGCCGACGTCCTCGCGCACGGCGAGGACCGTCCCGTCCGAGGCGAACAGCCCGGCCGCGTGGCACCCTCCCGTCCGCTCGAAGGTCGCCTGCGCACCGCGCAGCAGCCCGGGGAGGGTGATCAGGACGTCGGCGGCCAGGGCCACCGGGTCCTGCGCGACGGCATACCGGCTCGCGGTGCGGATCGCGTCGACCGTCGCCGTCCCGCACACGCCGCAGGCGCTCGTCATCGTCTCGGCCCGCACCCGCGGTGGCCCGTGCAGGACGGCACCCGGGGCGAGGGTCACGTCGACCACGTTGAAGGTCGGGCGCCCGTCCTCGTCGGTGTCGGTGCAGTGCATCAGGCCGTGGACCTCGTTCGCCGCGTGGAGCAGGCCCTCGGTGACGAGGTGGCCGAGGGTGAGGTCGAAGTCGTCGCCGGGCGTGCGCATCGTCGTCGTCAGCGCACTGCCCGAGACCCGGATCTCCAGCGGCTCCTCGACGGCGACGGTGTCGGGGCGTCGGACGACCAGCCCGGTCTCGGTGTCGATGCGGGTGGTGGGCACCCGCCTGGTCCTGCGTCCCATTCCCCGAGGGTATGTCGTGCCCGCGTCACGGCCCAGCGCGCACCGTTGCGGGGAGCGGAACAGCCCTGTCGGCCCGCGGCGGGCGGGCCTAGCCTGCGCCCATGAGCACGAGCATGGCACCCGGCGACAGCGCCGCCGGTACGAACCCCGAGATCGGCCGCTCCGTCGACGTCGACGGCATCGCGACCAACTACCTGCAGGCGGGCGAGGGCCCGGCCGTCCTGCTCGTCCACGGCTCGGGACCCGGCGTCTCGGCGTACTCGAACTGGCGACTGACGATGCCCGCCCTCGCCGAGCGCTACGCCGTCTACGCACCGGACATCGTCGGGTTCGGCTTCACCGACCGGCCCGACGGCTTCCACTACACGATGGAGTCCTGGCGGCGGCACCTCCTCGGGTTCGCCGACGCCCTCGGCCTCGAGCGGTTCTCGATCGTCGGCAACAGCTTCGGCGGCGGCCTGGCGATCTCGATGGCAGCCCACGCCCCCGAGCGCGTCGACCGCCTCGTCCTGATGGGCTCGTGCGGGGTGAGCTTCCCCATCACGCCGGGGCTGGACGCGGTCTGGGGCTACGAGCCCTCGCTCGAGACGATGCGCGGACTGCTCGACATCTTCGCCTTCGACCGGTCGCTGGTCACCGACGGGCTCGCCCGGCTCCGGTACGCCGCGTCGATCCGGCCGGGCTTCCAGGAGTCCTTCTCGGCGATGTTCCCGGCCCCCCGGCAGCACGGCGTCGACGGGCTCGCGACGCCCGAGGACCAGATCGCCGCACTGCCACACCGCACGCTCGTCGTCCACGGGCGCGAGGACCAGGTCATCCCTCTCGAGAACGCCTACCGGCTGCTGCAGCTCATCGACGACAGCCAGATCCATGTCTTCGGGCGCTGCGGGCACTGGAGCCAGATCGAGCACGCCGAGGAGTTCAACCGGATCGTCGGCGACTTCCTGGCCTGAGCGTCGGTCCCCTGCTCGGACGGCCGCGGGGCGCCGCGCGGCCGCATCCCGGCCGGGCGGCCGCGGTCATGCAGACTGGGCCCATGAGCGACACCACGACGCCGGCCACACCCGTGGACGGGGGCGTCACCCTGTTCGGGAACGGCCTGGGCTGGCACCCGGTGTCGCCGCGGCTCGCGACCGCCCGGCTCGTCGTCCTGGGTCTGGTGCTCGGGCCGCTCGCCGTCGTCGGGGTGGTCCTCGCGGTCCTCGTCACCTCATGGCTCTGGTTCGCCGTGCTGGCGGTCGTCGTCGGCGCAGCCTGGGCCGGGTGGGTCATCGTGCGACAGGTGAGCGCCGCCAGCTGGGTCGAGCTCGACGAGGAGATCGTCATCAGGCGGGGTCGGCTGTTCCGCACCCTCGTCAGCATCCCGTACGGCCGCCTCCAGTATGTCGACCTGCAGACCGGACCACTGACGCGGGCGCTGGGGATCGCGTCGGTCGAGATCCATACCGCCTCGCCCGAGAGCGGTGGGGTGATCCCCGGACTGCCGGTCGAGCAGGCCGAGGCGCTGCGCTCCCGGCTGGCCGCGCGAGGCGACACGCAGCGGGCCGGTCTGTGAGCCAGACACTCCCCGCCGCCGGCGATGCCGAGATCGAGTGGGACTGGCAGCATCTGCACCCCCTCTCGCCGCTGCTGCGCGGCGGGTTCGTCCTGCTCGCCATCGGCGGCTGGGTCCTCAGCCAGGGCCTGGACTCGATCCTGCGCGGGCTCGGGCTCCCCGCCGTCGGCGGTGACTACGCGGGCGACCCCGGCGGTGACCAGGTCCTGGCGCACCCGGTCCTGCTGGGCCTGGTCGCCGTGGGCGGCGTCGCGCTCATCGCGGGCGGGTCCTGGCTGAGCTGGCGGTTCGCGCGGTTCCGGGTCGCCGCCGGCCAGGTCGAGCTGCGCACCGGGATCCTGTTCCGCCAGCACCGGCAGGTGCCGTTGGAGCGGGTTCAGGCCGTCGAGATCAGCCGCCCCCTGCTGGCCCGGGTGTTCGGGGTGGCCCAGGTCGTCGTGCAGTCGGCGGGCGGCCGCGGCTCCCATCTCACCCTGGCCTATCTCGGGCTGGCGCGGGCGCACCAGGTGCGTGACCACCTGCTCGACCTTGCCGCCCGCAGCGACGAGGGAGCGCGGGCCCGCCTCCCGCGCCCGCCCCAGCCGCCGCCCGGACAGGTGTGGGCGACGCCCCTCGGCGGGGTCGACGACCGGTCCCCGGACGAGGTGGCCGTCCTCCAGGTGCCGAACGGGCGGCTGTTCGTCGCAACGATCCTCCACACCTCGACCCTCGTCCTGCTCGTCGCCCTGGTCGTGGCCGGCGGGGCGGCCGCCGCCGGCGCCGTGGGAGCGATCACCGGGCTGGTACCGGTCCTGTTCGGTGTCGGGAGCAGCCGCGTGCGCGAGCTGCTCCTCCACGGCAACTTCACCCTCTCCGAGGTCGGCGACAGCCTCCGGCTCCGGCACGGCCTCACCGACCTGCGCACGACGACCATCCCGCTGCACCGGGTCCAGGCCGTCGAGGTCGTCCAACACGTGTGGTGGCGTCCCTTCGGCTGGTGGCGGGTCCGGGTCAACGTCGCCGGCGTGCATCGCGAGCCGGGCCGGGGCGGTGGCGACGAGACCGCGGTGCTGCCCGTCGGCCGGTTCGACGACGTCCTTCTGGTCCTCGCCACCATGGACGCCCGGCTGGCCGGGCCGGAGATCGCGGTCGCGGCCACCGGAGAGGGCGGTGAGCCCGGCTGGACCCGCGTCCCCAGGCGCGCCCGGGTCCTCGACCCGGTGACCTGGCGGCGCACCGGGTATGCCGTGGCCCCTGCCGGCCTGCTCCTGCGTCGCGGACGGCTCACCCGCTCGGCCGTGGTGGTGCCGCACGCGAGGATCCAGTCCCTCGGGATGCACCAGGGGGTGCTCCAGCGCCGGCTCGGGCTTGCCTCGGTGCGCCTGGTCTCGACGCCGGGACCGGTGTCGCCCCGCGTGGAGCACCTCGCCGTGGAGGAGGCGGAACGGTTGCTGCGCGAGGAGGCGGCCCGAGCGCGGGTCGCCCGCCGGCCCCAGCCGGTTCGGCCCCCCGGCTTGCGAACACCACTTGCGGACCCGGGTGCGGACCCAGTGGACTAGGGACCGGCAGCACACCGGCGAGAAAGGCAGCAGAGGAGTGAACCCCCCATCAGCGCCGTCCGTCGGCGCCGGAACCCCCCCGGGCGCGAGCAGCCCCGGGGGTGTCGAGCGGCTCGGGTTCGTCCCCGGACAGGTCGTCCAGGAGTTCGGTTACGACGACGACGTCGACGATCCCTTCCGGTTCGCCCTCGAGGACCAGTGCGGCAGCGAGCTGGAGGACGAGGACTTCACCGGGGAGGTCGACGCCGTCCTGCTGTGGTGGCGTGCCGATGACGGCGACCTCGGCGACGCCCTCGTCGACACCGTCGGGATGCTCGGGGACTCCGGTTTCGTCGTCCTCGTCACGCCCAAGCCCGGCAAGGCGGGGGAGGTCGACGCGAGCGAGATCGACGAGGCCGCCGTGACCGCGGGGCTGCACGCAGGTGGCTCGACCAGCGCCGGCGACGGCTGGCGGGCGACCAAGCTCGTGGCCCCCAAGGGCCGGCACTGACCGCTGCCCAGACCCCCGCCCGCCGGGAGGTCGCCGGGCTGGCAGACTTGACGGCATGAGCGACCCCACCCCTGCCCTCTCCGTTGGCGACACGGCCCCCGACTTCACCCTCAAGGACCAGAACGGCGAGGACGTCACCCTCAGCTCGTTCCGGGGTGCCAAGAACGTCGTCCTCGTCTTCTTCCCCTTCGCCTTCTCCGGTATCTGCACCGGCGAGCTCTGCGAGATCCGCGACAACCTCGGCGGCTTCGTCTCCGACAAGGTCCAGGTCCTGGCCATCTCGTGCGACCCGATGTACGCCCAGCGTGGCTTCGCCGACAAGGAGGGCTACTTCTTCCCGCTGCTCTCCGACTTCTGGCCGCACGGCAAGGTCGCCCAGGAGTACGGCGTCTTCAACGACCAGGCGGGCCTGGCGGTCCGGGGCACCTTCCTCATCGACAGGGACGGCGTCATCCAGTGGACGCTCGTCAACCCCCCTGGCGCCGCCCGCGACTTCGGCGGCTACCACGACGCGCTGGCCGCCCTCGCCTGAGCGAGCGACCCCGGCCGGCACGTCCGGCGCGGTCCGGGCCCGAGTCCTCTCGCGCGTGGAGGCGGGCCCGCCACACTCCTGACACAATGACCGCCGGACAGGGCCACCTCCACCCTGCCGAGGGCCTGTAGCTCAGGTGGTAGAGCACCGCGTTTACACCGCGGGTGTCGTCGGTTCGAACCCGGCCGGGCCCACATGGACCTGACCGTGCGCGACATCGTCGCCGCCCTGGAACGCCTCTACCCCGCCTCGACCGCCCAGTCCTGGGACCGGGTCGGGCTGGTCACCGGGGACCTCGACCAGCCGGTCCGCCGGATCCACCTGGCGCTGGACCCGACCCTGGCGGTCATCGAGGAGGCGCGGGACGCCCAGGCCGACCTGCTCGTGACCCACCATCCGCTGCTCCTACGGGGGGTGAGCAGCGTGGCGACGACGAGCGCAAAGGGGGCCAGCGTCACCGCCCTCGTGGTCGGCGACATCGCCCTGTACGTCGCCCACACCAACGCCGACGTCGCCACCCCCGGGGTCAGCGACGCCCTCGCCGATGCGGTCGGCCTGGGCGACACCGAGCCCCTGTCCGTCGTCGAGGGCCAGCCCCTTGGCCGGGTGGGGGACCTCGCCCGGCCGACGACGTTGGCCGCACTGGCCGAGCGCCTGCGGGACCGGCTCCCGAAGGCCGCCGGCGGCATCCGGGTTGCCGGACCCGTGGACGCCGAGATCCGCCGGGTCGCGGTGCTGGGCGGCGCCGGCGACGACCAGTTCGACGCCGTGCGCGCCAGCGGCGCCGACGTCTATGTCACGAGCGACCTGCGTCACCACCCCGCGCTGGAGGCCCGCGAGGAGGCCCGTGGCGGCCGGCCCTACCTCGTCGACGCCGGCCACTGGTCGACCGAGGCCCACTGGCTGACCGCCCTCCAGCGAGACCTGCGAAGCTCCCTTGCCGGGGGCGCGCCCGGCTCACCTAGGGTGGAGACCTACATCAGCACAGTGCGCACCGACCCGTGGGACTTCACAGTGGGTGCCGAGCCGCCCGGAGGTATGCCGTGAAAGCCGAGGCCCAGCGACAGCTGCGACTGCTCGACCTCCAGGCCATCGACACCCGGCTCGACCAGATCGCCCACGCCCGCGCCCACGTGCCGCAGCTCGCGGCATACGACGACCTCCAGAGCAACGCCAGCGTGCTCGGGGACGGGCTCGTCCGGGCACGGGCCGCCCTCGGCGACGTCCAGCGCGAGATCGCCAAGGCGGAGTCAGACGTCCAGCTCGTCCGCGACCGGGCGGCCCGCGACCGGGAGCGCCTCGACTCCGGCCTCGGGACCGCCAAGGACCTCCAGGCCCTCCAGCACGAGCTCACCTCCCTCGCCCGCCGCCAGGGCGAGCTCGAGGAGGTCGAGCTCGAGGTGATGGAGCGGGCCGAGAACCTCCAGCACGACGTCGCCGAGCTCGAGCGCGGCATGGGTGACCTCGACGAGCGGCTGACCGCCACCGCCGCCGAGCGCGACTCCGCCCTGGCCACGCTCGACGCGGAGGCGGCCGAGGTGTCGGCGCCCCGCGCCGGCCTCGTCGCCGCCGTGGGGGAGGACCTCGTCGCGCTCTACGAGAAGATCCGCGCCTCCAGCGGGGGGACCGGTGCCGCGCCGCTGCGCCTGCGCCGGTGCGGCGGCTGCCAGCTCGAGCTCAACCAGGGAGACCTCGACCGGATCCGGGTCGCGGCCGAGGACGAGGTGCTCCGTTGCGAGGAGTGTCGCCGCATCCTCGTGCGCACCCACGAGTCCGGCCTCTGAGTGCCCGGCGCGAGCGAGGACGGTTCATGGGACGACGACTGACGGTCGAGGCCGACGGAGGGTCGCGGGGCAACCCCGGCATCGCCGGCTACGGCGCTCTCGTCCGCGACGCCGAGACCGGGGCCCTGCTCGCCGAGCGCGCCGAACCGCTCGGTACCGCCTCCAACAACGTCGCCGAGTACCGCGGCCTGATCGCCGGGCTCACCGCGGCCCACGACGTCGACCCCGGCGCGGATGTCGACGTGGCGATGGACTCCAAGCTCGTCGTCGAGCAGATGTCGGGGCGATGGAAGATCAAGCACGAGGACATGCGGCGCCTGGCCCTGCAGGCCCGCGAGATCGCCGCCGCGATCACCGAGTCGGGAGGCTCGGTGACGTACCGGTGGATACCCCGCGAGCAGAACAAGGCGGCCGACGCCCTCTCCAACGTCGCCATGGACGGGCGCACCGTCGACCGGGTCCTCGACGAGGCGGCCGTCGGTGAGATCCCGCCCCCGGGCGGCGACGGGTCCCAGGACGTGCCCCAGGCCCCCGATGCCACGGGCGCCGACCGGCCGACGGGACCGCGCTCACTGCGCTCGGGCGACGTCGCGCGGATCGGCGGTCGGGGCACTCCCACCCGCGTCGTCCTCGTGCGGCACGGGGTCACCGACTTCACCTCCACGGGCAAGCTCGACGGGCGCGGCGGCGCCGACCCGTCCCTCAGCGCCGTCGGCCGCGCCCAGGCGCGGGCGGCCGGTGCCGCCGTGGCTGCGTTCCTCGAGGACGGCGCCGCCGCGGTCGTCACCTCCTCCCTCGCCCGCGCCCGCGAGACCGGCGCCCTGGTCGCCGGGGCGATCGGAGCCCGGCCGAGCGTCGACGCGGACTGGGACGAGCAGGCCTTCGGCGACTGGGACGGGGTCTCGGTGCGTGACCTGCTCCAGGACCACCGCGAGGAGTTCGTCCGGTTCCGCGACGACCCGGCATACGCGCGTCCGGGTGGGGAGTCGCACGAGGCGATGGCGGCGCGGGTGCTCTCCGCCTTCGACGAGGTGGTCCAGGCCGGCGGGACGACCGTCGTGGTCTGTCATCGCAAGCCGATCATGGTCGTGCTCGCCCATCTGCTGGGGATGCCGCACGACAAGGCCTGGCGGCTGGCGGCCGGGCCGGGATCGCTCAGTGCCGTCGAGGTGTGGCCCGGCGGCGAGGTCTCCGTCGCGTTCACCAACCGCCTCTGAGGCTGCCCCCGGCCCGCCGGGCGCCCCCGCATGTCGGCGACCCACCCTTGTGTCCGAGTGAATGGCTGCCATGGCGACCAGTTGCTCGGACATTGCGGTGGGCGGGGGCGAATAGGGTGGACGGCATGGACGAGCGACTGCCCTACCGCCTGCTCACCGGGCCCGACGACGCGGAGTTCTGCCGGCGCGTCAGCGCGGCCCTGACCGACGGCTACCGGCTGCACGGCGACCCCGCCATCACCTTCGACGGGGTGCGCGTCATCGCCGCCCAGGCGGTGGTGCTGGCCACCGGGTTCGACTCGCGGGTCATGCCGGCATGAGCGCACCGTATGCCGGGGACGTCTCGCCGCAGGACGCGTACGCCGCGGTGACCGGTGCCGGCAACGCGGTCCTCGTCGACGTGCGCACCGCCGCCGAGTGGGCCTACGTCGGCGTCCCCGACCTCTCGGCAGTGGAGCGTCGCGTCGTCTTCCTCGAGTGGCAGCGCTACCCGTCGGGCGAGACCAACGCCGACTTCGTCGACGAGCTGCGCCGGCTCGGGCTGCACCAGGGCACGGCGCTGTACTTCCTGTGCCGCTCCGGGGTGCGGTCCAGGTCCGCCGCCGCCGCGGCGACGGCGGCCGGCATGGGCCCTGCCTACAACATCCTCGAGGGCTTCGAGGGGCCCCACGACCCGGGCGGCCATCGAGTCCTGTCCGGATGGAAGAACGACGGCCTTCCCTGGAAGCAGGGCTGAGCGGGATGAGCGGCCCACCGGGCGACGCCTCGTGGCGGCCCGACACCCTGGCGGTGCGCGGCGGGCTGGCCCGCAGCGGCTTCGACGAGACCGCCGAGGCGATCTTCCTCACCTCCGGGTTCGTCTATCGCACCGCTGAGGAGGCCGAGGCGGCGTTCGCCGAGGAGACCGACCGGTTCGTCTACAGCCGCTACGGCAACCCGACCGTGGCCGTCTTCGAGGAGCGGCTGCGCCTGCTCGAGGGGGCCGAGGCGTGCTTCGCCACGGCGTCCGGGATGGCTGCGGTGTTCGTCGCGATGTCCGCGCTGTGCGGCCAGGGGGCGCGGGTCGTCTCGTCGCGGGCGCTGTTCGGGTCGTGCTTCGTCATCCTCGACGAGATCCTGCCGCGGTGGGGCGTCGAGACCGTCTTCGTCGACGGGCCCGACCTCGCCCAGTGGGAGGCAGCCCTGGACCGGCCGACGACGGCGGTGTTCTTCGAGACACCGAGCAACCCCATGCAGGAGCTGGTCGACATCCGCGCGGTCTCCGGGCTCGCGCACCGGGCCGGCGCCCAGGTCGTCGTCGACAACGTGTTCGGGACGCCGGTCCTCTCCCGCCCGCTCGAGCACGGCGCCGACATCGTCGTCTACTCCGCGACCAAGCACATCGACGGCCAGGGTCGCGCCCTCGGCGGAGCCGTCCTCGGCCCCGCCGAGTTCGTCGACGGGCCGGTCAAGAACCTCATGCGGCACACCGGTCCGGCCCTGTCGCCGTTCAACGCGTGGGTGATGACCAAGGGCCTGGAGACGCTGTCGCTGCGGGTCGAGCGGATGGCGTCGTCGGCACTCGAGATCGCCCGGCACCTCGACGGGGCGCAGGGCGTCCGGCGCACGATCTACCCCTGGCTCCCGTCCCACCCGCAGCACGACCTGGCCCGGCGCCAGATGCGTGGGGGAGGCACGGTGGTGACGTTCGACCTCGACGGCGGCAAGGACGAGGCGTTCGCACTGCTCAACACCCTGCAGCTCATCGACATCTCCAACAACCTCGGCGACGCCAAGTCCCTCGCCACCCACCCCGCGACGACGACCCACCGCCGGCTCGGACCCGAGGCCCGGGCCGCGGTCGGCATCACCGACGGCACGGTGCGGGTCTCGGTGGGGCTCGAGGACCCCGCCGACCTGCTCGACGACCTCGACCGGGCACTGGCGCGCGCGACGGGAGGTCGGCGATGACGACAGGACCATGGACCGCCCCTCCCACGGCCCCCGCGCGGGGCCGCGGCGGCGCGGTCCTCCTCGTGCCCGGTGCGCAGCCCTACCGCCCGTCGACGTGACACCCGTCGAGCACCCGCAGCACGTTCCCACCCAGCACCTTGGCCAGGGCGGCCTCGGGCATGCCACGGCGCAGTAGCTCGCCGACCAGCAACGGCAGCTTCGTGTAGGTCTCGAGAACGGGCTTGTAGTTGGCGTCCATGTCGGTGCCGATGCAGACATGCTCCTCGCCCAGCACCTCGACCAGCTCGAGGATGCGGTCGGCGAAGTCGCGCAGGGTCCGCATCGTCATCCCCGCGGGCCAGGCGCCCACCACTCCGCCCGTGGCGGCCACCTCCCGGGCGAGGTCGACCGGGACGAACCGGGCGTTGCTCCGGCCGGCTCGCTCGAGGTCGGTGTGGGTGAGGGCGAGCGGCCGGCTGGTGACCGCGAGCGCGTCGCTCACGGTGTCGTGCGACGCGTGCGAGAGGTCGACGACGATGCCCGCGGCGTTGAGCTCCCGGACCACGTCCCGGCCGAAGGCGGTGAGCCCGCCGTGCACCGGGGCAACGGTCATGGCGTCCCCGACCGGCCCGCCTCCCGCGTAGTGCACGAGGGTGAGGACCCGGATGCCGTCGGCGCGGCACTGCCCGACGCGCCCGAGGTCGTCCTCGAGGAAGTCGGCGCCCTCGACGCCGAGGATGGCGCCGATCCGCCCCCGGCCCGTGGCCCGCTCGACGTCGGCCGGGGCGGTGACGAGGTCGAGCCCGGCGCGGTCGACGAGCTCGGTGAGCCGCCGGATCTGGGCCCGGTAGTAGGCGTGGGCCTCTCCAGCGGCGAAGGGGCGCACCGGTACGAGCGTGCCGCCGCGGGCGTCGAGGGTGGGGAAGTCCGAGACCCCGCTGAAGACCGCTGCCGCCAGCCCGCCCCGGCGCATGTCGGCGACCGTGCGGTCCTCGAAGGTGCCGCGGGCGGCATACAGGCGCATCTTCCAGGTCAGGTCGTGGGCGTCGCGCACGAACGTCCGTCCTGGATGGGCGTGGGCGTCGACGGCAGGGTGCGCCGCGAGGAAGGCCACCGCCTCGGCGAGCTGATCGGGGGACAGGGTGAAACCCACCGGCGACGAGGGCGACCCCACCGCCCGCTGCGCCGCCCAGCCGGCGGCACCGACGACCGCCCCCGCCACCCCGGCGCCGAGCACAACGGCTCGTCGCGACATCGCCCCTCCTTGCGCTCGCCACCTGGACGAGGCCACGCTAGCGGGCCGCGGGGTGGATGGCCGGCATCGGCGGCTCGACGTCGAGGACCCACGGCGCACCGGGCCGGACGGGCTCGTGGAGCGTCACGTCGAACCCGCGGCCGACGACCTCGGCCAGCGCGGGCGCCGACCGCGGGGCGTCCCCCTCGAGGCAGAGGTGCCGGGCGACCAGGCCCCGGGTGTGCTTGGCGAAGTGGCTCGCCCCGGGCACCCTGACCTGCACCCACCGGCGGGCGAGGCCGCCCCCAGGGGGCCAGGCGGCGGCATACGGGGCGGACCGGCAGTCGACGACCACGCCGCGCCCGGCGAGGTCCGGCAGCACCCGGGACAGCTCGGGCCGCCACAGCGCCGCCAGCGGCCCGACGCCGGGCAGGCTCACACCCATGGCCAGCCGGTAGGGCGCGATCCGGTCGGTGGGCCGCACCGCGCCGTAGAGGGCCGAGACCACCACGACCCAACGGTTGGCTCGGCGCCGGCCGGCGGTGTCGAGGGTGGCCAGGGCGAGCGCGTCGTAGAGGACGCCGGTGTAGACCTCGGCGGCTGGGGTCGCCGGTGCGGAGTCGAGGACGAGGTTGCGGGCGATGTCGTCCAGCAGGTTCGGGCTCACCCCGAGCAGCGCCGGGGCGTGCGGCGACAGGCTCACCACGCGCAGGGCCTCGACGACGCGCTTGCGGGTGTCGGCGAGCTCGGGGAAGGACAGCGCCTGCGGGTCGGCGGGTCGGCCTCGCCGACGGCCCTGCTTGGACTCCGAGGGCGGCAGGAGGACGAGCACGGGTTCACCCTAGGTGGCCGAGGCCGCAACCCCCGACCCGAGCGCTGTCCCCTTGTAGGTTGGGGCGTATGCCGCAGCGCCACATCCGACTCGGCCCCTCCGAGGCCACGACGTCCGACGGCGTCGACGCGGCACTGCGGGCCCGCTTCGCGCAGATCCGCGCCGAGCTCGAGGTGGACGGGGAGTACCCCGGCCCCGCGCTCGCCGAGGCGGCGGACGCGGCGGCCCACCCGGTGGGGCTCCCGGAGCGTGACGAGACGGAGGTGCCGTTCTTCACGCTCGACCCGGAGGGCTCGCTCGACCTGGACCAGGCGATGTGCCTCGAGCGGGACGGTGGAGGCTACCGGGTGCGCTACGCCATCGCCGACCTCTCCTGCTTCGTCCGGCCCGACGGGGCGCTCGACGCCGAGGTCCGCCGCCGCGCTCAGACGGTCTACTGCCCCGACGAGCGGGTACCGCTCCATCCGGTCGAGCTGAGCGAGGGGGCGGCGAGCCTGCTCCCGGCACGGGTGCGGCCGGCCTACGTCTGGGACCTCAGGCTCGGCACTGAGGGCGATCTCATTGCCACTGACCTGTACCGCGCGATGGTGCGCAGCATCGACCGGCTCGACTACGCGGGCGTCCAGGGCGCCGTCGACGGCGGCAGCGAGGACGAGCGCCTCGTGCTCCTGCGCGAGATCGGCGAGCGTCGGATCCGGCAGGAGGGGCTGCGCGGCGGGGCCAGCCTGCCGATGCCCGAGCAGGAGGTCCACGAGGAGGCGAACGGCCGGTTCACCCTCGACTTCCGCCCGCCCCGTGCCGCCGAGGAGTGGAACGCCCAGATCTCGCTGATGACCGGCATGGCGGCGGCCGACCTCATGTTGCACGCCGGGGTCGGGGTGCTCCGGACCATGCCGGCGCCCGACCCGGGAGCGATCCGGCGGTTCCGCCGCCAGGCCACGGCGCTCGGGGCCCGCTGGCCCGCGGAGGAGGCGTACGGCGACTTCATCCGCGACCTCGACCGCACCAACCCGCGACACCTGGCGCTCATCCACGCCGCGACCTCGTTGTTCCGCGGTGCGGGCTACACCCCCTTCGACGGGGCGGTCCCCGAGCGGATCGACCACGCGGCCGTCGCCGACGCCTACGCCCACGTCACGGCTCCCCTCCGGCGGCTCGTCGACCGCTTCGGGCTGGTCGTCTGCGAGGCGATCGCCAGGGACGCCGAGGTCCCTGACTGGGTCCGCCTGGCGCTGCCGACGCTGCCCGCCCTGATGACGCACGCGGACCGGCGGACCAGAGCGGTGGAGCGGGCCAGCAACGACGCCGTGGAGGCCGCCATCCTGTTCGGCCGGGTCGGTGAGAGGTTCACCGCGGTGGTCGTCGACATCGAGCAGAAGGGTCGGTCCATCGTCCAGCTGACCGACCTGCCGATCCTCGCCGAGGCCGAGGGGGAGGGCCATCTCGGCGCCGAGGTGACCGTGCGCGTGGAGTCGGCCGACATCACCGCAGGGCGGATCCACCTCTCGGTGGCCTAGACTCTCCTCGGACGAGTCGGCCGGACGGTCGCGGCGGTGACCGGTCCTGACCGGGCGCCGTCGAGGAAAGTCCGGGCTCCACAGGGCATGGTGGTGGCCAACAGCCACCCGGGGTGACCCGCGGGACAGTGCCACAGAGAACAGACCGCCGGATGCGGCGCGGCCTCGGCCGAACGGCGTCCGGCAAGGGTGAAACGGTGGTGTAAGAGACCACCAGCGGCCCCGGTGACGGGGCCGGCTCGGTAAACCCCACCCGGAGCAAGCCCAGACAGCGTGCGTTCGAGGGCGGCCCGCCCGAGCACGCGGGTAGGGCGCTAGAGGCGGCCGGCAACGGTCGCCGCAGATGGATGACCGTCGCCACGGTCCCGGCAACGGGGCCGTGGAACAGAACCCGGCTTACAGGCCGGCTCGTCCGCTCGCCCCGCCCGGGGGCGAGGCGTGCCGCGCGGCGGCTGCGCGGCATACGGTGGGGGTATGCGGATCACCTACCTGGGCCACGCCTGCCTTCTCGTCGAGACCGCCGACGCGCGGATCCTGATCGACCCGGGAAACTTCGCCGACGACTTCACGGCGGTGGCCGACCTCGACGTGATCGTCGTGACCCACCAGCACCCCGACCACCTCGACCCGGACCGGTTCCCGGCACTCGTCGCGGCGAACCCCGGCGCCGCGGTGCTGTGCGACCCCGAGTCGGTCGCGGTGCTCGCGAGGATGGGGGTCGAGGCGCGCCCCCACGACGGACCGAGCCGCGTCAAGGAGGTGACGGTGACGCCGTTCGGTGAGCTGCACGCGGTCATCCACGAGGACCTGCCGCGGATCAGCAACGTCGGCGTGCGCCTCGACGCCGACGGCGAGCCCAGCCTCTACCACCCCGGTGACGCCCTCGACGCCGAGTTCGGGGCGGTCGACGTGCTCGCCTTCCCGCTCAACGCCCCCTGGCAGGCGAGCAAGGAGATGTGCGCCTTCCTGCGACGGCACAACCCGCCGTATGCCGTGCCCATCCACGACCGGCTGCTGGCCGACCGGGGCCGCTCGCTCTACCTCGCCCAGGCGGGCGGCTTCGGGGGAGCGGACACCTCGGTACGCGACCTCGCCGGGGCCGGGGCGGTCGAGTTCACCCGTTGATGGTTGCACCTGCCCTCGGGTGAAAGGGCGAGGGCACGGCGGCCCGAACGCCGAGTGACCGGCGGCCCGAACCGCTGAGTGGCCGGCGATCCGCCCCGGTCCGGCGGCGGGTGCGGGATAGCGTGTCGAGCGTCCGGTTCCCGCCACCCTCGGGAGGCTCCCCGTGAGCACCTTCGACACGATCACCAGCGTCTTCACCCCCGGCCTCTGGGAGCGCTGCCTGCTCCGCCCGTGGCCCGACGGGCTGTACCGGTTCGGCGCGGGGACCGAGCGGTCGATGTCGACCTACCTGCTCGACCCCGACGAGCATCAGCCGTCACTGTCGGAGACGCTCGGGTACGCCTACTGGCCCGACGGCACGTGGCGTCCGGGCAACCGGCTGTGGGGCACCCCGGTCGGCCTGCGCGACTGAGCCGGACCGCCCAGGGGCTGGCCAGGCCGGCCAGGCCGGTCAGGCGGTGTGCCGCCCACGCCGCTCCTGCGCGCTGGCCGCCAGCGTGGCCGCCCCGATGATCCCCGCCGTGTTGCGCAGCTGGGCAGGGATGATCGGCGTGCGCAGGTCGAGCAGCGGCAGGAACTTGTGGGACTTGCGGGACACCCCGCCGCCGACCACGAACAGGTCGGGCCACAGGAGGTTCTCGAGGTGGCTGTAGTAGCGCTGCAGCCGCTTGGCCCACTCAGGGTAGGAGAGGTCCTCGTTGGTCTTGACCGAGCTGGCGGCGCGCTTCTCGGCGTCGTAGCCGTCGAGCTCGAGGTGCCCGAGCTCGCTGTTGGGGATGAGCACGCCGTCGTAGAGCAGCGCCGTCCCGATCCCGGTGCCCAACGTCGTGACGATGACGAGACCGTCCTGGCCCTTGGCGGCGCCGTAGTGCAGCTCGCCGACCCCGGCGGCGTCGGCGTCGTTGACGACGACGACGTCGTGCTGGAGCCGATCCTCGAGCAGCGCCTCGATGTCGGTGCCGATCCACGACGGGTCGATGTTGGCCGCGGTGCGCACGAACCCCTTGGTCACCACGCTCGGCACCGTCACGCCGATGGGCGAGGAGTCGTCGACGTCGTCGAAGTGGTCGACGACCAGCTTGATCACGTCACTGACGGCCTCAGGGGTGGAGGGCACGGGAGTGTCGATCCGGAACCGCTCCTGTGCGAGCTCGCCGGAGGCGAGGTCGACCGGTGCCCCCTTGATCCCGCTCCCGCCCACGTCGATGCCGAGGGGCAGTCCCGCGTGCGACGCCATGTCGCTCTCCGTTCCGCTCGTCCGCCTCTAGGGCAGGGTGAGGATCTCGTTCCCTGTCTCGGTGATGAGGATGGTGTGCTCGAACTGCGCCGAACGTCGCCGGTCCTTGGTCACCACCGTCCAGCCGTCGCGCCACATGTCCCACTCGGGCGTACCGAGGTTGAGCATCGGCTCGACGGTGAACGTCATACCAGGTTCGATGACCGTCGTATAGGCGGGAGCCGCGTCGTAGTGCGGGATGACCAACCCGGAGTGGAAGGCCGTGCCGATCCCGTGCCCCGTGAAGTCGCGCACCACCCCGTAGCCGAACCGTCGGGCATAGCTCTCGATGACCCGGCCGATGACGTTGATCTGGCGCCCCGGCACGGCGGCCCGGATGCCGCGCATCATCGCCTCGCGGGTCCGCTCGACGAGCAGGCGCGACTCCTCGTCGACGTCGCCGACGAGGTAGGTCGCGTCGGTGTCGCCATGGACCCCGCCGAGGTATGCCGTGATATCGATGTTGACGATGTCGCCGTCCTCGAGGCGCCGCGAGTCGGGGATGCCGTGGCAGACGACCTCGTTGACCGAGGTGCACAGGGACTTCGGGAACCCCCGGTAGCCCAGCGTCGACGGGTACGCCCCGTGGTCGAGCAGGAACTCATGGCCGACGCGGTCGACCTCGTCGGTGCTGACACCCGGGGCGATGACGGCCGCGGCGGCCTCCATGGCCTGTGCGGCGACGATCGAGGCCACCCGCATCCGCTCGATCGTCTCGGCGTCCTTGACCTCGGGGCCCGTGTAGGGGGTGGGCGCCGGCCGGTCGACGTACTCCGGACGGGGGATCTCGGCCGGCACCTCGCGGCGCGGCGAGAGCTCGCCCGGGGAGAGGGTTGCGTGGTGGACCGGCATACGGTGGAGTCTAGGCAGCAGTCCCACCCGCGGCACCAGTCGCCCGGGGAGCTCGACAACGAAGGAGCGCCGGATGCCGTACTGGTACAACATCGACACCGGGATGGTCGAGTCCGAGGAGAACCGCGGCCAGGACGCCAACGTCCTCGGGCCCTACGACTCCCAGGAGGAGGCGAGCCGGGCCCTCGAGATCGCCCGCGAGCGCACCGAGACGTGGGACGAGGCGGACCGTCGCTGGGACGCGGGCGAGGACGCGGACTGACCGACCTCGCTCGCCGGACCGGACGCCGCCGGGTCCTGCCGTCCGGTCAGCCGCGCCGGTGCACCGACACGGCATACCCCGAGGCGGTCGTCCACGGGTCCATGTCCCACCTGGACCAGCGCTGGGTCAGCACCAGCCCGGCGGACGCGCAGGCCGAGTCGTACGTCGACAGCGAGGTGACGGGGCAGCCGGGCGGCAGATGCGCCTCGTCGAGCCCGAAGCCGGCCACGACGACCCCGCCCAGGGTCGCGTGCGCGACGATCCGCTCCATCGTGCGATGGAGCGTCCCGGGCGCGAGCAGCGGGACCACGTTGCCGGCGAGGACGATGGCCTCGAACGCCTGGCTGCGCAGGTAGAGCTCGGACAGGTCGGCGTGCAGGAAGTGGGTGGCGCGGTCGCGCTCACGGGCGACCCGGACCATCTCGAGGTCGGCGTCGACCCCGACGCAGCGGTAGCCGAACCGGGCCAGGGCGGTCGCCACCCGCCCGGTGCCGCACCCGGCGTCGAGCACCCGGGCCGGGGGCGCGACGAGCGTGGCGACGAGCCGGGCCTCGCCGTGGATGTCGACGCCGCCGGCCTCGAGGTCGTCGAACCGCTTCTGGTACGCCGCGGCCCCGCCCGAGCCGTCGGCGATCTCGGTCCACCGGGTGAAGGGGTTCACCGGTGGGTGGAGCCCGCCCGAGCGCGGCTCGTCTCCGGCCGAGGCGGTGGGGCCGGCGAGCGGGTAGGACATCGGCTCAGGCCTCGAAGGAGTGCTCGAGGTCGGGGAAGGTGCCGGCCGCGACGTCCGCCGCATACGCCTTGGCCGCGTCGCCCAGCGCACCGCGCAGGTCGGCGTACTTCTTGACGAACCGGGGGGCCCGACCGCCACGCAGGCCGGCCATGTCCTGCCAGACCAGGACCTGGGCGTCGCAGTGCGGCCCGGCGCCGATGCCGATGGTCGGGATGCGCAGCGCCTTGGTGACCTGCTCGGCGACCGGGGCCGGGATCATCTCCATGACGATCGCGAAGCACCCGGCCTCCTCGAGCGCCAGGGCGTCGTCGAGGAGCCGGTCGGCGGAGTCCCCGCGACCCTGGACCTTGTAGCCGCCGAGCACGTGCTCACTCTGCGGGGTGAACCCGATGTGCCCCATGACCGGGATTCCCGCGCGGACGAGGAGCTCGACCTCGGGAACCATGGGCCGGCCACCCTCGAGCTTGACGGCGTGCGCCATGCCCTCCTTCATGAACCGGGTCGCCGTCGCGAGCGCCTGCTGCGGGCTGGCCTGGTAGGACCCGAACGGCAGGTCGGCCACGACCATCGCGTGCTTGGCCGCCAGGGTGACCGCGCGGCAGAGGGGGACGAGGTGGTCGACCGTGACCGGGACCGTCGTCTCGAAGCCGTAGACGTTGTTGCCGGCCGAGTCGCCGACGAGCAGGACGGGGATGCCCGCCTCGTCGAAGATCTCCGCCGAGTACATGTCGTATGCCGTGAGCATGGCCCACCGCTCGCCCTTCTCCTTCATGGCGAGCAGGTAGGGGATGCGGACCCGGCGCTGGGGGGCGGCCTGGACCCCGGTCCCGTAGGGGGCGGCCGTCTCCGGGGCCGGGGCGGCGGGCTGTGGCTCGGGAGCGGTCATGGCGTCAATCCTAGGTCTGCCGGCTCCGGCCGGCCGGAGGAAGGCCGCCGGAGCCTGGTGCCATGGGCGGCCTCGTCCGCCCCGGCCTGTCGTTACCGGGGCGAAACAGAGATACGGCATCATGCCGCCCATGGATCGACAGCAGGAGTATGTCCTTCGGACGATCGAGGAGCGGGACATCCGCTTCGTGCGGCTCTGGTTCACCGACGTCCTGGGCACCCTGAAGTCGGTGGCCGTGGCCCCGGCCGAGCTCGAGGGGGCCTTCACGGAGGGGATCGGGTTCGACGGGTCCGCCATCGAGGGCTTCGCCCGGGTCTACGAGGCCGACATGCTCGCCCGCCCGGACCCGGCGACCTTCCAGGTGCTGCCGTGGCGGGGCGAGGATCCCGGGACGGCCCGGATGTTCTGCGACATCACCCTGCCCGACGGCACTGCGAGCATGGCCGACCCACGGCACGTGCTCCAGCGGGCGCTCGCCCGCGCGGCCGACCTGGGCTTCACCTTCTACACCCACCCCGAGATCGAGTTCTTCCTGCTCGAGCCGGGGTTCGAGCCCGGGCAGCGGCCCACGCCCGTCGACGCCGCCGGCTACTTCGAGCATGTGCCCCACGGCACGGGCCACGACTTCCGGCGCCATGCCATCACCATGCTCGAGTCGATGGGGATCTCGGTCGAGTTCAGCCACCACGAGGGTGGGCCGGGCCAGAACGAGATCGACCTGCGCTACGCCGACGCCCTGACGACGGCCGACAACATCATGACCTTCCGGACGGTCGTCAAGGAGGTCGCCCTCGAGCAGGGCGTCTACGCGACGTTCATGCCCAAGGTGTTCGCCGAGCACCCCGGCTCGGGCATGCACACGCATATCTCGCTCTTCGAGGGCGACACCAACGCCTTCTTCGAGCCCGGGGCGCCATACCAGCTGTCCAAGACCGGCCGGCAGTTCATCGCCGGGCTCATCACGCACGGCTCGGAGATCACGGCGGTCACCAACCAGTGGGTCAACAGCTACAAGCGGCTCTGGGGCGGGGGCGAGGCGCCGGCCCACCTCACCTGGGGCCACAACAACCGCTCCGCCATGGTCCGGGTCCCCATGTACAAGCCGAGCAAGGGCAACAGCACCCGCATCGAGGTCCGCACCATCGACCCCGCATGCAACCCCTACCTCGCGTTCGCGGTCATCCTCTCGGCCGGGCTGAAGGGCATCGAGGAGGGCTACGAGCTGCCCCCTGAGGCCGAGGACGACGTCTGGAGCCTCACCGACGGCGAACGCCGGGCGATGGGCATCAAGCCGCTGCCCGCCTCGCTGCACCAGGCCATCACGGCGATGGAGGCGAGCGAGCTCGTCGCCGAGACCCTCGGGGAGCACGTCTTCGACTTCTTCCTGCGCAACAAGCACGCGGAGTGGGACGACTACCGCAACCAGGTGACGGCCTTCGAGCTGGAGCGGTACCTTCCCAGGTTGTGACCGTCCATCGCGGGGAGAGCGTCCCCGGGGCGCTGACCAGGCTGGGGTTCACCGACCCGGCCCGCGCCCTGAGCCTCCTCGAGGAGGCCGTGATCGCCCCCCTGGTCCACTCCCGTGACCGGGTCGAGAGCGACGGGCTGGCCGGCGCCCTCGCCGACGTCGCCGACCCCGACCAGGCGCTGCTCGGCCTCGTCCGGTTCATGGAGGCGGCCGAGCGGATGCCGGACCGGGCAGACCACGAGCGGCTCACCGCGGCGCTGGCCTCGCCGGGGCGGGCGCGCGACCGCCTGCTGGCCGTCCTCGGCGCGTCGAGCGCCCTCGCCGACCATCTCGTCGCGCAGCCGACCCACTGGTCCTCGGTCGCCGAGGCGGAGCCGTGCGAGCCCGCCGGCCGGGTCACCGACCTCGTGGCGGCGGTGCGTGGCCTCGACGAGAGCGGCGGGGATGGACGCGCTCCGGGTGGAGTACCGGCGCCAGCTCCTCGGGATCGCCGCCGCTCGACCTCACCAGCGCCGACCAGGTCATCGCCCTGCCGGAGACGGCGGCCGCCCTGGCGGACCTCGCCGAGGCGGCCCTGGAGGCCGCTCTCGTCGTCGCCACCGAAGCGGTGGGCGAGCGAGCCCGCGGGTGCCGGCTGGCCGTCATCGGCATGGGCAAGACCGGTGGGCGCGAGCTGAACTACATCAGCGACGTCGACGTCATCTTCGTCGCCGCGTCGGTCGGCGACACCCCCGAGGACGAGGCACTGGCCGTCGCCACCGACCTCGCCACCCGCCTGATGCGGATCTGCTCGGCCTCGACCCCTGCCGGCTCGCTGTGGCAGGTCGACCCGGCCCTGCGGCCGGAGGGCAAGCAGGGTCCTCTGGTGCGCACCGTGTCGAGCCACCGCGCCTACTACGAGCGTTGGGCCAAGACCTGGGAGTTCCAGGCCCTGCTCAAGGCCCGCCCGGTGGCGGGTGACCGGGCGCTCGGCGAGGAGTACCTCGCGGTGGTCCAGCCGATGGTCTGGCAGGCCGCGTCCCGGGAGAACTTCGTCGACGACGTCCAGGCGATGCGCCGCCGGGTCGAGGAGCACGTCGCACCCGCCGAGGCCGACCGCCAGCTCAAGCTCGGGCCGGGCGGCCTGCGCGACGTCGAGTTCAGCGTCCAGCTCCTCCAGCTCGTGCACGGCCGCGACGACGACACGCTCCGCTCCCGCACGACGCTCGAGGCGCTCGCAGCCTTGTCCCGCGGCGGGTATGTCGGCCGCGACGACGCCACCGTCCTGGACGCGGCATACCGGCTCCTGCGCACGCTCGAGCACCGCATCCAGCTCCACCGGCTGCGCCGCACGCACCTCATGCCGACCTCCGACGCCGACCTGCGCCGGTTCGGCCGGGCCCTCGGCTACCGCCGTGACCCGGCCCGGGAGGTCGTGCGTGAGTGGCGTGCCCAGGCCCGCGAGGTGCGGCGGCTCCACGAACGCATCTTCTACCGGCCGCTGCTGTCCGCCGTCGCCCGGCTCAGCGCGACCGAGGTGCGGCTGACCCCAGAGGCGGCGCACGAGCCGGCTCTCGGCCCTCGGCTACGGCGACCCGCGGCGCGCCCTCAGCCACCTCGAGGCGCTCACCGACGGCGTCAGCCGACGGGCCGCCATCCAGCGCCAGCTGCTGCCGGTCATGCTCGGGTGGTTCGCCGACGAGGCCGATCCCGACGCCGGCCTGCTGGCGTTCCGGCGGATCAGCGACGAGCTCGGGTCGACCCACTGGTACCTGCGACTGCTGCGTGACGAGGGCTCGGCGGCGGAGAACCTCGCGCACACCCTGGCCCGCAGCCGCTATGCGGCGGACCTGCTCGAGTCCGCCCCGGAGTGCGTGCAGTTCCTCGGCGACCCGGGCGGGCTGCGCCCCCGGACGCGGGAGGAGATCGAGCGGCGGATGCGGTCGGCGGCCGGGCGCAAGGAGGACCCCGAGTCGGCGGTGCTCGCCGCCCGGGGGATCCGGCGCTCCGAGCTGTTCCGGGTGGCCGTCGCCGACCTCACCGGGACGCTGCCCCTGGACGCGGTCGGTGCGGCCCTCACCGACCTCATGGGCGCGCTGCTGGAGGTCACCCTCGAGATCTGTGTCCAGGACCTTCAGACCCGGACCGGTGCGCCCCCGGTCACCCGGCTGCTCGTCGTGGGCATGGGCCGGCTCGGCGGGGCCGAGGTGGGCTACGGGTCGGACGCCGACGTGGTCTTCGTCCACGACCCGCTCCCCGGCGCCGACGACAACGCCGCCCAGGAGCAGGCCACCGAGATCGTCCAGCGGCTCATCCACCTCCTCGGCCGGCCGGGCCCCGATCCCGTCATCGACGTCGACGCCGCCCTGCGCCCGGAGGGCAAGAACGGCCCACTCGTGCGCTCCCTCGCGGCCTACCGGCAGTACTACCGGCGGTGGTCCCTGGTCTGGGAGGCCCAGGCGCTGCTTCGCGCCGCGCCCGTGGCGGGTGACGCCGACGCTCGCGGAGCGGTTCCTCGAGCTGGTCGCCCCGATCCGATGGCCCGAGGGCGGCCTCACCGCCGAACAGGTCCGCGAGATCCGCACCCTCAAGGCCCGGATGGAGGCCGAGCGGCTGCCCCGAGGAGCCGACCGCAAGACCCACTTCAAGCTCGGGCCAGGGCGGGCTGTCCGACGTCGAGTGGTGCGTCCAGCTCCTCCAGCTCGAGCACGCCCACGCCCATCCCCAGCTGCGGACGACGTCGACGATGCGGGCGCTCGACACGGCCGAGTCGCTCGGCCTGGTCGACCCGGCGTCGGCCGCTGCCCTCGCCGAGTCGTGGCGCCTCGCGTCGTCGATGCGCAACGCCGGGACGCTGTTCCGCAGCCGCACCATCGCCGCCCTGCCCACCGGCCTGCGCGACGCCGAGGGCATCGCCCGGGTCCTCGGGCTGCCGCCCCGCTCGGGCCAGGAGCTGTCCGAGCGCTACCGGCGGGTCGCCCGGCGCGCCCGCCAGGCCGCCGAGCAGGTCTTCTACGGCACCTGACGCCGGGATCCGGGCCGACCGGGGGGTGGACGGCGACCAGCCGGCACGCCCCCCGGGAAATAGACTCCTCCGCATGGACCCGGTCATCCCGGTGCGCGACCTGCGCGGGCGCACGCTCGGCCGCCGCGAGCTGCGCAGCGTGCTGCCGCGGGCCGCCCTCGACGTCGAGGCGGCGGTCGTCGCGGTCCGTCCCACCTGCGAGGACGTCCGCGACCGCGGTGCCGAGGCGCTGTATGCCGCGGCCGAGCGGTTCGACGGCATCCGCCCGCCCGCGCTGCGCGTCCCGGCGGAGGTGGTCCGGGCCGCGCTCAGCGCCCTGGACCCGGCCGTGTGCGAGGCCCTGGAGGAGGCCGTGCGCCGAGCCCGGCTGGTCCACGCCGACCAGCGGCGCTCCGACACGACGACCGTCGTCACCGAGGGCGGCACCGTGACCGAACGCTGGGTGCCCGTCGACCGGGTGGGGCTCTATGTTCCCGGCGGCCTGGCCGTCTACCCCAGCAGCGTCGTCATGAACGTCGTCCCCGCCCAGATCGCCGGAGTCGGCTCGCTCGCCGTCGCCTCGCCCCCACAGCGCGACCACGGCGGCTGGCCCCATCCCACGGTTCTCGCGGCGTGCGCCCTGCTCGGCGTCGACGAGGTCTACGCCATGGGGGGTGCCCAGGCCGTGGCGGCCTTCGCCTACGGGTTCGTCGACGACACGCGGGGCCGAGCGCGTCGAGTGCGAGCCGGTCAGCCTGGTGACCGGCCCGGGCAACATCTACGTCGCCGCTGCCAAGCGCCTCCTCAAGGGCATCATCGGTATCGACGCCGAGGCCGGCCCGACGGAGATCATGGTCCTCGCCGACGCCGAGCGCCGACCCCGAGCACGTCGCGGCCGACCTGGTCAGCCAGGCCGAGCACGACCCCATGGCCGCGGCCGTGCTCGTCACCGACCGACCCGGAGCTGGCCGAGGCGGTCCAGGCCGCGCTGGCCCGCCGGGTGGCCGCGACCAAGCACACCGAACGGGTCGCCGAGGCCCTCTCCGGCCCGCAGTCCGCCGTCGTTCTCGTCGACGACCTCGAGGCGGGTCTCGCCGTCGTCGACGCCTACGCCGCCGAGCACCTCGAGATCCACACCCACGACGCGGCGACCGTCGCGGCGCGGGTCCGCAACGCCGGCGCCGTCTTCGTCGGCGGCGTTCGCCCCGGTCAGCCTCGGCGACTACTGCGCCGGGTCCAACCACGTCCTGCCGACGGGGGGCAGCGCGGCACACAGCAGCGGACTGTCCGTCCAGTCCTTCCTGCGCGGCATCCACGTCGTCGACTACACCGAGGCGGCGCTGCGCGAGGTCGGGGGAGCGCGTCGTCACCCTGGCCCGCGCCGAGGACCTACCGGCCCACGGCGAGGCCGTCATCGCCCGCCTGCCCGAGCTCGGCTAGCCGACCACGAGGACACCCATGACCGAGATCGACGACCTCATGCGGCGCGACCTGCGGGGGCTCACCCCGTACGGCGCCCCCCAGCTCGAGGTCCCCGTCGCCCTCAACACCAACGAGAACTCCTACGCCGTCCCGCCCGAGGTGGTCGCCGACATCGTCGCCAGCGTGGCGGCCACCGGCCCCGGGCCTGAACCGGTACCCGGACCGCGAGTTCACCGCCCTGCGCGGGGCCCTGGCCGGCTACCTCTCCCGCACCGGCACGGCCGTCGCGGCCGAGCAGGTGTGGGCCGCCAACGGCTCCAACGAGGTGCTCCTGCACCTGCTGCAGGCCTTCGGCGGCGTGGGCCGGGTCGCGCTCGGGTTCACCCCGGCATACTCCATGCACCCGATCATCACGACGACGAGCGGGACGGGCTGGGTCGACGGCTGGCGCGGCGTGCCAGGTGGCGGCCGGTTCGACCTCGAGGCGGCGGCAGCGGCCCGGCAGACCAGGGACGCCGACCCGCACCTCGTGTTCCTCTGCTCGCCCAACAACCCCACGGGCACGGCCCTGTCCCTCGACGTCGTCGAGGCGGTCTACGAGGCGGCGCCGCACGCGGTGGTCGTCGTCGACGAGGCGTACGCCGAGTTCGCCCGGCCGGGCACGCCGAGCGCGCTGAGCCTGCTGCCGGGGCGGCCGCGCCTCGTCGTCACCCGGACGATGTCGAAGGCGTTCGCGCTGGCCGGGGCCGCCTCGGCTACCTCGCGGCCGACCCCGAGCTCGTCAACGCCCTGCGCCTGGTCCGGATGCCCTACCACCTCTCGTCCCTCACCCAGGCGGTCGCGCTGGCCGCGCTCCGGCACGCCGACGTCGATGCTCGCAACGGTGGGGGACATCAAGGCAGCAGCGGGACCGGATCGTCGCCGCCCTGCCTGGCCTGGGGCTCGAGCCGGTGCCGAGCGACGCGAACTTCGTCCTGTTCGGGGGGCTCGCCGACAGCCACGCCGCATGGTCGGCCCTGCTGGATCGGGGAGTTCTCGTGAGAGATGTGGGCCTTTCCCACTATCTTCGTGTTACGGCAGGTACGCCTGAGGAGACGAGCCGGTTCCTCGACGCCCTCGCCGAGCTCGGGACGGACCACGTCGAGGAGGGAGCACCGTGAGCACTGACGCGAGCCTCGTCGCGCCCGCCCACCGCACGGCCACCCTGCACCCGCGAGACCTCCGAGAGCTCGGTCAAGGTCGGGCGTCGACCTCGACGGCACCGGCGCCGGACGGGTCAGCACCGGGGTGCCGTTCTACGACCACATGCTGCTGAGCCTGGCCAGGCACTCGCTCATCGACCTCACGGTCGACGCCACCGGCGACCTCGACGTCGACGCCCACCACACCGTCGAGGACGTCGCGATCGTCCTCGGCGAGGCGGTGCGCGAGGCCCTCGGCGACAAGCGCGGCATCGTCCGGTTCGGTGATGCCACCGTCCCGCTCGACGAGGCGCTCGTCCAGGCCGTCGTCGACGTCGCGGGGCGTCCCTATGTCGTCCACACCGGTGAGCCGGAGGGTCAGGCCTATGTCGTCATCGGCGGCAGCTATGTCGGCTCGCTGACCCGCCACGTCCTCGAGTCGTTCGCCCACCACGCCGGGATCGCCCTGCACGTGCGGGTGCTCGCCGGCCGCGACCCGCACCACATCGTCGAGGCCCAGTTCAAGGCGCTGGCGCGCGCGCTGCGAACCGCCGTGGCCCGCGACCCGCGCGTCTCGGGCATCCCGAGCGCGAAGGGCGCACTCTAGGGCCATGGACAGCGGGGGCTATGACATGGGCGCCGGGCACGGGCTGCTGCTCGTTCACGGCCGCCCCGACGCGGTGGCCACCTGGGCCCGGCGCGGGCTCGTCGCCGCGCACCTGACCGCACTCGAGAGTGGCTGGACCGGGGTGAGCCTCGCCGAGGACCGCGCCCGCAGCGCCGCCCCCTACGACATCGGCCTCGAGATGCTCTCGGCCCGCCCGGTGCCCGGTCGCTGCCGCCCGGCCATCGGCTTCTTCGTCATGAAGGGCCGCGCCGTCATCAGCGCCCAGCCCAAGGGCCTGCGCCAGCATCTGCGGTGGCTCGTCTGGGAGCCGGGCCACGGCATCCGCCGCACCCCCGACCTGCCGCTGCTCGCGCCCGACGTGCTCATCGCCGCGGCCGGCGCCCGCACCCGCCCCGGCGCGATCATCTCGACCGCGCGCAACCCCTCCGGCCGCCCCATCGAGATGCTCGTCGAGGTCATCCGGCTGCTCGGCCTGCCGGGCGAGGCGCTGCTCGTCGGCGGCCCCGCACCGGAGGACCGCGTGGTCGAGCCCAGCCAGCGCTCCGTCCGGGCGTTCGACGCCCTCGTCGCCGAGGACGCGGCCTACCGCGCCGAGCTCGGCGGGGGAGCCCGGTGACCGCTGGGGTCGTCGTCTTCGACTACGGCAGCGGGAACGTCCGTTCCGCCGTGCGCGCCCTGCAGCGCGTGGGCGCCGACGTCGAGCTGACGGGCGATGTCGATGCGGCCCTCGCGGCCGACGGGCTGGTCGTCCCGGGCGTCGGCAACTTCCACGCATGCATGGCCGGGCTGCGGGCGGCGGGCGGCCCCGGCGTCGTCGACCGGCGGCTGGCCGGTGGCAGGCCGGTTCTCGGCGTCTGTGTCGGCCTCCAGGTGCTCTTCGAGGGCTCGACCGAGCCGAGCGAGTCCCCCAGGAGGGGCTCGGCCAGTGGCCGGGCCTGGTCACCCGGCTGGAGGCGCCCGTCGTGCCCCACATGGGCTGGTCCACCGTCGAGGTGCCAGGTGGCTCCACGCTGTTCGCCGGGGTGGAGCAGGAGCGCTTCTACTTCGTCCATTCCTACGCCGTGGCGCAGTGGACGATGCCGGAGCCGCAGGGCAGCTTCGCGGTGGTGGCGCCCCGGGTGACGTATGCCGTGCACGGCAGCCGGTTCGTCGCCGCGGTCGAGAACGGGCCGCTGTGCGCGACCCAGTTCCACCCGGAGAAGTCCGGCGAGGCCGGGCTCACCCTGCTCGAGAACTGGGTGCGGACCCTGTGAGCGCGACCTCCAAGAGACGGACGACGGCCACCACGACGACGGCGACCGCGCCGCGGCGCTCGACGAGGAGGCCGGGCACCCGCCGGGCCACCATCCGGCGGCGCACGACCCGGCGGCGCACCACCCGGCGGCGCGCTCCGGCCCTCGCGACCACCGTCGGGACGGCGCTCGGCGCGCTGGCCGTCGCCGCCCTGCTCAACGCCTCGCCGGCCGTGCGGACCGCGCTCGTCGTGGCGGTCCTCGGGGCCGGTGCGGCGTACGTCCTGTGGCGGCACCGCACCGAGGTCAGCCGTGCCGTCGCCCCGGCTCCGGACGCCGCCGTCCAGCCGGCCGAGCCGCCCGGATCGCCCACCGAGGAGAGCCCCTCGTGACCGACGACCTCCCAGCCCTCGAGCTGCTCCCGGCTGTCGACGTCGCCGACGGCCGGGCCGTCCAGCTCGTCCAGGGCGTTGCCGGCAGCGGTGGCGAGTTCGGCGACCCCGTGCGGGCCGCGCTGCGCTGGCAGGAGCTGGGTGCGCAGTGGCTGCACCTCGTCGACCTCGACGCGGCGTTCGGGCGCGGCTCCAACGCCCGGCTGCTCGCCCAGATCGTCGGCCGTCTCGACATCGACGTCGAGATGAGCGGCGGGATCCGCGACGCCGAGTCGCTCGACCGGGCACTGGCGACCGGCTGCCGCCGGGTCAACCTCGGCACCGCCGCCCTCGAAGACCCGCAGTGGACGGCGCTGGCCATCGCGACGCACGGCGACCGGGTGGCCGTCGGCCTCGACGTCCGGGGCACCACCCTGGCCGCCCGCGGTTGGACGAGCGAGGGCGGCGACCTGTGGGAGACCCTGTCCCGGCTCGACTCCGAGGGGTGCGCGCGCTACGTCGTCACCGACGTCGCCAAGGACGGCATGCTCCAAGGGCCCAACCTCGTGCTGTTGCGGGACGTGTGCGCCCGCACCGACCGGCCCGTCGTCGCCTCGGGCGGGGTCTCGACCCTCGCTGACATCGCCGCCATCCGCGAGCTCGTGCCCCTAGGTGTCGAGGGAGCCATCGTCGGCTCCGCGCTGTACCGCGACGCCTTCACCCTCCCGGAGGCGCTCGACGTCGCCGGCCGGCCGTGAGCGACACGTGCGGGGATGACCCGCACCCGCCGACCGTGGCCGACTCCGCCGGGACGACGTGGCACGGACGCCGGCTGACGCCGAGCGGCGTCGAGGACGACATCGGCGACGCCGACCCCACGCTGGCCCGGGCCCTCTCGGCCGGCACGGGCCCCGCAGCCCTGATGGCCGCGGTTCGCGGTGCCCGCCTCCTCGTCCCGGTCCTCGCACAGAGCGCGAGCGTGGACGAGAGCGGCGAGCGCCCGGTGCAGACCCACGCCGAGATGGCGTCGGTCACCCTGCTCGCCCCCGACGGCCAGCGGGCGCTGCCCGTGTTCAGCAGCCTCGAGAGCCTCGCCAGGTGGGACGCCGGCGCCCGCCCGGTCCCCGCGACCGGGGCCCGGGTCGGCCAGGCCGCGGTGGCGGAGCGCTGCGATGTCGTCGTCATCGACGTCGCCGGCCCCGCCAGTGCCGTCCTGCGGCCCTCGATGGTGTGGGCGCTGGCGCAGGACCGCGCCTGGGTCGCCGCCCACGAGGACCCGTTCGTCGAGTCGGCGGTGTCCCGTGCGCTCGCCGACGAGGGCGACGTCACCGACCATGCCCTCGAGGAAGGGGCCCCGGCCGGGGAGGGGGTGCTGGGCGTCGCGCTGGCCCTGCGCCCGGGGCTGTCGGCGGGCCAGGTCCGCGACCTGGCGACCCGGCTCGGGGAGCGGCTGGCGGCCGACGGCGAGCTGCGGGCGCGGATCGACGGTCTGGCCTTCCGGATCCGCTGACCGCTCGCCCAGGGGAGCGGAGCACGATGTCGGGTTATGCCGCGGGCGCTGGTAACCTTGGGTGTTGACCGGCCGTCCCGGGCAGGGGCCGGCACGCAAGAGAAGCACCGCTTCCACCCGCGCCGACCCTCGGGTCGCCGGGTCACCCACGGTCGGCGACGCAGGTCGCCGCGGCCCCGACGGGGCGCCCGCGGCACACCGGCGTGGCCGGGCCGATGGCTCGGTGAGGCTTCTCGCGCGTCGGCGGCGAGGAGCCCTTCTTCGTCGGTGCGGTCATCGTGAGCGCGACGAAGGAGAACCACTATCAGCGAGCCTCGCATCAACGACCGCATCCGGGTCCCCGAGGTGCGGTTGGTCGGCCCCAACGGCGAGCAGGTCGGCATCGTCCGCGTCGAGGACGCGCTGCGACTGGCTGCCGAGGCGGACCTCGACCTCGTCGAGGTCGCCCCGATGGCCAAGCCACCGGTCGCCAAGCTCATGGACTTCGGCAAGTACAAGTACGAAGCCGCCATGAAGGCCCGAGAAGCACGCAAGAACCAGGTCAACACGGTCATCAAGGAGATCAAGCTCCGCCCCAAGATCGACCCGCACGACTACGGCACCAAGAAGGGGCACGTCGAGCGGTTCCTCCGCGGCGGTGACAAGGTCAAGGTGACGATCATGTTCCGCGGTCGCGAGCAGTCCCGCCCCGAGCTGGGGTTCCGGCTGCTGCAGCGCCTCGCCGAGGACGTCCTCGAGCTCGGCACCGTCGAGTCGGCGCCGAAGCAGGACGGCCGCAACATGATCATGGTGCTGGCCCCGACGAAGAAGAAGTCCGAGGCGCGGGCCGAGCAGCGGCGCCGCCGCGACGAGGCCGCCCACTCCGCCGATCTCGAGCCCGACGACCGCCGAACTCGAGCCCGACACCGCCGATGTCGCGCCCGACGTCACCGAGGCCGCCGAGGCCGCCACCGCGGAGCAGGCCGCCGCCGAGTAGGTCGCGGCCCCACGACCACCGTCCCCCACGCACGACCACGACGAAGGAGATCGGCCCCCATGCCGAAGAACAAGACCCACAGCGGCGCCAAGAAGCGGTTCCGCATCACCGGCTCCGGCAAGGTCATGCGGCAGCAGGCCGGCCATGTCCACAAGTTCCACGAGAAGACCCCGCAGAAGGCGCGCGCGCTGAGCAACGACATCGTCGTGAGCAAGGCCGACACCTCCACGGTCAAGCGGCTCCTCGGCAAGTGACCCCGCGGCCTCCGTACGGCCGCTCCCGAGCGCCCCGGACGCCGTCCCGAAACCAGCACCACAGATTCAAGGAGTACTCACGTGGCACGCGTGAAGCGGGCGGTCAACGCCCATAAGAAGCGCCGGGTCGTCCTCGAGCGCGCCAGCGGCTACCGGGGCCAGCGGTCCCGGCTCTACCGCAAGGCCAAGGAGCAGGTCCAGCACTCGCTCGGCTATGCCTACCGCGACCGGCGGGCCCGCAAGGGCGACTTCCGCCGGCTGTGGATCCAGCGGATCAACGCCGCGGCCCGCGCCAACGGCATGACCTACAACCGCTTCATCCAGGGCCTCAAGGCAGCCGAGGTCGAGGTCGACCGCCGCATGCTCGCCGAGCTCGCCGTGAACGACGCGGCGGCCTTCGCCCGCTCGTCGAGATCGCCCGCGCCAACGTACCGGCCCGGCCCAGGCCGAGGCCGCGCCGGCCGGCTGAGACCCGTCCCGAGCAACCGCCGCGCCGCGCGCCGGGAGCCCTTGTGCTGACCAACCCCCGAGCCGATCGGGTCCGGTCGGTGCGCCGCTCGCCCGGCGCGCGGTGCGCGTGCGGACGGGCAGGTTCGTCGTCGACGGGCCACAGGGGGTGCGGGAGGCGGTCAGGTATGCCGCCGAGCGCATCGTCGACGTCTACGTCACTCCCGAGGCGGCGCAGCGCACACCGCGATGTCGTCGAGCCGGCCCGGGCGGGCAGGACTGCCGGGTCCACGAGGTGTCCGACGAGGTGATGGCAGCGATGGCCGGCACCGACACCCCGCAGGGGCTGCTGGCCGTCGTCCGCGACGAGCCGGTCACGCTCGACGACGGTCCTCGCCGGCAGCCCCCGGGTGCTCGTCGTCCTCGCCACGTGCGCGACCCCGGCAACGCCGGGACCGTCATCCGCGGTGCCGACGCCCTGGGCGCCGACGCCGTGCTCGTCAGCGAGGCCTCCGTCGAGGTCCTCGCCCCCAAGGTCGTCAGGTCCACCGCCGGCTCGCTGTTCCACGTGCCGGTCGTCACGGGCCTGGAGCCTCCCGGCGACCTTCGCCGCGCTGCGGGATCGCGGTCATTCGGCTGCTCGCCGCCGACGGCACCGGCCCGGCCGCCCTGACCGACGTCGATCTCGTCGCGTCCGCACGCCTGGGTGCTGGGCAACGAGGCGTGGGGCTCTCCGCAGGAGCTGCGCGCCGCGTGCGACGAGGTGGTGCGGGTGCCGATCCGCGGCCACGCAGAATCCCTCAACCTCGCGATGGCGGCGACTGTGTGCCTCTACGCGTCGTCGGTCGCGCGGTCCGAGCCACCTGCAGGGTAGATTCGCGGCATGGCCAGCACCTCGTCGTCGCGGTTCCCGGCGACGGCGGTGGACGCGGGCGAGCTCCTCCCCGACGGGATCATCACGGCCGGACCGCGACGCCGGGTCCGCTATATGAACTCCCCGGCCGAGCGGATCACCGGCGTCTCCCGCGACGACGTCGTCGGCCGGGACATCCGCGAGGCGCTGCCGTTCCAGGACTCCAACGGCTCCGCGTGGTGGGAGCTGACCGACCCCTGGTCGGCCTTCGCACGCGCACCGGACACCGCGAGAAGCTGCTCCTGCTGCCCAACGGCAACGAGGTCCTGCTCACCGCCCGATACCTGCGCTCCGGGCGCAGCGCGCCTGTCGACACCGTCGTCCTCGCCCTGCGTGACGCGGAGGCCCGCCGCCGCGCCGAGGCCGACCACGCGGCGCTCATCTCGACGATCTCCCACGAGCTCCGCTCGCCGCTCACCGGCGTCAAGGGGTTCTCCTCGACGCTCCTGCGCCGCTGGGACCGGTTCAGCGACGCCCAGAAGCGGCTCATGCTCGAGACGATCGAGGCCGACGCCGACCGGGTGACCCGGCTCATCACCGAGCTCCTCGACGTCTCGCGGATCGACTCGGGCCGGCTCCGCATCCACGCCCAGCCGCTCGACTCCCGCACCATGCTCAACCGCTTCGTCGACCGCTACGTCGCGACGGGCGTCGACGCCCGACCGGTTCACCGTCGAGGTCAGCGACGGCGCCTCGGAGGTGTGGGCCGATCCCGACCGGTTCGACCAGATCGTTGCGAACCTCATCGACAACGCCCTCAAGCACGGGCGTGGCCACGGTCGGCCTCAGCGCCTTCCCGTCCGGCCGCGGAGTGGTCGTCGGCGTCGCCGACGACGGGGCCGGCATCCCCGTCGGCCAGCGCGAGCTCGTCTTCTCCCGGTTCTGGCACGGCAAGAACCCCGGCAGTACCGGCCTGGGCCTCTACATCGTCCGTGGCCTCGTCGAGGCGCACGGGGGCGTCGTCGCCGTCGACGACGCGCCCGGTGGGGGGGCGCTCATCACCGCGGCGTTCCCGCGACCGGTCGAGCGACGCCGCCGGCTGCGACCGGCGCGGCGGCACGCGGCCTCGCTCGTCCAGCGGGCGACGCGACTCGCGGGCGCCGGAACGGTCCCGCAGCGGACGGCGAAACCGAAGGCATCCGCCGCACGGGTGAGGCCTGGGGTCTGGGTTCGGGTCAAGAGCGCATCTGGTCTTTGTCAAAATGGGTCTAGCACGTCTCAAGCGCAGGGGTGCGCGCCCTGCGAGTCTTGCAGGAACCTCGCCCGGCTACCTGGAGCCCGAGCCGTGAGCCGTCCTGTCCACCGCGCCTTACCGGCGCGCCCTGGCGGAGCAGGGACCTGCGCGCGACGCTCGTCGTCGGCATGCTCGTCGCGGCTGCCGGTGTTCGCGATCGGGGTCCTCGCCACCGTCCACGTCGTCACGACCCTCCACGGCAGCTACGCCGCGGCCGGCGTGGTGACGGCGGTCGCCACCTTGACCTTCGCGGTGAGCGGCCCCTGGCGCGGGCGGCTGCTGGACCGGCTCGGGCTGCGCCGCGTCGTCGTGCCCTCGGCGCTGGTCGAGCCTCGCGTGCTGGTCGGTCGCGCCGTTCGTCGGCTACCTGGCCGCTCCTCGTCCTCGTCGGCATCGCCCAGCTGTTCGTCGATCCCGACCTTCGCGATCACCCGGCAGGCGGTGATCGCGGCCGTCGGCGTCGGGGACCCGCGACGCACCGCGATCGTCCTGGACAGCGTCGGCGTCGAGCTGTCCTACATCATCGCGCCGGCCGCTCGCCGATCTGGGCGGCCTCCCGGTGGTCGACCTCGTGGGTCCTGTTCGGGTGCAGATGCTCGGCGTGGCCGGCGGCATCGCTCTTGTGGGTCGCCAACCCCCGGCTGCGCGCGCCCGGCGGAGTCCCGCGGCGGGCTCGGCCTCGGCCCGGTGGCGCACCTGGTTCCGGCTGCCGTTCCTCGCGGTGCTGCCTCGCCGCGGCCGCCACCACCGTCGTCCTGGCCGGGTCCGACATCACCATCGTCGCCGCGGTCCGCGGGCTTCGGGCACCAGTCCGCCATCGGCATCGTTCTCGCGCTGTGGGGCCTCGGCTCGCTCATCGGCGGGCTCGTTCTACGGCGCCTGCACAGGTCGGTGTCGGCGCCTACTGGCTGCTGGCCGGGCTGGCCCTGGTGACCTTCCCGCTCGCCCTGGCGCCACCTCGTCGGCGCTCTGGCCGGGCTCAGCTTCCTCGCCGGCCTCTTCGTGGCGCCGACCATCACCGCGACGGTCGACCAGGCGAGCCGGATCGTCCCGGCGCGGTCGCGGGGCGAGGCGATGGGGTGGCACGCGCTCGTTCCTCACGGCCGGCGGCGCCGTCGGGGCCCCGCTGGCCGGCGTCGCCATCGACGCACGCCGGGGCGGCGGGTGCGGGTTCGCGGTCGTCGCCGTGGTCGGTCTCGTCGTCGCGCGTCCTCGGGCCTCGGGTCGGCGCTGCTTGGCGGGCGCCGCCGGTCATGCTCGTCGACGGGAGCCGGATGACCGCCGGGGCAGCGGCGGGCCGCCCTGGCGGCCGCCGTCGGGGCGGGTCCGCGAGGACGGCGGCCCGCCCAGCCGGCTGGAACGCGGTTGCGGGCCAGGGCGTGGACCAGGCTGGCACGGGGCGCCTGGAGTCAGCTGGTGTCAGACGCCGACCCGTGCCCTCCGCTGCGCGCCCCACGGCGATTTACCGTGCCTTCGGGTGCGGTGGGACCGCGCGCCTGATGCCGCGCGGCGGCATACCGGCTCCTTCCCTTCCGCCCGAAGGCGTGCCCAGCACGCCGTGTCCCGCGGCGCCTAGACTCGGGCGCGCCGCACCGAGAGCAGAAGTGGAAGCGATGTCCGGACCCAACACCAGCTACGACCCCGTCGAGGTCGCCGCGCTCGACCCGGTCGCCGTCGCGGCCGCGGTGGCCGACGCCCTGGCGGCCGCCGCAGCTGCGACCAGCCTCGAGGACGCTCAAGGCGGCGCGCAGCGCCCACCAGGGCGACAAGAGCGCGCTCGCCCTCGCCAACCGCGAGATCGGCGCACTGCCGCCGAGCGCCAAGGCCGAGGCGGGCAAGCGCGTGGGCCAGGCCCAAGGCAGCCGTGGCGCAGGCCTTCACCGCCCGCCAGGTCGAGCTCGAGGCCGAGCGCGACGCCCGGATCCTCACCGAGGAGGCGCATCGACCTCACCGTGCGCGTGCCGCGCCGCCCCATCGGCGCCCGGCACCCCATCTCGCTGGTCAGCGAGCGCGTCGAGGACATCTTCGTCGGCCTCGGGTGGGAGATCGCCGAGGGCCCCGAGATCGAGAGCGAGTGGCTCAACTTCGACGCCCTCAACCTCGGCCCGGACCACCCCGCCCGGCAGATGCAGGACACCTTCTTCGTCGACCCCGCCGGCTCCGGGCTGGTGCTGCGCACCCACACCTCACCGGTGCAGATCCGCACGATGCTGGCTCAGCGAGCCGCCGATCTACGTCCTGTGCCCCGGCAAGGTGTTCCGTACCGACGAGCTCGACGCGACGCACACGCCCGTCTTCCACCAGTTCGAGGGTCTCGTCGTCGACGAGGGCATCACGATGGCCCACCTCAAGGGCAGCCTCGACGCCTTCGTGCGCCAGCTGTTCGGTGAGGGCATCGTCACCAGGCTGAGGCCCTCGTACTTCCCGTTCACCGAGCCGAGCGCCGAGATCGACTGCCGCTGCTGGATCTGCGGCGGGAGCGGCAGCATCGACGGTCGGAGCTGCCGCACGTGCGGCGGAACCGGCTGGATCGAGGTCGGTGGCTCCGGCATGGTCAACCGGCGGGTGCTCGTCGCGAGCGGGATCGACCCCGACCGTTACACCGGCTTCGCGTTCGGGCTGGGGATCGAGCGCTCCCTCATGCAGCGCCACGGGGTGGCCGACATGCACGACATCGTCGAGGGTGACGTGCGGTTCAGCCGGCAGTTCGGGATGGAGATCTGATGCGCGTCCCCGTGGAGTGGCTGCGTGAGCTGGCCCACGTCGACCCGGCGCTCAGCGGCGCCGAGATCGCCGAGCACCTCGTCCGGGTCGGCCTCGAGGAGGAGGACCTGTACGGCGGCGCCGTCGGCGGCCCTCTCGTCGTCGGCCGGGTCCTCGAGAAGCACCCCGAACCGCAGAAGAACGGCAAGACGATCAGCTGGTGTCTCGTCGACGTCGGCGCGGCGAACGGGTCCGGCGAGCCGCAGGGGATCGTCTGCGGGGCGCACAACTTCGAGGCCGGGGACCTCGTGCCGGTCATCCTGCCGGGCGGAACGCTCCCGAGCCCCGACGGGCCGTTCGAGGTGGGCGCCCGCAAGACCTACGGCCACGTCTCGGCAGGGATGATCTGCTCGGCCCGCGAGCTCGGCATCGGTGACGACCACTCGGGCATCATCGTCCTCACCGACCACCTCGCCGACGACGAGACCGCGCTCGCCGCCCTCGTGCCGGGGGCCGACGCGATCCCGATCCTCGGGCTCGACCGCGAGACCGTCGAGGTCAACGTGACGCCCGACCGTGGCTACTGCTTCTCCATGCGCGGGATCGCGCGCGAGTACGCCCTGGCCACCGGCGCCGCGTTCGCAGACCCGGCGGCGGCCGTGACCGTGGCGCCGGGCACGGACCATGGGTATGCCGTGCGCGTGGTCGACGACGCCCCGATCGACGCGGTGTCGGGGTGCGACCGCTACGTCGCCCGGGTCGTCCGCGGCATCGACGCCTCCGCCCCCACGCCCGCGTGGCTGCGGCGCCGGCTCACCGAGGTCGGCATGCGCCCGATCTCGCTCGCCGTCGACATCACGAACTACGTGATGATGCTCCTCGGTCAGCCCCTGCACGCGTTCGACCTCGGCGACCTCACCGACGAGATCGTCGTGCGCAGGGCGCTCCCGGGCGAACGCCTGCGCACGCTCGACGACGTCGACCGGGCCCTGCACCCCGAGGACCTTCTCATCACCTCGAGCGGCACGACGATCCTCGGCCTCGCCGGCGTCATGGGTGGTGAGTTCTCCGAGGTGTCGCGCCACGACGACCGACATCCTCATCGAGGCGGCGCACTTCGACCCGGTGAGCGTGGCCCGCACCTCGCGCCGCCACCGGCTGGTCACCGAGGCCTCCAAGCGGTTCGAGCGTGGGGTCGACCCGGCCGTCGCGCCCGTCGCCGCCCAGCTGGCCGCGGACCTCCTCGTCGAGCTCGGCGGCGGCACGGTCGACGACGGCGGCACCGACATCGGCGGGGTGACCCCCCGGGCCCCGTTCGCGTTCGACCTCGGCCTGCCCACGGCCTACGTCGGCCTGGACTACCCGCGGGCGGAGGTGCTCGGCACGCTGCGCGCCATCGGTTGTGAGGTCGCGGAGGACGAGGCCGACCCGTGGGCGGCGAGCGTCCGGCCGCCGACCTGGCGGCCCGACCTGACCGACGGGCCGGACCTCGTCGAGGAGGTCGCCCGGGTGCGCGGGTACGACGCCATCCCGTCGGTGCTGCCGCGGGCGGTCGGCGGGCGCGGCCTCACCCATGGCCAGCGGGTGCGCCGGGTCGTCGCGTCCACGCTGGCCCACCAGGGGCTCGTCGAGGTGCTGTCCTACCCGTTCGTCGGGAGCGAGCGGTTCGATGCGTTCGGGTACACCGCCGACGACCGGCGCCGGGTCAGCGTCAGGCTGGCCAACCCCCTCCAGGACGATGCCCCGCTCATGCGGACCTCGGTGCTCGACACCCTGCTCGACACGCTGGTCCGCAATGTCGCCCGAGGCAGTCGCGACGTCGCGGTCTATGAGGTGGGGCTGGTCACCGTGGGCCGGGCCGAGCAGCCCGTTGCGCCTGTCGTCCCCGCCGACCGGCGCCCCGACGACGAGACCGTCGCCGCCATCCTGGCCGCCGTCCCGGAGCAGCCCCGGCACGTCGGGTACGCAGCGGCCGGCGACGCGCTGCCTCCCGGGCCGTGGGGGCCGGCGCGCCGCTACGACGCGTCCGACGCCGTCGCGTGGGCGCTCGAGGTCGGCAGGGCACTGGGTCTGGGCCTGGAGGCCTCCGCCGCGGAGCGGGCGCCGTTCCATCCGGGCCGGTGCGTCGCCGTCACCGCCTCGGCGTCCGCCAGTGTGGCCCCGACCGTCGTCGGGTATGCCGGTGAGCTGCACCCCACAGGTGTGCCATGCACTCGGCCTGCCCCTGCGCACGGTGGCCGGTGAGCTGAGTGTCGATGCCCTCGTCGAGGCGACGGAGGTCGCCGTCCAGGCCACGCCACTGTCGACCTACCCCGTCGCGCACACCGATGTGGCCCTCGTCGTCGACGAGGCGGTGCCCGCGGCCGACGTCGAGGCCGCCCTGCGCAGCGGTGCGGGGGAGCGGCTCGAGTCCCTCGCGCTCTTCGACGTCTACCGAGGCGACCAGGTCGGCGCGGACAAGAAGTCGCTCGCCTACCGGCTGAGCTTCCGGGCGGCCGACCGCACCCTGGTCACCGACGAGGTGAGCGCACTACGTGACGCCGCGACGGCCGCGGCGAGCTCGGCGCTCGGGGCGGTGCAGCGGACATGAGCGAGCCGGTCAGCGGCAGAATTCCCGCACCCGCGCCCGGCGTCGCTCTCGTCACGGGCGCCTCGCGTGGCCTCGGCCGCTACATCGCCGACGCCCTCGAGGGTGCCGGCTGGCGGGTCGAGGGGGGCTCGACGGAGGTGGCGCCGGTGACCGACCGCGCCGCTGTGACGGCCTGGGTCGACGACGTCGTCGCCCGCCGCGGCCGCATCGACCTGCTCGTCAACGGTGCCGGAGTCATCGACGCCGAGGTCGGGATCCTCGACTCCGACCCCGATGACTGGTGGCGGACCCTCGAGGTCAACGTCCTCGGCGTCTACCTGATGACCTGGCTCGTCGGGCGGCACATGCGCGAGGCGGGGGGAGGCCGGATCATCAACCTCAACTCCGGCGCCGGCACCGCCCCGCGGCCGCAGTCCTCTGCCTACAGCGTCAGCAAGACCGCGCTGGCCCGGGTCACCGGGTCGACGCAGATCGACGGTGCCCGGCACGGCATCCATGCCTTCGACCTCTCGCCGGGGGTGGTCCGCACCGACATGACCGCGTCGATGACGATCCATCGTGACCGGACCGAGTGGACCGACCCGTCCGAGGTGACCTCGCTCGTCCTCTCCATCGCGTCGGGCGAGCTCGACGCCTGGGCCGGCCGGATGGTCCGCGCCGGGGTGGACCGTGCCAGCGAGCTCGTCAGGGTCGCGGCGTCCGGCCTGAGCGACACGGCCCGCACGCTCACCCTCGAGCGCTACGGCGCCCCCGACCCGATCTGAGCGACCGCGCCTCATCGGTGGCGCAGGACGTCGACACCCCAGGTCCGCAAGACGGAACCAAGGTGCATACAGAACCGTCGTTCTGTATAGTCATGCAGCATGGTCACGGTTGCAGTCGCTGGCGCCAGCGGGTATGCCGGTGGGGAGCTCCTCCGGCTCCTCCTGGCCCACCCCGAGGTGGAGATCGGGGCGGTGACCGCCTCGGCGAACGCCGGGCAGCCGCTGGCAGCCGTCCACCCCCACCTCACCCCGCTCGCCGATCTCGTGCTCGCGGAGACGACCCCCGAGGTGCTCTCCGGACATGACGTCGTCCTCCTCGCGCTGCCGCACGGGCACTCGGCCGCGATCGCGGCGACCCTGCCCGTGGGCGTGGTCGTCATCGACTGCGGGGCCGACTTCCGGCTGACCTCCGCGGCCGCCTGGGACACGTTCTACGACACCCCGTATGCCGGGTCCTGGCCCTACGGCATGCCCGAGCTCCTCGTCGCAGGTGCCAAGCAGCGCCTGTCGCTCGTCGGGGCGACCCGGATCGCCGTCCCCGGCTGCTACCCCACGGCCGTCAGCCTGGCCCTGGCGCCCGGTCTGTCCGCCGGAGTCGTCGAGCCCGACGACATCACGGTCGTGGCCGCCTCCGGGACCAGCGGAGCGGGCCGGTCCCTCAAGCCGCATCTGCTCGGCGCCGAGGTGATGGGCGCGATGTCGCCGTACGGCGTCGGTGGCGTGCACCGGCATACCCCGGAGATCGAGCAGAACCTCACCGGGGCGGGCGCGGGACAGGTCACGGTCTCCTTCACCCCCACCCTCGCGCCGATGCCCCGCGGCATCCTGGCCACCGCCACGGCGAAGGCCGCACCGGGCGCGACCCCCGCGTCCGTGCGGGAGGCGTGGGTCGCGGCATACACCGACGAGCCGTTCGTCCACCTGCTGCCCGAGCTGACGTGGCCGTCGACGGCGAACGTCCTCGGCTCCAACAGCGTCCACCTGCAGGTCGTGCTCGACGAGCGGGTCGGCCGGGTCGTGGCGGTCGCCGCGGTCGACAACCTCACCAAGGGGACCGCCGGAGCCGCCGTCCAGTGCCTCAACCTCGCGCTCGGGCTGCCCGAGACGACGGGCCTGCCCGTGGCGGGGGTGGCCCCGTGAGCCGCACGCCCCTGCACCTCATGACCCACCCCGAGGACGTCTCGGTCATCCGGCTCGGGCCCCACGAGGACCCGTCCTGGGACTGGACCGCCGCCCCGGTGGGATCGCTCACCCGCACCGCCGACGAGACCTCCATCGTCTGTCTGGCCGACCGTGTCCCGGCCGGCCAGACCCAGCACGGGCCGTTCCGCGCGGTCGAGATCGCCGGACCGCTCGAGTGGGGGATGATCGGGGTCCTCGCCGAGATCCTCGACCCCCTCGTCAAGGCCCAGATCAGCATCCTCACCCTCTCGACCTACGACACCGACTGGATCCTCGTCCCGGCCGGCGACATCGACACGGCCACGCAGGTCTGGCGGCGAGCCGGCCTCATCGTCACCCCCAGCACCCTGACCGGCGGCGGCTCATGAGTGTGACGACGCCCGCGGGCTTCCGGGCGGCCGGCGTGGCGGCCGGGCTGAAGTCCTCCGGTGCCCCCGACGTGGCGCTCGTCGTCAACGACGGCCCCGACCACCACGCGGCCGTCGTCCTCACCTCCAACCGCGTGCAGGCCGCACCGGTGCTCTGGACCCGGCAGGTGGTCGCAGACGGCCGCGTCGACGCCGTCGTGCTCAACTCCGGCGGGGCCAACGCCTGCACCGGGGCCCAGGGCCTCCAGGACGCCCACCGCACAGCCGAGCTCGTGGCGCAGGTGCTGGGAGTGGCCGCCGGCGACGTCGCCGTCTGCTCGACCGGCCTCATCGGCGAGCTGCTGCCGATGGACCGGGTCGAGGCGGGGGTGCGGGCCGCCGCACGAGCGCTGGCGACCGACGGGGGGCCCGACGCGGCCCGCGCGATCATGACCACCGACACCGTCCCCAAGGAGGCGGTCGCGGCACGCGACGGCTGGAGCGTCGCAGGGATGGCCAAGGGGGCCGGGATGCTCGCTCCCGCGCTGGCGACCATGCTCGTCGTCGTGACGACCGACGCCGTCGTCGACCCGGCGCTGCTCGGCGGCGTCCTGTGGGCCGCCACCGCGGTGACGTTCGACCGCATCGACTCCGACGGCTGCCAGTCCACCAACGACACCGTGCTCCTGCTCGCGTCGGGGGCCTCGGGCGTCGAGGTGGCGGCCGAGGTGCTGACCGAGGCGGTCACCGAGGTCTGCGCGAGCCTGGCCCGCCGGCTCATCGGGGACGCGGAGGGCGCCGCCCACGACATCGCCGTCGAGGTGCGCTCGGCCGCCTCCGTCGAGGACGCCCTCGAGGTGGCCCGCTCGGTGGCCCGCAACAACCTGTTCAAGTGCGCCGTGTTCGGCAACGACCCCAACTGGGGGCGGGTCCTGGCGGCCGTCGGCACGACCGCGGCCGCCTTCGACCCGGCGACGCTCGAGGTGAGCATGAACGGCGTCCAGGTCTGTCGGGCCGGGGGAGTGGGCGAGGACCGCTCCCTCGTCGACCTCACCGCCCGCGAGGTGCACGTCATCGTCGACCTCCATGCCGGAGCGGAGGTCGCGACGGTGTGGACCAACGACCTCACCCACGACTACGTCCACGAGAACTCGGCCTACAGCACCTAGGACGGCGATGACGCACACCACCTCCACCCTGCGGGGCGCCATCGACGCCGCCGCGCTGCGGGTCGCCCACACCAAGGCCCGGACCCTCGTCGAGGCGCTGCCGTGGCTCGAGCGGTTCCACGGGGCCCTCGTCGTCGTCAAGTACGGCGGAAACGCGATGGTCGACGACGCCCTCAAGGCCGCCTTCGCCCAGGACATCGTCTTCCTGCGGTATGCCGGGCTGCGTCCGGTCGTCGTCCACGGGGGTGGCCCGCAGATCAAGGCCATGCTCGACCGGCTCGGCATGGAGAGCGAGTTCCGCGGCGGGTTGCGGGTCACCTCACCGGAGGTCATGGACGTCGTCCGGATGGTGCTGACCGGGCAGGTGAGCCGCGAGCTCGTCGGCCTGCTCAACCAGCACGGCCCGATGGCGGTCGGCCTGTCCGGCGAGGACGGCGCGCTGTTCGGGGCCCGCCGTCGCGGTGTCGTCGTCGAGGGCGAGCATCACGACATCGGCCTGGTCGGTGACGTCGAGGTCGTCCACCCGGCCGCCGTCCAGGACCTCCTCGATGCCGGGCGCATCCCGGTCGTGTCCACCGTGGCGCCGGACCTCGACGTCGACGGGCAGGTCCTCAATGTCAACGCCGACTCCGCGGCCGCCGCGCTCGCGGCGGCCCTCGGCGCCCGCAAGCTCGTCGTCCTCACCGACGTCGAGGGGGTGTATGCCGCGTGGCCCGACCGCGGCTCGCTGCTCTCCCGCCTGCCCGTCAGCGCGGCACGGGACCTGCTCACCCGGGTCGACTCCGGGATGATCCCGAAGCTCGAGGCGTGCATCCGGGCCGTCGAGGAGGGTGTGCCGCAGGCGCACGTCATCGACGGCCGCCAGCCGCACTCGCTCCTGCTCGAGGTGTTCACCTCCGAAGGCATCGGGACGGTCGTCGAGCCCGACGAGACGGACGACCCCGACGGGGGAGGCATCGGTGTCTGACGCTCCTGCCGAGACCTCGAGCGAGCTCCTCGAGCGCTACCAGCACGCCCTGCTCGGGGTGTTCGGCGTACCGCAGCTCGTCCTCGACCACGGTGAGGGTGCCTGGGTGTGGGACGTGGACGGCCGTCGCTACCTCGACCTCCTGGGCGGCATCGCCGTCAACGCCCTGGGCCACGGCCATCCGGCGCTCGTCGCGGCCGTCGCCGACCAGGCGGCCCGCATGGTGCACATCTCGAACTTCTACACCTCGGCCGCCCAGGTCACCCTGGCCGAGCGGCTGCTCGCCCTGGCGGCAGCACCCGAGGGCTCGGCGGTCTTCCTCACCAACTCCGGCACCGAGGCGCTCGAGGCGGCGGTCAAGCTCGCCCGCCGCACCGGGCGCACGGGGATCGTCGCGGCCGAGGGAGCCTTCCACGGCCGCTCGACCGGCGCCCTCGCGCTCACCCACAAGGCGGCATACCGGGAGCCGTTCGCCCCGCTCCTGCCCGGCGTGGTCCACGTCCCCTACGACGACGTCCCCGCCCTGCGGGCCGCCGTCACCGAGGAGACCTCCGCCGTCGTCCTCGAGCCGATCCAGGGGGAGGCGGGGGTGCTCGTCCCCGACCCGGCATACCTCGTGGCCGCCCGAGAGATCGCCACGGCGGCCGGGGCGCTCCTCATCGTCGACGAGGTGCAGACGGGGGTCGGCCGCACCGGGACGTGGTTCGCCTTCCAGGAGTCCGGGATCGTGCCCGACGCGATGACCCTGGCCAAGGGCCTCGGTGGTGGCGTGCCCATCGGTGCCCTGGTCACCTTCGGCGCCCAGGTGACGGGACTGCTCGGCCCGGGTCAGCACGGCTCGACGTTCGGCGGCAACCCGCTGGCCTCGGCCGCCGCGCTCGCCGTCCTCGACGCGATCGAGGCAGACGGGCTGGTCGAGCACGCCCGGGACCTGGGCGAGCATCTGGTCGCCCGGGTCGCCGCGCTCGGGCACCCGCTCATCGCCGGGGTGCGCGGCGCCGGCCTGCTGCGGGCCATCGCCCTGACCGCTGACGTTGCCCCCGCGGTGGCCGCATCGGCCCGCGACGCCGGCTTCCTCGTCAACCCGGTGACGCCCACCGCCCTGCGGCTCGCCCCGCCCCTCGTCGTGACCGCCGAACAGCTCGACCTCTTCGTCGACGCCCTGCCCGGCCTGCTCGACGCCGCCACGACCCCCCGCCCCCACCAACAGTCGGAGACGTCATGACCATCCGCCACTTCCTCCGTGACGACGACCTCACGGCCGCCGAGCAGGCCGAGATCCTGCGGCGAGCCGCCGCCCTGAAGGCGGCACCGTTCTCCGACCGGTGCCTCGAGGGCCCGCAGGTCGTGGCCGTCCTGTTCGACAAGCAGACCCTGCGGACCCAGGTGTCGTTCACCGCGGCCATCGCCCATCTCGGCGGGTTCCCCATGGTGATCGACGGCAACCTCGCCCAGGTGGGGGTGCGCGAGTCCATCGCCGACACCGCGCGGGTCCTCGGCCGCGAGGCGGTGGCCATCGTCTGGCGGACCTACGGCCAGGAGCGGATCCAGGAGATGGCCGACTACGCCCACATCCCGGTCATCAACGCCCTCACGGACCAGTTCCATCCGTGCCAGGTCCTCGCCGACCTGCTGACGATCCAGGAGCACCGTGGCGCGCTGGCCGGCCGGTCGCTGGCCTACGTCGGCGACGGGGCCAACAACATGGCCCACTCCTACCTGCTCGGCGCCGCCCTGGCCGGCATGCACGTGCGGGTGGGCAGCCCAGCGACGGTGCAGCCGGACCCGGCGGTCCTCGCCCGGGCCACCGAGATCGCCGCCGCACAGGGTGGGTCGGTCACCGTCGTCGCGGACGCCGTCGAGGCGGTCACCGGTGCCGACGCCGTCGCCACCGACACGTGGGTCTCGATGGGGATGGAGACCGAGAAGGACGCCCGTCAGGGCGGTGGCAGCCCGTTCGCCCCGTTCGCCGTCACGCCGGAGCTCATGGCCCGGGCCCTGCCCGACGCGGTATTCCTGCACTGCCTGCCGGCGTATCGGGGGTTCGAGGTGGACGCCGACGTCATCGACGGGCCCCAGTCGGTGGTGTGGGACGAGTCCGAGAACCGCCTACATGCCCAGAAGGCCGTCATCTCCTGGCTCCTCGAGCAGTCGCCGGACGCCGAGCCGGGCCGGCCGGCGTGACCGTCTCGACGAGCCGCACCGCTCGCCAGCAGCGGATCGTCCAGATCCTGGGCCGGCGCGGGATCCGCTCCCAGGGTGAGCTGCTCGAGCATCTCGCGGCCGACGGGATCGAGGTGACCCAGGCGACGCTGTCCCGTGACCTCGTCGAGCTCGGGGCGGAGAAGGTCCGGGTCGGCAAGGGCCTGGTGTATGCCGTGCCCGGCGAGGGCGGCGACCGCACGGTCCGTGCGGCGCCGGACGCCGACGAGGTGACCACCCGGCTGCAGCAGCGCTGCCAGGAGCTCCTCGTCTCGGCGCAGGTCTCGGCCAACCTCGTCGTCCTGCGCACCCCGCCGGGCGCCGCGAGCTTCCTCGCGTCGGCGATCGACCACACGGAGGCGGTCGACGTCCTCGGCACGATCGCCGGCGATGACACGATCATGGTCATCACCTCGGGGATCCGCGCCAGTGAGCGCACGGCCCGCCGCCTCATGTCGTTCGCACGGAAGGACCACGCGTGACCCCCGCCGACCAGCCGGACCAGTACGCCGAGACCGCTCCGCAGGGCGGGCCGGGCCGCAGCGGACCTGCTGTGAGCCTGTGGGGCGGACGGTTCTCGGGCGGCCCTGCCGATGCCCTCGCGGCACTGTCGGTGTCGACGCACTTCGACTGGCGGCTCGCGGCATACGACCTCGCCGGGTCCCGCGCGCACGCCCGGGTGCTGCACCGGGCCGGGCTCCTGGACGACGAGACCCTCGCGGCGATGCTCAACGGCCTCGACGCGCTCGGTGCCGACGTGGAGTCCGGCGCGTTCGGGCCGCTGCCCGAGGACGAGGACGTCCACACTGCGCTCGAGCGCGGGCTCATCGACCGCGTCGGCCCCGCGGTCGGCGGGCGGCTGCGGGCCGGGCGCTCCCGCAACGACCAGATCGCGACCCTCGTGCGGATGTACCTGCGCGACCACGCACGCGTCGTCGCTGCGCTGGTCCTCGACGTCGTCGACGCGCTGGTCGGCCAGGCGCACCGCCACCTCGGCGTGGCCATGCCCGGCCGCACGCACCTGCAGCACGCGCAGCCGATCCTGCTCAGCCACCACCTGCTGGCCCACGCGTGGGCCCTGCTGCGCGACGTCGACCGGCTCCGGGACTGGGACGCCCGCGCGGCCCTCTCGCCCTACGGGTCCGGGGCGCTGGCCGGGTCCTCGCTCGGCCTGGACCCCGAGGCGGTGGCAGCGGAGCTGGGCTTCGCCGGCGCCGTCGAGAACTCGGTCGACGGCACGGCGGCCCGCGACGTGGTGGCCGAGCTGTCGTTCGTCTCGGCGATGACGGCCGTCGACATCTCGCGGATCGCCGAGGAGGTCATCCTCTGGGCGACCAGGGAGTTCGGGTTCGTCACCCTCGATGACGCCTACTCCACCGGGTCGAGCATCATGCCGCAGAAGAAGAACCCCGACGTCGCCGAGCTGGCCCGGGGCAAGGCCGGGCGGCTCGTCGGTGACCTCACGGGCCTGCTGACAACGCTCAAGGGCCTGCCGCTGGCCTACAACCGCGACCTCCAGGAGGACAAGGAGCCGGTGTTCGACGCCGTCGACACCCTCGAGGTGCTGCTGCCCGCCTTCGCGGGGATGGTGGCGACGCTCGTCTTCGACACCGAGCGGCTGGAGTCGCTCGCGCCCCTGGGCTTCTCCCTGGCGACCGACGTCGCCGAGTGGCTGGTCCGCCAGGGGGTGCCGTTCCGGGTGGCGCACGAGGTCGCAGGCGGGTGCGTGCGCGCGTGCGAGGAGCGCGGGATCGAGCTGTGGGACCTCACCGACGCCGACCTGGCCACGATCAGCGAGCACCTGACGCCGGGCGTGCGCGCCGTGCTGTCGGTCCAGGGGTCGCTGGCGTCGCGCGACGGCAAGGGTGGCACCGCGCCGGCCCGGGTGGCCGAGCAGCTCGGCCGGGTGCGGGCGTTGGCGGGCGAGGGACGTGCCTGGGCCGCGGTGACACCCTCGGTCGGTGGCGCCGGCGGCCAGGTCCAGCTCCGGGAGTGAGCGGGTCAGGTGGCGCCCGAGGCTGGGTCCGGTGTCGAGCGTGACGGGTGAGGCGACGTCACGCCGGTCCGGCTGACGATGAGGCGCGCCGGGGTCGGGATCGCAGCCGCCGGTGCGCTGTCATCGGCGCCGCCAGGGCCCCCGGTGGGTGACAGCGCGGGAGGGCCACGCCGCACACCTCCCGGCGTGCCGCCCCCCGACAGGTGGGAGCCGCGACACGCCGCATACCCCCTGCCACCTCCGTCGCACGCCCTACCCTGGCCGTCGTGGCCCGGGTGATGAGGGAGTTCTTCGACCGCGACGTCCTCGACGTCGCGCCGGCACTGCTGGGTTGCATGCTGACCCATGGCGCGGTGACATTGCGGCTGACCGAGGTCGAGGCGTATGCCGGTGCCGTGGACCCCGGGTCGCACGCCTTCCGGGGACGCACGCCACGGGTCGAGGTCATGTTCGGCCCGCCGGGGCACCTGTACATCTACTTCACCTACGGGATGCACTGGTGCGCCAACATCGTCTGCGGCCCGGAGGGCGAGGCCTGCGCCGTCCTGCTGCGCGCCGGTGAGGTCGTCGCCGGACACGAGGTCGTCGCCGCACGCCGTCCGCGGGCTCGCGAGCGGGACTGGGCCCGCGGCCCGGCCCGGCTCACGACGACCCTGGGCCTGGGACGCGACGAGAACGGGCTCGACGCCTGCGGCGAGGGCGACCTGACCCGCATCGATGCCCCCGAGACGCCGGTGCCCCTCGAGAGGGTCCGGACGGGGCCCCGGGTCGGGGTGAGCGGCCCCGGTGGCGATGCGGCGGCGTATCCATGGCGGTTCTGGCTCGATGGGGAGCCGACGGTCAGCGCCTACCGCCCCGGCGTGCGGCGGTCGCGTCGCCAGGCCTGAGCGAGCCTCAGCTCAGCCGCGCGTCGTCCGGGCCGACCGCGCCCCGGTCCGCCTCCCGCGCCGGGCCCTCGAGGGCCGTCCACGCGAGGACGACGTCGCAGGCCGGGTCGCCGACCCCACCCCGGCCGTCGGGTCCCCTCTCGGCGCCTACTCCGGCTTCACGCCACCCACGAAGGCCGCGATCTCCCGCCGGACCCGCGCCTTGACATCGTCCGGCGCGAACGACACGTCGACGGCGGTCCTCGCGAGGTCGGCGATCCCTGTCTCGTCCAGCTCGAGAAGCGTTGCGGCGACGGCATACTCGCGGTTGAGCGTCGTCCCGAACATGGGCGGGTCGTCGCTACCCACCGTGACGACGACCCCGGCCTCGCGCATGGCCGCGACGGGGTGGTCCTCGATCCGGTCGACGGCGCGGGTCGCGACGTTGGACGTCGGGCAGACCTCCAGCGGGATCCGGTGCTCGGCCAGGTGCTCGAGCAGGCGCGGGTCCTGGACCGAGGACGTGCCGTGCCCGATGCGCTCGGCACCGAGATGCGTCAGCGCGTCCCAGACGGTCTGCGGCCCGGTCGTCTCGCCCGCGTGCGGCACCGAGTGCAGCCCGGCGGCCCGGGCGCGAGCGAAGTGCGGTGCGAACGGTGGTCTCGGCACGCCGACCTCCGGCCCGCCGAGGCCGAACCCCACGAGCGAGGAGGGGCCGTGCTCCACGGCATACGCCACCGTGGCGTCGGCCGACGCGAGCCCGGCCTCGCCGGGGATGTCGTAGATCCATCGCAGGACGATCCCGTGGTCCCGCTCGGCGGCGACCCGCGCGTCCTCGATGGCCTCGGTGTAGGCCTCGATGGGGATGCCGCGCACGACCGAGGTGTACGGCGTCATCGTCAGCTCGGCGTAGCGCACCTGCTGGTCAGCCATCTCCTGGGCCACCTCGTAGGTCAGCAGCCGCACGTCCTCGGCCGTGCGCACGAGGTCGACGACGGCGAGGTAGACGTCGATGAAGTGCGCGAAGTCGGTGAAGGTGAACAGGCGCGCCAGGTCGGCCGGGTCGGTCGGCACCGTGCTCGAGGGGTGCCGGGCCGCCAGCTCGGCGACGATGCGAGGGGAGGCGGACCCGACGTGGTGGACGTGCAGCTCGGCCTTGGGCAGCCCGGCGATGTAGGGGGCCAGGGGGTGCGCACCGTGGGCCGTGGAGGAGGTCATGGCGTCGAGTCTGCCGTGGGTGCCGTTCCGCCCACCGCCGGGTCGGCGACGAGCTCGCGCAGCGCGCGCAGGCCCACCTCCCCGAGGGCGTGGCCGACCGGCAGGTAGTGGCGGGTGGCGAGGGCGGCCTGCGCGATCGCCCAGCCGGCGGCCCGCTGCCAGGCGTCGTCGTCGTCGCCGAGCGCGGCCCGGAAGTGCGCCCGGGACACCCGGTCGAGCACCCACCAGGCAGGGGTGAGGTCGCAGGAGGGGTCACCCGAGCTGATCGCGCCCCAGTCGATGACGCCGGCCAGCCGCCCGCCCTCGATGACGAGGTTGCCGGGGATGAGGTCGGCGTGCAGCAGCACCGGCGGACCGGCGGGTGGTGCCGCGGCCAGGGCCCGGCGCCAGATCCGCAGTGCCACGGCAGCGTCGACGAGGTGGCCCACCTCGCCGATGGCCTCGCTGATCCGCTCGTCGCGCGGCGCGAGCGGGCCGCCTCGGGCGCCGACCGGAAGGTCGAGTCCCTCTGCGCGGAGGTCGGCCGAGCGGAGGGCTGCGACGACGGCGGCGAGGTCCTCGGCGAGACCCGCGCCGTCGACCTCGCCGGAGGCCCATGCGTCCGCGCCGTCGATCCAGTCCAGGACGGCCCAGCCCGAGCTCAGCCCCGCGCTGGGAGCACCGGCGTAGCGCACCCGAGGGACCCGCACCCCGAGCCGGCGGGCCACGACGGGGAGCCAGCCGAGCTCGGCGGCGAACCGCTCGGCGGCGTGCGGCGTCTGCGGCAGCCGGAGCACGAGGTCCGGGCCCAGTCGGTACATCGCGTTGTCCATGCCGGAGGAGACGATGCGGGTGAGGGGTAGCTCGGCCCACCGGGGACAGTGCTCCCGGAGCAGCCGTCGCGCGGCCGCCGGCGAGGTGTCGGTGGCGGTCATCACGGCCATCCCACCGCGACGGGGTCGGCCCCGTCCACCGCATTCCCGACGTGGACCCTGCGCGCGGTGCAAGGTGGGCGCGTGAACGTGGGCGCGCCCCGTGGACGGTGCGTGGCAGGCTGTGGCCGCGTGCGGCATACGGTATGCCGTGGCGCGCCGCAACGCGTCCCGGCACCGTCCCGGGGCGCCGACCGAAGGAGAGCCAGAACGTGACCGACATCCTCGACGAGCTGCAGTGGCGCGGCCTGGTGGCACGGACCACCGACGAGGCCGCGCTACGCGAGGCACTCGACGGCGGGCCGATCACGGTCTACTGCGGCTTCGACCCGACGGCCCCGTCGCTGCACATGGGCAACCTCGTCCAGCTCATCGTCCTGCGCCACCTCCAGCGTGCCGGGCACCACGTCCTGTGCCTCGTCGGCGGTTCGACGGGCCTCATCGGTGACCCCAGGCCGAGCGCCGAGCGGGTGCTCAAGACCAAGGAGCAGACGGCCGAGTGGGTCGCGCGCATCCAGGAGCAGGTGCGGCCGTTCCTCGAGTTCGAGGGCGCGAACGCCGCGACGATGGTCAACAACCTCGACTGGACGGCGCCGATGTCGGCCCTGGACTTCCTGCGCGAGATCGGCAAGCACTTCCGGGTCAACCAGATGGTCAAGAAGGACGCCGTGGCGGCCCGGCTGAACAGCGAGGAGGGCATCTCCTACACCGAGTTCAGCTACCAGCTGCTCCAGGGGCTGGACTACCTCGAGCTGTACCGCGCCTACGGCTGCACCCTGCAGACCGGTGGCCAGGACCAGTGGGGCAACCTCACGGCCGGGTCCGACCTCATCCACCGGGTCGAGGGCGCGTCCGTGCACCTGCTGACCACGCCGATCATCACCGACGCCTCGGGCCAGAAGTTCGGCAAGAGCGAGGGCAACGCCCTGTGGCTGTCGGCCGACATGATGAGCCCCTACGCGTTCTACCAGTGGTGGGTCAACGTCGAGGACGCCTCGGTGGTCGGCCTCCTGCGGGTCTTCACCGACCGCACCCGGGAGGAGGTCGCCGAACTCGAGCGCCAGGTCGCCGAGGAGCCGTTCCGGCGGGCCGCGCAGAAGGTGCTCGCCGTCGACGTGACGACCCTCGTACACGGCGCGGCGGCGACGGCGGCGGTCCAGGCGGCCTCGGAGGCGCTGTTCGGCAAGGGCGACCTGTACGCGCTCGACGCCGCGACACTTCGCGACGCCACGGCCGAGCTGCCCGGGGAGAGGTCTCGGCCGGTACCAGCGTCGTGGACGCCCTGGTGGCCGTGGGGTTGGTCGACTCGCGCAACGCCGCCCGGCGGGCCATCGGCGACGGGGGCGCCTCGGTCAACGGCGCCAGGGTGAGCGACCCGGAGCAGGTGCTCGGGGAGCAGGACTTCCTCCACGGTGAGGTGGCGGTGCTGCGGCGCGGGCGCAAGGCGCTGGCCGCGGCCCGGCGTGGCTGAGCGTCCTGCGCCCGGCGACCCCGCGGCCGCCGGCGTTGCCGGGGTCGCAGCCCGGGTCCGCGGGGGCAGACCGACGACGACAGGCCGTTGACCTGCAGGTATGCCGGTCCGCTCGGCCCGCTGGGGCGACCCGTGGAGGCGTGGCGACACGCCCGGGATCCGCCGATTTGTGTGGATCCGAGACCGTCATCTAGTGTTCTGCGACGTCAGCCCGACAGGGAGGAACGGACGCCACCGCGGCGGAGTGATCCGCACGAAGTAGGCCGGTCCCGACGGTTGACCCCACCACCAGCCATCGAGTTGGAGCGGCAGCCGTGAGGTTGCTACAGTGGGTGCCCCGCAGAGATCCAAGCGCGATCCAGATCCCGCTCCGAGTCAGGAGCCCGGATTTGACGCCCAAGCATGGACGCGGGTAAGTTTGACTGGTTGCCCCTGAGCGCGGTCCGAGGACCCTGCGATGGTGTGCGTCCGAACCTTGAGAACTCAACAGCGTGTCAAAAATCGATGCCAATAACCTCGTCCCGAGGTCGTGGCGGTCCTGGCCTTCGGCCTGGTCGGTCCCGGTTCTCGGACGAAAATCCTTTGGTTGACAACGAATGACTAACTCAAGCTAGTCGTTCTTGCTCAGTCAGCGAAACAACCCTTCGAGGGTTTCGGTTTCCGGTCGACGCCTCGCGTCGGCACGGAGCTAAACATCAACGGAGAGTTTGATCCTGGCTCAGGACGAACGCTGGCGGCGTGCTTAACACATGCAAGTCGAACGGTGACCTCGGAGCTTGCTCCGGGTGATCAGTGGCGAACGGGTGAGTAACACGTGAGTAACCTGCCCCAGACTCTGGAATAACCCCGGGAAACCGGAGCTAATACCGGATACGAGACGGAGAGGCATCTCTACCGTCTGGAAAGTTTTTCGGTCTGGGATGGACTCGCGGCCTATCAGCTAGTTGGTGAGGTAACGGCTCACCAAGGCGACGACGGGTAGCCGGCCTGAGAGGGCGACCGGCCACACTGGGACTGAGACACGGCCCAGACTCCTACGGGAGGCAGCAGTGGGGAATATTGCACAATGGGCGAAAGCCTGATGCAGCGACGCCGCGTGAGGGATGACGGCCTTCGGGTTGTAAACCTCTTTCAGCAGGGAAGAAGCGAAAGTGACGGTACCTGCAGAAGAAGCACCGGCTAACTACGTGCCAGCAGCCGCGGTAATACGTAGGGTGCGAGCGTTGTCCGGAATTATTGGGCGTAAAGAGCTTGTAGGCGGTTTGTCGCGTCTGCTGTGAAAATCCGGGGCTCAACCCCGGACCTGCAGTGGGTACGGGCAGACTAGAGTGTGGTAGGGGAGACTGGAATTCCTGGTGTAGCGGTGAAATGCGCAGATATCAGGAGGAACACCGATGGCGAAGGCAGGTCTCTGGGCCACTACTGACGCTGAGAAGCGAAAGCGTGGGGAGCGAACAGGATTAGATACCCTGGTAGTCCACGCCGTAAACGTTGGGAACTAGGTGTGGGTCTCATTCCACGAGATCTGTGCCGCAGCTAACGCATTAAGTTCCCCGCCTGGGGAGTACGGCCGCAAGGCTAAAACTCAAAGGAATTGACGGGGGCCCGCACAAGCGGCGGAGCATGTGGATTAATTCGATGCAACGCGAAGAACCTTACCAAGGCTTGACATATACCGGAAACATCCAGAGATGGGTGCCCCGCAAGGTCGGTATACAGGTGGTGCATGGTTGTCGTCAGCTCGTGTCGTGAGATGTTGGGTTAAGTCCCGCAACGAGCGCAACCCTCGTTCTATGTTGCCAGCGCGTTATGGCGGGGACTCATAGGAGACTGCCGGGGTCAACTCGGAGGAAGGTGGGGATGACGTCAAATCATCATGCCCCTTATGTCTTGGGCTTCACACATGCTACAATGGCCGGTACAAAGGGCTGCGAAATCGCAAGATGGAGCGAATCCCAAAAAACCGGTCTCAGTTCGGATTGGGGTCTGCAACTCGACCCCATGAAGTCGGAGTCGCTAGTAATCGCAGATCAGCAACGCTGCGGTGAATACGTTCCCGGGCCTTGTACACACCGCCCGTCAAGTCACGAAAGTCGGTAACACCCGAAGCCGGTGGCCCAACCCTTGTGGAGGGAGCCGTCGAAGGTGGGACTGGCGATTGGGACTAAGTCGTAACAAGGTAGCCGTACCGGAAGGTGCGGCTGGATCACCTCCTTTCTAAGGAGCACTGGTCGCGTCAAGCGATCCAGAGCCTGGCCGCCGGCGTACGCCCGACGGCAGGTGCTCAAGGGTGGAACATCGATTATTTGGCGCTGATCTCAGCTCACCAACCGCAAGTACTGGCTCCGGCCGTGGAACGCGAGGTGAGTGGGAGCAGCGCCTGACACGTTGTTGGGTCCTGAGGGCTCGGGCGTTGTGCCCAGCTCGAAGGCCGGCTTGCCGGTGAGGACCCCCCCCGCGACGAACCCCCGACCTCGGTCGGCAGGCGTCGGCACCGGAGGGGACCCGCCCGTATGTTGAGAACTACACAGTGGACGCGAGCATCTTTGTGGCTCAAGTTAATAAGGGCGCACGGTGGATGCCTTGGTACCAGGAACCGAAGAAGGACGTAGGAATCTGCGATAAGCCTCGGGGAGTCGATAACCAGACTGCGATCCGAGGATTTCCGAATGGGGAAACCCGGCTGGAGGCAAGTCCAGTCACTCCCACCTGAACACATAGGGTGGGTAGAGGGAACGTGGGGAAGTGAAACATCTCAGTACCCACAGGAAGAGAAAGCAACCGCGATTCCGTGAGTAGTGGCGAGCGAAAGCGGAACAGGCTAAACCGGCCATGTGTGATAGCTGTCAGGCGTTGCATGGTCGGGGTCGTGGGACTTCTCGGTCAGGACTGACATCCTGGCATGGAGTCAAAAATTCGCGTCATAGTCGAAGGGCATTGAAAGGCCCGGCACAGAGGGTGCTACCCCCGTAGACGAAATGGCGCGAACTCCAGAGAACCATCCCAAGTAGCACGGGGCCCGAGAAATCCCGTGTGAATCTGGCGGGACCACCCGCTAAGCCTAAATATTCCCTGGTGACCGATAGCGGACAAGTACCGTGAGGGAAAGGTGAAAAGTACCCCGGGAGGGGAGTGAAATAGATCCTGAAACCGTGTGCCTACAATCCGTCGGAGCCTCCTTGTGGGGTGACGGCGTGCCTTTTGAAGAATGAGCCTGCGAGTTAGTGCTCAGTGGCGAGGTTAACCCGTGTGGGGAAGCCGTAGCGAAAGCGAGTCCGAATAGGGCGAATTAGTCGCTGGGTCTAGACCCGAAGCGGAGTGATCTACCCATGGCCAGGCTGAAGCGACGGTAAGACGTCGTGGAGGGCCGAACCCACTTAGGTTGAAAACTGAGGGGATGAGCTGTGGGTAGGGGTGAAAGGCCAATCAAACTCCGTGATAGCTGGTTCTCCCCGAAATGCATTTAGGTGCAGCGTCATGTGTTTCTTGCCGGAGGTAGAGCACTGGATAGCCAATGGGCCTCACCAGGTTACTGACGTTAGCCAAACTCCGAATGCCGGTAAGTGAGAGCATGGCAGTGAGACTGCGGGGGATAAGCTCCGTAGTCGAGAGGGAAACAGCCCAGACCACCATCTAAGGTCCCTAAGCGTGTGCTAAGTGGGAAAGGATGTGGAGTTGCCTTGACAACCAGGAGGTTGGCTTAGAAGCAGCCACCCTTTAAAGAGTGCGTAATAGCTCACTGGTCAAGTGATTCCGCGCCGACAATGTAGCGGGGCTCAAGCACACCACCGAAGCTGTGGCATTGACACACTGCTCGGCCGTGACACCTGCGGGTTCACGGTCCAGGCGTGTTGATGGGTAGGGGAGCGTCGTGTGGCCAGGGAAGCGGCGGAGTGATCCAGCCGTGGAGGCCACACGAGTGAGAATGCAGGCATGAGTAGCGAATGACGGGTGAGAAACCCGTCCGCCGAATAACCAAGGGTTCCAGGGTCAAGCTAATCTGCCCTGGGTAAGTCGGGACCTAAGGCGAGGCCGACAGGCGTAGTCGATGGACATCCGGTTGATATTCCGGAACCGGCGAAGAACCGCCCCTGACGAATCTAGTAATGCTAAGCGCCTGAAACCTGGTGAAGGTCTTCGGACCGATCCGGGCGGAGCGCGCGACCCTAACTAGTAGTAGTCAAGCGATGGAGAGACGCAGGAAGGTAGCCTCCGCGTGGCGATGGTAGTCCACGTCCAAGGGAGTAGGGCGAGGTGTAGGCAAATCCGCACCTCATGCGCCTGAGACCTGATAGTGACCGCGAATGCGGGAAGCAGGGTGATCCTATGCTGCCAAGAAAATCTTCTAGCGAGGTTCGAGCCGCCCGTACCCCAAACCGACTCAGGTGGTTAGGTAGAGAATACCAAGGCGATCGAGTGAATCGTGGTTAAGGAATTCGGCAAAATACCCCCGTAACTTCGGGAGAAGGGGGGCCCGGAACCTGAAGTGACTTGCTCACTAGGGTAAAGGGCCGCAGAGACCAGGGAGAAGCGACTGTTTACTAAAAACACAGGTCCGTGCCAAGTCGCAAGACGATGTATACGGACTGACGCCTGCCCGGTGCTGGAAGGTTAAGAGGACGGGTTAGATCTTCGGGTCGAAGCTCAGAATTTAAGCCCCAGTAAACGGCGGTGGTAACTATAACCATCCTAAGGTAGCGAAATTCCTTGTCGGGTAAGTTCCGACCTGCACGAATGGCGTAACGACTTCTCCACTGTCTCAACCACGAACTCGGCGAAATTGCACTACGAGTAAAGATGCTCGTTACGCGCAGCAGGACGGAAAGACCCCGGGACCTTTACTATAGCTTGGTATTGGTGTTCGGTACGGCTTGTGTAGGATAGGTGGGAGACTGTGAAGCAGGCACGCCAGTGTCTGTGGAGTCAACGTTGAAATACCACTCTGGTCGTTCTGGATATCTAACCTAGGTCCGTGATCCGGATCAGGGACAGTGCCTGGTGGGTAGTTTAACTGGGGCGGTTGCCTCCTAAAAGGTAACGGAGGCGCTCAAAGGTTCCCTCAGCCTGGTTGGCAATCAGGTGTCGAGTGTAAGTGCACAAGGGAGCTTGACTGCGAGATAGACATATCAAGCAGGGACGAAAGTCGGAACTAGTGACCCGGCGGTGGCTTGTGGAAGCGCCGTCGCTCAACGGATAAAAGGTACCCCGGGGATAACAGGCTGATCTTGCCCAAGAGTCCATATCGACGGCATGGTTTGGCACCTCGATGTCGGCTCGTCGCATCCTGGGGGTGGAGTTGCTCCCAAGGGTTGGGCTGTTCGCCCATTAAAGCGGTACGCGAGCTGGGTTTAGAACGTCGTGAGACAGTTCGGTCCCTATCCGCTGTGCGCGTTGGAAACTTGAGAAGGGCTGTCCCTAGTACGAGAGGACCGGGATGGACGAACCTCTGGTGTGTCAGTTGTCCTGCCAAGGGCACGGCTGATTGGCTACGTTCGGAAGTGATAACCGCTGAAAGCATCTAAGCGGGAAGCACGCTTCAAGATGAGGTTTCCATGGGGTTCGCCCCGAGAGGCTCCCAGTAGACTACTGGGTTGATAGGCCAGACGTGGAAGTGCAGCAATGCATGGAGCTGACTGGTACTAATAAGCCGATGACTTGATACACATTTACACTGCTTGCGTCCACTGTGGAGTTCCCGAGATACGGTCGGGGACGACTGACATCTCCATAGAGTTTCGGCTGTCATAGCGAAGGGGAAACGCCCGGCTCCATTCCGAACCCGGAAGCTAAGCCCTTCAGCGCCGATGGTACTGCACTGGGGACGGTGTGGGAGAGTAGGACGCAGCCGGACATACTTTCGCAGTGGCCCGCCGTTTTCGGCGGGCCACTGTCGTTATGTGGGGCCGAGGCGTCAGTAGGATCGACGCGGTCGGTCACGGCCGCAGGTGGGCTGACGGGACGAGCGACGGCCAGGCCGTCGACCAGAGAAGGAGTGGAGTGCCGGTGAGCGACGCAGGTCGGCCGCGACGGCCCCGGCCCGGTCCGCAGGGTGGTGGCCGTCCCCAAGGTGGTGGTGGCCGTCCCCAAGGTGGTGGTGGCCGTCCCCGAGGTGGTGGTGGCCGTCCCCAAGGTGGGGGCCGTCCCCAAGGTGGGGGCCGTCCGCCCGGCGATGGCGCGCGTGGCTCAGGCTACGACCGGGCTCGCGCCGGTGACCCCGACAACAGCGAGCGCCGCGGCGGTCCGCGGCTGGCCCCGACGGGCCCCCGGCTGCCCGAGCCGCGCATCGCCGAGGGGGTGACGGGCCGGGAGCTCGACCGCGGGGTGCATCTGCAGCTGCGCACTCTCAGCAGGGAGAACGCCGAGGGGGTCGCCCAGCATCTGGTCATGGTCGCGCTGATGATGGACGCCGGCGATCTCGACGCCGCCCTCGCGCACGCGCAGACGGCGGTCCGACGGGCTGGGCGGGTGCCGCCGCGCGGGAGGCGCTCGGCATGGTGGCCTACCGGATGGGGGACTTCGCCCGTGCTCTCGGCGAGTTCCGGACCGTGCGCCGGCTCAGCGGGTCGCCCGACCTGCTTCCGCTCATGGTCGACTGCGAGCGGGGGCTCGGGCGGCACTCCCGGGCTCTGGACCTCGCGTCCTCCGCCGATGCCGCACAGCTGGCCGACCCCGAGCGGGTCGAGCTTGCCATCGTCGTGTCCGGTGTCCGCCGTGATCTCGGCCAGAGCGACATCGCGCTCGTGGCGCTGCAGATCCCCCAGCTGAAGCGGACGGGTGCGGCATACCACCGTCTTCACTATGCCTATGCCGACGCCCTCCTGGCGCTGGGCCGCACCGACGAGGCGCGCGACTGGTTCGCGCGCGCGGCCGCCGGGGACCAGCACCAGGAGACCGATGCCGTCGAGCGGATGGAGGAGATCGACGGCATCCTGGTCACCGACCTGCTCGGCGACGAGGAGGAGCCCGGCGACGCGGTCGAGGACCCGGTGACGGCTCATGCCGAGGCGGGGGAGCCCGGGGACGACGAGGCGCCGGCCGGATGACCCTGACCGACCGGTATGCCGCGATCGTGTGCGACCTCGACGGCGTGGTGTACCGCGGCCCCCATGCGGTCCCACACGCCGTTGCGGCGCTCGCGGGCGCCGGGCTGCCCGTCCAGTACGCCACGAACAACGCCGGCCGCCCCCCGGCGCAGGTCGCCGAGCACCTGACCCGGCTCGGCCTGCTCACTCGGCAGGAGGACGTCGCGACCTCCTCCCAGGCCGGCGCATGGGTGCTCCGCGACCACGTCCCGCCCGGTGCCACGGTGCTGGCCGTCGGCGGTGCCGGGGTGGGCGTCGCGCTCCGGGAGGCGGGCTTCGAGGTCGAGGCGCCCGCGGCCGGCCGCGGTGCGGTGGCCGCGGTCCTGCAGGGCTACGGCCCGGACGTGAGCGCCGCCGAGCTGGCGGAGGCGGCCTACGCGATCGAGGACGGTGCCGTGTGGGTGGCGACGAACACCGACGCGACGCTGCCGACCGACCGGGGGGTGGCCCCGGGCAACGGCGCCCTCGTGGGGGCCGTCGAGCGGGCTGTCGGCCGCGCGCCCGATGCCGTCGCCGGCAAGCCCCACCAGCCGCTCTACCTCCTGTGCGCCGACCGGCTGGGGCTGGCTCCGCACCGGCTGCTCGCCGTCGGGGACCGGCTCGAGACCGACATCGAGGGCGCCGTGAACGCGGGCATGCACTCGGTGCTGGTCCTCACCGGCGTCCACGACCTGCGCACCGCGGCCCTCGCCGCAGCCGAGCGGCGTCCCACGTACGTCCTGCCCGACCTGCGGGGTCTGTCGGCCGACCTCGACCCGCCGCGCCGGGAGGATGGCTGGGGGGCCTGCGGCCCCCGGCGTCGCCGGGTCACCGAGGCGGGGTGGGAGGAGTCCGGCGACGCCGGCGCGCTGGCCGACCTCAACGCCATCCTCCAGGCGGTCTATGCCGCATTCGACGCCGGAGAGCTCGCACCGGAGCGGCTCGGCGAGCTGTGGGACGTGCCGCAGGCCGTGCTCGCGGGGCTCACGGACCGGTAGCGTGGGCGGCGCCGGTCGTCGGGGCCGGCGTGGACGAGGAGGAACCATGGCGAAGCAGTCGATCCAGGGGTTCGTCGAGCTGGCGTCAGGGCTCGGCGAGCTCACCAAGAGCCGGGCCCTCGAGGCCGCGAACGAGCTCCTGGCGCTGACCGGGCTCGAGGGGTCGAGCAAGAAGATGGGGCAGCAGGCCGCCGCGTTCGCCGACGAGATGATGTCGGCCGCGGAGTCCAACCGCAGGCAGCTCGTCGAGCTGGTACGCACCGAGATCGACGCCGCCCTCGGCCGGGTGGACCTCGGCCGCCTCGCGGCCGACGTCAACGCCGTGACCGCCGCCGTGACCGCCCTCGCGGGCCAGCTCGAGGAGGTTGCCGCGATGGTCGCCGTGCGGGTCGGGCTCACCACGACCGAGGTGGCGGAGCCGTTTGTCGAGCCCGCGCCCGCCCAGCCGTCCCGCGTCGCGGCAGCCGGCCCGGCGAAGAAGGCGACGGCGAAGAAGGCGCCCGCGAAGAAGGCGACGGCGAAGAAGGCGCCCGCGAAGAAGGCGACGGCGAAGAAGGCGCCCGCGAAGAAGGCGCCCGCGAAGAAGGCGCCCGCGCAGAAGGCGCCGGCGAAGAAGGCGCCGGCGAAGAAGGCGCCGGCCGGTGGGTGACGAGTCCTCGACGGCCTGGCTCGACCCGACCGCCCCGGACGCGGCGGGGCAGGTCCCTGCATCGCCCGACGCCTCCGCGATGCCGGACCCGCCGGCATCCGCCGACCCGGAGCGGACCGGCGAGGCGCCCGCGACCGGCGACCTCGTCATCGACGCGGCGTTGCGCGACCTGGCCGCGGCTCCACCGGGTGACCTCGACGCGGTGATCGACTCCGGAGAACACGTCCAGCGCACCCTCCAGTCGCGTCTCGGTGACCTCGGCGGCTGACCGCGGGAGCGGCCCGGTGCGCCTCGACGCGGAGCTGGTCCGCCGGGGACTGGCCCGATCGCGCGGGCATGCCCACGACCTGGTCGCTGCCCGACGGGTCACCGTCGCGGGCCGGCCGGCGGCCAAGGCGTCCCAGCAGGTCGATGCCGACACCCCGCTCGACCTCACCGGCGAGGAGCCGGTGTGGGTGAGCCGGGCGGCGGTCAAGCTGGAGGCCGCGCTGGCGGCATGGGAGCCCCGCGGCCTGGTCGTCACCGGACGGCGGTGCCTCGACGTCGGCGCCTCGACCGGCGGCTTCACCCAGGTGCTGCTCCACCATGGGGCCTCCCACGTGGTGGCCCTCGACGTCGGCCACCACCAGCTCTCCCGTGCGGTGGCGGCCGACCCGCGCGTGGCGGAGCGCAGCGGCCGGACCGTGCGCGGACTCACCGCCGCCGACGTGGGCGGACCCGCGGACCTCCTCGTCGCCGACCTGTCGTTCATCTCGCTCACCGTCGTCATGGCCGAGCTGGCCGGGCTCGTGGCCGGCACCGGGGACGTCGTCGCCCTGGTCAAGCCGCAGTTCGAGGTCGGGCGGGCCCGGCTCGGGCGCCGAGGCGTCGTCACCGACCCACGCGACCGCAGGGCCGCCGTGCTCGCCGTCGCCTCGGCCGGCGAGGCCGCCGGGCTCTTCGCTCATGCGGTGCTGGCCAGTCCGCTCCACGGGACCGAGGGCAACGTCGAGTACCTCATGTGGATGCGTCCGGACGGGTCGGCGAAGATGGGGTCCGACACCCTGACCGAGCTGGTCCGGGCCGTGACGACGAAAGGACCCGCGTGACTGCGAGCACCCGCCGGATCCTCCTTGTCGCTCATCCCACCAAGCGCGACGTCCACGCCCTGGCGGCCGATGTCGCCCAGCGGCTCACTGCGGCCGGCGTCGAGGTCCTGGCCGACCAGCTGCTCGCCGCCGAGCTGGACGGTGAGGTGCGGCTCGTCGACCTCGACGACCCGGCCGACGGCTGCGAGCTCGTGGTCGTCCTCGGGGGCGACGGCACGATCCTGCGGGCCGCCGAGCTGTGCCGGGGGAGCCGGGTGCCGCTGCTCGGGGTCAACCTCGGGCACGTGGGCTTCCTGGCCGAGGCCGAGGTCGAGGATCTGGACGCCACCGTGGACCGTATCGTCGCTCGTGACTACACCGTCGAGGAGCGGATGACCCTCGAGGTGACGGTCACCGAGGGCGGGCGACCCGTGTTCTCGAGCTGGGCGCTCAACGAGGTATCGGTCGAGAAGGCGTCCCGCGCCCGGATGGTCGAGCTGGCCGTCGAGGTCGACGGGCGGCCACTGTCGTCGTGGGGCTGCGACGGCGTCGTCCTCGCCACGCCCACCGGCTCCACGGCGTACGCACTGTCGGCCGGTGGCCCGGTCGTCTGGCCCAATGTCGAGGCGATGCTCCTGGTCCCCATCAGCGCCCACGCCCTGTTCGCCCGCCCGGTCGTCGTCGGCACGCGCTCGGTGCTGGCCGTGGAGATCCTCGCCGACAGCGAGGTCAGCGGCGTGCTCGCCTGCGACGGCCGGCGCACGGTCGACATCGCCCCGGGGGCTCGGGTGCAGGTCACCCGCTCGGCCGAGCCCGTGCGGCTGGCCCGCCTCGACACCGCGCCGTTCACCGACCGGATCGTCGCCAAGTTCGACCTGTCGGTCGAGGGCTGGCGGGGCCGGGACCGGTCCGAGGGGGAGCGGGGACGGGCCGACGGCGTCGCGGGGACGTGACAGGCTGGCCCCGTGCTCTCGGAGATCCGCATCCGCGACCTCGGCGTCATCGACGACGCCGTGCTCGAGCTGCACCCGGCACTGACCGTCCTGACCGGCGAGACCGGCGCGGGCAAGACGATGGTCGTGACCGGGCTCCTCCTTCTCCTCGGCGCCCGGGCCGACCCCAGCCTGGTCAGGGTCGGTGCCGACCGTGCGGTCGTCGAGGGGGTCCTCGACCTGCCGGCCGGACACCCGGCGCTGCTGCGGGCGGCCGAGGCGGGCGCCGACGTCGACGACGGCCTCATCCTCGTCCGGACCGTGTCCGGCGAGGGGCGCTCGCGGGCCCACGTCGGGGGGCGGGCCGCGCCGGCCGGCCTGCTCGCCGAGCTGGCCGAGCACCTCGTCGCCGTGCACGGCCAGGCCGACCAGTGGCGGCTGCGCCACGCGGACCAGCACCGCGAGCTGCTCGACGCGTTCGGTGGGCCGTCGCTCGGCGACGCACTCACGGCCTACCGGGCCGCCCACGCCGAGCACGCCCGGCGTGAGCGAGGAGCTGGCCCGGCTGCGATCCCTCGAACGCGAGCGCGCACAGCGAGATCGAGGTGCTCCGCCTCGGCCTGGAGCGGATCGAGCGGGTCGACCCGCTGCCCGGCGAGGACGCCGCGCTGCGGGTCGAGGACGAGCGCCTCGCGCATGCCGAGGAGCTGCCGCCTTGCCGCCCACTCGGCGGGCCTGCTCATCGTGGGCGACGACGCGGCGGCCGGGGGTCCGCCGACGGCGTCACCGGGGCGCTCGCCAGCGCCCGCGCGGCGGTGGCGGGCGCCGCGCCCAACGACCCCGAGCTCGCCGAGCTCGAGGCCCGGCTCGTCGAGCTCGCCATCCTCGCCTCCGACCTCGGCTCCGATCTCACCCGCTACGCCGCCACCGTGGACCTCGACCCCCAGCGTCTCGGATGGGTCCAGCAGCGCCGGGCCCAGCTCGAGCACCCTCACCGCCCAGTACGGCGACACGTCGACGAGGTTCTGGCGTGGTCGGCGCGGGCGTCGCCCGGCTCACCGAGCTCCTCGGCGCCGACGACCGGCTCGGTGAGCTCGAGGCCGACCTGGTGAGGCTCACCGAGGAGCGCGGCCAGGCAGCGGCCCGGCTCAGGGCCGAGCGCGAGCGGGCGGCTGCCGACCTGGGGGAGCGGATCACCGGTGAGCTCGCCGGGCTCGGTATGCCGCGGGCGGTCGTGCAGCGTGGTCCTGACCCCCTCCGGGGGCTTCGGGCCGCAGGGCGTCGACGACGTCGAGATCCGGCTCGCAGCCAACCCCGGGACCCCGGCCCGGACCGTCACCAAGGCGGCCTCCGGGGGCGAGCTGTCCCGGGTCATGCTCGCCATCGAGGTCGCGACCGCGGCGGAGGTCTCGCAGGTGCCGACCTTCGTCTTCGACGAGGTCGACGCCGGCGTCGGTGGCCGGGCTGCCCTCGACGTCGGGGCCCGGCTCGCCGAGCTGGCGCGTCACGCCCAGGTCGTCGTCGTCACCCACCTGGCTCAGGTCGCGGCCCACGCCGACCGCCACCTCGTCGTCACCAAGGCCGGCGACGGCCACATCACGACCAGCGGCGTCGTCGCCGTCGAGGGCGAGGAGCGGGTCGCCGAGCTGGCCAGGATGATGGCCGGGGCAGGAACCGACGCCGCTCTCGAGAACGCCCGCGAGCTGCTCGCCGAGCCGCCGGCGGCGCGGCCCCCTCCGGGGCCGCCGGCCAGGCGTGAGCCGGGAGTTCGTGGCACGATGGAGCCACCATGGCGATGCGTGTCCCGGACCCCGATCACGCTCCCCCGAGCTCGGGGTGAGCGGGCCTGCGCGCGTGGACCGGCGCACCAAGGACCTCACCAAGCGCCTCCAGCCCGGCGACATCGCGGTCATCGACCATCAGGACATCGACCGGGTGAGCGCCGAGGCGCTGGTGGCCTGCCGCCCGGTGGCCGTCGTCAACGCCTCGCCGTCGATCTCGGGCCGCTACCCCAACCTCGGGCCCGAGATCCTCATCGAGGCGGGCATCCTGCTGCTGGACGACGTCGGCACGCCCGTCATGACGGCGCTCAAGGACGGGATGGCGGTGACGGTCGCGGGCAACGACGGTGCTCTTCGACGGGCCGAGCCGGTCGCGCAGGGCACCGTCCTGGACACGGAGTCGGTCGCAGGCGGCGATGGGCGAGGCTCGCGCCGGGCTGTCGGTCCAGCTCGAGGCGTTCGCGGCCAACACGATGGAGTACCTCCGCAAGGAGCGCGAGCTGCTCCTCGACGGCGTCGGCGTCCCCGACATCACGACCGCGATCGACGGCCGCCACGTCCTCATCGTCGTGCGCGGCTACCACTACAAGGAGGATCTGCGGATGCTGCGGTCCTACATCCGCGAGTACCAGCCGGTGCTCATCGGGGTCGACGGCGGCGCGGACGCCCTCGTCGAGGCGGGCTGACCCCGGACCTCATCGTCGGCGACATGGACTCGGTCTCCGACGCCACCCTGCGCTGCGGTGCCGAGGTCGTCGTCCACGCCTACCGGGACGGCCGGGCCCCGGGGCTCGAGCGGGTCGAGGCGCTCGGGCTGCGACCCGGTCGTGTTCCCCGCCACCGGGACGAGCGAGGACGTCGCCATGCTGCTCGCCGACGACAAGGGCGCCACCCTCATCGTCGCCGTCGGCACGCACGCGACGCTCGTGGAGTTCCTCGACAAGGGCCGGGCCGGGATGGCCAGCACCTTCCTCACCCGGCTGCGGGTCGGTGGCAAGCTCGTCGACGCCAAGGGCGTGAGCCGCCTCTACCGCTCGCGGATGTCGCTGGCCTGGTGGCTCGTGCTCGTCGCGGCGGTCGGCGCCCTCGCGCTCATCGCCGCCCTGTGGGCGACCCCGGCCTTGCACCAGGTCGTCGGCGCGCGACTGGACGACCTGTGGTCGGGCCATGCAGGGGTCTTCTCGTGATCGACTTCCGCTACCACCTCGTCTCCATCGTCTCGATCTTCCTCGCCCTCGCCGTGGGCATCGTGCTCGGCGCCGGACCGCTGCACAGGGGATCGGCACGACGGTGTCCCAGCGAGCTCGCTCAGCTCGCGGCAGGACAAGAGCGACCTGCGGGCCCAGCTCGACGCAGCAGACCAAGGCCGCGCGAGGCGCGCGACGCCTTCGCCGCGGCGGCGAACCCGCCCTGGTGGCCGACGCGCTCGTCGGGCGGACGGTCAGCCTCGTCGTCCTGCCCGGTGCGGACGTCGCCATGGCCAAGTCGACCGCGACCGTGCTCGAGCTCCCGGGCGCCGGGTCGCCTCGACGACCACGGTGCACGACACCTGGGTCTCGTCCGACAAGGCCACCTCGGACGCCACGGCCAGCGCACGGAGCGGCTCGCGACCAGCTCGGAGCGGACTCCGCCGCGGCCGACGGGTCGGCCTCGACGCGGGTGCTCGCCCGGCTGCTCGTCCGCAAGCCCACGGGCAGCGACACCGGGGTCGAAGGAAACCCCCCGACCCATCCAGGTGACGACGGCGGTCGAGGACCTCACCAAGGCCGACCTGCTCGAGGTCGACGTGGCGGAGCCGGTCCCCGCCGAGCTCAGCGTGGTCATCGGCGCCGACAACGCCCCGGGCAGCTCCGACGCCGACAAGGCGGCCGTCAAGGGCTACGTCACGCTCGTCAAGGCCCTCGACCGCGGGGGCTCGGGCGCGGTGCTGGCGTCCGACGTGGGGGTGTCCGGTGACCAGAAGAGCGCCTCGGTCGTCATCGCGGCCCGCGACGACGCCGACGCCGTCAAGGCAGTGTCGACCGTCGACGACGTCGGGCCTGCCGATGGGCCGCGCCAGCATCGTCTTCGCCCTGACCGAGCAGCTCGGCGGGGGCGCGGGCCAGTACGGCCTCGAGAGCGGCGTGACCGCGGCCTTCCCCCCGCTGCCCGCGTCCACGCCGTGAGCCGCCCCCGCCCGCTCCGCGTCGCCGCCGTCGCGGGGGTGGCCGCCGCCGCGGCATACCGCGCCGGCGCCCTGCTCCCACCCGCCTGGCGGGCGCCCTGGCAGCGCACCAACCATGCGGGGGAGACGGTCACCCTGCTCGAGGGGCCCGCCTACGTCCTCGGCGCCACCGCCGGAGCGGCCCTTGCGGGCCCCGCCCCGGCTCTTGCGGGGGTCGCAGCGGGGGCGCTGGGCACCCTGGACGACCTCGCCGGCGACGCCTCGAGCAAGGGGCTGCGGGGTCACCTCGGGGCACTCGCCCACGGACGGCTCACCACCGGCTCGGTCAAGGTCGCCGGGCTCGCGCTGACCGGCCTGGCGGCGGTCGTCGTCGTCGACCGCCGGGCCGGGGCGTCCGCAGCCCACCCCGCCCCGGGAGGGGCCCACGGCGCGGTCGCGACGCTCGTCGGCGGGGCCGTGGTCGCGGCGAGCGCCAACCTCGTCAACCTGCTCGACCTGCGTCCCGGACGGGCGCTCAAGGCCACCACGCTGGCCGCCCTACCGCTGTTCGCGCGGCCCGGGCGTCCCGGGACCGGCGCCGCCGCGGCCGCTCTCGGAGCCGCCCTGGCGTTGCTCGGACCCGACCTCGCCGAGGAGGCGATGCTGGGCGACACCGGCGCCAACGCAGCGGGCGCCCTGCTGGGCGTGGCCCTCGTCGAGCGAACCCGGCTCGCCGGCCGGCTCGGGGCTCTCGCCGCCCTCGCCGCTCTGACGCTGGCCTCCGAGAGGGTCAGCTTCACCCAGGTCATCGAGTCGACCCCCGGGCTGCGCGCGCTCGACGCCCTCGGTCGGCGGCGCCGGTGAACACCAAGGGCGCGGCCACCGCAGGGATCGCGGGGGCCGCCGGGCTCATCGCGGCGACCACCCTGGCGGCCCGGGTCGCGGGGTTCGGTCGCACCCTCGTGTTCGCCGACTCCGTCCGCACCGGCGGCGTCGGAGCCGTCTACACCAGCGTCAACGCCCTGCCCAACGTCCTCTACGAGATCGCCGCCGGAGGGATCCTCGCCGCCGTGGCGGTGCCGGTCATCGCCGGCCATCTCGGCCGGGAGGACCCCGACCGCGCCCACCGCAGCGCCTCCGCGCTGCTCACCTGGTGCCTCGTCGTGCTCGTGCCTCTCGGCGCTGCGCTCGCCCTGGCCGCGCCGTTGCTCTCGCGGTGGATCGTCGACCCCACGGTCCCGGGCGGGGCCGACGCCGGGACCCTCATGCTGCGCGTCTTCGCGGTCCAGGTGCCGCTCTACGGCGTCGGTATCGTGCTGGTCGGTCTGCTGCAGGCCCACCGCCGGTTCTTCGCCGCCGCCGTGGCGCCCCTGCTGTCCAGCATCGTGGTCATCGCGGCCTACCTCGGCTACGGCGCCATGGTCCAGGGGGCGACCGACCCGGCCACGGTCCAGGGCGCTGCGCTCCAGCTGCTCGCCTGGGGGACCACGGCGGGAGTCGCGGCGCTCAGCCTGCCGCTCCTCGTCCCCGCCTGGCGGGCCGGCTGGCGGTGGACGCCGACCCTGCGGTTCGCCGAGGGCGACGCGCGGCGCTCCGCCTCGCTCGCCACCGCCGGGCTCGTCGCCCTGCTGGCGCAGCAGCTGGCCGTCGTTGTCACCTTGTGGGTGTCCAACCACCGCGGTGGCGAGGGGACGGCGGCCGTCTACGGCTATGTCCAGGCGGTCTACCTCCTGCCGTATGCCGTGCTGGCGGTCCCCGTCGCGACGGCCGCCTTCCCGACGCTCGCGCGCGGACGCGGCACCGCACCGGACGACGACCGGACCCTGGCCCGGTCGCTGCGAGCCGTCCTCCTCCTCGGCGGGCTGGGGGTCGCCGTTCTCGTTGCGTCCGCGGGGTCGGTGGAGGCGTTCTTCACGGCGCTCGACGCCCGCCGGGGAGGTGGCCGAACGAGCGCCGCGGCGCTGTCCTCCCTCGGCGAGGCCCTCGCCGCCTACGCCCCGGGTGTCGTCGGGTTCGGCGCCGCCGCCCTGCTCATCCGGGCCCTCTACGTGCGGGGCCGTCCCCGGGCCGCGGGCCTGGCCGTCGCCGGCGGGTGGCTGCTTGCGGCGGTGGTCCCGATCGCCCTCCTGCGGGCCGACGCCGGTCCGCTGCGCACGCTGGTGACGCTCGGCGCGGCGTCCTCGGTCGGCATGACCGTGGCGGCGACGACGCTCGCCGTGCTCGTCCACCGCGCCTGGGGGAGCGCCTCGACCGACGGTGCGCTGCGAACCTGCGGGTCGGTGCTCGTCGGGGTCGGCGTCGGCTGGGGGGCTGCGCAGCGGCTCGCGCCCGTCGGCGGGTGCCACCGCGGCAGGGTCGCTCGGCACCGGTCTCGTGGCCGCGCTGGTGGCCGTCCTGGGCTACGCAGCGGCCGTCGTCGTCATCGACAGCGACGTCGCGGCGCAGGGCCGGGCCTGGCTCGCGGCCCGCCGCGGACGGACCACATGAAGCTCGCCCTCGTCCTGGCGACGAGCGCCGGGGGCGTCGGCCGCCACGTGCACGACCTCGCGGCCGGTCTGGTCGCCGAGGGCCATGAGGTCCTCGTGGTCTGCCCGCCGCAGGTCCAGGCCCAGTTCGCCTTCACCGCCTCCGGAGCGGGACACCTCCCCATCGAGGTGTCGGAGCGGCCGCATCCCGCCCGCGACGTCGCGGCCGTGGGCGCCCTGCGACGGGTCGCCCGCGGTGCCGACGTGGTCCATGCCCACGGGCTGCGGGCCGGTGCGCTGACCGCTCTGGCGATGCCCCGCGGCCACCCTCCGCTCGTCGTCACCGTGCACAATGCCACCCCCGGTGGGCGGCTCGGCGCCGTCTATGGCGTCCTCGAGCGCCTCGTGGCCCGCCGGGCCGCCCTCGTCCTGGGGGTCTCGGCGGACCTGGTCGACCGGCAGGTGCGGCTGGGAGCCGCCGCCACCGGCCTGGCCGTCGTGCCCGCGCCACCGCCCGCGCCACCGGGGCGTACCCGCTGCGCAGGTGCGCAGCGACCTGGGGCTCGCCGACACCTCCGCCCTGGCGGTCGTCGTCGCCCGCCTGGCGCCCCAGAAGGGGCTGGACCTGCTTCTCGACGCGGTGACCCTGCTGGGGGACCGGGTCGACCTCGTCACGGCACTCGCCGGAGATGGGCCTCTCCGGCCGCACCTGGCGGCCCGGGTCGCGAGCGCGCGGCTGCCCGTCCGGGTGCTCGGGCACCGCGCCGACGTCCCGGACCTCGTCGCCGCCGCCGACATCGTCGTCTCCTCGGCCGTGTGGGAGGGGCAGCCGGTCGGCCTGCAGGAGGCGTTGCATGCCGGCGCCCCGATCGTCGCCACCGCCGTCGGCGGCACGGCGGCGGTGCTCGGCGCGGCCGGTGTGCTCGTCCCCGCCGGTGACCCGCAGGCGCTGGCGGACGCCATCTGTGACGTGCTGGGCTCGAGCGACCTCGCCACCGACCTGCGTGAGCGCGCGCGGGCCCGGGCCGCCGAGCTGCCCACCAGGGCCGACGCCGTGGCCGCCGCGCTCGCGGCATACCGACGCGTGGGGGTGTCGACCACGCACGGAACGCCCACGGAGCCATCCGAGCCGTGAGACGCGGGCCGTTCCCGGTGGGTCGCGGTCGGTGGCCGCCGGTGTATGACGTAGAGTTGAAGCCCGTGGTGCAGACGAAACAGATCTTCGTGACCGGGGGCGTCGCCTCATCGCTCGGCAAGGGCCTGACCGCCTCCAGCCTCGGACACCTGCTCCGGGCGCGCGGCCTGCGGGTCACCATGCAGAAGCTCGACCCCTATCTCAACGTCGACCCCGGGACGATGAACCCGTTCCAGCACGGCGAGGTGTTCGTCACCGACGACGGGGCCGAGACCGACCTCGACATCGGTCACTACGAGCGCTTCCTCGACGTCAACCTGCACGGGAACGCCAACGTGACGACCGGCCAGGTCTACAGCCGGGTCATCGCCAAGGAGCGGCGCGGTGAGTACCTCGGCGACACCGTGCAGGTCATCCCGCACATCACCAACGAGCTGAAGGCGCGAATGCGCGCCCAGGCCGCCGGCTCTCCCGGCATCGCCGACGCGGACGCCCCCGACGTCATCATCACCGAGATCGGCGGCACGGTCGGCGACATCGAGTCGCTGCCCTTCCTCGAGGCCGCCCGCCAGGTCCGCCACGACCTCGGCCGCGACTACGTCTTCTTCCTCCACGTCTCCCTCGTGCCCTACCTCGCGCCGAGCGGCGAGCTCAAGACCAAGCCCACCCAGCACTCGGTGGCCGCCATGCGCCAGCTCGGGCTCCAGCCCGACGGGCTCGTCCTGCGCGCGGACCGGGAGATTCCCGATGCCATCAAGCGCAAGATCTCGCTCATGTGTGACGTCGACACCGAGGCCGTGACCGCTGCCGTCGACGCACCGAGCATCTACGACATCCCCAAGGTGCTGCACCGCGAGGGCCTGGACGCCTATGTCATCCGCCGCCTCGGACTCGCCTTCCGCGACGTCGACTGGACGTCCTGGGACCGGCTGCTCGACCGCGTTCACCAGCCTGCGGAGGAGGTCGAGGTCGCCCTCGTCGGCAAGTACATCGACCTGCCCGACGCCTACCTGTCGGTGACCGAGGCCGTGCGGGCCGGGGGGTTCCACCACGACGCGAAGGTGAAGATCCGCTGGGTGGTCTCCGACGACTGCGTGACCGACCACGGCGCGGGCAAGGCGCTCGGTGGGGTGGACGCCATCATCGTCCCGGGCGGGTTCGGGGTCCGCGGCATCGAGGGCAAGGTGGGTGCACTGCGGTGGGCGCGGGAGCGCCAGGTGCCGGCGCTCGGCCTGTGTCTCGGCCTGCAGTGCATGGTCATCGAGTTCGCTCGCAACGTGGCGGGGATCGAGGGCGCCAGCTCGACGGAGTTCGACCCCCAGACCCCCGACCCGGTGATCGCCACGATGGAGGAGCAGAAGGCCTTCGTCGACGGCGCGGGGGACCTCGGCGGCACGATGCGGCTCGGCGCCTACCCCGCGAGCCTGGTCGCCGGGTCCATCGTGGCCGAGGCCTACGGCGTGGCCGAGGTCTCCGAGCGACACCGGCACCGCTACGAGGTCAACAACGGCTACCGTGACCGGCTCGCCGCGGCGGGGCTGGTCTTCAGCGGCACCTCGCCGGACGGCAACCTCGTCGAGTTCGTCGAGCTCGACCGCGCGGTCCACCCCTACTACGTCGCGACCCAGGCCCACCCGGAGTTCAAGTCGCGCCCGACCCGGGCCCACCCGCTGTTCGCCGGACTGGTCGGCGCGGCGATCGAGGCGCAGCGCGCGTCCCGGCTCGTCGAGGTCGAGCGGCCCAAGCACGGCTCCGCCGAGCCGGGCGACGCGTCCCCGTCGACGCCCCAGCCGGCGGCCGCCTCGTCCGACCCGATCTCGACCCCGGCCTGACGTGCCCGAGCCGCTCGCCGACCGGGTCGCCCCCCAGCCGAAGACGTCGTCGCGCCGCCTGTTCGAGGGACGGGTGTGGGACGTCGTCGAGGAGACCTTCGAGCTCGGGGCTGCCGGCACGCTGACCAGGGAGGTCGTCGCGCATCCCGGTGCGGTGGCCATCCTCGCGCTGGACGACCGCGACCAGGTGCTGCTCATCCAGCAGTACCGCCACCCGGTCGGCGCCTTCGAGTGGGAGCTGCCCGCCGGGCTGCTCGACGTCGACGGGGAGCCCCCGCACGAGACGGCGGTCCGCGAGCTGCACGAGGAGGTCGACCGCACCGCCGCCACGTGGCACACGCTCCTGGACTACGTCGCCTCTCCGGGCGGCTCCAACGAGGCGATGCGCGTCTACCTGGCTCGTGACCTCACGATGGTCCCCGAGGAGGAGCGGCACGAGCGCACGGGTGAGGAGCGCGGTATGCCGACCCGCTGGGCCTCGCTCGAGGAGGTCCGGGATGCGGTGCTCTCCTCCCGCGTGCACAACCCCACCCTCGCCCTCGGGGTGCTTGCCACCCTCGCGGCCCGCGGCCGCGGCTGGCGCGACCTGCGCCCCGTGGACGCGCCGTGGCCCAGCAACCCACGGCTACGCGGCTGACGGGCCGCACCCGGCTCGGCGCCCCACCGTGGCCGACGCCGCATCCCGTGTGGCTTGCCCACCCGCACCGGGCGCGCAAGGATGCGAGGAGCCTCGAGCGAAGGACGGCATCCATGGTTCACGAGATAGCGCTCCCCGAAGGGGCCAACGACGTCGGTTTCGTCGGCCCGACCGGTCACGCCGACGACTACACCAAGAGTGGCCGGCTCAAGAAGGCCGTCTACGAGGAGGAGATGGAGCGGCTGCAGACCCAGCTCGTGCTGCTGCAGTACTGGATCCAGACCCAGGGGCTGAAGGTGCTGGTCATCTTCGAGGGGCGCGGCTCGGCCGGTAAGGGCGGGGTCATCAAGCGGATCACCGAGCGCACCAGCCCGCGGACCGTCCGGGTCGTCGCGCTGCCCAAGCCGACCGAGCGGCAGCAGACCCAGTGGTACTTCCAGCGGTATGCCGAGCATCTCCCGGCCGCGGGCGAGATGGTCCTGTTCGACCGCAGCTGGTACAACCGCAGCAACGTCGAGTGGGTCATGGGCTACTGCGGCGACGAGGAGCACCAGGAGTTCCTGCGCTCGTGTCCCGAGTTCGAGCGGATGCTCGTCCGGTCCGGGATGGTCGTGCTCAAGTACTGGTTCTCGGTCTCCTACGAGGAGCAGCGCCGCCGCTTCGAGGCCCGCAACGCCGAGCCACTCAAGCGCTGGAAGCTCTCCGACATGGACCTCGCCGAGCACGAGCTCTATGTCAGGTACTCGATGGCCAAGGACACGACGTTCCAGTACACCGACATCAAGCAGGCGCCCTGGTACGTCGTCCCCTCCGACGACAAGCGGGCGGCCCGGCTCAACTGCATCAACCACCTGCTCGGCCAGTTCGAGTACGAGGACGTGGCGCCCGACGTCGTCGAGCTGCCGGTCATGCAGCAGATCGCCTACGTCCGTCCGCCGATCCACGAACAGACCTTCGTGCCCCGGCGGTTCTGACCTCTCCTCACTGGTAGGAGACGAACGACGGGCTCGGGTGGACCAGCCGCATCGTCTCAGCGGGGCTCATCGGCTGGCTGTCCATGCGGTAGAAGTTCTTCCAGCCGAGGAAGGCGCCCCGCGGAACCCCCGCTCGTAGGGCCCGCCAGGTCGCGAACTTCGCTGTCCGAGAACCCTGTCCGTCGACATGGATGACGACCTGGACCTCGTCGTGGCTCGTGTCGAGGCGGTAGCGCCGCCGGATCATCGAGGTCGAGAACTGGTGCACCGTCAGCACCTTGGGTGGGAGGCCGTTGACCTGGACCAGGTCGGCGAGCCACGCGATGACGGCGTTGATCTCGTCCGCGTCGACCGAGCCCAGCTGCTGGAGGGGGCGCTGCTTCTTGGCGAGCCGCCACTCAGGGTCCAGGGCCAGCCCGACGTGCGGCTGGCTCAGCAGCGGTGCGTACAGCTTGGCCTGCTTGAGGAACTCGCTGCGCCCCGACTGGAGGTCGAGGACGACATACACGCCGGCCTTGCCCGCCGCGTCGACCCATGGTCGAAGCGTGGACACCGCGGTCTCGGTGGAGAAGTTGTGGTCCGGGCCCGCGGACGCGGCGGCGACGGTCGCGATGATCTCGAACGCCGGCACGACCGGGGTCGAGGTCGCCGCCGCGAGGGCCGAGGCGAGCCGCTTGGCCCGCGTCACCGAGGACGCGATGCCCTGCTGGCCCAGCGCGCCGAGCGAGGGGGTGCCGGGGTGGCCGTAGATCGCCGCCATCCGGCGGCCGGGGAACGGCACCCAACCGCCGCCGGGGATCTGGGGCGCGGTGCGGACGGTCAGCACGCGGGAGGCGAAACGCTCGCTGCTGCCGAACGCGGAGCCCAGTGCCAGCACCGGCGCGTGGGGGTCGTCGTGCATCGCGGTCGCGGCCGCGCCCGCCTGTCGGGGGTCGGCGGACGCGACGGAGTGCGGCTTCGCCCCGGCCGCCTGCACCGCCGCCAGCAGTGCCGGGCTCGTGGGCGAGGCGCTCGTCGTGAGGACCACCGGGGTCGTCGCGCCGCTGACCGGCAACGGGACGGGGATGCCCTGCTGCGCCAGCGAGGCCGGGTCGGCCGGACCGGAGACCACCTCGACATCGCCGAGGGCCAGGCCCGCCGCCGAGGGGTAGGCGAGCACCGTGCGGGCCTGGAGCCGGGCTACCTCGCCGGCCAGGGCGTCCGAGGCCACGAGCAGGGGGGCGCCGAGGGCGGCGGCGGCAGCACCCGCGGCGGCCAGCGGCTCGGCGTCTGCGGTTGTCAGGACGACCACCACCGTCGACCAGTCGAACAGGGCCCGGCTGACGGCGACCGTCGCCGCGCCGTCGGCGCCGGAGATCACCGTGGCGCCGTCGCTGTGCCGCTGGGTGCCGTGGGCCGCGCCGGGCGCCGCGGTTGTGCTCAAAGGGTCGGGCGAGCTCGGGGTCGGCTGTGGCGGCGGCTCGATGGTCGTGCCGGTGCAGGCGGCCGTCGCCAGGACGGGCACCGCGACGAGCACCTGCCGTCGCGTCATCCCTCGGATCACGTCGCTCCCCCTGCATGTCGAGTTGGACCACTGTGCCACCCCGACCTGGGCGGCGCAGGCATTTGGTCAGGAACGGGTGTCGAGACCGTGCTCGGCGAGCCAGGCCCGCGCCCTGGCCCGCGAGGCGCGGGCGAGCCAGGCGTCCTGGACCAGCTCGGTCACCTCGTCGGGCCCGAGCTCACCGATCCGCGTGGTTCGCAGCAGCACCGAAGGATGGCCGGCGAAGTGCGGGGTCGTGAAGAAGGGGGTCGACGGGTCCTGCACCAGGGCGAGCTTCTCCTCGGCCGACCCGACCCAGAGCACGACGACGTCGTCGTAGGGCTCGCCCGTCCCGGGATCGGCCGCATCGGGCCGGGGGTTGCGGAAGAAGACGAAGCTCCTGCCCCCCACCTGGTACACCGCGTTGCCTCGGGAGCCCTCGTCGAGGACGACGTGGGGCATCGCGAGCGCCGCCTCGTGGATGTCGGCGACCCGGGCCCTGCGACGGCGACCGGCCATCGGTCGATGCTAGCCAGCGTCGGCAGCGGCCGCACGGGTGCGGAACGCGGTCGTATGCCCCATGCCGGGTCCGTAGGATGGGGCCGGCCCGCTGCGGGCCGCCTCCACGGGGGCGCCCGGCGCAGGCCGGCGCGCTGACGGCATACGGCCGCGGCCGCGCCCCACCGCACCGACCACGAAGGATCGATCACCCGTGCTTCGCACCCACGAGGCCGGCACGTTGCGTGCCGAGCACACCGACCAGATCGTCACGCTCACCGGCTGGGTGGCGAAGCGGCGCGACCACGGCGGGGTGGCCTTCATCGACCTGCGGGATGCCTCGGGCGTCGCCCAGGTCGTCGCCCGTGACGAGGTGCTGGCCCAGGGCGGGGCGCACGAGCTGCGCAGCGAGTACGTCGTCAGGGTCGTCGGCCGGGTAGGCCTGCGGCCCGAGGGGAACGCCAACCCCGACCTGCCGACCGGAGAGGTCGAGGTGGTCGCGGCGAGCCTCGAGGTGCTCAACCCCAGCGAGCCCCTGCCGTTCCAGATCGACAGCCACGTGAGTGTCGGCGAGGAGTCCCGGCTCAAGCACCGCTACCTCGACCTGCGCCGGCCCGGCGCCCACTCCTCGGGGACCGCGCTGCGGCTGCGCTCCCGGGTCAACGCCGCGGCCCGCTCGGTGCTGGGGGCCCGGGACTTCGTCGAGATCGAGACCCCGACCCTGACCCGGTCCACGCCCGAGGGCGCCCGGGACTTCGTGGTGCCCGCGCGGCTCTCGCCCGGAACCTGGTACGCCCTCCCGCAGAGCCCCCAGCTGTTCAAGCAGCTGCTGATGGTGGCCGGGATGGAGCGGTACTACCAGATCGCCCGGTGCTACCGCGACGAGGACTTCCGCGCCGACCGGCAGCCCGAGTTCACCCAGCTCGACATCGAGATGAGCTTCGTCGAGGAGGACGACGTCATCGAGGTCGGCGAGGCCGTCGTCCAGGAGATCTGGCGGCTCATCGGCGTCGAGCTCGACGCGCCCTTCCCGCGGATCACCTACGCCGAGGCGATGGCCCGCTACGGCTCGGACAAGCCGGACCTGCGATTCGGCCTCGAGCTCGTCGACTGCACCCGGTACTTCGCGGACACCCCGTTCCGGGTGTTCCAGGCCGAGTATGTCGGCGCCGTCGTCATGCCGGGTGGGGCGAGCCAGTCGCGCAAGCAGCTCGACGCCTGGCAGGACTGGGCCAGGCAGCGCGGCGCCAAGGGGCTGGCCTACGTCATCGTCGGCGAGGACGGCTCCCTCGGCGGCCCCGCTGCCAAGAACCTGTCCGAGAGCGAGGTCGCCGGCCTGGCCGCACACGTCGGTGCCGTGCCGGGGGACGTCGTCTTCTTCGCCGCCGGTCCGGTGCGGTCCAGCCGGACGCTGCTCGGCGCCGCCCGGCTGGAGATCGGCCACCGCGCGGGGCTCATCGACGACAGTGCCTGGTCCTTCCTCTGGGTTGTCGACGCGCCGCTGTTCGAGCCGTCCGCCGAGGCCGTGGCCGCCGGGGACGTCGCCGTGGGTGCCGGGGCCTGGACCGCCGTGCACCACGCGTTCACCTCGCCGAAGCCCGAGTTCCTCGACACCTTCGCCGAGCGGCCGGGCGAGGCGCTCGCCTACGCCTACGACATGGTGTGCAACGGCAACGAGATCGGCGGTGGCTCGATCCGTATCCACCGCCGCGACGTCCAGGAACGCGTGTTCCAGGTCATGGGGCTGACCCCTGAGCAGGCCCAGGAGAAGTTCGGGTTCCTCCTCGACGCCTTCAAGTTCGGGGCGCCCCCGCACGGCGGGATCGCGTTCGGGTGGGACCGGATCGTCATGCTGCTCGGCGGGTTCGACTCGATCCGCGACGTCATCGCCTTCCCGAAGTCGGGCGGCGGCTACGACCCGCTCACCGACGCCCCGGCACCGATCACCCCGGAACAGCGCAAGGAGGCCGGTGTCGACGCGGTGCCGGTGCCGCGGCATACCGGGTCCGACCAGGCGGCGCCGACCACCTGAGCGCCGCGGCCCGAGCATGTGGGATGCGTCTCGCGGCCGGGCTCGCGACGCGGGAGTGACCGGCGGGTAGGGGATAGGGTCGCCTCAGCCGTGCCCACCGAACCAAGGACACCGATGGCCATCCCGCCGCCCGCCCACAGGTCGCTCTCCGCCCGCGACCTCGCGCTCGTCGCATCGTTCGCCGCCCTCATCGCGGCCCTGGCCATCCCCGGGGCCATCCCCGTGGGCGGCTTCCCCGCGCCCATCACGCTGCAGACGCTCGGCGTCATGCTCGCCGGGTCGATCCTGGGCTGGAAGCGTGGGGGCCTTGCCGTCGTCCTCTACCTGGCCATGGGCGCGATCGGGCTGCCGGTGTTCGCCGGCGGCAAGGGCGGACTCGGCTCGTTCGTCGGCCCGACCTCGGGCTACCTCTACGGGTTCGTCGTCGGCGCTGTCGTCATCGGCTGGCTCGTCGAGCGCCGGCTCCCGGCCTACCCCACGTGGTGGGGGGCGAGCGCCAACGTCGTCGGCGGCATCCTCGCGGTGTATGCCGTGGGCATCCCCGTCCTGTCCGCCGCCGCGGGCATGTCCCTCTCCGCCGCCACCAGGGCCAACCTCTACTTCGTGCCGGGCGATCTCGCCAAGGTCGTCATCGCCACGACGGTGGCAGCCGCCGTCCACCGCGCCATGCCCGATGTCGCACGGGTGGCCGAGCGGCGCGAGCGGGACCGTGTCGCAGCCCCCTGACCTGCAGTGATCCGGATCGAGGGCGTCAGCCATCGCTACGGCGACCGGGTCGTCCTGCGTGAGGTCAGCGTCGACCTCGCGCAGCGCCGGGTCGCCGTCATCGGCGCGAACGGGTCCGGCAAGTCCACCCTCGCCCGGTTGCTCAACGGGCTCGTCCTGCCGACCGAGGGCCGGGTCAGCGTCGACGGCCTCGACACGCGCCGCCACGGGGGAGCCGTGCGCCGGGCCGTGGGGTTCGTCTTCTCCGACCCCGACGCCCAGATCGTCATGCCGACGGTTCGCGAGGACGTGGAGTTCTCGCTCCGTGGGCGCCGGCTCGACCCCGCCGAGGTGACCCGCCGGGTGGACGCCGCTCTGGCCGCCCATGGGCTGGCCGCCCATGCGGACCATCCCGCCCATCTGCTCTCCAGCGGCCAGAAACAGGCCCTCGCCCTGGCCTCGGTCCTCGTCCTCGAGCCGTCGGTCCTGGTCTGCGACGAGCCGACGACGCTGCTCGACCGGCGGCATACCCGCCGGGTCGCCGACCTGATCGCCACCCTCCCGCAGCGGGTCGTCCTCGTCACGCACGACCTCGACCTCGTCGCCGGGTGGGACCGGGTCCTCGTCATCGACGAGGGGCGGGTCGTCGCCGACGGCGCACCCGGGGAGAGCGTCGCGTTCTACTGCCGGCTCATGGACGGCGCCCCGGCCCATCGGAGCGAGCCGTGAGCCCGCTGCACCGAGCCCCGGCGTGGACCAAGCTCGTCGGCCTGGTCCTGCTGACGACGGTGCTGGTGGCGTTCCGGTCGCCGTGGGTGCTGGCGGCGGGCGCGCTGCTCGTCCTCGCCGGGTTCGCCGTGGCCCGGCTCGGCGCCGCCCGTCTCTGGGCGGTCGTGCGGCCGTTGCGCTGGTTCGTCATGCTCCTCGTCGCCTTCCAGTGGCTCACCTCGGGCTGGCAGGTCATGGTCGTCGTGGTCGGCACGCTCGTCGTCGCCGTGGCCGCCGCCGGGCTCGTCACGGCGACGACGAGCACGACCGAGCTCCTCGACGCCGTCATCGCGGCCCTGCGCCCGCTGCGGCCCCTGCACGTCGACGCCGACCGGGTGGGCCTGACGTTCTCGCTGGCCGTGCGTGCGCTGCCGGTCGTCCAGCACGCCTTCGACGAGGCCCAGGACGCCCGCAAGGCCCGCGGCCTCGGCCGCAGCGCCCGGGCCCTGGTCACGCCGGTCGTGGTCCGCACGATCCGGCACGCCGAGCGCACCGGCGAGGCCCTGGCCGCCCGCGGCCTCGACGACTAGCGGGGAGCGCGGCCGTGGTCGTGATGGCCGCACCTCATGCGCCGCCATCGGCGCCGCCGCCGGCCACGCCGCCTGTCGTCCACGTGATGGCCGTGAGGTAGCCGAGCCGGTGGTAGATCCGGCGGGCCACGGTGTTGTCGGCGTACATGCCGAGGGTGCACACCCCGGCCCGCTCCAGGGCCTCCCGGGTGAGGTATGCCGTGACGGCGGCCCCGAGCCCCTGTCCGCGGTGCCGGGGGGCGACGGTGATCCCGCTCAGGTGGGGGCTGCCGGCGGTGTTGGCCTCGCTGGAGCCCACGGCCGCCAGGGCCCCACCCACGTCGCGGACCCCGACCCACAGCTGGGCCGGCCGGGCGAACGGCTGGCCGAACGTGCGGGGGTTGTGCTCCTCGAGGAACGTGGTGACCTCGGCCTTGCGATCCGGGCCCAGCCTGACCAGGAGCGGCTCGGCGGGCTGGGGTGGAGGCGCGGAGCGGGTCCACATCCACTCCCAGGTGCCCCACTCGACCAGCGGCAGCCGGCCCTGGAGCGCCGGGTAGGCGTTGCGGGGGATGCTGACCCGCGATACGTCCGGCCCGGTCACCCAGGCCCGCACCTCGTCGTCGTCGAGCAGTGCCTCGATCCCCGGCTCCGTCCCGAGCAGGGCCGAACCGAGCGCCCCGCTCTGGCCCCGCCGCCGGTAGGCGACCGCCCCCTCGCCGGGCTCGCCGACGGCATACGCGGGCGCGACGAGGCTGAGCCCGACGTCCCAGCGCAGCACGGGGTGGTGGGCTCCCGCCTCCGAGAGCTCGGCACGGTTCGCCAGCCGGCGTACCTCACTCACTCGGTGATCCCCCATCTGTTGTGCAGGCGGCGCAGCGAGCGCGGCGCCCACCAGTTGGCGTTGCCCAGGACGGACATCGTGGCGGGCACGAGCAGCATCCGCACGAGCGTGGCGTCGATGACGATGGCGAGCAGGAGCGCGACGCCCATCTCCTTGATGACGAGCAGCTTGCCGGCCGCGAACCCGGAGAAGACGATGACGACGAGCAGCGCGGCCGAGGTGATGATCCGCCCGGAGCGCTGCAGCCCCAGCGTGACCGACCGCTGGCTGTCGCGGCCCTGCTCGTGCAGCTCGACGACCCGGGAGAGCAGGAAGACCTCGTAGTCCATCGACAGACCGAACCCGAACGCCAGCACGAGCAGCGGGATCGTCGACTCGACCGCGCCGACGGACGCGAAGCCGAGCGGACCCTCGAGGTGGCCCTCCTGGAAGATCCACACGAGCAGCCCCATCGCCGCCCCGAGCGAGACGACGTTCATCGCCAGGGCCTTGACCGGGATGACGACCGAGCCGGTCATGAGGAACAGCAGAACGAGGGTGGCCAGGGCGACGAGGCCGAGGGCCAGGGGAGCCCGCCCGAGCATCGCGCCGGTGAGGTCGTGCAGCTGGGAGGCCTGGCCGACGACGTAGGCCGTGAACGGCGGCTGGTGGAGGTGCAGAGCCGCCACGGCGTCGCGTGAGCCCTGCCCCAGCCCGGTGTCCCCGGTCCGCAGGCCGAGGGTCACCAGGTCGCTTCCCGGCACCTGCTGTGCCGGGTCGGTGGACACGACTCCGGGCAGGGTGCGGGCCGTCGCGGCATACGCCTCGACCTGGGAGAGCGGCGCTCGGGCGACGATGGTGACCGGCGGGCCACCGAGCCGGGGGTAGTGCTGGTTGATCGTCGTGACGTACGTCCGCTGTGGGGCGCCGACGGGCAGCAGCTCGGCCCCCGAGGAGGTGATCCGCAGGTGCTGGGCCGGCCAGGCCGCGACCCCGAGCACCGCGACGACGCCGATGATGACCACCCAGGGGTGGGCGTGGACCCGTTCGGCCAGGCGCGAGAAGACGCCCTCGTCGGCCGTCGTCTCGGCCCCGCGGCGCAGGAGCCGGCGGGCGCTGAGGGTCGCCAGCGCCGGGATGAGGGAGAGCGAGACGGCGAGGGCGACGACGACGACGGAGACCGCGGCGGCGCTGATGGCGCGCATGAACTCGACGTCGAACGCCATGAGCCCGGCCAGCGAGATGGCCACGGTGAGAGCAGAGAAGATGACCGTTCGCCCGGCCCGGTCGACCGTGCGCTCGGTCGCCAGGAGCACCTGGTCCCGGGTGAAGGCGCGCAGGCCGGCCCGGTGGCGTTCGGCGCGCAGCTCCTCACGGAACCTGCTCACCGTCAGCAGCCCGTAGTCGATCGAGAGGCCCAGACCCAGCACCGTCACGACGTTGACCGAGGTGGCGTCGAGGTCGAGGAGGTAGGAGAAGCCGAGCAGGGAGGCGAGTGCCCCGGCGATCGACGCGATCGCCCCCACGATCGGCAGCCCGGCCGCGAGGAACCCGCCGAACACGATGACCATGACGAGGAAGCTGACGGGCAGGGCGATGCCCTCGCCGGTGCGCAGGTCCTTGGGGATCTGGCCGACGATGGCGTCGACGAGGGTGCGCACGCCGCCCCGCTGGGAGGACGTGGCGTGCGTGGCCGTCACGAGCCGGTCGAAGACGACGTCCACCTGGGCGGTCGCGGCCTTCTCCTGCTCGGCGGTGTCGGCCGGGTCGAAGCTGACGACGGTGGCGAAGCCGCCCGAGGCGGCCGTGCCGTCGGCGACGAGAGCGAGCCCCTGCACGGAGCTCGGCCCGCCGGGGACGACGAAGGGGTTGACCACCTGGGTGACCCGGTCGATGGCGGCGATGTCCTTCGCGGCGAGGGCGGCCGCCTGGGCCACAGTGGCGCTGGAGAGGTCGACGCCCTCGACGACGAGGGTGTAGGTGCTGAACCCGGTCACACCCGCCCGGGCCAGAAGGTCGCGCCCGGTCATCGCCTCTCCCGGGGACGTGATCTCTCCGCTGTGCAGCCGGTCGAAGAGCGAGTCGGTGCCCAGTCCTCCCTCGGCGACGGCGAACCCGGCGATGACGAAGACGAGCCACGCGAGGACGACCGCCTTGGCGTGCCGCCCGACGAACCTCCCCCAGCGCCGCAGTGGGTCGCGGTGGCGCGGGTCGCCGGACGCCGGCGGGCCGGTGGGCGACGCCTCGGGCGACGGGGTGCGTTCAGAGCGCCGCAGTCGCATCGCTGCCCTCGCTGAGGTCGACGGTCGCAGAGCTGCGCTGGCGCGGGGGCAGCACGAAGCCTCTCCTGCCCGCCCGGGCCAGCATCGACAGACCCAGCGCGAGACCGAGGACGACCGCCACGGCCGATCCCTCGACGCCCATGGGACCGCCGGAGAGCCAGGTCGGTCCCGACATCGTCGAGGCGACCAGCCCCCGCGTGCTGCCGCTACCCGAGACGTCGATCCCGAAGACCCCGCCCTCCGTGAAGTTCCACGCCGCGTGCAGCCCGATGGCGAGCCACAGCCGGCGGGTCAGCAGGTAGCACGCCCCGAGCAGCACCCCTGCCTCGACGGCGATCGCCACGGCGCCCCACCAGGTGGCCTCGGGGTTGCTCAGGTGCAGCGCGCCGAACAACGCAGCGGTGAGCGCGAGCGCGCCGACGCTGCCGAGCGGCTTGTCGAGGACCCGCAGGAGGATCCCGCGGAACGCGACCTCCTCGGCGATCCCCGGCCCCACGCCGACGGCGAGGCCGGTGAGGATGCCGGTGTCCCAGCCGATGGAGACGACGTGGTAGCCGCCGAGCGCCCAGACGACGAGGACGACGAGCACCATGTATGCCGCGCCGAGGGCGGCACCCACGCCGAGCTCCCGCCACGCGCCTGTCCGGGACAGCTCGTAGACCGGGCGGCGCGCCAGGCGGTGGACGAGGGCGGGGTACAGGGCCAGCACCAGCGCTGCCTCGACGACGAGCCCGCTGGCGACGCCCGGCCACAGGTGCGCGGCATACCAGGCGCTCGGGTCGGCCGAGGCGTCGGCGCCCGGCGTGCCGTGGACCGCGGTGGTGACCACCGTCGCGACCAGGCCGGTGCCGACGGCGGCGGCGGCGAAGAACCCGAACAGACCCAGGACGATCTGCAGGCCCGGGTGCGGCTCGCGCCGGTGGAGGTCGGCCGTGACCAGCGGGGCCATCTCCCGGGGCGCGGCGAGGGCGTGCATGGTGCAACTCTCGCAGCACCGGAGGGGCCACGGGCACTCGGCCCGCGTCGGCGGACCTCGGGTCCGCCGCGTCGCCGTGGTGGGTAGCCTCGGCCCTGTGAGCACCGACGGCGGCGACCTGTTCGCGGCGACCTCGGGCGAGGGCACCCCCGGAGGCGGCGTCGCCCTCCCCCCGCTGGCGGTGCGGATGCGGCCGCGCACGGTGCAGGAGGTCCGCGGCCAGGGCGACGTGCTGCGGCCCGGCAGTCCCCTGCGCCGGCTCATCGAGGGCTCGGGAGGGAGCGCCGGTCCGGTGTCGGTGATCATCTGGGGACCGCCCGGGACCGGCAAGACCACGTTGGCCCACCTCGTGGCGACCGCTGCCGAGCGGGAGTTCGTCGAGCTCTCGGCCGTCACCGCGGGCGTCAAGGACGTCCGGGCGGTCATGGACGCGGCCGCCCGGACCCGCGACCTCTACGGCCGGCAGACGGTCCTCTTCCTCGACGAGATACACCGCTTCACCAAGGCCCAGCAGGACGCCCTCCTGCCGGGCGTCGAGAACCGGCAGGTCATCCTCGTCGCCGCGACCACGGAGAACCCGTCGTTCTCGGTCGTCGCGCCGCTGCTGTCGCGCTCGATGCTCATCGCTCTGGTGCCCCTGAGCGACGACGAGGTCGCCGACGTCGTGCGGGCGGCCGTGACCGACCCCCGCGGCCTCGACGGGGCGTATGGCGTGGGCGAGGACGCCGTCGAGCACCTGGTCCGGATCGCCGGAGGCGACGCCCGCCGGGCGATCACCGCCCTGGAGGCGGCCGCGGGAGTGGCCCAGGACGGCATCCCGTTCGGCGCCGTCGCGGACGGGCCGGTGCCGATCACGCTCGCCGACACCGAGCAGGCGGTGGCGCACGCCTCCGTGCGCTACGACCGGACGGGGGACCAGCACTACGACGTGGCCTCCGCGCTCATCAAGTCGATGCGCGGCTCCGACGTCGACGCCGCGCTGCACTACCTCGCCCGGATGCTCGAGGCGGGGGAGGACCCGCGGTTCATCGCGCGCCGCATCGTCATCTCCGCCAGCGAGGACGTCGGCATGGGCGACCCGACGGCCCTGCAGACCGCGGTCGCCGCGATGCACGCCGTCGCCCAGATCGGGATGCCCGAGGCGCGGATCATCCTCGGCCAGGCCGTCGTGCACAACGCGTTGGCGCCGAAGTCCAACGCGGCATACCTGGGGATCAACGAGGCGATCGCCGACGTGCGGGCGGGCAGGGGCGGGCCGGTGCCCGTGCACCTGCGGGGCAGCGGGTATGCCGGCGCGGCACGGCTCGGCCACGGCGAGGGCTACGTCTACGCGCACGACGAGCCGGACGGCGTCGCGGAGCAGCAGTACCTCCCCGACGATCTGCACGGCCGCACCAACTACTACCGCCCGACGGACCGGGGGTTCGAGGCCCGGCTGCAGGAGCGCTGGACCTGGCTCAGGTCCCGGTTGGGCCGGGGCTGAGCGTCCGCCGGGTCAGCCCGTGGCGGCCCGGTCTGCGGCGCCCTCCCAGGCGGCATCGAGCAGGGTCTGCCAGTCGCTGATCTTCACCTCACCGCGGCCGTGCGGCCGGCCGTGTGCGGCCTCGGCGGCGACGACCTGGAGCCACCCGTCGACGTCGACGTGGCGGATGCCCCGGGCAGCCAGCAGGTCGGCGGCGCCGCCGGGGTCGGCGCCGCGTGCGGCCACCAGTGCCGGGGCGTCGGCCAGGACCGTCGCCACGGTGTCCTTGGCGTCGGACCGGTTGGTGCCGATGACGCCGATGGGCCCGCGCTTGATCCAGCCCACGGCATAGACGCCGGGCACGACGGCCCCGTCGCGCAGCATCCGGTGGTCCTGCGTGGGGATGACCGAGCGTGCATCGTCGAACGGGAGGCCGTCGGGCACGGTGCCGCGGTAGCCCACAGCACGCAGGACGGCGTCGACCGCGAGGTCCCACGTCTGGCCCGTGCCGGCCCCCTCCTGGGTCGCCCGCTCGAGCCGCAGCCCGGTGACCTTGTCCTCACCGAGGACCTCGACGGGCCGGGCCCCGAAGTGCAGGTGCAGCCGACGGGGGGCATCGGCCGGGTCGCGTCCGGCCCACCCCCGCAGCACGGCGAGGTTGCGGGTCGTCACGGCCGAGGCCCCCTCGGGGGGCTCGTCGGGAAGCTGCCCGTCGTCGAGGACGACCGCGACCCCGGACAGCTCGCCCAGCTCGCGCAGCTCCTTGGTCGTGAACTTCGCGTGCTGCGGGCCGCGCCGGCCGAGCAGGTGGACCTCACGGACCCGGCTGGCGCGCAGCGCGTCGAGCACGTCCTGGGGGACGTCGGTCGGCGCCAGCTCCTCGGGGTCGCGCAGCAGGATCCGGGCGACGTCGACGGCGACGTTGCCGACCCCGATGACGGCGACGCTCTCGGCGTGCCCGACGTCGGGGTGCTCGCTGTCGGGGTGGCCGTTGTACCAGTTGACGAAGGCCGTCGCCGACGTGCTGCCCGGCAGCGCCTCGCCGGGGATCCCGAGGGCCCGGTCCTCGCTGGCTCCGAGCGCGTAGATGACCGCGTGGTAGCGCTCCTCGAGCTCCTCGGCGGTGAGGTCGCGGCCCACCTCGACGTTGCCGTAGAGATGGACGGTGGGCCGGGCCAGGACGGCGCCGAGGGCCCGGCCCGTCGACTTGATGTTGGCGTGGTCGGGGGCGACGCCGTAGCGCAGCAGCCCGAACGGCACCGGGAGGCGCTCGAAGAGGTCGACGACGGCCCCGTGGGGGAGGACCGGGTCCTCACCGGGCCGTGGGCCGGCGGTGAGATGGTCCGCGGCGTAGATGCCGGCGGGGCCGGCGCCGACGACGGCAACCCGCAGCGGCCGCCCGGGCAGCACGGCCGGGCCGTCGTCTCGTTCTGGCTGACCAGACATCGCACGACCTCCAGGTGGTCCGGCGTCCCCGTGGTCCGTGCCGGGGCGCGGGGCGGCGCCATCCGGGGACCAGTATACCCCGGGAGGTATCCATCCCGCTGTTCCGGCCGCCGTACCCGCCGGCCCCACCGGACGAGCCCGCTGCGGCCGGCCCGGCCCGCTCCGCCGAGAGGCTCGCGGTGCTCCCGTACGATCGTCCGTGCACAGACCTCCGGCTGCACGGCATACCCCAAGGACATGACGCACATGGAAACCGCAGAGATCCGGCGCCGCTGGCTGGCGTTCTTCGAGAAGAACGGCCACACGGTGGTGCCCTCGGCGCCCCTGCTCTACGACGACCCCAACCTGCTGTTCGTCAACGCCGGGATGGTCCCGTTCAAGCCGTACTTCCTCGGCCAGGAGACCCCGCCCTACCAGCGCGCGACGAGCGTGCAGAAGTGCGTGCGCACCGGCGACATCGAGGAGGTCGGCAAGACCAGCCGGCACGGCACGTTCTTCCAGATGAACGGCAACTTCTCCTTCGGCGACTACTTCAAGGAGGGTGCCATCCGGTTCGCGTGGGAGCTGCTCACCACGCCCCAGGACCAGGGTGGCTACGGCCTCGAGGGCGAGAAGCTGTGGGCGACCGTCTACGAGGACGACGACGAGGCCGCCCGACTCTGGCTGGCCTGCTCGGGCATCCCGCAGGAGCGGATCGTCCGCCGCGGCGTCGCCGACAACTACTGGCACATGGGCGTCTCCGGCCCCGGCGGCCCGTGCTCGGAGATCTACTACGACCGCGGCCCCGAGTACGGCCCCGAGGGCGGGCCGGCCGTCGACGAGGACCGCTTCCTCGAGGTCTGGAACCTCGTCTTCATGCAGTCCGAGCTCGGCGAGGTGCGCTCGAAGGTCGACTTCGACATCGTCGGCGACCTGCCGAAGAAGAACATCGACACCGGCATGGGCCTGGAGCGGATGGCCGCCATCCTCCAGGGGGTCGACAACCTCTACGAGATCGACGAGGTCTACCCCGTGCTCGCCAGGGCCGCCGAGATGACCGGCAGGACCTACGGCGAACACTCCGGGCACGCGGCCGGCACGAGCCATCCCGATGACGTCCGGCTGCGGGTCGTCGCCGACCACGTGCGGACCTCGCTGATGCTGATCGGCGACGGCGTCACCCCGGGGAACGAGGGCCGTGGCTACGTCCTGCGCCGGATGTTGCGCCGGGTGATCCGCTCGATGCGCCTGCTCGGGTTCGACGAGCCGGCGCTGCCGCACCTGCTGCCGATCTCGTTGGAGCGGATGAAGCAGTCCTACCCCGAGCTCGAGTCGGGGTTCGAGCGCATCTCCCAGATCGCGTATGCCGAGGAGGTCGCCTTCCGGCACACCCTCGCCTCGGGCACGACGATCCTCGACACCGCGGTGGCCCGCACCAAGGCGTCGGGCGGTGCGGTGCTCTCGGGCGGCGAGGTGTTCGCGCTGCACGACACCTACGGGTTCCCCATCGACCTCACCCTCGAGATGGCCGCCGAGCAGGGCGTGTCCGTCGACGAGGAGGGCTTCCGCCGCCTCATGACCGAGCAGCGGCAGCGGGCCAAGGCCGACGCGAAGGCCAAGAAGGTCGCGCACGGCGACACGACGGTCTACCGGCAGGTCGCCGACAGCCTCGGCCGGGCCGTCGAGTTCACCGGCTACGACGAGGTCGTCAGCGAGGCGCGCGTCGCAGGCATCATCTCCGGTGGCGTGTCGGTGCCCTCTGCCGGCATCGGCGACGACATCGAGCTCGTCCTCGACCGCACGCCCTTCTACGCCGAGGGCGGCGGCCAGCTCGGCGACGGCGGGCGGATCCAGCTGGCCGGCGGTGCGATCGTGTCGGTCCGCGACGTCCAGAAGCCGATCGGCGGGCTCGTCGTGCACCGCGCGACGGTCGTGGTCGGCGAGGTCCAGACCGGCGAGCGGGTCCAGGCCGAGGTCGACATCGAGCGGCGCAGGTCCATCTCGCGAGCCCACACCGCCACCCACATGGTGCACAAGGCGATCCGCGAGGCGTTGGGCGAGACCGCCACCCAGGCGGGGTCCGAGAACGCGCCGGGCCGGTTCCGCTTCGACTTCAACGCCTCGGCGGCCGTCCCGCCGTCGGTGCTGCGCGACGTCGAGGCGCGGGTCAACGCCGTGCTCCTCGACGACCTCGCCGTGCGGGCCGACGTGATGACCCAGCAGCAGGCGCGCGACGCGGGCGCGATGGCCCTGTTCGGCGAGAAGTACGGTGACGCCGTCCGGGTCATCTCGGTCGGCGACTGGGCCCGCGAGCTGTGCGGCGGCACCCACGCCGAGCGGACCACCCAGCTCGGCACCATCACCCTGCTCGGTGAGGCCTCGATCGGGTCCGGCGTGCGGCGCGTCGAGGCCCTCGTCGGTGCCGACGCCTACAGCTTCCTCGCCCGTGAGCACGCCATCGTCGGCCAGCTCACCGAGCTGGTCAAGACCCGACCCGAGGAGCTGCCCGAGCGGATCTCCGGGATGCTCGGCCGGCTGCGCGACGCGGAGCGCGAGATCGAGCGGATGCGGGCCGAGAAGGTCCTGGCGGCGACGGGGGCCCTCACCCAGAAGGCCAGGGACGTGGGCGGAGTGAGCTTCCTCGGCCACGACGCCGGCCCGGAGGCGGGCGCCGACGACGTGCGCACCATGGTCCTGGACCTCCGCGGCCGGCTCGGCGCCGAGCGTCCCGCGGTCGTCGCGGTCACCGGCTCCGCCGGTGGACGCCCCGTCGTCGTCGTCGCGACCAACGACCCGGCGCGCGCCAAGGGGATCACGGCGGGCGACCTCGTGCGCGTCGCGGCCCGGGTGCTCGGCGGCGGGGGTGGCGGCAAGGACGACCTCGCCCAGGGCGGGGGCACCGACGCGAGCACGGTCGGCGAGGCCCTCGCGGCCGTCGAGTGGCGGGTCGGCGAGCTGGCCGGCTGAGATGCGTCCGGGAGTGCGCGTCGGGATCGACGTCGGCTCGGTCAGGGTCGGGGTGGCGACGTGCGATCCCGACGGCCTCATCGCGACGCCGGTGGCGACCGTGCGGGAGGTCCTCGAGGTCGCCGCCATCGTTGCCGAGCTCGGCGCGATGGAGGTCGTCGTGGGTCTGCCCCGCTCGTTGTCGGGGGAGGAGGGCCCCGCTGCGGAGGCGGCCCGCAAGTATGCTGCTGTGCTGGCGGCGCGCGTCGCCCCGGTCGCCGTCCGTCTGTTCGACGAGCGGCTGACCACGGTCGACGCGCACCGGACGCTGCGGGAGAGCGGCGTCGCCGGGCGGCGGCAGCGGGCGGTCGTCGACCAGGCGGCGGCAGTCCTGATCCTGCAGGCCGCGCTCGACACCGAGCGGGGCACGGGTCACCCACCGGGTGAGCCGGTCAGGCACAAGCGGCGCAAGCCGCGGACCAAGGACGGGATGCGGTGACCCACAGACATCTCGGGCACGACATCTTCGGTGGCGAGGAGGAGCATCCTCCTGCCGAGCCGCCCCGGGAGCTCCGCCGGCGCGACCTGCACGCCAAGCCACCCAGGCGCCATGGCCGTCGCTGGCTCGTCCTGCTCCTCACGGCGGTCGTCGTCCTCGCTGTCGGCACCGTGGCGTGGTCGAGCATCTCCCCGCTCGTCTCCAAGATCACCTCGCTGGGGCACAGCGACCCCACCGACTACCCGGGGCCGGGCACCGGGCAGGTCACGGTGGTCGTCAAACAGGGCGACACCGGTGAGGACATCGCCACCACCCTCAAGGCGGCCGGGGTGGTGCTCACCCGCACCGCATACCTCGACTCCGCCCGCGCGAACCCCGAGACCTCCGCGGCGATCCAGCCCGGCACCTACCTGCTGCGGGCCAAGATGACCGGCGCCGAGGCCTTCGCGATGCTCAGCGACCCGGCCAACCGCCAGGGCGGCGGCGTCACCGTGCGCGAGGGGCTGTGGAAGTCCGAGATCTTCGACCTGCTCGCGAAGCAGACCGGCACCCCGCTGGCCGACTATGTCGCGGCCGCGAAGGACACCAAGGCACTGGGCCTGCCGGCGGCGGCCAAGGGGAACCTCGAGGGCTACCTCTTCCCGGCGACCTACGACTTCCCGGACGGCATGTCGGCCGCCGCACAGCTCAAGACGATGGTCGCCAAGGCCGTCGAGCAGTTCACCTCGGCGGGGCTCACGCCGGCGACGATGGAGCGCACCGTCATCGTCGCCTCCATCGTCGAGGCCGAGGCGAGGGGCGAGGCCGACCGCGGCAAGGTGGCCCGGGTCATCGAGAACCGGATCAAGAACACCGGGGCCCCCAACTACGGGCTGCTGCAGCTCGACTCCACCGTCTCCTACGGGGCCAAGCACCGGTCGGTGACCACGACCGACGCCGAGCGGGCCGACCCCAACCTGTGGAACACCTACGTGCACAAGGGGTTGCCCATCGGCCCGATCGGCAACCCGGGCCTGAAGGCCGTCGAGGCCGCCCTGCACCCCACGCCCGGCCCGTGGCTGTTCTTCGTCGCCGTCAACCCGATCACGGGGGAGACGAAGTTCGCGACGACCCAGGCGGAGCACGACCGGGACGTCGCGCAGTTCCAGGCGTTCTGCCAGGCGCACCCGGGGACATGCTGAGGGCGGCGGTCCTCGGCTCCCCGGTCGGCCACTCCCTCTCGCCGGCCCTGCACGGCGCCGGGTATGCCGCGCTAGGGCTCACCGAGTGGTCCTACGGGATGCACGAGGTCGACGCCGCTGGGCTGGCGGCGTTCGTCGGCTCGCTCGACGGGCGGTGGCGCGGGCTGAGCCTGACGATGCCGCTCAAGGAGGCCGCTCTCGAGGTGGCCGACGAGGTCACCGCCCTGGCAAGGGCGGCCGGCGCCGCGAACACCCTGCTCCACCGGCCCGACGGCACGTGGCTGGCCGACAACACCGACGTCGAGGGCATCGTCCGGGCCCTGCGCCCGCATCTGGACCGCCCCGCCGACCCGATGGCTGACGGACTCGTGCTCGGGTCCGGGGCGACCGCCCGCTCCGCGGTGCTCGCCCTCGCCCGGCTCGGTACCACCCGGCTCGCCGTGGCCGCCCGTGACGCGGCCAAGGCCGACGCCCTCCTGCGCTGGGCGCGGACGGTGACCGAGCCCGGGGTGCCGGTCCCGACGCTCACTGCGGGGCGGCTGGACGACTGGGGAGCGCTGCCCGGAGCTGTCGTCGTCTCGGCGGTCGCACCCGCCGGCGGCGAGGCGGTCGCGGCCGGCCTCGGCGCGCGGCATACCGGAGTCCTCCTCGACGTCGTCTATGCCGGCTGGCCGACCCCGTTGGCGCGAGCGGCGGCCGCGGCCGGCCTCGTCGTCGTCCCCGGGCTCGACATGCTCGTCCACCAGGCCGCCGCCCAGTTCGAGATGTTCACCGGGCGACCCGCCCCGCTGGCCCAGATGCGCGAGGCGGGGCTCGCCGCCCTGCGAGGATGAGCCCGTGTCCCCGACCGCCCAGCCGCTGCCCTGGTGGGCGCTGGCGGTGCTCGCCGTCGCCGGCGCCCTCCTCGGCCACCTGACCGGGCGGGCCCTCGCCACCGGGGGGTACCGCGTCGAGGACGACGAGCGCGCCGACACCGACCCGGCCGGGGCGATGTGGTGGCCCGCGCCGGTGCTGGCCGTGCTGTTCCTTCTCGTCGGCTGGTACGTCGGCGACCTCGCCCACTGGGCCGCGGCACCGGCATACCTGCTGTTCGCCTGGCTCTCCGTCGGGCTCATCTGGATCGACCTCGACGTCCACCGGCTACCGGTGGGGCTGGTCTGGCCCGGGTTCGGCGGCGTCGTGCTGCTGCTGGCCGTCGCCACCGTCGCCGACGGGAGCCGCCGCTGGCTCGGCGCACTCGTCGGGATGGTCCTGCTCTGGCTGGTCTTCTACGCCCTGTCCTGGCTGCCCGGTGGCGGGATGGGGTGGGGAGACGTCCGGCTCTCGCCGACGGCCGGGCTCCTGCTCGGCTGGCTCGGGTGGCCGACGTTCGAGGCGGGGCTGTTCGCCGTCGTCCTGCTCGGGGGGCTGAGCTCGGTCATCGTCCTGCTGCGGGGCCGAAGCCGCAAGGCGGACGTGGCGTACGGGCCCGCGCTGTGTCTCGGCGTGTTCGCCGGGATCCTCTGGGCGTCCCAGATCATGGCCTGAGCGACCGATGGCCGAGACGAGCGGAGGACAATGAGCGCCATGTTGCGCTGGCTGACCGCGGGGGAGTCGCACGGTCCCGCGCTCGTGGCGACCATCGAGGGCCTGCCGGCCGGGGTCGCCGTCACGACCGACGACCTCGCCGGCGCCCTGGCGCGCCGGCGGCTCGGGTTCGGCCGCGGAGCCCGGATGGCCTTCGAGCGCGACGACGTCGAGCTGCTCGCCGGGGTCCGGCACGGGCTGACCCTCGGCTCGCCGGTCGCCATCCGGATCGGGAACACCGAGTGGGACAAGTGGCGGACCGTCATGAGCCCCGACCCGGTGAGCGACGCGGCGTATGCTGCGGCCGCCGACGTCGGCGCCGAGAAGGAGCTGGCTCGCAACAAGCCGCTCACCCGTCCCCGGCCCGGCCACGCCGACCTCGTCGGCATGCAGAAGTACGGCTTCGAGGACGCCCGACCCGTTCTCGAGCGCGCCTCGGCCCGCGAGACGGCCGCCCGGGTGGCCCTCGGGGAGGTCGCGGCGCGGCTGCTCGACCAGGCCTACGGCATCCGGCTCGTCTCACACACCGTCGCCATCGGCACCGCAGGTGTCGCCGACGACGCCCCGCTGCCCGGGCCCGACGACGTGGCGGCGCTGGACGCCGACCCGGTCCGCACCGTCGACCCGGCGGGCTCGGCGGCGATGGTCGCCGAGGTCGAGGCAGCCCGCGCCGACGGCGACACCCTCGGCGGGGTCGTCGAGGTGCTCGCCTACGGGCTGCCGCCGGGGCTCGGCTCGCACGTCCACTGGGACCGCCGCCTCGACGCCCGGCTCGGCGCGGCCCTCATGGGCATCCAGGCCATCAAGGGGGTCGAGGTGGGCGACGGCTTCCGCACCGCCGCGCGCCGCGGCTCGCAGGCCCACGACGAGATGGACCGCGACGGCTCCGGGGTCATCCGGCGGCGCACCGGCCGAGCGGGCGGCACCGAGGGGGGGATGTCGGTCGGCGGGCTGCTCCGGGTGCGCGCCGCCATGAAGCCGATCAGTACCGTTCCCCGGGCGCTCGCCACCGTCGACATCGTCGCCGACGGCCCCGCCACCGCCATCCACCAGCGCTCCGACGTGTGCGCCGTCCCGGCCGCCGGCGTCGTCGCCGAGGCGATGGTCGCCCTGGTGCTGGCCGAGGCCTGCCTCGAGAAGTTCGGCGGGGACTCCCTCGCCGAGACCTCCCGCAACCACGCGGCATACCTCGCCGCCATCCCGGCATCCATGCGAACCTGGTGAGCATCATGGCTCGACTCGTCCTCATCGGTCCGCCCGGAGCGGGCAAGTCCACCACCGGCGCCCTCGTCGCCGCCCGCCTCGGCGTGCCCGTCCACGACACCGACGCCGCCATCGAGGAGGGCGAGGGCCGGAGCATCGCCGAGATCTTCATCGCCGACGGCGAGGAGGCCTTCCGGTCGATGGAGCGTGACGAGGTCCTGCGTGCCCTGGCCGAGGAGCCCGGGGTCGTCGTACTCGGCGGCGGCGCCCCCATGGACCCCGCCGTCCAGGAGGCCCTGGCCGGGCACGAGGTGGTGTTCCTCGACGTCCAGATCTCCGACGCGGCCAAGCGGGTGGGGTTCGACACCTCGCGGCCGCTGCTGGCGGTCAACCCGCGCTCGACGTGGACCGCCCTGATGAGCCAGCGACGCCCGGTCTACGAGCGGCTGGCCGCCCACCGGGTCGACACCGCCGGGCGCACCCCCGAGGAGGCCGCGGACGCCGTCGTTGCGGCCCTGGGGCAGAGCGGGTGAGCACTGCGCGGACCATCTCGGTGGGGGACGACTACGAGGTCGTCGTCGGGCGGGACCTCCTCGGTGGCGTGGCGGCGATGTTCCACCCCGGGGTGCAGCGGGTCCTCGTCGTGCACCCGGGGTCACTCACCGCCCCCGCCGAGGCCGTGGCCCGTGCGCTCCGTCCCGACCACGAGGTGCACACCGCCGCCGTCCCGGACGGCGAGGAGGCGAAGACGGCTGCGGTGGCGGCGCAGCTGTGGGGCCGGCTGGGGCGGGCGGGCTTCACCCGCTCGGACGCGGTGGTCGCGGTCGGCGGCGGGACCGTCACCGACCTGGCCGGGTTCGTCGCCGCGACCTGGCTGCGCGGGGTCCAGGTCGTCCAGGTCCCGACGACGCTGCTCGCCATGGTCGACGCGGCGGTCGGGGGCAAGACCGGCATCAACACGGCGGAGGGCAAGAACCTCGTCGGCTCGTTCCACCCACCCGCCGGGGTGCTGTGCGACCTCGACCTGCTGGCGACGCTGCCTCCGGCGGACTACGTCGCGGGCCTCGCCGAGATCCTCAAGGCGGGGTTCATCGTCGACCCCGTCATCCTCGACCTCGTCGAGGCAGACCCCGAGGGCGCGCGGCGCTGGGACGGTCCGCAGACCAGCGCGCTCATCGAGCGCGCCGTCGTCGTCAAGGCCGAGGTCGTCGCCAAGGACCTCACCGAGTCGTGGCTGCGCGAGATCCTCAACTACGGGCATACCTTCGGCCATGCCGTCGAGCAGGTGGAAGGCTATCGGCGCCGGCACGGCGAGGCCGTCTCGATCGGCATGGTGTATGCCGCCGAGCTCGCCCACGTCGCGGGACGGCTCGACGGGGCCGTCGTGGCCCGGCACCGGTCGGTGCTCTCGGCGACCGGGCTGCCGACGTCCTACGTCCCCGGTCGGTTCGACGACCTCCTCACCGCGATGCGTCGCGACAAGAAGACCCGTGGCTCGCGGCTGCGGTTCGTCGTCCTCGAGGACCTCGCCCGCCCGGTGCGCCTCGAGGGTCCGGACGAGGAGTGGCTGCGAGCGGCATACGCCGCCGTCACCTCCTGACCCCCCGCGGCCGCCCCGTCCTCCTAACCTCTGCTAGCAGAGGTTGCGTGACGAAGCAGAGGTTGCAACCTCTGCTTCGTCCCCTAACTTCTGCTAGCAGAGGTTAGGGGTGGGGGTGGGGGGGGGGTCGACCGGGCGCTGCGGTGGCTGGGACCGGGCGGGCGCGGGGGGTGGACCGGGCGCAGCGGTGGTACCGACGGGGCGGCCGCGGGGGGCGTGGGGCACCTGGGGCAGGGGGTCGGCCCGGTGCGTCGGCGAGGGCGTCGTTGCGGGCGCGCGCAGGGGGGAGCGGCGCGTGCAGGGTACGATGACGACCGATCCCCGCCCCACCCGGAGCCGGTGACGCACGCCCGCAGCAGGGCCACCGGTCCGTGACGCACGAGAGAGACCCACCCCGTGGCAACGACCAACGACCTGAAGAACGGTCTCGTCCTCAACATCGAGGGCCAGCTGTGGACCGTCGTCGAGTTCCAGCACGTCAAGCCCGGCAAGGGGCCGGCCTTCGTGCGGACGAAGCTCAAGAACGTCCTGTCAGGCAAGGTCGTCGACCGCACCTTCAACGCCGGCCTCAAGGTCGAGACCGCCAACGTCGACAAGCGGACGATGCAGTACCTCTACAACGACGGCACCGACTTCATCTTCATGGATCCCGACACCTTCGACCAGATCTCGGTCCCGCCCGGCACGGTGGGCGACGCTGCGAAGTTCCTGCTCGAGAACCAGGACGCGGTCGTCGCCCGCCACGACGGCAACGTCCTGTTCATCGAGCTGCCCGCATCGGTGGTGCTCGAGATCACCTACACCGAGCCCGGGCTGCAGGGCGACCGGTCGACCGGCGGCACCAAGCCGGCGACCCTCGAGACGGGCGCCGAGATCGCCGTCCCGCTGTTCCTCGAGACCGGGACCAGGATCAAGGTCGACACCCGGGACGGCTCCTACCTCGGCCGGGTCAGCTGACCCGCCGCTGACGCCGACACCACCCACGCCATGGCTGCCCGCTCCAAGGCCCGTCGCCGGGCCCTCGACCTGCTCTTCGAGGCCGAGCAGCGGGGGGTCAACGCCCAGGGGCTGCTCGCCGAGCGTCTGGCCCGCCCCACGACCAGGGCCCCGCTCTCGGAGTACACCGCCGAGCTCGTCACCGGGGTCGTGGAGCACTGGACCGACATCAACGAGCTCCTCTCGACCTACTCCCAGGGCTGGTCGATCGAGCGGATGCCCGCCGTGGACCGCGCGATCCTGCGGCTCGGCGCCTACGAGGTCGTGTATGCCGCGGACCCGCCGGACCCGGTGGCGATCGCCGAGGCGGTCGCCATGGCGACCGAGCTCTCGACCGACGAGTCGCCGCGGTTCGTCAACGGTCTTTTGGCCCGTTTGGCCGAGGTGAAGACGACGCTGGGGTGAGACCCTGATCTGGCAACCAGGTCTTGCGCCCCCTCGAAGTGTGTCATCCTGGCGAGACACGTTCGCCACATTTGCCCCTGGAGTCACTCGTGTTACGACGACCCCTGTCTCCCCTCAGCCGGCGGGTCAGCGCTCTGCTCACGACCGCTGTGGCAGCAGCCGTCGCGGCGACCGTCGCCAACGCCGGCCCGGCCGCCGCCCTCCAGGCCGAGCCCGCCGCCGCCTCGGCGACCTCCACGGGGTCGTCGTCGAGCACCGGCACCGCCTCCGCCGCCCCAGGAGACACCCGCACCGTGCGATACCGGGGCGTCGCGGTCCAGGTCCCTCGAGGCTGGCCCGTCGTCGACCTCGACACCGACCCCACGGCATGCGTCCGGCTGGACCAGGAGGCGGTCTACCTCGGCACCCCCCCCGCCCAACAGGACTGTCCTGCCCACGCGGTCGGGCGCGCCGGGACCATCTGGCTGGCCCCGGCCGGGACGCGGGACCGCTCGCTCGCCGCGACCGGGCGTGCGGACATGTTCGGCGGGCTCTCCGCTCGGGTGCTCGACCAGGGCGTGGGCCACGAGCGCGAGGTGGTCCTCACCGGAGCGGGCGTCGTCGTCCGGACCGCCTGGGGCGCCGACCCCACCCCCACCCAGGAGGCCGTCGACTCGATCGCGCCCACCGTCGGTCCTCCCGCTGACCCGGCCACTCCCACCGGCACGGCCACCACCACCGGCACGGCCACCCCGTCGAGTGCTGCCGGCTCCGCCGCGCGGTCGAGTGCCTCGGGGTCCGCGACGGTGGGCACCGCGGCATACCGCAGCCTCTCCGGCGCCCAGCCGGTCACCGTCGCCGCCACCGCGAGTGTGGGCAAGCACCTCACCGGGATGGCCTTCGACGCGTGCTCGGCCCCCTCGACCTCCACCATGAGCGCCTGGCGCAGCTCCCCGTACGCCGCGGTCGGCATCTACATCGGCGGCTCGATGCGCGCCTGCGGCGACGGCAACCTCAGCGCCTCGTGGGTCACCACCGTGACGGGCTACGGCTGGGGGCTCATCCCGATCTACGTCGGACCGCAGGCGCCGTGCGTCTTCCAGGGTGGGCTGGCGCACATCTCGGCGAGCAAGGCCGCCGCCCAGGGCACCTCCAACGCCGCGGACGCGATCGTCTCGGCGCAGCGCTTCGGGCTCGGCGCCGGCACGGTCATCTACTACGACATGGAGGCGTACGCCACCGGCGACACCACGTGCACCAACGCCGTCCTCACCTTCGTGACGGCCTGGACCGCCGAGCTGCGCCGGCAGGGCTACCAGTCGGCGGTCTATGGCAACCCCGGCTCCCTGATGACCGACATGTCCAAGGCCGTCGCCGCGCACAACGCGGCGTTCACGCCTCCCGACCAGGTGTGGTACGCCCACTGGAACCAGCTGCAGGACACCAAGGACGCGGCGTCCTACCCGGCGTTCAAGGACAACTACTGGGGCGGCAAACGACTGCACCAGTACGCCGGCGGACACAACGAGAAGTGGGGCGGCGCCACCATCAACATCGACTCGAACTGGGTCGACGCCCCGCTCCCGGGCAACCCCACCCAGACCGACTACGGCGCCAACACCCTTGGCCCCGGCTCGGCCGGATTCGTCTTCACCGGCTCGATGAGCGACTGGACGGCCCGGCCCGGCGTCGGGATGAAGGGCAGGGCCTACAGCACGCACGCGACGGCCTCCGCCTCGGAGTCCCAGGGGGCCACCTGGTCCCCGTCCCTCGGCCCGGCGCTGTATGCCGTGTCGGCGTACGTCCCGACGAGCGGCACGACCGGCACGGCCCACTACCGGGTCACCGACGCCCGGGGGACGGCCGACCCGACCGTCAACCAGAGCACGAGCAAGGCCTACCAGCCACTCGGGACCTACCTGGCCCTGTCGGGCAAGCCGATCACGGTCCACCTCGGTGACAACGGCTCCAGCTCGACCTCGCAGACCATCAACGCCGACGCCATGCAGTTCTCCGTCGTCGGGACCACCCCGGGCGCTCCCACCGGCGTGACCGCTGCCCCGTCGGACGCACGGGCGAGCGTCTCGTGGACGGCCGCTCCGGCCAACGGCGCCACCATCTCGGGCTACACCGTCACCGCCTCGCCCGGCGGCGCCACCGCGACGGTGTCCGGGTCGACCCGGTCGGTGACGATGACGGGGCTCGCCGACGGCACCGCATACACCTTCACCGTCAAGGCCACCAACATCGTCGGCACCGGTCCGGCGTCTGCGGCGTCGGCCGCGGTCGTGCCCACGGCCGCCGGACGGTTCGTCGCGATCACCCCGGTCCGGGTCCTCGATACCCGCTCCGGGGCTCCGGCCAACCCGGGGATCCGCTCCAGCGTGGGCGCCAACCGGACGGTGACCTTCGCGGTGGCGGGCTCCGGCGCGCCCGTGCCCTCCGGGGCCACCGCGGTCGTGCTCAACCTCACGGTGACGGCGGGCACCCGGCCGGGCCACGTCGACCCGGCCTCGGGCGGGGCATCGCTGCTCAACTACGCGACGGGTCAGACCGTCGCCAACCTTGCCACGCTGCGGCTGAGCCCGGCCGGCACGGTCGCGCTGCGCAACGTCTCCGGAGGCGCGGTGCACCTCATCGCCGACGTCGAGGGGTACGTCACACCGACGGCCACCGGCGGCTACTGGGTCGCGACGCCGCCGACCCGGCTCGTCGACACCCGGCACGGCACGCCCCTGAGCACCCGCGCCACGGCCCTGGGACAGGGCGAGACGGTCACCGTGCAGGTCGCCGACCTCGTCGGGTCGCCCGTGACCGCCGACGCGGTCGGCGCCGCGCTCCGGCTGACCGCGACGGCGTCGACGAGATCGGGCTACCTCACGGTGAGCGACGGTGGGACGACCCGGAGCTCGACGGTCAACTTCGGCCGGCGGCAGACCGTCGGCAACGTCGCCCTCGTCCCGCTCAGTGCGAGCGGCGCGGTGACCATCACCAACCACTCGACCGGCTCGGTCCAGCTCGTCGTCGACCTCCAGGGCGAGCTCTCCACCGCGGGCGCCTTGTGGACCCCGCTCACCCCCGCGCGGCTTCTCGACACCCGGCGGGGCACGAGCGCCAACCCGGGCGCGGCGATCCTCGCGGCCGGGGCGTCGCGCACGGTCCGGATCGCCGGGGTCACCGGCTCACCCGTTCCGGCCGGTGCCGGCGCCGTGGCCGTCAACCTCACGGTGGTCCCCACCACCGCCTCCGGCTGGGTGTCGGCCACGGACACCGGGTCGACCCGGACCTCCGCGGTGAACTTCCCGGCCGGCACGGTCGTGGCCAACCTCGCCCTGGTACCCCTCGCCCCGGACGGCACGATGGTCGTCCACAACGGGTCCACCCGCCCGGTGCACCTCGTCGTCGACGTCCAGGGGTATGCCGCAGCCGCGAGCTGACCGGCCCCGGCGGCACCGGGCCCGGGGCCGCATACGTCACTTTCGTCCCAGCCCGCGAGCCTGCGTGCGCGGCGCCCCCGGGCACGGCATAGAGTGACCCCGCCAGACATCCTTTAACGACCTGTCCAGTGAGGCAGGGAAGGAGGTGGCGCGCGTATGCCGCGTCCAGACACCGACGCTCCCGGTTCCGAGGGCGCCCCTGCGGGGGCCAGCCGCACCGTGATGAGCGAGTCCGATATCTCACGGGCCCTGCGCCGTATCGCCCACGAGATCCTCGAGCACAACAAGGGGCCGCAGGACCTCGTCCTGTTGGGGATCCCCAGCCGGGGGGTGGCCCTCGCCAACCGTCTCGCCGCCCTCATCGCCGACGTCGAGGGAGCGGCCGTACCCGTCGGCGCCCTCGACGTGACGATGCACCGCGACGACCTGCGACGACAGCCGACCAGGAGCCCGATGCGCACCGACATCCCGGCCAGCGGGGTCGATGACCGGGTCGTCGTCCTCGTCGACGACGTCCTCTACTCCGGCCGCACGGTCCGGGCGGCGCTCGACGCGCTGTCCGACCTCGGCCGGCCCCGCGCGGTCCGGCTGGCGGTCCTGGTCGACCGCGGCCACCGCGAGCTGCCCATCCGAGCCGACCACGTCGGCAAGAACCTGCCGACGGCGCACAGCGAGAAGGTCCGGGTCCGCCTTGCGGAATGGGACCACGAGCCCGAGGCCGTCACGATCTCGGGAGGTGAGGCGCAGTGAGGCGCCACCTGCTCTCCATCAGCGACCTCACCCGTGAGGACGTGCGGACCATCCTCGACACCGCGGCCGAGATGCACGACGTGCAGCGCCGCGAGGTCAAGAAGCTCCCCACGCTGCGCGGGCGTACGGTGATCAACCTCTTCTTCGAGGACTCGACCCGGACCCGCTCCTCGTTCGAGCTCGCCGGCAAGTGGCTCTCGGCCGATGTCCTCAACATCTCGGCCAAGGGCTCTTCGACCTCCAAGGGCGAGTCGCTGCGCGACACCGTCAAGACCATCGCGGCCATGGGGGTCGACGCCCTCGTCATCCGGCACAGCGCGAGCGGAGCCGCCCAGCAGGTGACCGGCTGGGTCGACGCGCAGGTGATCAACGCCGGGGACGGGACGCATGAGCACCCCACCCAGGCCCTGCTCGACGCCTACTCGATGGAGCAGCGGCTCGGCTCCCTCCAGGGCCGGCACGTCGCCATCGCCGGCGACGTCACCCACTCGCGGGTGGCGCGCTCCAACCTGCTCCTGCTGCGGCTGCTCGGAGCGCACGTCACGCTCGTGGCGCCGCCCACCCTCATGCCGGCGGGAGCCGCCTCCTGGGCCGCCGGCGACGGCTTCGACCTGGCACACGACCTCGACGAGGTCCTCGCGGGAGGGCCCGACGCCGTGATGATGCTGCGGGTCCAGCGCGAGCGGATGAGCGGCGGCTTCTTCCCCACGGCACGCGAGTACACCGTCGGCTACGGGATGACCCGCGACCGGCTGGGCGCCCTGTTGTCGGCCAACCCCCGGGCCGTCATCTGCCACCCGGGCCCGATGAACCGGGGCCTGGAGATCTCCGCGGATGCGGCCGACGCGGCCGCCAGCCTGGTGCTCGACCAGGTGTCGGCCGGCGTGGCGGTGCGGATGAGCGTGCTCTACCACCTGCTCGGGTCGGGGGAGTTCGTCGCGCCCCACGACGAGGTGTCCCGCGACGGGGCGGGGGTGGCGGCGTGAGCACCCTGCTGGTCCGCGGAGCCACCCGGTATGCCGCCGACGGGCCCGCCGCCGGCGAGGCCGGCGACGTCCTCGTGCGGGACGGGGTGGTCGTCGAGGTCGGCGACGTCACGGCTCCGGCGGACGCCGAGGTCATCGACGCCGACGGGCTGGTCCTGCTGCCGGGCCTCGTCGACATCCACACCCACCTGCGCGAGCCGGGCCGCGAGGACGCCGAGACGGTCGCGAGCGGGTCGGCCGCCGCGGCCACCGGCGGCTTCACCGCCATCCTCGCCATGGCCAACACCTCGCCGGTCGCGGACACCGCCGAGGTCGTCGAGCACGTGCTCGACCTCGGGCAGAAGTGCGGGCTCGTCGACGTCCAGCCCATCGGAGCGGTGACCAAGGCGCTCGAGGGCGCCGAGCTGGCCGAGCTCGGGCTCATGCACCGCTCGCGTGCCCGGGTCCGGGTCTTCTCCGACGACGGTCACTGCGTCAGCGACTCCCGGGTGATGCGTCGGGCGCTGGAGTACATCCGCGCCTTCGGCGGGGTCATCTCCCAGCACAGCCAGGACCCCGCCCTCGCGGGGCCGACCGCCTGCTGCCACGAGGGCGAGCTGTCCGGCCGGCTGGGTCTGCCCGGCTGGCCGCCGGTGGCCGAGGCCTCGGTCATCGCTCGCGACGTCATGCTCGCCGAGCACACCGGCAGCCGGCTCCACGTCGCGCATGTGACGACGGCCGAGGGTATCGACGTCGTGCGCTGGGCCAAGGCCCGGGGCATCGCCGTCACCGCTGAGGCGACCCCCCACCACCTCGCCCTGACCCAGGAACGGCTCTCGTCCTACGACCCCGTCTTCAAGGTCAACCCGCCGCTGCGCCCGACCGAGGACGCCGAGGCACTGCGCGAGGCGCTCGTCGACGGGACCGTCGACGTCGTGGCCACCGACCACGCGCCGCATGCGCGGCACGACAAGGAGCACGCCTTCGTCGACGCGGCCAACGGCATGATCGGGCTCGAGACCTCGCTCGCCGTCGTCGCCGACCTCATGGTCCGCAGCGGCAGGATGGGGTGGGCGGACCTCGCCCGGGTCATGTCGGTCACGCCGGCGCGGATCGCCGGCCTGGCCGACCACGGGCGGCCGGTCGCTCCCGGCGAGCCCGCGAACCTCGTCCTCATCGACCCGACGGCCACCTGGACCGTCGACCGCGACGCCTCGCGTTCCCTGGCCCGCAACAACCCCTGGCACGGCATGTCCTTCACCGGCCGGGTGCACGCGACGATCCTGCGCGGTCGGGTGACTGCGCAGGAGGGAGAGATCTCCACATGCTGACGACCCGCGAGCCTGCGGTGCTGGTCCTCGAGGACGGCCGCACCTTCGCCGGGAGTGCCTACGGGCGCCGCGGCCAGACCGTCGGCGAGGCCGTGTTCTCGACGGGGATGACCGGCTACCAGGAGACGCTGACCGACCCCAGCTACCACCGCCAGGTCGTGGTGATGACCGCGCCGCACGTCGGGAACACCGGCTGGAACGACGAGGACGACGAGTCGGGGCAGATCTGGGTCGCGGGCTACGTCGTGCGGGACCCGGCGCTGCGCCCCTCCAGCTGGCGGTCACGGCGGAGCCTGGAGGACGAGCTCGACCGCCAGGGCGTCGTCGGCATCTGCGACCTCGACACCCGTGCCCTGACGCGCCACCTGCGCGAGCGCGGCGCGATGCGGGTCGGGATCTTCTCCGGCGCGCACGCCGCACGTCCCCGCGAGCACCTGCTCACCGCGGTCATCGACGCGCCTGCGATGGCCGGGGCCGACCTCGCCTGCGAGGTGGCGACCAAGGAGCCGTATGTCGTCGCGGCGCAGGGAGAGCGACGGTTCACCGTCGCGGCGGTCGACCTGGGTATCAAGTCGATGACCCCGGCGATGATGGCGCGGCGTGGGATCGAGGTCCACGTCCTGCCCGCCGACGCGACCATCGAGCAGGTCCTCGCGGTTGGGCCCGACGGGGTGTTCTTCTCCAACGGGCCGGGGGACCCCGCGACGGCCGACGGGCAGACCGAGGTGGCTCGGGACGTCCTGCGTGCCCGGATCCCGTTCTTCGGCATCTGCTTCGGCAACCAGATCCTCGGACGGGCACTGGGCTTCGGCACCTACAAGCTCAAGTACGGCCACCGAGGCATCAACCAGCCGGTGATGGACCGCACGACGGGCAAGGTCGAGGTGACGGCTCACAACCACGGGTTCGCCGTCGCCGCACCGACCGACCGTGACTGTGAGACCGACTTCGGGCGGGTCCGGGTGTCCCACGTCTGCCTCAACGACGACGTCGTCGAGGGCCTGGAGTGCCTCGACGTCCCCGCGTTCTCCGTCCAGTACCACCCGGAGGCGGCGGCCGGGCCGCACGACGCGGCATACCTGTTCGACCGGTTCGTCGAGCTCATGGAGCAGCACCGAGCGGGACACGTCGGCGGCCCGGGGGAGGTGGCCTGATGCCCAGGCGCGACGACCTCAACAGCGTCCTCGTCATCGGGTCCGGACCGATCGTCATCGGCCAGGCGTGCGAGTTCGACTACTCCGGTACCCAGGCGTGCCGCGTGCTCCGCGAGGAGGGTGTGCGGGTCATCCTCGTCAACTCCAACCCGGCGACGATCATGACCGACCCGGAGTTCGCCGACGCGACCTACATCGAACCGATCACCCCCGAGATCGTCGAGAGGATCATCGCCAAGGAGCGGCCCGACGCGGTCCTGGCGACCCTCGGCGGCCAGACGGCGCTCAACACGGCGATGACCCTGCACGAGAACGGGGTCCTCGAGCGCTACGACTGCCCGCTCATCGGCGCCAACGTCGAGGCGATCCGGCTCGGTGAGGACAGGCAGGCGTTCAAGGGCGTCGTCGAGCGCTGCGGCGCGGAGGTGGCCCGCTCGATCATCGCGCACACGATGGAGCAGTGCCTCGCCGCGGCCGAGGACCTCGGCTACCCCCTGGTCGTCCGGCCCTCGTTCACCATGGGCGGCCTGGGCTCGGGGTTCGCCAATGACGAGGTCGAGCTGCGCCGGATCGCCGGAGCCGGCCTGCGGGCCAGCCCGACCACCGAGGTGCTCCTCGAGGAGTCGATCCGCGGCTGGAAGGAGTTCGAGCTCGAGGTCATGCGGGACCACGCGGACAACGTCGTGGTGGTCTGCTCCATCGAGAACCTCGACCCCATGGGCGTGCACACGGGCGACTCGATCACCGTCGCCCCGGCACTGACCCTCACCGACCGCGAGTACCAGCGGCTGCGCGACATCGGCATCGCGGTCATCCGCGAGGTCGGCGTCGACACCGGCGGGTGCAACATCCAGTTCGCGGTCGACCCCAGCGACGGCCGCGTCATCGTCATCGAGATGAACCCCAGGGTGTCGCGCTCGTCGGCGCTGGCGTCCAAGGCCACCGGGTTCCCGATCGCCAAGATCGCCGCCAAGATGGCGATCGGCTACACCCTCGACGAGGTCCCCAACGACATCACCCGGGAGACGCCGGCGAGCTTCGAGCCGAGCCTGGACTACGTGGTCGTCAAGGTGCCGCGGTTCGCGTTCGAGAAGTTCCCGTCGGCCGACGACACCCTGACGACGACGATGAAGAGCGTCGGCGAGGCCATGTCGATCGGGCGGTCCTTCACCGAGGCCCTCCAGAAGGCGCTGCGCTCCCTCGAGAAGTCGGGCTCGACCTTCCACTGGCATGGGCTGCCGCTGTCCGAGCCGGAGGCGCGCGCCGCGCTCGAGGAGGCCCGGCGCCCGACCGACGGGCGGATCGTGACCGTCCAGCAGGTCCTGCGCGCCGGCGTCCCCGTCGAGGACGTGCACGTCGTGACCGGCATCGACCCGTGGTTCCTCGACCAGATCCAGCTCCTCAACGAGGTGGCGGATGCGGTCTCGCAGGCCGGGCAGATCACCCCCGAGCTGCTGCGGCTGGCCAAGCGGCACGGCTTCAGCGACGCCCAGCTCGCCGAGATCACCGGGATGCCGGAGGCCGTGGTCCGCGGCGTGCGACATGCCCTGGGGGTGCGACCCGTCTTCAAGACCGTCGACACCTGCGCCGCGGAGTTCGCCGCCCGGACCCCGTACCACTACTCGTCCTACGACGAGGAGACCGAGGTCGAGCCTCGCGAGACCCCGGCGGTCATCATCCTCGGCTCCGGGCCCAACCGGATCGGCCAGGGCGTCGAGTTCGACTACTCGTGCGTCCACGCGAGCTTCGCGCTGCGCGACGCGGGCTACGAGACGGTGATGGTCAACTGCAACCCGGAGACCGTCTCGACCGACTATGACACCTCGAGCCGCCTCTACTTCGAGCCGCTCACCCTCGAGGACGTTCTCGAGGTCGTCCACGCCGAGCGGCAGGCCGGTCCGATCGCGGGCGTCATCGTCCAGCTCGGCGGGCAGACCCCGCTCGGGCTGGCCCAGGCCCTCAAGGATGCCGGCGTACCCATCGTCGGCACCTCGCCGGAGGCGATCGACCTCGCCGAGGACCGCGGCGCCTTCGGGCGGGTGCTTGCCGAGGCGAAGCTGCCTGCTCCCAAGCACGGGACGGCGTACAGCGCCGAGGAGGCCGTGGAGGTGGCCCGGGAGATCGGCTACCCGGTCCTGGTCCGCCCCTCCTACGTCCTCGGCGGGCGCGGCATGCAGATCGTCTACGACGACGAGACCCTCTCCACCTACGTCGAGCGCGCCACGACCGCCTCGCCCGAGCATCCCGTGCTCGTCGACCGGTTCCTCGACGACGCGATCGAGATCGACGTCGACGTGCTCTACGACGGTGACGACATGTATGTCGGCGGGGTCATGGAGCATATCGAGGAGGCCGGCATCCACTCCGGCGACAGCGCCTGCACCCTCCCGCCGGCGACGCTGGGGGCTGCCGAGGTCGAGCGGGTCCGGGAGTCGTGCCGGCGCCTCGCCGAGGGCATCGGGGTGCGCGGCCTGATGAACGTCCAGTTCGCCCTCGCGCAGGACATCCTCTATGTCCTCGAGGCCAACCCGCGCGCGTCGCGCACGGTCCCCTTCGTCGCCAAGGCGACGGGGGTGCCGATCGCCAAGGCCGCCGCCCGGGTGATGATGGGGGCGACCGTCAAGCAGCTGCGCGAGGAGGGCCTGCTGCCGTCGTCGGGCGACGGCGGGACCCTGCCGCCGCACGCGCCGATGTCGGTCAAGGAGGCGGTCCTGCCGTTCTCCCGCTTCCGCACCGCCGACGGGATGAGCGTCGACAGCCTGCTCGGACCCGAGATGCGCTCCACCGGCGAGGTCATGGGCATCGACTCCGACTTCGGCCTGGCGTTCGCCAAGAGCCAGCTCGCGGCATATGGCGGGCTCCCGACGTCCGGCAGTGTCTTCGTCTCCGTCGCCAACCGCGACAAGCGCGCCATGCTCTTCCCCGTCAAGCACCTCGCCGACCTCGGGTTCACGATCGTCGCCACGTCCGGCACGGCAGATGTGTTGCGGCGCAACGGGATCACCTCCGAGGTGGTCCGCAAGATCAGCGAGCGCCGCGACGACGACGACCCCACGCCGACCATCACCGAGAAGATCACCGACGGCGAGATCGCCATGGTCGTCAACACCCCGACCGGCCAGGCGGCGCGGGCCGACGGCTATGCGATCCGGGCGGCGGCCAACGTCGCCGACGTCACCCTCATCACGACCGTCCAGGAGCTCTCGGCGGCGGTGCAGGCCATCGAGGCCCAGCGGGCCGGACAGCTCACCGTGAAGTCTCTGCAGGAGCACTCCCGCGACCTCGACCTCTACGGCGTGCGCACCGCCCCGGGGGAGGGCCGGTGACCGGAGTCGCGCACGTTCCTGGCGAGATCCTCTCCATCCGCCCGGTCGGGGCGTACTTCCACCTCACCATCGCCGCGCCCGCGGTCGCGGAGCAGGCCCTCGCCGGGCAGTTCGTCGCGCTCGCCGTGGGCGGCGACACCTCCGCCCACCTGCTGCGCCGGTCGTTCTCGATCCACCGGGCCGACCCGGGCGGTGAGCGGGGGGGCACCGTCGAGATCGTCGTGGCCGCCAAGGGACCGGGCACGGTGTGGCTCACCGGGCTGGCCCCAGGGGTCCTGGTCGACGTCGTCGGGCCGCTGGGGAACCCGTTCCCCCTGCCCGACCAGCCGGTCTCCTGCGTCCTCGTCGGGGGCGGCTACGGGTCGGCGCCGATGTTCTGGCTTGCCGACATCCTGAGGGGGCGGGGCTGTCACGTCGAGCTGGTCCTCGGCGCGGCGTCGGCGGAGCGGCTCTTCGGTCTCGAGCTGGCGGCGGGGTGCGCCGACGGGCTGACGGTGACGACCGACGACGGGTCGGCCGGGCAGCAGGGCTGGGTCTCGCAGCCGCTGCCGGACATCCTGGCGCGCACCCGGGCGGGCGTCGTCTATGCCTGCGGGCCGATGGCCATGCTGCGGGCCGTCACCGAGGTCGCGACGGCAGGTGGCGCCGTTGCCCAGGTGGCGGTCGAGGAGGCGATGGCCTGCGGAATCGGAGTCTGCATGACGTGCGTCATGCCGGTGGTGGGCGACGACGGCGTGACCTCGATGGTCCGCTCCTGCGTCGAGGGACCGGTGTTCCGAGGCGACCGGGTCCGCTGGGACGCCTTCGCCGAGGGGGTATGCCGGGTGCCTGCCGACGCGGTCGGCGCGCCGTCGGGAGGCGGCCACTGATGGTGCCGATCGACCAGTCCGTCCGGCTCGGCCGCGCCTGGCTGCCCAACCCGGTCATGACCGCCTCGGGCTGCGCCGCCAACGGCCGCGAGCTGCACCGCTTCTTCGACATCACCGAGCTCGGTGCGTTCGTCACCAAGACGGTGATGGCGCAGGCCCGCTCGGGGCGCGGGACGCCGAGGATGGCCGAGACCCCGTCGGGCATGCTCAACTCCATCGGCCTCCAGGGCCCCGGCATCGCCGCCTTCGTCGAGAAGGACCTCGGCTGGCTGAGGTCGGTCGGCGCCCGCGTCGTCGTGTCGATCGCCGGGAACACGGCCGAGGAGTTCGCTGCCGTGGCCGCGGCCCTGGCCGAGAGCTCCGCCTCCGAGGCCGTCGTGGCCGTCGAGGTCAACATCTCCTGCCCCAACGTCGCCAACCGTGGGCTGGTCTTCGCCTGCGACCCGGCCTCGTCGGCCGAGGTGGTCGGCCTGGTCCGGGGCGTGCTGCCGCAGCGGCTCCCCGTCTTCGCCAAGCTCACGCCCGACGTCACCGACATCGTCTCCGTCGCCGCAGCGGCGCTCGGAGCGGGCGCCGACGGGCTGACGATGATCAACACCCTGCTCGGCATGGTCATCGACACCGACCGGCTGCGCCCGCACCTCGGCGGCCTGACCGGCGGGCTGTCCGGTCCGGCGATCCGACCGGTGGCCGTCCGCGCGATCTGGCAGGTCGCGGCGGCGATGCGCGCCGGGGCGCTCCCCTCCGCCCCGATCATCGGGGTCGGGGGGGTCCGGACCGGCCGTGACGCCCTCGAGCTGGTGGCGGCCGGGGCGAGCGCCATCCAGGTCGGGACGGCGACCTTCAACGACCCGCACGCCCCGCTGCGGGTGCGCGACGAGCTGGCCGCACTCCTCACCGCCCAGGGGTTCGCCCGGTTCACCGAGGTCGTCGGCATCGCCCACGAGAGGATGGTGCTGCCATGAGCGGCGCGGAGATCACCGACTCGGTTCCCGGCAGGGGGACCGGCGAGACGGCGGTGCGGCCGTTCGGCGTCCGGCTGCGGGCGGCGATGGACGCGCACGGGCCGCTGTGTGCGGGCATCGACCCGCACCGCGGGCTCGTCGAGTCCTGGGGTCTCACCTACGACCTGGCGGGCGTGGAGCGCTTCGCGCTGACCTGCGTCGAGGCGTTCGCCGGCACGGTGGCCGCGGTCAAGCCTCAGTCCGCGTTCTTCGAGGTGTTCGGGGCGGCCGGGGTCGCGCTGCTCGAGCGGGTCGTCGACGAGCTGCGCGCTGCGGGCACGCTGACGATCCTCGACGCCAAGCGTGGCGACGTCGGTACCACGATGGACGCCTACGCCGAGGCCTTCCTCGGCAAGGACGCGCCCAGCCCCGCGGACGCCCTCACCGTCAGCCCCTACCTCGGCTACGGGTCACTGCGCCCGGCCGTCGACCTGGCGCTGCAGACCGGCCGGGGCGTGTTCGTCCTCGCGCTCACCTCCAACCCGGAAGGTCCCTCGGTCCAGCACGCCGTCCGCGACGGCCGCAGCGTTGCGGCGACCGTCGTCGACGGGGTGGCCGCCGACAACGCCCCCGCCCGCGAGCGGGGGAGCTCGGCAGCGTCGGGCTGGTCATCGGGGCGACCGTCGGGTCGGCCGTCCACGACCTCGGCATCGACCTGGCCGCCGCGGGCGCTCCGGTGCTCGCCCCGGGGCTCGGGGCACAGGGGGGCACCGCCGAGGGCGTCCGCGCGACCTTCGGAGCGGCTCTGGCGCAGGTGCTCCCGAGCAGCAGCCGCGGCCTCCTCGCCACCGGTCCCGACACCGGGGCACTGCGCGATGCGGTGCGTCGCGAGGCCGCCGGCCTGCGCTCCCTCCTGGCCTGACCCGAGGGCGCGGCCGGTCCCACCGTGGTGCGAGACGTGCTGGGTCACTCGGGTGGGCAGCGCCGCTGTCTCTCGCAGCGCCGCCGGGCCCGCGGGTCGATATAGTCCGTGATGTCCGATCGTCGATTCGGCATGGTCGGCAGTCTCAACGGAGGGTTAGAGACGTGGCACTACCGCCGCTCACAGCGGAACAGAGAGCAGCAGCACTCGAGAAGGCCGCGGCCGCGCGGCGCGCACGAGCCGCGGTGAAGAACCGCCTCAAGTACGCCCAGGGCTCCTTGGCCGAGGTCATCGCGACCGGACGGGTCGACGAGGTCATCGGCAAGATGCGGGTCTCGGCCCTGTTGGAGTCGATGCCGGGCGTCGGGCGGGTGCGTGCCCGGCAGATCATGGAGGAGATCGGCATCTCCGAGAGCCGACGGGTGCGTGGCCTCGGCCAGAACCAGGTGTCTGCGCTGCTCGCCCGCTTCAGCGCGGAGTGAGCGCCCCGTCCCGACTCGTCGTCCTCGCGGGTCCCACCGCCGTCGGCAAGGGGACCGTGTCGGGATACATCCGTGACCACGTCCCCGACGTCTGGCTGTCGGTGTCGGCGACGACCCGCCCCCCGCGTCCCGGCGAGATCGACGGTGTCCACTACCACTTCGTCTCCGATGCGGAGTTCGACGCGATGGTCGCGGCGGGGGACATGCTCGAGTGGGCGGTCGTCCACGGCCGGGCCAAGTACGGCACGCCGCGGCGTCCGGTGGAGCAGACGCTCGCCGCCGGACACCGGGCGCTGCTCGAGATCGACCTGCAGGGCGCCCGGCAGGTGCGCGAGGCGATGCCGGAGGCGCTGCTCGTCTTCCTCGCGCCACCGTCGTGGGACGAGCTGGTCCGCCGGCTCGTCGGGCGGGGGACCGAGACCGAGGACGAACGGCAGACCCGGCTGGCCACCGCCCGGCGCGAGCTGGCGGCCGCCGAGGAGTTCGACGTCGTCGTCGTCAACGACGAGGTTCGGCATGCGGCCGAGGAACTCGTATCATTGATGTGATCGGTGGGCGCTGAGCGTGCCCGCGTGACCCGAGCATCGCCGCAGACCCTCCTCGACCGAAAGCGACCACACGTGTCCGGAACCAAGGCCAACCCCATCGGCATCACCAACCCGCCGATCGACGACCTGCTGCAGAAGGCCGACTCCAAGTACGCCCTGGTCCTGTACTCCGCGAAGCGGGCCCGGCAGATCAACGCCTACTACGCCCAGCTGCAGGAGGGCCTGCTCGAGTTCGTCGGGCCGCTCGTGGACTCCGAGGTCCACGAGAAGCCCATGTCGATCGCCCTGCGCGAGATCAACGAGGGCCTGCTCACCTCCGAGCCCATCGAGGAGTGACCCGTGCGCGTCGTGCTCGGTGTCGCCGGCGGCATCGCGGCATACAAGGCGTGCTCGCTCCTTCGGCTGCTGACCGAGGCGGGCCATGACGTCACCGTCGTTCCCACCGAGGCCGCCCTGCACTTCGTCGGGGCCGCCACCTGGTCGGCCCTGTCCGGCAAGCCCGTGCACACCGGTGTCTGGGCCGACGTCCACGACGTCCCGCACGTGCGGCTGGGCCAGCAGGCCGACCTCGTCGTCGTCGCTCCGGCGACGGCCGACCTGCTCGCCAAGGCGGCGAACGGCCTGGCCGACGACCTGCTGACCAACCTCCTGCTCACCGCCCGCTGCCCGGTCGTCATGGCGCCGGCCATGCATACGGAGATGTGGGCGCACCCGGCCACCCAGGCCAACGTCGAGACGTTGTCCGGGCGCGGTGTGCACATCGTCGCGCCGGCCTCGGGTCGGCTCACCGGCGCCGACTCCGGCCCCGGCCGGCTCCCCGAGCCCGAGGACCTGTATGCCGTGTGCGAGCGTGAGCTCGCCCACCTCGCCTCGGGGGGAGGCGCGGATGCGTCCCCGGCCACGGCCCCGCGGCACGACCTCGCCGGCCGCCGAGTCGTCGTGTCGGCCGGGGGGACCCGTGAGCCACTGGACCCGGTGCGCTACCTCGGCAACCGGTCCTCCGGGAAGCAGGGGTACGCCCTGGCGGCCGTCGCCGCCGCCCGGGGGGCCGAGGTGACCCTGGTGACCTCGGCCTCGCTCGTGGCCCCCGACGGTGTGCGCGTCGTGCCCGTCGAGACCGCGCTGGAGATGCGCGACGCCGTGGCGGCGGCCGCCACCGAGGCGGACGCCGTCGTCATGGCGGCAGCCGTGGCCGACTTCCGGCCCGCTGCCTACGCCCCGGCCAAGATCAAGAAGACGCACCGGGCGGGTGCGGACGGGTCCGCCGACACCTCCGCGCCGGACATCGAGCTGGTCCGCAACCCCGACATCCTCTCCGAGCTCGTCGCGAACCGGGGCAGTGCCGTCAGGCCGGTGATCGTCGGGTTCGCCGCCGAGACCGGTGACGGGTCGGGGTCGGTGCTCGACCACGGGCGGGCCAAGCTCGAGCGCAAGGGCTGCGACCTGCTCGTCGTCAACGAGGTCGGCCCCGGCGTGACGTTCGGCCAGGACCAGAGCACGGTGCATGTGCTGCGTCGGGGGAGCAGCGAGGTCATCGACGTCGGGCCGTCGCCCAAGGCCGTTGTGGCCCAGGCCGTGTGGGACGCCGTCGCCGTGTTGTTCTGAACCCTCTGCGGGGGACGAGCGCGGCCGGAGCGGGTGCGAGGTCGCGTTGACGGCGGTCGGTCAGCACGGCCGAGCCGGTCCGGTCCAGCTGGACCGGACCGGCTCGGCCGTGCTCGAGGGCTCTCGCCGGACGCTCGGGCGGTGGATCAGCAGGTCACCGCTTGGCGCCGCTCGGCGCGGGCTTGGCCGCCGCCTCGTCGTCGTCGGCTGCGTCGCCCGTCTCGTCGCCCGTCTCGTCCTCGGCGGCTGCGTCGTCGCTCTCGTCGCCCGTCTCGTCCTCGACGGCTGCGTCCTCGACGGCTGCCTCGTCGGTCTGCGCCGCGTCGCTCTCGTCGCCCGTCTCGTCCTCGACGGCCGCGTCCTCGACGGCTGCCTCGTCGGTCTGCGCCGCGTCGCTCTCGTCGCCCGTCTCGTGGCCCGTCTCGTCCTCGACGGCTGCGTCCTCGACGGCTGCCTCGTCGCTCTCGTCGCCCGTCTCGTGGCCCGTCTCGTCCTCGGCGGGTGCCGACTCGACGGCGACGTCCTCGGCCAGCACCGCGCTCCCGCCACCAAGGGTGGCGAGCATGTTGCGGACGTTGCTCAGCTGGGCCGTGATGCTGTCGCGGCGGGCCGTGGCGGCGGCCAGCTCGCGCTCGCTGTCGCGGCGGATCCGGTCGGCGTGCTCGCGGGCGCTGTCGACGAGTGCGGTCGCCTCGGAGCGCGACCTCTCGAGCAGCGCGTCAGACTCACTCACCCGCGAGGCGTGGTGGTCCTCGGCCTCCTTGGCCAGGCGGGCGGCCCGTTCCTGCGCGTCGGTCAGCGCCGCGTCGTGGACCGCCATCTGGGCGGTGAACTCCGCGGCGGCCTTGTCGCGGCGCGAGCCCAACGTGGCCTCGAAGTCGGCGGCAGCGGCAGCGGCCCTGGCGCGCTGGTTCTCGTAGTAGGCCTCGGCCTCCTCGCGGCGGGCCGCGGCCTCACGCCCCGCGTCGTCGAGGATCGAGTCGGCTTCCAGGCGTGCCTTCTCGAGGGTCGACGACGCGTCGACGTCGGCCTTGGAGCGCACCTCGGAGGCGTAGAGGTCGGCGGCGTCCCGAACCGCCTTCGCCTCGGTGGTGGCCTTCGCCAGGGCCTGCTCGGCCTCGGCTGTGGCGCCCTGGCGGATGGCCCCGGCCTCCTCATCGGCGAGGCCGAGCATCGACCCGATCCGCTCGCCGAGCTCGGCGTACGTGGGTGCCGAGACCTTGCGCTGCTGGTCCTGCAGCGACGCGACCGTCGACTGATGCTTCGCGATCTCCTGCTGGGCGGCCTCGTGTGCCTGGCTGAGCTTGGTCAGCTCCACGGACAGGCGGGCCGCCTCGTCGTGGGCCGCCTGGACGCTCTGGCTCAGCCCTTGGAGGTGCTGGTCCACCTGCAGCGGGTCGTAGCCACGGAAGACGGTGTTGAACTCGGGGGTCTGGCTCATTGTGGCTCCTGGTCGGGGGTGTGGTCGTGGTCGGGGGGCGCCTGGTCGACTGGGGGAGGTGTGGCAGGTGTGGCAGGTGGTCTCGCGTCGTTCGGAGCCGGGTCGTCGACCCCCGGGGCCTGTTCGGCCGCGGGACGCTCGGGCACGGAGAGGGCCTCGATGACCCCCGACAGCCTCCCGAGCTGGCGGTTGATGTCGTCGCGGCGGGCGGCGAGGGTGTTGACCTCGTCGCGCGCCCGCTCGACGGCCGCCCGGGCCTCGTTGCGGAGCCGTTCCGTGTGGGTCCGCGCATCCTCCGAGGCGCGGACGATCTCGGCTCGGGCGGCTCGGTGCGCCTCGTGTGCCTCGAGCTGGAAGCGCTCGACGTCCTCAGCGGCACGCTCGCGGACGAGCCGGGCCCCGGCCTCGGCGTCGTTCAGCCGGCGCTGGGCCCGTTCCTCGGCCTCCGCCGCCTGCGCTCGCGCAGCCTCGAGCAGCTGGTCGGCCTCCCGGCGGGCGGACTCCTTGGTCCGCGCAGCGTCGGCCTCGGCGGCACTCAGCACAGCGGTCGACTGCGAGCGCAGCCGGTTTGCCTCGGCCTCCGCCTCGGCGACGCGGTCCTTGCTCTTGGCCGTGGCCCCGGCGAGCAGGGTCTGGGCGCGCTCACGGTGCTGGTGCATCCGGGTGAGCAGGTCCTGGTGGTGCTGGCGCTCGCGCGCCCGGGTCTCGGTCTCGGCGTTCTCGATGATCGCGCGGACGGTCCGCTGCGCCCAGGCGAGATGGGCGTTGGCCGACTCCAGGACCGAGTCGGCGTCGGCCTTGGCCTGCGAGGTGAGCGAGTCCGCCTGCTCCCGCGCCGCCCTCTCGACCTCGGCGCGGACCTCCTCCGAGGACAGCTCGTGGGCGGCGACCTCAGCCAGCCGGCGGGCGGCCTCCTCGTGGGCCTGGGCAAGGTGGGCGGTGGCCGCCTGCTCGGCCTCCTCGCGCGCCCGGCTGGTCTCGGCGTGGGTGGTATGGCGCAGCTGCTCCAGCTCGGTGTGCACCCGGTCGCGGTGCTGGTCGAGCTCGTGCAGGCGTGCGCTCTCCTGTTCGGCGATCCGGGTGAGCACCGTGTCGTGCTCGCGTTGCGCGGTCTCGATGAGGTCGGTGGCGCTGGCCCGAGCATCATCGAGGCGGGCCTCGGCCTCCTCACCCGCGGCGGCGAGGGCCTCGTCGCTTGCCTTGCTCGCCCGGGCCCGTAGGAGCGCGGCCTGGTCTGCGGCGTCCGCGAGGATCGTCTGGGCCTCCTCGCGGGAGTCGGCCAGACGGCGGTCGGCCTCGGCCCGCAGGGTGGCGAGCTGGTGCTGGATCTCGCGCAGCTCCATGGCGGCACGCGCCGTCTCGTCGCGGACCCGGGCGGCCTCATCCCGAGCGGAGGCCGCTTCGGCGTGCGCCTCCCCGCGGAGCTGGTCGGCGAGCGCCTGGGCGCGCGCGAGCAGCGTCAGGGCCTCGGTCCCGGGATCCGGGACGGTCGTCGGCTCGGCGCGCGGTGGGCGGTGGCGGGGCAGAGGACTCGGTGGTACCAGTCACCTCCTCGGTCGGCGCCACCTGACCGAGATCGAGATTCACCCGGCCATGATCGCAGACTCGACGGGGTGCTGCAGGCCGTGCTCCGGGCCCGATTCACCGAGGCCCAGCGGCGCGAACGGACTCGGATATCGGTGCGCGGCGCGCGGACGGTAGATTGTGCGCCGATTCCCTGCGACAAGGAGCTCCGGTGGGCGTTCGCCTGTTTACCTCAGAGTCAGTGACCGAGGGTCACCCCGACAAGATCTGCGACCAGATCTCCGACGCCATCCTCGACGCCCTGCTCGAGCAGGACCCGCGCAGCCGCGTTGCCGTCGAGACGATGGTGACGACGGGGCTGGTCCACGTGGCCGGTGAGGTCACCAGCGAGGCGTACGTCGAGATTCCACGCATCGTGCGCGACACCGTCCTGCGGATCGGATACGACTCGTCCACGAAGGGGTTCGACGGGGCGTCCTGCGGCGTCGAGGTGTCCATCGGCCAGCAGAGCCCCGACATCGCCCAGGGTGTCGACACGGCATACGAGTCCCGCACCGGTGGGGTCGACCCTCTCGACAAGCAGGGTGCCGGTGACCAGGGGCTGATGTTCGGCTACGCGTGTGACGACACCGCTGAGCTCATGCCGTTGCCGATCCAGCTCGCCCACCGGCTCGCCGAGCGCCTGACGGCGGTCCGCAAGTCCGGTGAGCTGCCGTACCTGCGCCCGGACGGCAAGACGCAGGTCACCATCGCCTACGAGGGCAACCTCGCGGTCGCGCTCGACACGGTCGTCGTCTCGTCCCAGCACGCCGAGGACATCTCGCTCGACGGGATGCTCACCCCCGACGTCGAACAGCACGTCATCGCCCCGGTCCTCGCCGACCTCGCTGCCACCGGGATCGTCCTGGACACCTCGAGCCACCGCACGCTCGTCAACCCCACGGGCAAGTTCGCCGTCGGCGGTCCGATGGGCGACGCCGGGCTCACCGGTCGCAAGATCATCGTCGACACCTACGGCGGGATGGCCCGCCACGGCGGCGGCGCCTTCTCGGGCAAGGACCCCTCCAAGGTCGACCGCTCGGCCGCCTACGCGACCCGGTGGGTGGCCAAGAACGTCGTGGCCGCGGGCCTGGCTCGCCGGTGCGAGGTCCAGGTCGCCTACGCGATCGGCAAGGCTCAGCCCGTCGGGCTGTATGTCGAGACGTTCGGCACCGAGACCGTCCCTGCCGACAAGATCCAGGCGGCGATCACCGCGGTGTTCGACCTGCGGCCGGCCGCCATCCTCGACCAGCTCGACCTGCTGCGGCCCATCTACGCGGTGACGGCCGCCTACGGCCACTTCGGCCGGGTGGCCGAGGCCGGGGCGTTCACCTGGGAGCGCACCGACCGCGTCGAGGAGCTCAAGCGCGCCGTCCACGGCTGAGCCGGGTCGCGTCGCCCGCCGTCACGGGCGGTCCGGACGGCGAGGACGGATGGGTCCCTCCTGCCTCACCGCGCACTGGCCCTTGCGACCGCTGAGGCGCACTCCCGTCGGTCCGCCGGAGGGCCCAGCATCGCCGCGCGCCAGTGGCCCGGCCGCGGCGCGCCGTGGTGGGTGATCGGCGTGGTCAGGTTGGTCGGGGTGGCCCGGTCGCCGCTCGCGGTGGTGGGTGATCGCGGTGATCGGGGTGGTCAGAGTGGCCCGGCCGCGGCGCGCCGTGGTGGGTGATCGCGGTGATCGGGGTGGCCCGGTCGCCGCTCGCGGTGGTGGGTGATCGGGGTGGTCAGGGTGGCCCGGCCACGGCGCGCCGTGGTGGGTGATCGGCGTGGTCAGGATGGTCGGGGTGGCCCGGTCGCTGCTCGTTCAGGGACGGCGACGGCGGCAGTCTGGTCGCCTCTGGGGCGGTGCCCGACCAGCCACAGGTCGTAGCTGCCCGGGGAGAGATCCCACTCGACCCCACCCGTATCGGCGACCCGGCCGAGCAACCGGTCGCGATGGACGACAGAGTGGTGGCGACCGCACAGGAGGGCGGCGTTCGCAACGGACGTGGGACCACCGTCGGCCCAATGCACGAGGTGATGCGCGTCGCACCAGAACGCGGGTGCGTCGCATCCGGAGAAGGTGCACCGTCCATCGCGCAACCAGAGGGCGCGCGTCTGGCCGGGCGTGAAGAGGCGGGCCCGGTGGCCCATGTCGAGCACCTCGCTGTGGCTGCCGAGCACGACCGGCACGACCGCCGCGTCGCAGGCGATCCGACGAGCCGTCTCGGGCGCGATGAGGGTCCCGGAGTCGAGCGACCCCACCGTCTCGGCGGCGCCGGTGCGATCCTTCAGGTCCTCGAGGCTCATGGTGAGGAAGATCGTGGCCTTGACCGCCGCCGAACCGGGGACCGGGCCGGGGACCGGGCCGGTCGGCCCGTCGGCGGTGCCCGGGCGCACGGGTGACGTGGCATCGCGGGCCGCACGGGCCGCGGCGGTGACGCGGCGGCATACCTCGGCGAGGGCCTGGCCGCGCCGCTGCTCACTGGTCCGCGGGTCGGGGGAGCCGTCGGCGCCGGGAGAGGGGGCGCTCAGCGGGCCGATCGCCGCCTCGATCGTGGCCCGGGTGATCGCGTCGGCCGTCAGCTCGTAGCGCACCGTGCCGCGGCCGTCGGGGGCCGGCCTGCTCAGGGCGACCCGCGAGGCCAGGGCGTCCTGCTCGGCCTGGAGATCGCCGGGGCGGCCGAACCGGCGCACCAGCTCGGGAGCGACGGCGGCGACCCCTCGCGAGCCCTCGGCGGCCGCCACCTGGAGCATCCCGCCGAGCACGGTCGGCGACGCCTCGTCGGTCAGCCGCGGCGCCAGCCGGTCGAACTCGCCGACCACCGTCAGCGCGACGGCAGGCGGCACGGCACCCTCCAGCACCGCCGCCCGGACCTGCTCCCGCCCTGGTGTGCCGATGACCTCGGCCACTCTGGCCGTCGTGCCGGCCCCCTGGCCGCGTTGGGACGGGGCGTGCTCGCGCACCCAGCCGGTGGTGTTGCGGGACTGGGACCCCGCCACGACGCCTCTGCGGACGGCCTCGGACGTCACGGCCACCCGCCCCGCAGCGGCGCGGGCAGCCACGGTGTCCAGGAGGGTGAGGATGCCGGCCAGGTCGCCGTCGCCGGCCTGGTCGAGCCGCTCGGCGAGGCCGTGCAGGGCGTCGGCGGCGGTGGCCAGCGCGACCAGGCGGGCGCTGAGCCCGAGCTCGGTACCGCTCCAGCCCGCCCGGGGGAGGGGGGCGGCGGGGGCGAGGCCGCGCCGGGCCGGGACGGGGTGGCCGCCTCCGGGCCGGGAGGGGGAGACGCCGGGGCCACCAGGCACGACGGGTTCACGCACCGGGACGGTGGTGGCGGCGACGAGGGGCGTTCCCATGGTCAAATCGTACATATGTTCGAGAGGGGCGTCAAGACCATGGGCGATGAATTCGGTTGTGCGACAACTGGATTCACCACTTCCCCGCCCTAGCACAAGGGTGTGACAGCGGAGCGTCACGATGGTCCGGTTGTCCACAGGCGCCGCAGAGGCCCGATGGCTCGTCGGCCGGCTCGGCTAGGTTCGACTCGTGGGTGAGCGGGACGGGCGTAGGCAGGCGGAGGCCGGTGGGTCGGCCCTCGAGTCCTCGCACGACTCCCTCCACGACCCCGAGCAGCTCGCCCTGATCCGCCCGCCCGGCCCCCGCCGCCGCCGTTCCGCCACGGCGGCCGCACCGCTCGCCGAGCACGACCCGGTGGCCCTGGTCCAGGTCGACACCGGCCTGGCTCACCTCGACCGGCCCTTCGAGTACGCCGTCCCGGCCTCGCTCGAGGACACGGCCCGGCATGGCGTGCGCGTCAAGGTGCGCTTCGCGGGTCAGGACCTCGACGGGTTCGTCATCGAGCGCCGCGCCGCCGCCGAGCACGAGGGCCGGCTGGCCCCGCTGCGCCGGGTCGTCTCGGCCGAGCCGGTGCTCACCCCGTCCGTCCTCGCCGCTGCGCGCGCGGTGGCGACGCGGTATGCCGGGACCCTGGGTGACGTCCTGCGCCTCGCCGTGCCGCCGCGGCATGCCGCCGCCGAGAAGGCCCTCCCGACCGAGCCGCTCGGGGCCGCGGCGCCGCCGCCCGCCCTGCGCGACCCGGCGACCGGCAGCGCGTGGGCGCCCTACCCCGCCGGCGGGCCGTTCCTGGCTCGGGTGGCGGGCGGGCAGCGGCCGGCGGCCGCCTTGACCGCGGTCCCGTCAACCCACCCCGCCGCCGACTGGCCCCGGCTGCTGGCCGAGGCGGCCTCCGCCGCGCGCTCCGGTGGCCGGGGCGCGCTGCTCATCGTGCCCGACCACCGCGACGTCGCGCGGCTCGACGTCGCCCTGACCGACGTGCTCGGGCCGGGACATCACGTCCGCCTCACCGCCGACCAGGGGCCGCAGGCCCGCTACACGGCATACCTCAAGGTCCTGCGGGGCCACGTCGACGTCGTCGTCGGGACCCGGGCGGCGGCCCTGGCCCCCGTCCGGGACCTGGGGCTGGTCGCCTGGTGGGACGACGGCGACGACCTCCACGAGGAGCCGCGGGCGCCGTACCCCCACGTCCGCGAGATCCTCCTGGCCCGGGCCGAGGTGGAGGGTGCGGCCGTCCTGGCGGCCGGGTTCGGGCGCTCAGCCCGGGTCCAGCAGCTGGTTGCCGAGGCTCAGCTCAGGCCCATCGAGGCACCCCGGGCCGACCTGCGCCGGGCGGCACCACGGGTCCGGGTGGCAGGCGAGGGCGGCGAGGCCGAGCGCGACCCCGCCGCCGCCCTGGCCCACCTGCCGTCGGCCGCGTGGCGGGCGGCGAAGGCGGCGTTGGCATCCGGGCCGGTGCTCGTCCAGGTGCCACGCCGCGGCTACCTGCCCTCGCTGTCCTGCCAGGAGTGCCGCCGGCCCGCGCGCTGCCCCCACTGCGGTGGGCCACTGGCCCTGTCCCGCCCCGACACGGCGCCGTCGTGCCGGTGGTGCGGGCGCGACCCCGGCGGCTTCACCTGCCCCGCCTGCGGCGGCCACCGCCTGCGCTCCTCGGTCGTCGGGGCACGCCGGACGGCCGAGGAGCTCGGGCGGGCCTTCCCCGGGGTCCCGGTGCAGACCTCGGGGAGTGGGGCCGTCCTCGACACCGTCCCGGGCTCGCCGCGCCTCGTCATCGCGACGCCGGGTGCCGAGCCGGTGGCCGAGGGCGGGTATGCCGCGGCCCTGCTCCTCGACGCCTGGGCACTGCTCGACCGGCCGGTGCTCACCGCCGGGGAGGAGGCCCTGCGGCGGTGGCTCGGCGCCGCCGCCCTGGTGCGAGGCGCCGACGCCGGCGGCGTCGTCGTGCTCGCCGGGGCGCCGGTGCACGCCACGATCCCCGCGGTGGAGGCGCTCGTGCGCTGGGACCCGGTGTGGTTCGCCGAGCGCGAGGTCGACGAGCGGCGCCAGCTGCGTCTGCCACCGACCGTGGCGATGGCCTCGGTCACCGGTGCCCGGTCGGCCGTGACCGCCGCGGTCGCCGCCGCCGCGATCGGCCCCGACATCGAGGTGCTCGGACCTCTCCCGGTCGGGGACGACACCGCCCGACTGCTGTTGCGCGGCCCGCTCGGCGCCGCACCGGGGCTGGCCTCGGCACTGGCGGCGATGAAGGCCGTCCGCAGCGCGCGCAAGGAGCCGGAGGCGGTCACGGTCCGGGTCGACCCGCCCGATCCGGGGATCTGAGGAGGAGCACGCCGCTGACCGGGCCGCATACACTCACGCACGTGCCCGTCCAGCCCATCCGTCTCTTCGGTGACCCCATCCTGCGCACTCCGGCCGAGCCGGTGACCGACTTCGACAGGGAGCTCCGTCGCCTGGTGAGCGACCTCACCGACACGATGCTCGAGGCGGCCGGCGCCGGCCTCGCCGCCCCCCAGCTCGGCGTGGGCCTGAGGGTCTTCACCTACCACGTGGACGACCTCGTCGGGCACCTCGTGAACCCCGTGCTCGGCCTCGGCGAGGAGGAGGAGACCGGCCCGGAGGGGTGCCTGTCGTTCCCCGGACTGTCCTTCGACACCCCCCGCCGGGTCGACGTCGTCGCCCGCGGGCTCAACGAGTTCGGCGAACCCGTGACGGTCGAGGGCACCCACCTGCTCGCCCGCGCCGTCCAGCACGAGGCCGACCACCTCGACGGCATCCTGTTCATCGACCGGCTCGACCCCGAGCAGCGACGCGCCGCGATGCGGGTGATCCGACAGGCGGAGTGGTCGGGCCAGCCGGCTCCGCGGGTCAAGGCCAGCCCGCACCCGACCTTCGGTACCGGCCGCTGAGCGGCCGAGGCGACCGAGACGACTGAGGCGGCAGACACCCACCATGCGCATCGTCTTCGCCGGAACCCCCGATACGGCCGTACCCGCCCTGGAGGGCCTCGTCGCCTCCGCGCACCAGGTGCTCGCCGTCGTCACCCGGCCCGACGCCCGGGCCGGCCGGGGCCGCACCCTCGCACCGTCGCCGGTCAAGGAGGCTGCGCTCGCGCACGGCATACCGGTCCTCACGCCGGCCGGTGCCCGGGACGAGGCGTTCCAGGACCAGCTGCGGGCCATCGGCCCGGACGTCTGCGCGGTCGTCGCCTACGGCGCGCTGCTGCCGCAGGAGGTCCTCGACATCCCGGCGCACGGCTGGGTCAACCTCCACTTCTCGCTCCTTCCGGCCTGGCGGGGCGCCGCTCCGGTCCAACGGGCCCTGATGGCCGGCGACGAGGTCACCGGGGCCTCGACGTTCCTCCTCGAGGCCGGGATGGACACCGGACCCATCTTCGGGATGATGACCGAGGTGGTCCGCCCCGACGACACGGCCGGCAGCCTCCTCGCCCGCCTGGCCGGGGCCGGTGCGGACCTGCTCGTCGCGACGATGGACGGGATCGCCGACGGCACCCTCACACCGGTCCCACAGTCGCCGGACGACGTGAGCTACGCCCCGAAGCTCACTCCCGAGGAGGCCGAGGTGACCTGGACGGCACCCGCGTTCGCGGTCGACCGGCACGTGCGGGGCTGCACTCCGAACCCGGGGGCGTGGACCACCTTCCGTGGCGAGCGGGTCAAGATCGGCCCGGTTCGGATGCCGTCCGGTCCGGTCGAGGTCCTTCCTCCCGGCCGCGTCGTGCCGGGCAAGCACGCGGTGCTCGTCGGCACGGCGACCCGCCCGGTGGAGCTGGGTGAGGTGCGGCCCACCGGGAAGCGGCCGATGCCCGCCGCGGACTGGGCGCGCGGGGTCCGGATCGGGGACGACGAAGGGTTCGGCGGGTGAGCCAGCACCCCGGCCGGCCGCCCCGGAAGCGTTCCGCCACGCGGCCCGCGGACCGCAACCGCCGCGCCGAGCCGACCCGTTTCGCCGCCTACACCCTCCTGCGGGCGGTGGCCGACGGGGCGTACGCCAACCTCGAGATGCCGCGCATCCTGCACCGTCGCCGGCTGGAGGGGCGCGACGCTGCGTTCGCCACGGAGCTCGCGTTCGGGACCGTCCGCCTCCAGGGCCGCTACGACGCGGTCGTCACGTCCGCGGCCGCGCGCCCCACCTCCTCCATCGACCCTCAGGTCCTCGACGTCCTGCGGCTCGGCGCCCACCAGATCCTCGGGATGAGGGTCCCTGCGCACGCCGCCGCCGACCAGAGCGTGGCCCTGGCCCGCTCGGTGGCCGGCACCGGGGCTGCCGGCTTCGTCAACGCCGTGCTGCGCCGGGTGGGGGAGCGCACCCTCGAGGAGTGGCTCGACACCGTGGCCCCGGCCGACGGGGGGCTTGCGGCCCTGGCGGTGCGGCACTCTCATCCCGAGTGGGTCGTCAAGGCGCTGCGCGGGGCGCTGATCGGCCATGGCCGGGCCACCGCCGCGACGGTCGGCGCCGAGCTGGAGGCGCTGCTGAGGGTCGACAACGAGGCCCCACGGGTGAGTCTCGTCGCGCGCCCGGGCCTGGCCACCGTCGCCGACCTCGCTGCGCAGGCCGACGTCGAGCCGAGCATGACCTCGCCGATCGGGGCGGTGCTGCGTTTCGGCGACCCCGGGCGGATCGCGGCGGTCCGCGACGGGCGGGCGGCCGTCCAGGACGAGGGCTCCCAGCTGCTCGCGCTGGCCCTTGCCGCCGTCGACGTGGCCCCCGGCGTGCCGGCGCGCTGGCTCGACCTGTGCGCCGGACCGGGCGGCAAGGCGGGAGTCCTCGGCGGCCTCGCCGTCGCCGCCGGTGCCGACGTGGTCGCCGTCGAGGCCAGCCCCCACCGTGCCGACCTCGTCCGCTCGACGTTGGTGGCGCTCGGCGCATATGCCGCGCAGGCCGGCCGGGGGCTCGAGGTGCGCACCGCGGACGGCCGGGAGGTCGGCGAGGCCGAGCCCGCGGCATACGCACGGGTGCTCGTCGACGCGCCCTGCACCGGTCTGGGAGCCCTGCGGCGTCGGCCGGAGGCACGGTGGCGGCGCAGCCCACAGGACCTCGCCGCGCTCGGGCCGCTGCAGCGTGCCCTCCTCGTGTCGGCCCTGGACGCCGTCGCTCCGGGGGGCGTCGTGGGCTACGCGACGTGCAGCCCGCACCTCGCCGAGACCCGGTTCGTCGTCGAGGACGTGCTCAAGCGCCGGCCCGACGTCGCGGTCGTCGACGCTCGTCCCCACTTCGAGGGACCGGACGGCGTGCCTCTCCCGGACCTCGGCGACGGGCCGTACGTTCAGCTGTGGCCACACGTCCACGGGACGGACGCGATGTTCCTGGCCCTGCTGCGGAGGAGGTGAGCGATGCGCGTCGAGGTGGCCCCGATGACGGCCGGCGACGCCCGAGGGGTGGGGATGCTGCACCATCTGGCCTGGGTCGACATCTACGCCGGCACCCTCCCCGGGGAGTTCTGGGACCAGTGGACGGTGCGTCGGTCCGTCGCCCGGTGGCGCGGCCTCCTGCAGGAGCGGACGCCGCGCCGGATGCTCCGGGTCGTCGCCCGCGAGGGGCAGCGGGTCGTCGGGTTCGCCGTGCGCGGCCCGTCGCGGGACAAGCCGGGGGTCGAGCCCGCGCGCCAGAACGAGGTGTGGTCGATCTGTGTCGACCGCTCCCTGTATGGGGGCGGAGTCGGGCAGGGGCTGCTCGAGCGCTGCCTCGCGCCCGGCGAGCCCGCTGAGGCGTGGGTCTGGTCCGGGAACGAGCGGGCCGTGGCGTTCTACCGGCGCAACGGGTTCGAGGCCGACGGTATGACCTTCGTCGACGAGCGGTTCCCTCAGCTCGACGAGATTCGGATGGTCCGCTAGCACCCGGCCCGTGGCTAGGGTTGCAGGATGCTCCAGATCTCGCCCAGCATCCTCGCGGCGGACTTCGCCAACCTGCAGGCCGAGCTCGAGTCCGTGCGCGACGCCGACTGGGCGCACGTCGACGTCATGGACGCCCACTTCGTCCCCAACCTCACCCTCGGGCTGCCGGTCGTCGAGAGCCTGCTCAAGGTCAGCCCGCTCCCGATCGACTGCCACCTGATGATCGAGGACCCCGACCGGTGGGCCCCGCCGTATGCCGAGGCGGGGGCGGGGTCGGTGACCTTCCACATCGAGGCCGCCGGCGACCCGGTGCGGATCGCCCGGGACATCAGGGCCCAGGGTGCCCGGGCCGCCTTCGCGCTCAAGCCGAGGACGCCGTTCGCCCCCTACGCCGAGCTCCTCGACGAGGTGGACATGGTGCTGGTCATGACCGTCGAGCCGGGCTTCGGTGGCCAGTCCTTCATGACCGACCAGATGCCCAAGGTCCGCGAGGTCCGCGAGGCTGTGCTTCGGCACGGTGGGGAGATCTGGGTCCAGGTCGACGGTGGCGTCTCGGCCGACACGATCGAGCAGTGCGCCGAGGCCGGTGCCGACGTCTTCGTCGCAGGCTCCGCCGTCTTCGGGCCGCAGGATGCCGCCGGAGCCGTCGACCACCTGCGCGAGCTCGTCGGCCGCCACGCCCACTGATCGAGCCCCCGCCGACCGCGGCAGCCCTCGGACCGCACGTCCCGGGTAGCGGGCCGTCCCATCCGGATGTGCGTCCGGGACGTGACGAAGAGCCCCCGTCGCGGGCAAGGTAATGGCATGGACGACCGTCAGTGGACCCGTCGTCAGGCCCTCGGGCTGGCGGGCGCGGCGGCGGGAGGCCACGCGAGCGCCGGACTGGTCGGGCAGGCCGGGCCTGGTCCGGCCGGCCCGGCAGCGGTGGTGGATCGCGGAGCCGACGCGCAGCGGTTCGTCTCCCGACCCGACCCGACCTCACCCCACCGAGGGTGGTCGTCGACGACCGCCGGGCCACGGGGGATCGCTCCGCCGCGGACGCCCGCGTGTTCCTATCCCCGTCCCCCGACGGTCCAGGACAGGGCGGCGCGATGATCCTCGACCCGGCCGGGGACCTCGTCTGGTTCCTCCCCGTACGCCCGGGCAGCAACATGACGAACCTGCGAGCCCAGACCTACCGCGGCGCGCCGGTGCTCACCTGGTGGGAGGGGAGGCTCACCCAGGGCCACGGTGCCGGCGTGGCCGTCATCGCGGACACGTCCTATCGCCGGACCGACACGGTGCTGGCCGGTCACGGGGTCCCCACGGACGCGCACGAGTTCCGCCTCACCCCGGCGGGCACGGCCCTGGTCACGGGGTTCGCGCCGGTGCCCGCCGACCTGGCCGCGCTGGGGGGCCCCACGGACGGCGCCGTGTTCTCCGGTGTGGCGCAGGAGGTCGACGTGGAGACGGGCGAGGTGCTCTTCGAGTGGTCCAGCCTCGACCACGTGCCGGTGACCGACACCTACGCCGACCTGAGCGGCGGGACCGCGAAGGACCCGTTCGACTACTTCCACATCAACTCGGTGGCGGTGGCCCCGGACGGTGACCTGCTCGTCTCGGCGCGGCATACCTGCGCCGTCTACAAGGTGAGCCGTCGCACCGGCGAGGTGCGCTGGAGGCTCGGCGGACGGCGGAGCAGCTTCGACATGGGGCCCGGCACGCGGTTCCACTGGCAGCACGACGCGCAGCCCCTCGGTGCGGCGGCGCTGTCGGTGTTCGACGATGGAGCCGCCCCACAGCGAGAGCCCCGGTCGCGGGCGATCGTCATCGACCTCGACGTCGTCAGGATGCGGGCCACCCTCGTCCAGGAGGTCACCCACCCCGACCACCTCCTGGCCAAGGCGATGGGCAACGCCCAGCAGCTCGCCGGGGGTGGGATGTTCGTCGGCTGGGGAACGGCACCGCACTACTCGTACTTCGCCGCCGACGGGCGCCTGCTGGTCGATGGGCGCCTGCCCGAGCAGGACGGCAGCTACCGGGCCTTCCTCATGCCCTGGACCGGGCGGCCGACGGACCAACCGGCCGCGGCAGCACGCGCCGACCGAGGGTGGAACGGTGCCACGGAGGTGGCCACCTGGGTGGCGCTGGCCGGTCCGTCTCGCTGGGTGCTCGCCACGGTGGGCTCGGCCCCTCGGGACGGCTTCGAGACCGCGTTCCACGTCTCCTCGGCCGGCCCCTACGTCGCTGTCCGGGCTCTCGACGCGTCCGGCGGCGTTCTCGGCACGTCACCGGCCGTCCGGCTCTGGTGAGGGGTCGGGCCCGCTGCCACGGCCGACGGGCCGCCCCGGCGGGATGCGCCGGGCTCGCGGGCGCGGCACGAGCGGCCCATCGGACCGAGGGGGGTCCCTCTCGGCCAGGGCCGGGGTAGGCCGAGGCGGACTCGGGAAGAGCACGATGACCCAGGGCGGGTCCAGGCGACCCGCCGCCATGAGGCATAATCGGCGGCACGTGCTCCGGGGTCGGTGCAACTCCGAACCGGCGGTGACAGTCCGCGACCCGGCCGCAGCCAGCGGCCGGTTGACCTGGTGTAACTCCAGGACCGACGGTGAAAGTCCGGATGGTAGGCAGCACGTGACAGCGGGACCATGGCGGCCCCGGTGGTCGGCGTCGTCGACCCCATCGCCCGGTCCTGCACGTGTCCCGGAGCTCGGCGTCACCGTCTCGAGCACGAGGGCAGGACATGTCAGCGCCGGACCTGAGCAGCGACACCGCGATGATGCGTCGCGCCCTCGTCCTGGCTGAGCGCAGCCCCCGGGCCGACGCCAACCCCCGGGTCGGCTGCGTCATCGTCGCCCCGGACGGCTCGGTCGTGGGCGAGGGGTTCCACCGGGGCGCGGGGACCCCGCACGCCGAGGCGGACGCCCTGGCGCAGGCGGATGGGCGGACGCAGGGGGCGACCGCCTACGTCACCCTCGAGCCGTGCTGCCATACGGGGCGGACCGGGCCGTGCACCGGTGCCCTCCACGCGGCGGGCGTGACCCGCGTCGTCCACGCCCAGACCGATCCCAACCCCCGCGCGGCGGGCGGCGGCGACTGGCTCCGCGGGCACGGAGTGCGTGTCGAGGCGGGCCTGCTGGCCGAGGAGGCGAGCGCCCTCAACCGGACCTGGACCCACCTCGTCACCACCGGCCGCCCCTGGGTCACCTGGAAGTTCGCGGCAACCCTGGACGGGCGCAGCTCCGCCGCCGACGGCACGAGCCGTTGGATCACCGGCGAAGCCTCCCGCCGCGACGTCCACGAGCAGCGCTCCCGCTGCGGGGCGGTCGTCATCGGCACCGGCACCGCGCTCGTCGACGACCCCCGGCTCACCGCGCGCCGGCCCGACGGCTCGCTCCACGACGCCCAGCCGATCCGGGTCGTCATGGGCCGGCGGGACCTCCCGGCCGATGCCAGCGTCCTCGACGACGCCGCCCCCACGTGGCACCTGCGCACGCGGGACCCTCGGGCGGTCCTCGCAGACCTGGCCCGCGCCGAGGTCCATCACGTGTGGCTCGAGGGCGGCTCGACGGTGGCCGCCGCCTTCGTGTCCGCCGGCCTGGTCGACGAGGTCGTGGCCTACCTCGCCCCGGTCCTCCTCGGTCGGGGCCGCCCCGCACTGGGCGACCTCGGCATCGGGACCATCGCAGACGCCCTGCGGCTGGACCCCACCGACGTCACCGTGATCGGCACCGATGTGCGGATCACCGCATCCATGAAGGAGACCGTCTGATGTTCACCGGAATCGTCGAGGAGCTCGGCCGGGTCGTCGCGCTCGAGGCCGGCCAGGACTCGGCCCGGCTCAGCGTCGAAGGGCCACTGGTCACCTCCGATGCCGTGCGCGGCGCGTCGATCGCCGTCAACGGGGTCTGTCTCACCGTCGTCGAGCACGACGGGAGCAGGTTCACCGTCGACGTCATGGCCGAGACCCTGCGCCGGTCCAGCCTCGGCGCGCTCTCCGCCGGCGACCCGGTCAACCTCGAGCGCGCCATGGCGGCGTCGGGCAGGTTCGGCGGCCACATCGTGCAGGGGCACGTCGACGGCACCGCGACCATCATCGAACGGACACCCGGCGACCGCTGGGAGGTGGTCCGCCTCAGCCTGCCGCACCAGCTCTCCCGCTATGTCGTCGAGAAGGGCTCGATCACCGTCGACGGCGTCAGCCTGACCGTCGCCTCGGTCGAGGCGGACGCCTTCACCGTCTCGCTGATCCCCACGACCCTGGAGCTGACGACGCTGGGACACAAGGGTGTCGGTGACCCGGTCAACCTCGAGGTCGACGTGCTCGCGAAGTACGTCGAGCGGCTCCTCGCCCCGACCATCGAGGAGCCCGCGTGACCGCCTTCACCACGCCACCGGAGCGACCCGGTACGACATCACACCCGAGGCGACGGCTGCCGGAGGTGGGGGCATGAGCGCGCTGGCCACGATCGAGGAGGCCCTGGCGGCGCTCCGTACCGGTCGGCCGGTCCTCGTGGCCGACAACGAGGACCGTGAGAACGAGGGCGATGTCATCCTGGCCGCCGAGACCCTCACCACCGAGTGGATGGCCTGGACGATCCGTCACACCTCCGGCTACATCTGCGCCCCGATGCCGCAGGAGGTGGCCGACCGGCTCAACCTTCCGCTCATGGTCGCCGACAACCACGACCCCCTCCGGACGGCATACACGGTGACCGTCGATGCAGCCTCGGGAGTCACGACGGGCATCTCGGCAGCGGACCGGGCCCACACTGTGCGCACCCTCGCCGACCCGGCGGCGACGCCGGAGCGTCTGATCCGGCCGGGCCACGTCCTCCCGCTGCGGGCCAGGGCCGGCGGGGTGCTCGAACGTCCCGGACACACCGAGGCGGCCGTCGACCTGTGCCGCCTCGCCGGGTTGTCTCCGGTCGGGGCCATCGGGGAGCTCGTCAACGACGACGGCACGATGATGCGCCTGCCCGACGTGCTCGCCATCGGGGCGGAGCACGACCTGGCGGTCATCACCGTTGCCCAGCTCGTTGCCTGGCGCCAACACCACGACCGCGTGGAAAGGGTGGCCGAGTCCGTCCTGCCGACCGAGCACGGTACCTTCACGGTCGTCGGCTTCCGCGACGTCCTCACCGGCGACGCCCACCTTGCGCTGGTCGGTCCACGGGGGCTGACCCGGCTCCGCGGAGGCGCCCCCCTGGTCAGGCTGCACTCCGAGTGCCTGACGGGCGACGTCCTGGGGTCGCAGCGGTGCGACTGCGGACCGCAGCTCCGCCGCTCGCTCGCCCGGGTCGCCGCGGAGGGCGGGGTCGTGGTGTACCTGCGCGGGCACGAGGGCCGGGGGGTGGGCCTGTTGTCCAAGCTGCAGGCCTATGCCCTCCAGGACGACGGCTTCGACACCGTCGACGCCCAGGTCGAGCTCGGCCTGCCGGTCGACGCCCGTGAGTATGCCGCCGGGGCGGCCATCCTCGCCGACCTCGGCGTCACCGCCGTCCGGCTGCTGACCAACAACCCGACGAAGGTCAGCGCCATGCGCGAGCACGGGATCGAGGTCGCTGCCGTGGAGCGCCTCAACATCGCGCCCTCGGCGAGCAACGAGGCCTACCTGCGCACCAAGCGTGACCGGCTGGGGCACGATCTCGTGCTCGGGCCCGAGGACTCCGGGGCCACGGCATGAGCGGGCACGGGGCACCGGTCCTGAGCGTGGACGGCTCCGGCCTGCGGGTGGCTGTCGTCGCGTCGTCGTGGCACGCGGGGGTCATGGACGGCCTGATCGCCGGCGCACAGCGGGCCCTCGCGGAGTCCGGCATCGAGGACGCGCCGCTGGTGAGGGTGCCCGGCACCGTCGAGCTCAGCGTCGCGTGTGCGCGGCTCGCACCGAGGTTCGACGCCCTGGTGGCCCTCGGGGTCGTCATCCGGGGCGGAACGCCGCACTTCGACTACGTCTGCTCGGCGGTGACCCAGGGCCTGACCGAGGTCAGCGTGCGGACCGGGGTGCCCATCGGTTTCGGGGTCCTGACCTGCGACGACGAGCCGCAGGCCCTGGATCGGGCCGGTCTTGAGGGGTCGGGCGAGGACAAGGGGCACGATGCGGCGGTCGCCGCGGTCGCCACGGCGGTGACGCTCGGTTCCTGGGACGGGCGGCGGGGCCGCTGACGGTGACCGGGCTCACCTGGGCGGGGCGAAGGTCGCCCTAACCGATGAGGCATAATTGGCGGCACGTGCTCCGGGGTCGGTGCAACTCCGAACCGGCGGTGACAGTCCGCGACCCGGCCGCAGCCAGCGGCCGGTTGACCTGGTGCAACTCCAGGACCGACGGTGAAAGTCCGGATGGTAGGCAGCACGTGCGACGGCTCGCCGGATGCCGCGCCGCCCGTGGCGGCCGGGAGCGGCGTGCCGTGGCGCAGGTTCCCCGGAGTTCGCCTTCACCAGGACACGAACAAAGGGCGAACACCACTCATGGACATCATCAAGAACCTCTACGAGGCCTACATCCAGATCGGCGCGTACCAGCTGCACTGGATGGAGGTCATCGGCGTCACCTTCGGCCTCGCGTCCGCCGTCCTCGGGATGCGGCGCAAGGTCTGGGCCTGGCCGATCGGCATCGTCGGCAACGCCATCCTCTTCCTCGTCTACATCACGGTGACCTTCGACGCCGCGGACGGGCGCGCGCCGCTCTTCGGTCAGTCCGGGCGGCAGATCTTCTTCATCGCCACGAGCGCCTACGGATGGTGGCGCTGGACCCAGGTGCGCAGGCTCAACCACCACGATGCCTCGGCACCGGCCATCGTCCCCCGGTGGGCCACGGCCCGCGAACGGGCCTTCATCGTCGGCGGCTGGTTCCTCGGGATGGTCGTCGTCCAGCAGGTCTTCGCCACGCTCGGCGCCGGCTGGCCGGCCCCGCGCTGGTACTTCTGGGCCGACGCGTGGATCTTCGTCGGCTCCTTCCTCGCGACGTTCGCGATGGCGCGCGGGTGGAACGAGTTCTGGCTGGTGTGGATCGGCGTCGACCTCGTCGGCGTCCCGCTCCTGCTGCACAACAACTTCATCCCGACGGCAGCCCTCTACGCGTTCTACTCCATCTTCGTGATCTGGGGCTTCGTGGTCTGGATGCGGGCGAGCCGCACCGAGAGCCCGGACGTCGAGCCCGAGGAGGTCCGCGAGCCCGCGACCGCCTGAGCGCCCGGCGACCGCGTGGGGGCCGGGCACGGCTCGACCCCCACGCGTCGCCGCCGGGTGCCGCACCGGCATACCCGGCACCCCACCAGCCCGTGGGCGGCGGTCAGGACGGGGCCGCCGTCCACGTACCCTTGTGCCTCGTGAAGACGTTCGACGGGCTCTACGCCGAGCTGCGCGACAAGGCCGCCACCCGCCCCGCCGGCTCGGGCACGGTCGCCGCCCTCGACGCGGGCGTGCACGCCATCGGGAAGAAGATCGTCGAGGAGGCCGCCGAGGTCTGGATGGCCGCCGAGCACGAGGGCAAGGAGCGAACGGCCGAGGAGATCAGCCAGCTCCTCTACCACCTCCAGGTGCTGATGCTGGCCGCCGACCTCACCCTCGACGACGTCTACGCCCACCTCTAGACCCTCAGGAAGACACCTCCGATGCTGCGAATCGCCGTCCCCAACAAGGGGTCGCTGGCCGAGCCCGCCGCCGAGATGCTGCGCGAGGCGGGCTACCGCACCCGCCGCGACGCCAAGGAGCTCGTCGTCATCGACGCCGAGAACTCCGTCGAGCTGTTCTACCTGCGCCCCCGCGACATCGCCGTCTATGTCGGCTCCGGCACCGTCGACTGCGGGATCACCGGCCGTGACCTGCTCCTGGACTCCGGCAGCGCCGCTGTCGAGGTCTTGGAGCTGGGGTTCGGCGCCTCGACGTTCCGGTATGCCGCCCGGCCCGGGACCGTCGGCGCCGTCGACCGGATCGCCGGGCACCGGGTCGCGACGAGCTATCCCGGCCTGGTCGAGAAGCACCTCGCCGATGCGGGCGTCACCGCCGAGGTCGTCCGCCTCGACGGGGCGGTCGAGACCGCGATCACCCTCGGGGTGGCCGACATCATCGCCGACGTCGTCGAGACCGGGGCCACGCTGCGCAGCCAGGGCCTCGAGGTGTTCGGCGACCCCATCCTGCGCAGCCAGGCCGTCCTCGTGCGCCGGGAGGGCAGCGAGGAGAAGGTCAGCGTCGAGGTGCTCCGGCGGCGGCTGCTCGGGGTCATCACCGCCCGCCACTATGTCCTGCTCGACTACGACATCCCGGCCGACCTCGTCGAGGCGGCCTGCGCCATCACGCCCGGTCTGGAGTCGCCGACGGTCTCCTCGCTGCAGAACCACGAGTGGGCCGCGGTGCGGGCCATGGTGCCGCGGGCCGTGACCAACGCCGTCATGGACGAGCTCTACGACCTCGGGGCGCGCGGCATCCTCGTCACCGGCATCACGGCCTGCCGGCTGTGAGGGTCGCGGCGGCCACCCGGGTCCCGGTCCGCCCGCCTGTCCAGGCGAGCCGGTCGTGAGCGACCCTCTCGGCGCGCCCTGGGCCGACGGGGTGCCGATCGACGCGCCGTTCCGGCCCCGCCGCGGCCGCCTCATGGCCCTGACGATGGCGGCCGCCTCGGTCGCTGTTTTCGTCGCGGTGGCGGTCCTGCTCCCCGAGTCGGCCGCCGGCGGCTCGTGGGCTCTCGCCGACCGCCTGCTGCTCACGGTGTTCGGGCTGGTCATCGCGGGGGCGCTGTGGCGCTACGCCGCCATCCGCGCCGTCCCCGGAAGCACGGGCCTGACCGTGCGCAACCTCGTCGTCACGCGGACCGTGCGCTGGGAGGAGATAGACCGCGTGCGGTTCCCCGACGGAGACCCCTGGGTCAGCCTCGACCTCTTCGACACCGACATCGTGGCGGTGATGGCGGTGCAGCGCGCCGACGGCGAGTTCGGCCAGCAGGAGGCCCAGCGCCTCGCGACGCTCGTCGTCCTGCGCCGCGATGCGGCACCGGGCCCGCTGCCCTGATCAGCGCGTCGTCGCGCCGATGAGTCCGAGGTTCTTCAGCGCCTTCGCGTAGTAAGGGGCCAGGCTCTTCTGGAAGGTCACCGTCACGTGGTTGCTGTCCCGGTAGACGTTCACCCCGCCGATGACGACCGGGCAGGTCGTCGCGTCGCAGAAGAAGCGGGACATGTCGATGAACGCGGCTCCCGGCGCCTGGTCCACCGCCTCCTTGTACGCGCCGAAGCGGCTGTCCAGTGCCTTCCTCCGGTCCAGGGAGCAGAGGTCGTTGATCTGCGAGACGTCGGCCCGCGAGATGCAGTCCTGGAGGTCCTTGCGCGCGCGTATCGGGGTGGGGTTGTCGCGGACCGCCACGATCCTCACCCCTGAGGCGATGACCGGCCGCCACACGGCGAGCAGGCCCGCGACCTGCTCCTGCTTGGTGCCGCTCATGAGCCTGCCGTAGGACGTCGTGATGATGACGTCGTACCGGTCGGGCTCGGACGCCAGCAACGCGTCGAACCGCCGGTTGAGGTTGTTACAGGCCGCGCGGAAGGCCGGGCGGTTGCCGGGGGTCCTCGAGGACCACGTGCAGCCGGCTGCGGTGAACAGGTCGGCCGTGATGAGCCCCTGGGTGTCGAGCTCCTCGATCATCGGGGCGAGGGACCTCGCATGCGAGTCGCCGATGAGCGCCACCCGCGGGACGCCCTCGTGGCGTGGCCCGAGCGGACAGCCCCGCAGCGGGTTCTGCGCCTGCAGCTTCTCCTGGCACCCCGGGTACCACGCATAGTCCGCAGCGGCGGTATCGGCGGAGGGGATGAGCACGCTCGCCAGGGCCGGGTCGGGGCATGCGTCGAGCGACGGGTCCCGGCTCGCGGCGCCGAAGCAGACCGGCGGCTTGTCGAGGACCCGGGCGACCCGCTGTACCTCCGCCTGGTTGCGGCGCTCCATCACCACCCAGGTCGTGCTGCCGACCGCCACGAGGGCGGCTGCTCCCGCGGCCGTCAGGGCGAGGCTGACGGCCGGTCGCTGGATGCCCCAGCGTCGGGTCGTCCGGACCGGGTCCTCGACGTACGTCTTGGACAGCCCGGAGAGCACGATGGTGGCCACGATGACGCCGAGCCGCCACCGCAGGTCCAGCGAGGAGGTGACGGCGACGTACGGAGCGAGGATGAGCAGCGGCCAGTGCCACAGGTACATGGCGTACGAGATGTCGCCGAGATACTGCGAGGGCCGGAGCCCGAGGACGCGGATCGGCGACCAGACGGTCGCCGGGTCGCCCGCCCAGATGACGCCCGCTGTGGCCGTCACGACCCAGACGGCCGCCGTGCCCGGCATCGGTGTGGTCGCCGACAGCACGAGGCACGCCCCTGCGATGACCCCGAGCCCCAGCCAGGACAATGCGGTGCGCAGCTGCGCGGCCGACCCGGCCCGGGCGTCGGGCACGAAGGCCAGCATCGCCCCGGCACCGAACTCCCAGGCCCGCGTCGGCGTGATGAAGTAGGCGGCCGCCGGGTTGGCGGCCGTCTCGAAGAGCGAGTACGCCAGGCTCCCAAGGGTCAGCGCACCCAGGACCACGGCGATGGGCGCCCTCGGCGACGGCCCTTCGGACGACTGCGCCCGACGGGCCTGCCACCGCCTCGCGAGGAGGGCGCCGAGCAGGACGAGGAGGGGCCAGACGATGTAGAACTGCTCCTCCGCCGAGAGCGTCCAGTAGTGCTGGACCGGGGAGGGCGCGTTGTCGGCGGCGAGGTAGTCGACCGAGTCCGCGGCCAGCGACCAGTTCTCGACGTAGAGCGCGGCCGCACCGACCTCCTTGAAGTACTGCTGCCAGTGCAGCGTGGGCACCCACAGCCACACGCCCACCGCCGTCGCGACCAGGACGAGATAGGACGCCGGCAGCAGCCGTCGGGCCCGGCGTGCCCAGAAGGCGGCCAGCCTGACCCGCCCGGTCGCGTCGACCTCGCGGAGCATGTGTGAGGTGATGAGGAAGCCGGAGATGACGAAGAAGACGTCGACGCCGATGTAGCCGCCCGGCAGGCGGGTCGGCCAGACGTGGAACAGCACCACCGCCATGACGGCAACGGCCCGTAGGCCTTGGATCTCCCGTCGCACCCGCCGATGTTAGGGGGCCGTGGGTGTCGGTGCCCAACGGGTGCCGACGCTCAGGACTCGTAGGTCTCCGGGACCTGGTCGCTCGCCTCGTCGTAGTCCATGCCGGTCACCATGAGCAGGTCGACGACCATCGAGCGCATCTGTGCACGCAGCACCTCTCCGGACAGGCTGGTGGCGGGGCCGAGGCTGGCGCTCAGCTCGCCCACGCGCAGGACCGAGGCGCGGGCCTGCGCGGCGAGGGCCTGCGTCTCCAAGCCGTCGGCCACGTCGTCCGTCGCCTCGCTGAGCGCCGTCATGAGCGAGAGGTATGCCGAGGGAACCGCCTCAGCGCGCCAGGTCGCCACGTGGGCGCGCCGGGCGAGGACCCGCAGGTTGCGGACGCACCGGTCGAGCGGGACCGCCAGGTCCGAGACGGCGCGCAGGTCGCCGGCGTGCCGCCGGACGAGGGGTGAGAACCGCACGACGGCGAGACCCTCGGTCGCTGCCGCACGCAGCTCGTCGAGCATCCGCTCGCTGGCCCGGGCACGCTCGAGCACCTCCTCCGCGGCATCCGCGTCCTGCTCGCGTACTGCCACGGCGCTGGCCCGCAGGATCTGCGCCACCTCCCGCAGCGCTCGGGCGGCCTGGGCCCGCGGCCGGTGCAGGGGGGCGCGCGGGGCGACCAACGCGAGGGCCAGGGCCACCGAGCCGCCGATCACCGCGTCGGTCCACCGCGAGAAGGACTGCCCGGGCCCGGGAACCAAGGTGGTGACGAAGATCGCCTGGACCCCGGCCTGGCTGGCGAGGAGGGTGCCTGAGCTGAGGAACGCGGCGCCGGCCATGGCGACGCTGACGACGACCGCGATCTGCCACCAGCCGCGCCCCGCGATCGACGCGAAGGCGTCGCCGACGAGGATCCCGAGGGCCACGCCCACCATGAGCTCAAGGCCGCGCCGGAGCCGGTGACCGTACGACAGGCCGAGGATGATGACCGCGGTGACCGGCGCGAAGAACGGCTGCGGGTGCCCGAAGACCTGGTGTGCGGCATACCAGGCGGCCGCCGCCGCGACGCCGGACTGGAGGATGAAGAAGGCCCGCTCGCGCAGCCGCCGCAGCCGCTGGTCGATCTCGTACCGGGACCGGCGGGCCACCCGCTCGGCGGAGGAGGTCATGGCCCGCCGGACCGGGTCACCGGGGCGGCGGCCGGCCCCGGGGTCGTGTCGACGACGATGTCGGCGCGCTCGCGCGTCCGGTCGGCCCCGAACAGGGCGCGCTCCTGGGCGGCCCAGCGCTCCCAGTGCGGGCGGAACACCTCGCCGTCGCGCTCGATGCCGCGCCGCATCCGGATCTCGAGCGGCGCCTCGACCCAGACCCGCACCGCGGCGTACCCCCCGGCGGGCAGGACGCTGCAGCCGCAGCCCTCGACCACGAGGAAGCGGTGCGGCGGCACGGTGACCGTCCCGCCCCAGCGGCCGTGGTCCCAGTCCCACTCCCGGTATGCCGCGTGCTCGCCACGCGCCAGCGGCTCGAGGACCTGGCTGGTGAGCAGTGGGGCCGCGACGGCGAGGCCGTCCCAGCCGGGGAAGATCTGGTCCATGTGGACGGTGGGGCAGCCCAGGACGTCGACGACCCCCTTGGCGAGGGTGGTCTTGCCCGACCCGCTGGGCCCGTCGACGGCCACCACCACGGTGTCCCCGCAGCGGGGGAGGGCGGTGCCGGCGGCGGCGACGACGGCAGCGACGTCCTCGGGGTCAGCCGGGTCCGTGATCTGGAACCACACAGCGGCTCACCCTATCCGCCTGGCTACATTGGGCGCGTGCCCGTCGCCATCCGCGTCATCCCGTGCCTCGACGTCGATGGCGGTCGCGTCGTCAAGGGGGTCAACTTCGAGAACCTTCGCGATGCGGGCGACCCCGTCGGGCTGGCCCGGCGCTATGGCGAGCAGGGGGCCGACGAGCTGACCTTCCTCGACGTGACGGCCAGCAGCGGCGACCGTGAGACGACCTACGACGTCGTGCGGCGCACGGCCGAGGAGGTGTTCATCCCGCTCACGGTCGGCGGCGGCGTCCGCACCGTGGACGACATCGACCGGCTGCTGCGGGCGGGGGCCGACAAGGTGGGGGTCAACACCGCCGCGATCGCCCGGCCCGAGCTCATCGCCGAGACGGCGGACCGGTTCGGGGCGCAGGTGCTCGTGCTGAGCGCCGACGTGCGTCGGCGACCTGACGGTGCGGGGTTCGAGGTCACGACGCACGGGGGCAGGTGGGGCACCGGGATCGACGCCGTCGAGTGGTGCGCCCGGGCGGCCGAGCTCGGTGCGGGCGAGATCCTGCTCAACTCGATGGACGCCGACGGCACCAAGGACGGGTTCGACCTCGAGCTCATCCGGCTGGTCCGCGCCGAGGTCTCGATCCCCGTCATCGCGAGCGGGGGAGCCGGGGCCGTCGAGCATTTCGCCCCCGCCGTGCGCGCCGGAGCCGACGCGGTGCTGGCCGCGAGCGTCTTCCACTTCGGCGAGCTGACGATCGCCCAGGTCAAGGACGCCCTGCGGGCCGAGGGCCTGCCGATCCGCTGAGCGGGGCCGCCCCGGGACGCGGCCGGACGTGGGGTCAGGCGCCGAGCGGCGCCGCGCGCAGGGCGGTGACCGCCTCGGGGTCGCCGTCGAACGAGACCTCGGCCACCCGCTCGCGGCCGAACGTCATGAGCAGCAGCTCGACCGGCGAACCGGTGACGGTGACGACGGGTTCGCCCTTGTGTGCGGTGACCGACCCGTGTCCGGGCGCCACCAGCGTGACCCCGACCGGTGCCTTGCGCAGCGTCAGCGACCCCGACCGCGCAAGGGCCGACCAGACCGCCTTGTCCATCCACGCCGGCAGCTCACGGCGTGGCCCGCGGGCGCCGTCACCGCGTAGGACGTCCTCGTGGTGCACGACCATCTCGACGAAGTTCACCGCGTTGTCCACGGCGGCGAGCCGGGTCGGCGACCACACGGGTGGGCCGGTCCGCACCTGCTCGACGAGGTCCGGCCACGGCGTCGTCGCGGCCAGCTCGCCCTGGTGGCGCTCGAGCCGACCGGCGAGCAGGGGCACGACGATCCCGCCCGCGAGGTCGGGCCGTCGCTCGCGCAGCACCAGGTGGGCGGCGAGGTCCCTGGCCCGCCACGGGTCGCACAGTGTCGGGGCGTCCGGACCCACCGCCTCGAGGGTGTCGCAGAGGGCGAGGCGCTCGGAACGGGCCGGGTGAACCGAAGAGGTGGTCATGGACACCATCATGGGACGCCCGGTCGGGAACGGCACAATGTGGTCGTGCCCTCCCTCGACCCCGAGATCGCCGCGCGCCTCACGCGCGACCCCGCCGGCCTGGTCGCCGCCGTGGTCCAGCAGCATGACAGCGGCGAGGTGCTCATGGTCGGCTGGATGGACGACGAGGCCCTGCACCGGACGCTCACCGAGGGCCGGGTGACGTTCTGGTCGCGCAGCCGCAGCGAGTACTGGCGCAAGGGCGACACCTCCGGCCATGTCCAGTACGTCCGCAGCGTTGCGCTCGACTGCGACGGCGACGCGCTCCTCGTCCGCGTCGACCAGGTGGGTGCGGCATGCCACACCGGCGACCGCACCTGCTTCGACGCCGGCGACCTCGGCTCGGTGCAGGGGGGCCGGCCGTGACCGCCCCCTCGCCCGACCTGTCCTACGGCACGACGTGGCCGAGTCTCGAGGTGTTCTCGGTCCTGGCCGAGGACCGCCGGGTCATCCCCGTCGTGCGGCGGTTCATGGCCGATGCGGAGACCCCGGTCGGCGTCTACCGCAAGCTCGCGCAGAGCCGTCCGGGAACCTTCCTCCTCGAGTCCGCCGAGCACGGCGGCGTCTGGTCGCGCTACTCGATCGTCGGGGCCGCGAGCCGGGCCACCCTCACCGAGGTCGACGGCGAGGCACACTGGGTCGGCGAGCCGCCGGTCGGGGTCCCGACCACCGGGCCCGCGACCGACGCCCTGCGTGACACCGTGGCCGCGCTGGCCACCGAGCCCATCCCCGGGCTGCCGCCGCTCACCGGTGGCATGGTCGGCGCCGTGACCTACGACGCCGTACGCCGCTGGGAGAAGGTGCCCGAGACGGTTCCTGACGTCCTCGGCCTCCCCGAGCTGGCCATGATGCTGGCCACCGACCTGGCCGTCCTGGACCACAGCGACGGCTCGATCCTGCTCGTCGCCAATGCCATCAACTACGACGCCACCGACCAGCGGGTGCAGTGGGCGTGGGCGGACGCCGTGGACCGGCTCGACCGGATGAGCGGTGAGCTCGCCGCCCCGGCCGACAGCACGGTGGCGCAGGTCGACTCTGCGGCGGTCGACCGGGCGATGGCCGGCGTGACCGGCAATCTGACGGCCGGGCGCTACGAGGAGATCGTCGAGGCGGCCAAGGAGGACATCCGGGCGGGCGAGGTCTTCCAGGTCGTGCTGTCCCAGCGGTTCTCCATGGACTGCCCCGCCGACGCCCTCGACGTCTACCGCGCCCTGCGGGCGGCCAACCCCAGCCCCTACATGTACCTGTTCCGGCTCCCGGCACCCGACGGCACGGCATACGACGTCGTCGGCTCCTCGCCGGAGGCGCTCGTGCGGGTGACCGGACGCCAGGCCATCACCCACCCCATCGCCGGGTCCCGGCCGCGCGGGAAGACCCCCGAGGACGACGTGCGGCTGGCCGACGAGCTGCTCGCCGACCCCAAGGAGCGGGCCGAGCACGTCATGCTCGTGGACCTCGGCCGCAACGACCTGCAGCGGGTATGCCGTCCGGGGACGGTCGACGTCGTCGAGCTGATGGCGGTGCACCGCTACAGCCACATCATGCACATCGAGTCCACCGTCGTCGGGGCCCTGCGCGACGGCGTGAGTGCCTACGACGTGCTGGTCTCGACCTTCCCGGCCGGCACGCTGTCCGGTGCGCCCAAGCCTCGGGCCCTCTCCCTCATCGAGCACTACGAGCCGAGCCGCCGCGGGGTCTACGGCGGCGTCGTCGGCTATCTCGACTTCCACGGCGACCTCGACATGGCCATCGCGATCCGCACCGCCGTCGTCATCGGGGGAGTCGCGCACGTCCAGGCCGGAGCCGGCATCGTCGCCGACTCGGTCCCTGCACGCGAGCAGGAGGAGTGTGTCGCCAAGGCGACGGCGGCCCTGCAGGCCGTAGCGACCGCCGCCGCCATGCGGACCGTCACATGACGCCGACCCGCACCAGCCTGCTCCGCAGCAAGGCCGCCGTCGTCGTGCTCAGCGTGCTCGGCGCCGGGGCGGTGCTGGTGATCGGCTCACGCCCCTGGGTGTCCGGCACGGTCCACGACGCGGTGCTGGGGACGAGCCTGGTCACGGCGACCGGCGCGCAGGTCGCGCCCGGGCTGTCCGCCCTCGCGCTCGTCGTCGCTGCGGCCGCCGTCGCGACCGTCACGGGCGGGCGCGCGGTCCGCCTGGTCTCGACCGTCATCGCCGGGCCGGCCCTGGTGGGCCTGGCGGTGCTGCTCGTCCGGGTGGCCGCAGACCCTTCGGGGCTCCTCGGGCCGGTGGCGGCCGCCAGCGTCGGCCGCACCGGCTCGCTGGCGACGTCGGCGGGGGTCACGCTCTGGCCCGCCGCTGGTTCGGCGGGCCTGCTGCTGGCCGTCGTCGGGTGGGTCGGGGGGCTGCTCGGTGCCCGGTCCTGGTCGGCCCCGTCGGCGCGCTACGAGCGGCCGGGGGCGGGCGCAGACGCCGGGACCGGCCCTCGGGGCCAGCGGGTCTCCAGCGACTGGGACCGGCTGAGCGCCGGGATCGACCCCACCGATGTGGGCGAGGAGAGGGATACCTGACACAATCGAGCCCAGCCGCCACCAGCCCACCGATCGCAGGGGAGAGAGCCCGGTCCATGGAATCGCACCAGCACCACGGCAACAGCGTCGCCGCGTGGACAGCCGTCGCCATCCTGCTCGTCGGCTTCACCATCATGTCCCTGGCCGTGTTGTTCCCGAGCGTCATCCTCTTCGTCGTCGGTGTCGTGGTCGCCGTCCTCGGCGCGGTCGCCGGAAAGGTGCTGGCGATGGCCGGCTACGGCGTCCACGAGGACAGCTCCTCCGACACCGGCGCGTCGGCCTGACCGGTACCGCTCCCACTGGGGCGACCACGACATGACCACGGTTCTGGACAGCATCGTCGCCGGGGTCCGCGAGGACCTGGCCGAGCGCGAGCGCCGGCTGCCGCTCGGCGCGCTGCGCCCCCTGGCCGAGGCGGCGAGCCCCGCGCTCGACGCGCGGGCCGCGCTGCGCCGGCCGGGTCTCGCCCTCATCGCCGAGGTCAAGCGGGCCAGCCCGAGCAGAGGCGCCCTCGCCGACATCCCCGACCCCGCCGCCCTGGCGGCGGCGTACGAGGCGGGCGGAGCCAGGGCGGTCAGCGTCCTCACCGAGCCGCGCCGCTTCGGCGGGAGCCTGGCCGACCTCGACGCCGTCCGTGCGGCGGTTCGGGTGCCGGTGCTGCGCAAGGACTTCATGGTGAGCGAGTACCAGCTGTGGGAGGCCCGGGCCCACGGGGCCGACCTGGTCCTGCTCATCGTCGCCGCCCTGACCGACGGCGAGCTCGTGACGTTCCGCGAGCTGGCCGAGCGGCTGGGGATGACCGCGCTCGTCGAGGTGCACGACGAGGGCGAGGTGGCCCGTGCCGCGGCGTGCGGCGCCAAAGTGGTCGGGGTGAACGCCCGCGATCTCAAGACGCTCGAGGTCCACCCCGAGACGTTCGGCCGGCTCCGCCCCCTGCTCCCCGACGGGTGTGTGGCCGTCGCCGAGTCCGGGATCGCCGGTCCGGACGACGCGGCCCGGTATGCCGCCCAGGGTGCCGACGCCGTTCTCGTCGGCGAGGCCCTGGTCCGCGGCGGCGACCCGTCCGCGGGGGCCAGGGCGATCGTGACTGCAGGCGTGGCAGAGGCGTCCCGATGAGCGACCGACCCACCCCGGACGGTCCCGGGCTGGTCCCCCAGGAGGCCGAGCGGCTCGGTCGGTTCGGACCGTTCGGGGGGCGCTACGTCCCCGAGGCCCTCATCCCGGCGCTCGAGCAGCTCGACGAGGCCCGGCTCAAGGCGATGGTCGACCCCGAGTTCCTCGGCGAGCTCGAGCGTCTGCACCGGACCTACACCGGCCGCCCGAGCATCGTCACCGAGGTGCCCCGGTTCGCCGCCCACTGCGGCGGCGCCCGGGTCATCCTCAAGCGGGAGGACCTCAACCACACCGGCTCCCACAAGATCAACAACGTCCTCGCCCAGGCCCTGCTGACCAGGCGGATGGGCAAGACGCGGGTCATCGCCGAGACCGGCGCCGGGCAGCACGGAGTGGCGACGGCGACGGCCGCCGCCCTCATGGGTCTGGACTGCACCGTCTACATGGGCCGGGTCGACACCGCGCGCCAGGCCCTCAACGTCGCCCGGATGCGGATCCTCGGGGCCGAGGTCGTCCCCGTCGACCACGGCAGCGCGACGCTCAAGGACGCGATCAACGAGGCGCTGCGCGACTGGGTGACCAACGTTGCGACGACCCACTACCTCATCGGCACGGTGACCGGCCCGCACCCGTTCCCCGAGATGGTCCGTGACTTCCACCGGATCATCGGTGTCGAGGCTCGCGCCCAGGTGCTCGACCTGGTCGGCCGGCTGCCCGACGCGGTCATCGCCTGCGTCGGGGGCGGGTCCAACGCCATGGGGATCTTCCACCGCTTCATCGACGACGCCTCGGTGCGGCTCATCGGCGTCGAGGCCGGGGGGGAGGGCCTGGCGTCGGGACGGCACGCCGCGCGGTTCGCCTCGGCCACCCCGGGCGTGCTCCACGGGGCGATGAGCTATCTCATGCAGGACGAGGACGGCCAGACCGTCGAGTCGCACTCCATCTCGGCGGGCCTGGACTACCCGAGCGTCGGTCCTGAGCACTCCTTCCTGCGCGACACCGGCCGCGCCGAGTACCGCTACGCCACCGACGACGAGGTGATGCGGGCGTTCGACCTGCTGTGCAAGACCGAGGGCATCATCCCGGCCCTGGAGTCCGCCCACGCCCTGGCCGGCGCGATGGAGGTCGGCCGCGAGCTGGGTCCGGAGTCGGTCCTCCTGGTCAACCTCTCCGGGCGCGGCGACAAGGACATGCACACGGCGGCGGCGTACTTCGGCCTGCTCGGTGACGGCGAGACCCAGCCGTGACCCCGACGACGACCGAGGCCGGCGTCGCCGACGTCCTTCGGCGCTGTCGCGACGAGGGACGGGCGGCCCTGATCGGCTACCTGCCCGTGGGGTTCCCCACCGTTGCGGGCTCGGTCCGGGCCATGGTCACCATGGTCGAGGCGGGGGTCGACATCGTCGAGGTGGGCATCCCCTACACCGACCCGCTCATGGACGGCCCGGTCATCCAGCACGCGGCCGACGTGGCCCTCGCCGGTGGGGTCCGCGTCGACGACGTCTTCCGGGCCACCGCGGCGGTGCGCGAGGCCGGCGCTCCCCCGCTCGTGATGACCTACTGGAACCTCGTCCTGCACCGCGGCGTCGAGCGGTTCGCCGCCGCCCTCGCGGCTGGCGGCGGGGCCGGGCTCATCACGCCCGACCTCATCCCCGACGAGGCGGCCGAGTGGCTCGCGGCCAGCGACCGGCACGGCCTGGACCGCGTCTTCCTCGTCGCCCCCAGCTCGACGCGCGAGCGCCTCGTCACGGTCACCTCGGCCTGCCGCGGCTTCGTGTACGCCGCGTCGACGATGGGCGTCACCGGCGCACGGTCCGCGGTGGGCGGGGACGCCCGCGGGCTGGTCGAGCGGACCCGCGAGGTCACCGACCTGCCGGTGTGCGTCGGCCTCGGGGTCTCGACCCGGGAGCAGGCGGCCGAGGTCGCGTCGTTCGCCGACGGGGTCATCGTGGGCTCGGCCCTCGTGCGGACCCTTTCGGGCGACGGGGAACTCGACGCCCACCTGCGGTCGTTGCGGGCGTTGACGGAGCGGTTGGCCCTCGGGGTCAGGGAAGGGCGACGATGAGCGTGGCAGGAGACACCCAGGATGCGGGCACGGCGCCGCACGCATCGTCGACGCCGGACCGGTCCCGGCTCCTGGACGTCGTCGGGCTGCTGGCCCGCGTCGTCCTCGGGGTGGTGCTGGTCCTCGCCGGCGCCCTCAAGGTGACCTCGCCCAAGGCGTCGGCGGACGCCGTGCACGCCTACCAGGTGCTGCCCTACGACATCGGGACCTACGTCGGCTACGCCCTGCCCATCGTCGAGATCCTCGTCGGGCTGCTCATCATCGTGGGCCTGTTCACCCGGGCCGGCGCCGCGATCGGCACCCTCCTCATGGTGGTCTTCATCGCCGGGATCTCCCAGGCGTGGGCGCGTGGCATCTCCATCGACTGCGGGTGCTTCGGCGGTGGCGGCACGGTCGCCGCGAACCAGACGAACTACGGCCTCGAGATCGCCCGCGACGTCGGCCTCGCGGCCTGCGGGGCGTGGCTCGTCTGGCGCCCCCGTTCGCTGGCGAGCCTGGACCGGCTCTGGTACGGCCGCTGAGGGACTGAGATGGCCAAGAAGCCGGCTGCCGGGCGGACCACGACCGCTCGGCAGCAGAAGGTCGCGGCGGCGCAGCAGGCGTCCACCGGCCCCAACCGGGTCGTGATCGCGGCCGTCGTCCTCGTCGTGGTCATCGCGGCGGTGGTCGGCGTCATCGCGGCCACGTCGGCGTCCAACCCGACCTCGGCGACCATCACCGATACGCCGACGTCGTCGGCCACGGCGACCTCCTCGGGTTCGCCCTCGGCGTCCGACACCACGCCGGCCGACACGGCGATGGGGCACGGGTATGCCGTCTACCCCGGGGTGGCGAGGGCCGCCGGTGTCCCGACCGTCGACGTCTACGAGGACTTCCAGTGCGCCGGCTGCGCGCAGTTCGAGGGCGCCCTCGGCGAGACCCTGCAGACGGTGGCCTCGGCCGGACAGGTCAAGCTCGTCTACCACGTCCTCACCGCCCTTGACGGCACGAGCTCGGCCAAGGCGTCGACCCTCGCCGCGGAGGGGGCGTTCTGCGCGGCGACGTCCGGCCACTTCGTCGCGTTCCACAACGCCGTCTTCGCGAACCAGCCCACCCGGGAGGGCGCCGGCTGGACGGCCGCGCAGCTGAGCGGCATCGCCCAGACGGCCGGGATCACCGGCACCGCGCTCGCCGACTGGCAGACGTGCACCGCATCCGGGACGTATGCCGCCTACGTCGCCTCCGTCCAGCGTGCGGCCACCACCGCCCATATCGCCACCATCCCGCGTCTCGACCTCAACGGGAAGCCCATCGACCTCACCAAGGCCAACACCCCGGAGCTGCTCGTCAAGGCGCTTGCCGACGCCGCACGCTGACGGTTCACGGACCCGACAGGACCAGCAGGTACCCTCAACCCGACGACCCCGGGTCGCCCAGGCAGACCCAGAAGGAGAACAGGACCGATGGCGAAGACCTCGTCGAAGGCCGCCGCGAGCTCGCGGCAGGCCAAGATCCAGGCCGCGCAGAAGGCGAGCTCCGCCGGCCGGGGGCCCAACCGCATCATCATCGCCACCGTCGTGGCGGTCGTCGCCATCATCGCCGTGGTCACGACGGTGGTCCTGGCCAACAACAGCAGCAAGCCGACCGGAAACGCCGTCCCGGCGGCCGCCGCCGGTCTGGGGGACGGCTACGTCGTCAACAAGGACGTGACGCTCGTCGCCGGCGCCCCGACGGTCGACGTCTACGAGGACTTCCAGTGCCCGGTGTGTGAGCAGTTCGAGACCCAGCTGGGCTCCACGGTGGAGTCGCTGGCCGCCGACGGCAAGCTCAAGCTCGTCTACCACGTGCTGACCTTCCTCGACGGCAACCTGCGCAACGACAGCTCCTCGCGGGCTGCGGAGGCCGCCCTGTGTGCCGGCGACGCGGGCAAGTTCCTCGAGTACCACAACCAGGTCTACGCCAACCAGCCCACCACGGAGGGCACCGGCTGGACCGACGCCCAGCTTCAGGGGTTCGCCACGGCGGCGGGGATCAACGGGGCATCGCTGACGACGTGGCAGCAGTGCACGAAGGACAAGAAGTACGACGGCTACCTGGCCGCGGTCGAGCAGAAGAGCACCGAGGCGGGTGTCACCGGGACACCGACCGTCTTCATCGCCGGCAAGGAGCAGAAGCTCTCTGACATCGGCACGCCGCAGACCTTCACCCAGGCCGTCACGGCCGCGACGAAGTAGGCGCCCTGAGCACCCTGCTGCCGGCCGCTGCCGCCCCGTTCGCCGTTCCGGCGACGATCCCGAGCCCCACGGTCGCCGCGTTCGACATCGGCCCGTTGGTCATCCGGGCCTATGCGTTGTGCATCCTGCTCGGCATCTTCATCGCGGTGTGGATGACGGGCAGGCGGCTCGCCGCTCGCGGCGGCTCGCCGACCCAGGCCGTCGACGTCGCGGCATACGCCGTGCCGTTCGGCATCGTCGGAGGCCGGATCTACCACGTCATCACCACCTGGCAGCCCTACTTCGGCAAGGGCGGCAACCCGGTGGCGGCCCTCTACATCTGGCACGGCGGGCTCGGCATCTGGGGGGCGGTCGCCCTGGGTGCGCTCGGCGCCTGGATCGGCTGCCGCCGTGCGGGGGTCTCCTTCGCCCACTTCGCCGACAGCGCGGCGCCCGCGATCGCCATCGCCCACGCGATCGGCCGGTGGGGCAACTGGTTCAACAACGAGCTCTACGGCTCCCGCACCGACCTGCCATGGGGCCTGACGATCCACCAGTGGGACCAGAGCACCGGTCGGGCGGTGACCGATGCCCAGGGTCACGCGGTCGTCATCGGGACGTTCCAGCCGACCTTCCTCTACGAGTCGGTGTTCCTCGTCCTGCTGGCCGTGTTCCTCCTCCGGGTCGACCAGCGGCGCGACCTGCGCCCCGGCCAGCTCTTCGGGCTCTATGTCGCGGGCTACCCGGTCGGCAGGATCGTCATCGAGCTCATGCGGACCGACGAGGCCAACCACATCCTCGGCCTCCGGGTCAACGTGTGGACCTCGGTGCTCGTCTTCCTGCTCGGCGCCGCCATCTACCGGCGCGCCGGCCGGTCCCGTCCGCCGGCCGACGCCGGACCGTCCGCGCCGGGAGACGGCCCGCCCGACCAGGCGGCGTCCGACCCGGAGCCGGGGGGCCCTGGCGAGGCCGTCTCCGTGGCGGAGGACGCCGCGGCCGATGGCCACGATGCGAGATAGGCCGGCTCAGATATTAGGACGCTAGCGGCCTCCGATAGCATGCTCCTCACCGTGGCCGATGCCGTCCACACCCGACCGTGTGCCCCGGGCCCGTGGCCCCGACCTTGGAGGACGGTGATCTGACGTGTCCGAACGGCTCTTCTCCGCACAGCCTGACGATGCCGGCCTGTACCGCGGCGAGCAGGAGCACGACGCCTGCGGCGTCGCCCTCGTGGCGACGATGCGGGGCGAGGCCGGACACGACATCGTCGTCCATGCTCTGGACGCCCTGCGCAACCTCGACCACCGTGGCGCGACGGGCGCAGACCCCCTGGTGGGTGACGGCGCCGGGATCATGACCCAGATGCCCGACGCCTTCTTCCGCGGCGTCGTGGACCTCGAGCTGCCGCCGGCCGGGTCGTATGCCGCGGGGCTGGCCTACCTGCCGGTCGACGACGACGAGCGCGCCGCCGCCGAGGCCCGAGTGGCCGAGCTGGCGGCCGAGGAGGAGCTGGTCGTCCTCGGCTGGCGGGACCTGCCCGTCGTCCCGGACCTCGTGGGCGGGGCCGCGCGCGCCTGCATGCCGACCTTCAAGCAGCTCTTCCTCGCCGCCGCCGACGGTCAGCGCTCCGGCATCGCCCTGGACCGGATGACCTTCGCGTTGCGCAAGCGTGCCGAGCGGGAGCTCGGGGTCTACTTCCCGTCCTTGTCATCCAGGACGATCGTCTACAAGGGCATGCTGACGACGGGTCAGCTCGAGCCGTTCTTCCCCGACCTGTCCGACGAGCGGTTCGCGTCCGAGCTGGCGCTCATCCACTCGCGGTTCTCGACCAACACCTTCCCGAGCTGGCCCCTGGCCCACCCCTACCGTCTGATCGCCCACAACGGCGAGATCAACACGGTCAAGGGCAACCGCAACTGGATGCGGGCCCGCGAGAGCCAGCTCGTCTCCGACCTCATCACCGGCGACCTGTCGCGGCTCTTCCCGATCTGCACCGAGAGTGGCTCGGACTCGGCGTCGTTCGACGAGGCCCTCGAGCTGCTGCACCTCGGCGGCCGCTCGCTGCCGCACGCCGTCCTCATGATGATCCCCGAGGCCTGGGAGAACCACGAGGACATGGACCCCGCGCGGCGGGCGTTCTACGAGTTCCACTCGATGTTCATGGAGCCGTGGGACGGACCGGCCGCGGTGGCGTTCACCGACGGCACGGTCATCGGGGCCGTCCTCGACCGCAACGGCCTGCGCCCGGCCCGCTACTGGGTGACCGACGACGGTCTGGTCGTCCTCGCCTCCGAGGCCGGAGTCCTCGACATCGCACCCGAGCGTGTCGTGCGTCGTGGGCGGCTGCAGCCCGGCCGGATGTTCCTCGTCGACACCGGGGCCGGCCGCATCGTCGGTGACGAGGAGGTCAAGTCGGGCCTCGCCTCGGCCCAGCCCTACGAGGAGTGGCTGCACGCGGGCCTCATCCGCCTCGCCGACCTGCCCGAGCGCGAGCACATCGCCTACACCTCGGCCTCGGTGGCCCGCCGGCAGCGCACCTTCGGCTACACCGAGGAAGAGCTCAAGATCCTCATCTCGCCCATGGCGCGCACCGGCGCCGAGGCGATCGGCTCGATGGGCACCGACACCCCCATCGCGGTGCTGTCCGACAAGCCGCGGCTGCTCTTCGACTACTTCACCCAGCTGTTCGCCCAGGTGACCAACCCTCCGCTCGACGCCATCCGCGAGGAGCTCGTCACCTCACTCGGCACCTCGATCGGACCGGAGGAGAACGTCCTCGCGGCCACGCCTGCGCACTGCCGTCAGGTCGTCCTCGACTTCCCCGTGATCGACAACGACGAGCTCGCCAAGATCCTCCACATCAACGCCGACGGCGACCTGCCCGGGTATGCCACCGTCGTCGTCCAGGGGCTCTATGACGTGTCCGGCGGTGAGCCCGCCCTGCGGGCCAGGCTCGCCGAGATCTGCACCGAGGTCTCCTCGGCCATCGCCTCCGGTGCCCGGTTCGTCGTGCTCTCCGACCGGGACTCCGACCGTGATCTCGCGCCCATCCCGTCGCTCCTGCTCACCTCGGCGGTCCACCGCCACCTCATCCGCGAGAAGACCCGCAACATGGTGGGCCTGCTCGTCGAGGCGGGCGACGTCCGCGAGGTGCACCATGTCGCCCTGCTCATCGGCTTCGGTGCGGCAGCGGTCAACCCCTACCTCGCCATGGAGACCGTCGAGGACATGGTCCGCACCGGCGCGATCTCGGGCGTCACCGGCGACACGGCCGTCAAGAACCTCATCAAGGCGCTCGGCAAGGGCGTGCTCAAGGTCATGTCCAAGATGGGCATCTCGACCGTCGCGTCCTACCGTGGCGCCCAGGTCTTCGAGGCCATCGGCCTGTCCCATGAGCTGGTCGACGAGTACTTCAGCGGCACGGTGTCCCAGCTCGGCGGTGTCGGGCTCGACATCATCGCCGAGGAGACGGCGGCCAGGCACGGTGCGGCATACCCTCCGGACGGCGTGCGGATCCCGCATCGCAAGCTGCTCGTCGGCGGCGAGTACCAGTGGCGTCGCGAGGGCGAGCAGCACCTGTTCGACCCCGAGGCCGTCTTCCGGCTGCAGCATGCGACCCGGGCCCGGCGCTACGACGTCTTCAAGGAGTACACCCGCCGGGTCGACGACCAGTCCGAGCGGCTCATGACGCTGCGCGGCCTGTTCGAGCTGGGCGGGTCGACGCCTCGCCAGCCCGTGCCGATCGACGAGGTCGAGCCGGTGAGCGAGATCGTCAAACGGTTCAACACCGGGGCGATGAGCTATGGGTCGATCAGCAAGGAGGCGCACGAGACCCTGGCGATCGCGATGAACCGCCTCAGGGCGCGCTCCAACACCGGTGAGGGCGGCGAGGACCTCGACCGGTTGATGGACCCCGAGCGCCGCTCGGCGGTCAAGCAGGTCGCCTCCGGGCGCTTCGGCGTCACGTCGGTCTACCTCAGCAACGCCGACGACATCCAGATCAAGATGGCCCAGGGCGCCAAGCCGGGCGAGGGCGGCCAGCTTCCCGGCCCCAAGGTCTACCCGTGGGTGGCCAAGACCCGGCACAGCACCCCGGGTGTGGGGCTCATCAGCCCACCCCCGCACCACGACATCTACTCGATCGAGGACCTCGCCCAGCTCATCCACGACCTCAAGAACGCCAACCCGCAGGCCCGCATCCACGTCAAGCTGGTCGCCGAGATCGGCGTCGGGACCGTCGCGGCCGGTGTGAGCAAGGCGCACGCCGACGTCGTCCTCATCTCGGGGCACGACGGCGGAACCGGCGCGTCGCCGCTCACCAGCCTCAAGCACGCGGGCGGCCCCTGGGAGCTCGGCCTCGCCGAGACCCAGCAGACCCTCGTCCTCAACGGGCTGCGCGACCGGATCGTCGTCCAGGTCGACGGCCAGATCAAGACCGGCCGCGACGTCGTCATCGCGGCCCTGCTCGGGGCAGAGGAGTTCGGCTTCGCCACCGCCCCGCTCGTGGTCAGCGGCTGCGTCCTCATGAGGGTCTGCCACCTCGACACCTGCCCGGTGGGCATCGCGACCCAGAACCCCGAGCTGCGCTCCCGGTTCAGCGGCAAGCCGGAGTTCGTCGAGACGTTCTTCGAGTACATCGCCGAGGAGGTCCGCGAGCACCTCGCCGCCCTGGGCTTCCGGTCCGTGAGGGAGGCGATCGGCCAGATCGACGCCCTCGGCACGGCCAAGGCGGTGGCGCACTGGAAGGCGTCCGGGCTCGACCTCTCGCCGATCCTCGCCCCGGTCGAGAGCCCCGACGGCTCGGGCAAGCGGCACCTGGTCTCGCAGGACCACGGGCTCGAGAAGGCCCTGGACCACCAGCTCATCGCCATGGCCGGCGACGCTCTCACCCATGGCACACACGTGACCGGCGAGGTCGCCATCCGCAACGTCAACCGCACCGTGGGGACGATGCTCGGCCACGAGGTCACGCTGCGCCACCCGCAGGGGCTGCCCGACGGCACCATCGACCTGACCTTCACCGGGTCCGCCGGCCAGAGCTTCGGGGCGTTCGTCCCCGCCGGACTGACCCTGCGGCTCGTCGGCGACGCCAACGACTACGTGGCCAAGGGCCTGTCGGGCGGCCGCATCGTCGTGCGGCCGCACCCCTCGGCGCCGCTCGTGCCCGAGGACAACGTCATCGCCGGGAATGTCATCGGCTATGGCGCCACCTCGGGCGAGATCTTCCTCCGCGGGCGCGTGGGGGAGCGGTTCTGCGTGCGCAACTCCGGGGCCACCGCCGTCGTGGAGGGCGTGGGCGACCACGGCCTCGAGTACATGACCGGCGGCGCCGCGCTCATCCTCGGACCCACGGGGCGCAACGTCGCCGCGGGGATGTCAGGTGGTGTCGGCTACGTCCTCGACCTCGACGCCAGCCGGGTCAACCGTGAGCTCGTCGATATCTCCCCGCTGCGCCCCGCGGACCAGGAGGCCGTCCGCTCGCTGCTCGCCGAACACCAGCGGTGGACCGGCTCGACCGTCGCGTCGCGGCTGCTCACCGACTGGGAGAACGCCAAGAACCGGTTCTCCCTCATCCTGCCGCGCATCTACCAACGTGTCCTCGATGTCCGTGCGGCCGCCGTCGCCGAGGGCCTCGACGTCGACGGTGCCGTCGTCTGGGACCGGATCATGGAGGCATCCCGTGGCTGACCCCCAGGGCTTTCTCAAGACCCGCGACCGCGAGCTCCCGGCGCGCCGGCCGGTGCCGGTGCGCATCCAGGACTGGAAAGAGGTCTACGAGGAGCAGGAGCGGTCCCAGCTGCAGCGCCAGGCCGGTCGCTGCATGGACTGCGGCATCCCGTTCTGCCACTCCGGCTGCCCACTCGGCAACCTCATCCCCGAATGGAACGACCTGGTCTGGAAGGGCGACTGGAAGGCGGCCATCGACCGGCTCCACGCCACCAACAACTTCCCCGAGTTCACCGGGCGGCTGTGCCCGGCGCCCTGTGAGACCGCCTGCGTCCTGGGGATCAACCAGCCCGCGGTGACGATCAAACAGGTCGAGGTGAGGACGATCGAGGAGGCGTTCGCGCGCGGTGGGGTCAGCCCGCAGCCGCCCGAGCGCAACTCCGGCAAGTCGGTCGCCGTCGTCGGCTCCGGTCCGGCCGGGCTCGCCGCGGCCCAGCAGCTCACCCGCGCCGGTCACACCGTCGTCGTCTTCGAGCGCGCCGACCGCCCCGGCGGCCTGCTGCGCTACGGCATCCCCGAGTTCAAGATGGAGAAGTCGGTCCTGGACCGGCGGCTGGCCCAGATGCAGGCCGAGGGCACGATCTTCCGCAGTGGGGTCAACGTCGGTGTCGATGTCACCGGAACCCAGCTGCGCAACCGCTACGACGCCGTCGTCCTGGCCATCGGCGCGACGGTGCCACGCGACCTCCCCGTGCCCGGCCGCGAGCTCGACGGGGTGCTCCAGGCGATGGACTTCCTGCCCCCGTCCAACCGGGCCTCGCTCGGCGACAACGTCGAGGGCCAGGTGACGGCCACGGGCAAGGACGTCATCGTCATCGGCGGCGGCGACACCGGGGCCGACTGCATCGGTACGGCGCACCGCCAGGGTGCCCGGTCGGTGACCAGCCTCGAGATCATGCCGCAGCCCTGGCGAGGCCCGGCCCGCGAACCAGCCGTGGCCCACCTACCCCACCCTCTTCCGGGTCGCCTCGGCCCACGAGGAGGGCGGGGAGCGGATGTATGCCGTGAGCACCACCGAGATCCTCGGCGACGCCGACGGCAGGGTCCGGGGGCTACGGCTGACCCAGGTGCGGATGGGCGAGAAGGGCTTCGAGCCCATCGAGGGCACCGAGCGTGAGATCCCGGCCCAGCTCGTGCTGCTCGCCATGGGCTTCCTCGGCCCGCAGGGCGAGGGCCTGGTCGACCAGCTCGGGGTGGAGCGCGACGCCCGCTCCAACATCACGCGCGACGAGCGGTTCATGAGCTCGGTGCCGGGTGTGTTCGTCGCCGGCGACGCCGGGCGCGGCCAGTCGCTCATCGTCTGGGCGATCGCCGAGGGCCGCTCCGCGGCGCAGGGCGTCGACGGGTGGCTGGGGCGAAGGGCGTCGCACCTGCCCCGTCCCATCGGGCCCACCGAGCGCCCCATGACGGTCTGAGTCCGCCGCGAGCGGCCGGTCCGGCCCTCGCATCCGCCCCGTGCCTCCCGCAGGTCGGGAGCGGCAATGCGTAACCGCTTACACCTAGGATGGCTCTCATGCGCCGCGCCAAGATCGTCAGCACCATCGGCCCCGCCACCAGCTCCGTGGAGGGCCTGCGCGAGCTCGTCCGCTGCGGCATGGACGTCGCCCGGCTCAACCTGTCGCACGGCGACCAGGCCGACCACGAGCAGGTCTACCGCGCCGTGCGCCGGGCCAGCGACGAGTCCGGTCGCGCAGTCGGGGTGCTCGTCGACCTCCAGGGACCGAAGATCCGTACCGGGCGCTTCGCCGACGGACCGGTCACCCTCGCCGAGGGCCAGCAGTTCACCATCACGACCCGAGAGGTGCCGGGCTCCCGGAGGAGGTCGGGACGACATACCCCGGGCTGCCTGCCGACGTGCGCCCGGGCGACCGCATCCTCATCGACGACGGCAAGCTCGCGCTCATCGCCACCCAGGTGACCGACACCGACGTCGTGTGCCGGGTCATCGAGGGCGGGCTGCTGTCCAACAACAAGGGCATCAACCTGCCCGGCGTCGCCGTCAGCGTCCCGGCGCTGTCCGAGAAGGACAAGGACGACCTGCGCTGGGCGCTGCGTATGCGGGTCGACATGATCGCCTTGTCGTTCGTGCGCTCGGCCGACGACCTGCGTGACGTCCACGCGATCATGGACGAGGTCGGCCTGCGGCTGCCGGTCATCGCCAAGATCGAGAAGCCCCAGGCCGTCGAGAACCTCGACGAGATCATCCGGGCCTTCGACGGGGTGATGGTGGCCCGCGGTGACCTCGGCGTCGAGATGCCGCTCGAGGAGGTGCCGCTGGTCCAGAAGCGGGCCTGCGAGATCGCCCGCCGCCGGGCCAAGCCGGTCATCGTCGCGACCCAGGTCCTGGAGTCGATGATCGAGAACTCCCGGCCGACCCGCGCGGAGGCCTCCGACGCCGCGAACGCCGTCCTCGACGGCGCGGACGCGCTCATGCTCTCGGGGGAGACGAGCGTCGGGAACCACCCGTTCGAGGCCGTCAAGACGATGGCCCGGATCATCGAGAACACCGAGGACCACGGCCTCTACCGCATCCGGCCCCTCGACACCCGGCCCAGCAGCACCGGTGGGGCCGTCACGGCCGCCGCCGCCGAGATCGGCGAGCTGCTCGGGGCGCGCTACCTCATCACCTTCACCCAGAGCGGCGACAGCGCCCGCCGGCTCTCCCGGGTGCGCCCGCGGATCCCCATGCTGGCCTTCACGCCGCTCCAGGGGACGCGCAGCCAGCTCGCCCTCAGCTGGGGCGTCGAGACCTTCCTCGTGCCGAGCGTGCATCACACCGACGAGATGGCCGTCCAGGTCGACGAGGTGCTGCTCGCGGGTGGGCGCGTCGACGAGGGGGACCTCGTCCTCATCGCCGCCGGCTCGCCCCCCGGGATCCCGGGCACGACCAACGCCCTGCGGGTGCACCGCGTCGGTGACGCGAAGAACCGCGTCGCCCCCGCCTACGAGAGCCTCGCCGACCGCGGGCGCGGCTCGACCGGGCCGCGGTTCCAGCGCCGGCGCCGGTATGCTGTGCACCGCCCGCCGGGGTGGTGGAATGGCAGACACGGAGCACTCAAAATGCTTTGCCCGCAAGGGCGTGCGGGTTCAAGTCCCGCCCTCGGCACCACGCGACAAGCAGGGTCCGCCCGGGCCACCCGGCCCTCAGGTGATGGTGAAGCTGGCGCTGACCGCTGCCGTGAGGCCGGTGGCGGTGGCGGTCAGGGTGTAGGTGCCGGCCTTGTCGATCTTGCAGCCGGTGAAGGTGGCCACGCCGGAAGACGGCGGCCTTGGGGTTGGTGGTGCAGGTCAGGGTGGCGCCGGCCGGGGTGGTGATGGCCAGGGTGACCGGGTTGGTGGCGGTGGTGACGGTGTTGCCGCCGGCATCCTGGATGGCCACGACCGGCTGGGTCGCGAACACGATCCCGCGAACGGCGCCGGAGGGGTTGGTGGTGAAGGCGAGCGTGGTGGCCGGGCCCGCGCTGATGGTGAGGCTGGCGCTGACCGCGTGGTCAGGCCGGTGGCGGTCGCGGTCAGGGTGTAGGTGCCCTTCTTGTCGATCCTGCATCCGGTGAAGGTGGCCACGCCCGCGACGGCGGTCGCGGGGTTGGCCGTGCAGGTCAGGGTGGCGCCGGCGGGGGTGGTGAGGGCCAGGGAGACCGCAGTGCTGCTGCCGGCCACGACATTGCCGCCGGCGTCCTGGATGGTCACGACGGGCTGGGTGGCGAAGGCGGTGCCGCTGGTGGAGCTGGAGCCGTTGGTGGTGAAGGCGAGCCTGGTGGCGGGCCCGGGGGTGATGCTGAGGCTGGCGCTGACCGCCGCTGTGAGGCCGCTGGCGGTCGCGGTCAGGGTGTAGGTCCCGGCCTTGTCGACGCGGCAGCCGGCGAAGGTGGCGAGGCCGGCCGTCGCGGTCCGTGGGTTGGTGGTGCAGGTCAGGGTGGCGCCCGCGGGGGTGGTGATGGTCAGGGTGACGGCGTTCGTGCCGGTGGTGGTGGTGCCGTTGGCGTCCTGGACGGCCACCACGGGCTGGGTCGGGAAGGCGATGCCGCCGGTGGAGTCGGCCGGGTTGGTGGTGAAGGCGAGCCGGGTGGCTGTGCCGAAGATGCTGAACGTGGTGCTGACCGTCGAGGTCAGGCTGGGAGCCTTCGCGGTGAGGGTGTAGGTGCCGGCCTTGTTGATCTTGCAGCGCGAGAAGTTGGCGACACCGGATGATGTGCTTCTCGGGTTCCGCTGGCAGCTCAGCGTCGCCCCGGCGGCCGGGGGGGTGATGGTCAAGGTGACCGATGCCGACGTGTTGGTGACGGTGTTGCCGCCGGCGTCCTGGATGGCGACCTTCGGTTGTGCGGCGAAGGACGTGTTGATCGCGGTGGTCGAGGGGTTGACGGTGAAGCCGAGCTGGGTGGCGGGGCCGACCGTGATGGTCAGGCTGGTGCTGCTGGCGCTGGTCAACGCGGCCGCGGTCGCCCTGAGGGTGTAGGTGCCCTTCTTGTCGATGGCGCAGCCGGTGAATGTGGCCACGCCCTCCACGGCGGTCACGGGGTTGCTGGCACAGGTCAGGGTGGCGCCGGCCGGGGTGGCGATGCTCAGCGTGACGGCCGCGGAGCTAGTGGTGACGGTGACACCATCGCCGTCCCGGACGACGACGACGGGCTGGATGGGGAAGGCGACGCCGCCGGTGGAGCCCGACGGGTTGGCGGCGAAGGCCAGACGGGTTGCCCAGGTCGCCGTCGCCCAGGAGTTCCCGATCGACCCCGTCCGTGCGCTGAAGGCCGCCGCCGTCGTCCCGAGCGGGGGTAGCGTCAGGGCCACGGCGATGAGGAGTGGGCCCAGGAGCATGGCCGTCGGGCGGAGCGCGGACCGGGCCCGGGCCAGCACCGACGTCCCGTGCCGGGCGCGAGCTCCCGACGGCCGCGGTGGCGTCGTCCGGCGTCTCGGGGGAACAGCTCGGACAGGGGTAGGTCGTCGGGGGGCGGTGGGCGCCTGCGCCGATCCCCCGACCCGAGGACGAGCACGGTGAGGGCGAGCAGGGTGAGGACGGCCCAGGTGCCCAGCTGAGGGTAGGCCCCCGTCCGTGCCCAGAAGGTCGGCAGCCCGACCCAGGGGACCAGCAGCCGCCCCTGGCCGAGGATGTCGCTGCGGTTCAGCGAGCTGCTGTCCGGGTCCGCGTTGGCGTCTCCCGCCGTGACCAGGGACCCGTCCGCGTTGACGGCCACCAGGCGGTGCAGCTCGGTGCCGGGGCGGGCCGAGCCGACCGGTGCGGGGAAGATGACGACCCGCCCCATCGGGGTCGGCGCGCTCGCGGGCAGGGCCTGGGACAGCACGACGTCGCCGGGGTCGATCAGCGGGCTCATCGAGCCGCTCTGGACGACGGCTCCGGACAGGCCGAGGAGCAGGGGAAGCAGGGCGCAGGCCGCCAGCGTCCCCAGGAAGGCCAGGTACGACTGCGACGCGGCGGTGAGCAGCAGCCAGCCCCAGCCCGCACGTGGGGTGCGGCGCCGGGGTCCGGCTACAACGCTGTCGACTGACACGGCTCAGCTCCGCGGTTCGGTGCTGCCGGGGTGCGGGCCGTCAGTTGTTCTGCATCTCCCACTCGATGTTCATGCTGGCAGCCTTGCCCTGCAGTGCGTCGATCCCTGCCTGGTCGAGCCCCGTGGTGTCGAAGACCCAGCTGATCTTGTAGGTCTTGGACGACGTTCCTGCGGCGACGGCCCACGGGAGCACGCCGACGGCGTAGCTGTTGTAGGTGGCCGCCTCGGCCAGGCTCATGCTCGGTGCGGATCTCCGGCGGCGACGAACCCGGTGCAGTCACCGAAGGAGCCGCCGCTGCCCTGCTCCATCGAGACGAAGACGTTGTCCTCGAGGCCGTCGGGCTGCATGCTCTGGACGTAGGTCTTGACGGTGCTGGCCACGGTCGGCGAGGCGGTGACGACGATGCAGCGACTGCCGGAATCGCCGGGCACGAGATTCTGGACGGCGAACATGGCGGCGCCGCCGTCGTCGTCCGAGATCGCGACCGACCCGGTCTCCCAGCTGTTGCCGATGTTGCGGGTGTCCGCGCTGAACGCGGCGTTGGTGCCCTGCCAGACCATGAGGCCGGCGAGGAGGACGGCGACGGGGGTGCTGGCGAGCATGATGGTACGGCGGATTCGAGTGCTTGGTGCGTGCATGGTGAGGGGCCTCCGAGGAGTGGATGGGCGGGGCGGTGATCGCAGCCCAATGGCCACTGTCCGGCACTGGTGCCCTTCCGGTATCCACTGGACGGGTCGACCTGGTCGGCCGAACGGCTGTATCGCCCCTCAAACCCCTTGACGAGGGCCGACCGGGCAGCCCATGACAAGGCGCCTTCGGCGGGCGTCTCATCCGCGCGAGCCGTAAGGCGAAGCGCTCTCGCAGCCCAGTATCCTGTGGCCCAGCCAGGGTCAGCGTGCCGGCAGGCGCCGGGCCCGTCGATGACGTAGACCGGAGGGACGCTCATGACTGCCCGCCCACCCGCCGAGCCGGGTCAGGCCCCCCGGCGGATCGTTGTGGCCGAGGACGAGGCCATCATCCGCGTCGACCTCGCCGAGATGCTGGTCGAGGCGGGCTACGACGTCGTGGGGCACGCCGCCGACGGTCAGCAGGCGGTCGAGCTCGCCACCGAGCTGCGTCCCGACCTGGTCATCATGGACGTCAAGATGCCGGGGCTCGACGGGATCTCTGCTGCGGAGCAGATCGGCAGGGAGCGGATCTGCCCCGTGGTCATGCTCACGGCGTTCAGCCAGACCGAGCTCGTCGAGCGGGCTCGTGACGCCGGCGTCATGGCCTACGTCGTCAAGCCGTTCAGCGCGGCTGACATCACGCCGGCCATCGACATCGCCCTGTCTCGGTGGGCCGAGGTCACCGAGCTCGAGGCCGAGGTGGCCGACCTCGGCGAGCGGCTCGCGACCCGCAAGGCGGTCGAGCGCGCGAAGGGCGTCCTCATGACCAAGCTCAAGATCACCGAGGCGGAGGCGTTCCGGTGGATCCAGAAGACCGCCATGGACCGCCGGATGGGGATGCGCGAGGTCGCCGAGGCCGTCGTCGCCGGCATGGAGAAGGCCTGACCTCGCCGCTGGGGTCGGTGGCCGAACCTGGACCGTATGCCGCGCGCGGCGCACGTGGCAGCGTTCCGGCATGACCGAACGCATCCTCGGTGCCCACCTGCTGTCCGTCTCGCTGGACCGCTCGCCGTTTCCGCCGACGAGGCCGTCTCGGGGCGCCGGCGACCGGCATTGTGCCGCTCGGCGAGCTCGGTGGGGCTGGGGTCGGCTAGCGCACGACCTGGACGGTGACCGGTACGCTAGGAAGGTGCGCGTCCCGGCCCAGCGGAACGCTGCGATCGAGGTGGTGGACATCGGTGCCACCGCGCGGCCCTCGGGAAGTCCCCACCGTGATCGGCTCCCCGCGGACGGACTTCGGCCCGGCCAGGCTGATCGGCGTGGTGTTCAGCGTCGTTTCGCCGACGGACACATCCACCGTGCCGCTGTCCGGCGCTCCGGTCAGCACGCGCATCCGGCGACAGAAGCGATGCCAAGAGCCCGGCAGCAAGTCCCTTGGCCCGCAACCGGCATGGCGATCCATTGCATGCCCGTCAGGACAGGGTCGGTCAGGAGGCTCTCGGTCACTGCCCGCACAGTGACTCCATCACCTCAGAGTACGCGCCGTCGATGGGTAGGTGGCGATGAGCCCCACCTACCCATCGACGGTCCTCGTTAGGGCGTATCGCACCTCATGGCGATCGTGCTGATCGCGGGTGAGGGAGCCGACCAGAGACTCAAAGCCCACCGCGTTCACGGCGACGACCTTGAAGCGGTAGCACGTGCCCGGAGTCAGACCCGTCCAGGTACACGTCGTCCCAGCCGGACTGGTCATCGGACGGGTGACCTACATCGGCCACGTCGCCCCACCATCGGCGGACGCGCTGCAACGCATACCGGATGATCGCCGACCCACCATCATTCGCCGGCGGCGTCCACGACACGTCGATCGACGTCGACGTCGCGTTCGACCCCGCCACACCCGTCGGCGCACCCGGCGCCGTCGTGTGCGGGGTGTAGGCGGCGCTCGTCGCCGACCAGGGACCCGTGCCGCGGCGTTGGCCGCGGCCACCCGGAACACGTACGGCGTCCCGTTGGTCAGCCCGGTCACCGTGTAGCTCGTCGCCGTCATCGCCGCCGACGGAGCGACCGCCGTGCGTCCACGTGCCGCCACCGTCGCTGGAGTAGTCCACCCCATAGCCGGTGATCGGCGAACCGCCAGTGCTCGACGGAGCCTGCCAGGTCAGCGCCACCTGGCCGTTGCCCGCCGTACCCGACCACGTTCCGCGGCGCCGACGGCCCGACGTCGACAACGTGCTGACCGCCGCCGAGGCAGCCGACGCAGCTACCAAGCCCACCGCGTTCCGCGCGACGACCTGGAAGAGGTACGTCGTGCCCGGGGTCAGACCCGTCCACGTCACACGTCGTCGCCAGCCGGCTGAGTCATCGGACGTGTACCCGACATCGGCCACGTCGCCCCACCATCGGTCGGACGCCTGCACCACATACCGGATGATCGCCGACCCACCATCATCCGCCGGAGGCGTCCACGACACATCGATCGACGTCGACGTCGGGTTCGACCCCGCCACACCCGTCGGCGCACCCGGCGCCGTCGTGTGCGGGGTGTAGGCGGCGCTCGTCGCCGACCAGGGACCGGTGCCGTTGGCGTTGGCCGCGGCCACCCGGAACACGTACGGCGTCCCGTTGGTCAGGCCCGGTCACCGTGTAGCTCGTCGCCGTCATCGCCGCCGACGGAGCGATCGCCGTCGACCACGTGCTGCCACCGTCGCTGGAGTAGTCCACCCCATAGCCGGTGATCGGCGAACCGCCAGTGCTCGACGGAGCCTGCCAGGTCAGCGCCACCTTGCCGTTGCCCGCCGTACCCGACCACGTTCCGCGGCGCCGACGGCGCCGACGTCGACAACGTGCTGACCGCGGGCGAGGCAGCCGACCAGCGTGACCCAGCCCACCGCGTTCCGCGCGACGACCTGGAACGCGGTACGTCGTGCCCGGAGTCAGACCCGTCCACGTCACACGTCGTCGCCAGCCGGACTGCGTCATCGGACGTGTACCCGACATCGGCCACGTCGCCCCACCATCGGTCGAGCGCACCACCGCATACCGGATGATCGCCGACCCACCATCATCCGCCGGCGGCGTCCACGACACGTCGATCGACGTCGACGTCGCGTTCGACCCCACCACACCCGTCGGCGCACCAGGCACACCGCGTCGCCCGAACAGCCGCCGACGCAGCCGACCACGCGCTCGGACCGACCACGTTGACCGCGCGCACCTGGAAGATGTAGCTCGCGTTCTGGGTCAGACCCGTCACCGTCGTGCTCGTGACGTTGCCGACCGTGCCGGCAGAGGTCCACACCGGCGAACCGGTCGCGGGACTCTTCTGGATCTCGTACCCCGTGATCGGCGACCCACCATCGTTGGCCGGAGCCGTCCACGACAGGTTAACCGAGCCACCAGCCGTCCCAGACGTCCCGACCACGTTGGTCGGAGCGTCCGGACGGTCGATGACGGTCCAGCTCGGCATCGTGACGACGAACGAGACGTTGCCCGCCGGGTCCGTCCCACGGGCGGAGAAGGTGTAGGTCGCCGCCGCCAGGTCGGTGTAGGTCTTGGGAGACTCGCAGGCCTCCCAGCTCCCGGCCGTGCCGTTGGTCGCCAGCATGCACTCGAACGTCACGCCGTCCTCGTTCGCCGTGATGGTGAACGAGGCGGTGGACCCGAGGTCGCCGACCGGCGACACCGTGAGCACCGGTGGGGTGAGGTCATCACCGGACGTCGGCGGCTGCTCGCCGTGGGCCTCCGGCGCGAGGACGGACACCAGGATCGGGGTCGAGCGTGTTGCCGCCGGACAGGCTCCACGCCGAAGGCGTAGTTGCCCACCAGCGCCCCCACGGCGACCGTGGCGTACCAGGTCACGGGGGTGTAGCCGGCCACGAGCGTGGCGTCCCAGGTGCCCACGAGCTGGCCCTGCGGCGTTCAAGGTCAGCGGCATGGGCACCATGGCGGTTCCGTTGCTGGCGTAGACCTTCACGTCACCGGCCCTGGTGGCCTCGGTCTGCTGTGTCGTGGGGTCGTCGCCGGGGCCGGTCACGGTCAGGGTCAGCTGACCGGTGCCTTCCGCGGGTGAGTAGACCCGCAGCGGGATCTCCATGGTCACGCCCTGGGTGACGAACTTGGGCAGCGAGTCGCCCCACAGGACCGTCGCGGCATTGGCGTTCACGGTGATCGTGCCCGTCTCCTGCGCCAGGACCGTCGTCGGGCGCATCGACGTCGATCAGCTCGAGCGTGAGGTCGTAGTCCCCGATCGGTGCCCCACCGGCGACCGTCACGTCGAACGTCGTGGAGACGTTGTAGCCCGGGGCCACAGGGAAGCCGGTGTCGGGCCCCCACCTGCCCACGAGGTCCCCGTTCGCGTCCACGGTGAACGGGACCGACTGACCGTCGGCGGCGACCGCGGTCACGTCACAGGACGAGCCATCGCAGGCGAACGCGGTGGAGCGTCGATCTTCAGGCGCAGCTGGGCGGTGTCGATGAGGCTGCCGCCCCAGGGGTTGAGCAGCGACGCCGTCATCGGGAAGGGGTAGCGTCTGGAAGACGTTCGCCGGCAGGGTGCCGAGGTCGACCGCCGGGTCGTGGATCGCCTTCAGCTGCGCCGTCTGTGGTGTCGACGCCCGGGACGTCCATGTAGAAGCCGGGGATGAACGTGTTGTCCGGGATGAAGTTGCACAGGGCCCGCACGTCGTCGGCCAGCTGCGCGAACGCCGTGATACCGGTCAGGGTGCGGGTGCCGATCGCGCTGTCGGACAGGTTGGTGAACGGCACGACGTCGATGATCTTGCTGACGTTCCACGTCAGCGTCGGCACGTCGAGCCAGGTGACGCTGCCCTTGAAGGTCTGCGAGCGGTTGTAGCTGAAGCCGCTGTAGTCGACGAACTGCTCGCCGTCCGCGGGCATGGCCCGGTCGCGCCGTCCGGGGTCAGCGGACCTGACGAAGCTCACGCCCCAAGGGGACACGTACTCCGGCACCGGCGGTGTCGCGGTGGGGTCGGCCGCTGGCGGGAAGCCGATGATCCGGTTGTAGTACTCGACGGCGTCGAGGGTGAGCGGCGTGCTCTTGCTCGCCGCCGCGCCGATGGTCATCGCCGCGAGCTCCCAGGCGTCGAACTGGCTGTTCGACTCGGTGTCGGTGCGGTGCCGGGCCGATCTCGGCCGGCGGGCCGGCCAGGTCGGCGGGAAGCCCGGGGATGGTGCCGGTCTTCATCAGCGACTGGTAGATCGCCGCGTTCTCGGGAGACGCGTCGATGGGCGTGCCGTCGTAGGTGATCCGGCCGGTCGACTCCAGGGCGATGTCGTCGGCGAACCGCAGCTTCAGCTCGACATCGGCGAGCTTGGTGGCGATCACGTCCTCCGCGTCCGGGCGAGGTTGAGCCGCTCCAGCTCGACCTCGGAGACGAACATGGCGTACTGCGGCTGCGGGTCACACGCGCCGGTGAACTCGGCCGGCAGCGGGTCCGCGATCCACTCGCCCTGCAGCGGGACGACCCAGACGGTCCGACCGTCGACCGGGTTCGTCGTGGACGCCACGCCGGGAACCTGCACGTAGGACACCGGCTGCACGCAGTACTCGGTGCGTCGCGGCCGTCTCGGTGGTGGCGGGAACGTCGTACTTCTTCAGGATCGGTGTCCCGTTCTCGGCGCGCAGGGCGATCACCAGGTCGGAGTAGAGCGATCCGGTCGTGGCTTCGCCACCTCCACCGCCGCCTCCGCCGCCTCCGCCGCCTCCGCCGCCTCCGCCGCCTCCGCCGCCACCACCACCGCCTCCGCCCGGCCCGGCAGCCCATGCTGCCGATGGGACGAACGCGACCGAGAACGCGATTCCGATGGATGCCAGTGTCCTGGCCCCCCCGATGTGCTTCATCCGGGCCCTCCCCTGTCGCACCGGGCACACACCCGGTGAGCGGCTGTGGGCAACTTAGGACCCGAAGACGGAGATCACCCGATGCGCCGGCGACGCGGTTCAAACCCCCCTATCTGTGGTCGGCATCTCCCCGAATGCCCACGTCTTGATATTCCGCCTGGTTGCGTCACCGCCGCAACCACCACTGGAGGTGATCTGCTGCACATGCTGGTCGGCCCTGGCACGACGCGCCGGCGCCGGTTGTCCTGATGCCCGGCGGGGACCTCCGCGGCCTCACGCGGCATACCTCGTGGTCGTTCGCGGTGGCGCCCGGCGGGCGGCATACGGCTCAGCGCAGCGCGGCGACCAGCGCGGTCAGCAGCGGGGCGACGACGAGAGCGGGGAGCATGTCACCCACCGGTACCTCGCGGATCCGCAACAGCCGCAAGGCGATCCCGGCGAGCACGAGCCCGCCTGTCGCCGTCAGGGCCGCCACGAGCGAGTCGGGCATGACGGCGCCGAGGGCGTAGCCGACCGCGGTGAGGCTGCCCTGGACCACGGCGACCGACACCGCCGACAGGAGCACGCCGACGCCGAAGGTCGAGGCGAAAGCCAGCGCCGCGAACCCGTCGAGCACGGACTTCAGGACGAGCTGGTCGATCCCTCGGCCGAGGCCGTCGGAGAGCGAGCCGAGGATGGTGAGCGGGCCGACGCAGAACAGCAGCGACGCCGTGAGCCACCCCTCGATGAACCGTTCGCGGGCGGCGTGGTCGGTCCCACCCTCGGAGCGGGAGTGCCGGGCGACCCAGGTCTGGACCCGCCCCGCCAGCCCTTCGAGGCGCTCCTCGATGCGCAGCAGCGACCCGGTGATCGACCCGATGAGCAGCGAGCCCAGGACGATGAGCACCGGCGCCCCGGTGCCGACGGCGTCCCGCAGGGCGGGGTCGGCGACGCTGGCGGCCGACAGGCCGGCGACGAGCAGGGTGGTCAGGCCCAGGACGTCGGTGACGACCGAGCGGGTGCGCTCGGGGAAGCGGTGGCCGGCGGCCATCCCGACCAGGGCGCCCACGACGACCGTGACGACGTTGATGACCGTCCCGAGGCCGGGGAAGGCGGAGTGCACGCACCGACTCTAGGGCAGCGTGAGAGGTCACCCAGGGGCCCCCCCTTCCCAGTGCTCACCAGGCAGGAATATGGTTTCCGCTGGTAGACGCTCCCTGCAGCCCGGTGACACCGGGCCGAGCGGCGCGACGGGGTCCGAGAGGAGCTGGCGTGGTTCGGCGCATGGTTGACGTGGTCCCAGTGGCCGAGGAGCAGATCCCCGACCTCACGCGGCTCTGGCTGGCCTCCAGGATCGAGGCAGGGCTGTGTGTCGAGACCGCTTCGACGTCGAGTCAGGCCCGACTCCTCGCGGCGCTGCGCCGCCCCGACGTCCACGCCCACCTCGCCCGGGTGGAGGGCCAGCCGGTCGGCTATGTCATCTCCTCCGAGAACGTCTTCGGGCTGTCGTCCGCCCTCGAGCTCGCCATCGAGCAGCTCTTCGTCGAGCCGCGGGTCCGGCACCAGGGTGTGGCCAAGGCCCTCCTGGGTGCCGTCGTCGGGCACGCCGAGCGAGCCGGCTGCGACGTGATCGTCGGCAACGTCCCCTCCCAGAGCCGGGACGCCAACCGGTTCTTCGCCCGGCTCGGCTTCTCCTCGATCCTCGTCCGCCGGATGACCTCGACCGGCCTGCTGCGCCGCCGGTTGGGCGGCGACCAGGCGAGCGCCGGCCTGGAGCAGATGCTCCGCCGGCGCCGGTCGCTGCGACACCGGGCGACGGTGACCCGGGCCCGGTCGGCCTGAGCCAGGGGCCGCCGGCGCTCAGCGCGCGGGCGGGGCGTCCCGCAGGAGGCAGGTCAGCCGGGCCGTGCAGATCCGGTGACCGTGGTCGTCGGTGATGACGATCTCGTAGGACGCGAGCGTGGACCCGAGCGAGATCGGCGTCGCCACGCCGGTCACGACCCCGGTGCGGGCGGCCCGGTGGTGGGTCGCGTTGATGTCGACGCCGACGGCGATCCGGTCGGGACCGGCGTGCAGCGCCGAGCCGATCGACCCGAGCGTCTCGGCGAGCACCACCGACGCGCCCCCGTGGAGCAGGCCGTAGGGCTGGGTGTTGCCCTCCACCGGCATCGTCGCGACGATCCGCTCAGGGGCGGCCTCGACGACCTCGATGTGCATCCGCCTCATGAGAGAGTCCGGGTTCATCGCGGAGAGCTGGTTCACGCGGTCGCCCGGCAGTCGGCTCGGCTGGTCGCTCATGTCGTCCCTTCGGTGATGTCGGTTCCGGGCAATAGGCTGCCACGTGTGAGTCGCCTGCTGTTGCTCGACGGTCATTCCCTCGCCTACCGGGCGTTCTTCGCGCTGCCGGCCGAGAACTTCTCGACGAGCACGGGCCAGCACACCAACGCCGTCTACGGCTTCACGGCGATGCTCATCAACGTCCTGCGTGACGAGGAGCCCACCCACGTCGCCGTCGCGTTCGACGTCTCCCGGCAGACCTTCCGGACCGAGGAGTATGCCGAGTACAAGGCCGGCCGCTCGGCGACGCCGACCGAGTTCGCCGGGCAGATCTCCCTGCTCAAGGAGGTCCTGGACGCACTGCGGATCCCGACCGTGGAGGCCGACGGCTTCGAGGCCGACGACGTCCTCGCCACCTTGACGACCCAGGCCGAGGCGGCCGGGATGGAGGTGCTCATCTGCTCCGGTGACCGCGACTCCTTCCAGCTCGTCACCGACCACGTCACGGTCCTCTACCCCGTCAAGGGCGTCTCCGAGCTGGCCAGGATGACCCCGGAGGCCGTCGAGGCCAAGTACGGCGTCGCCCCCGAGCGATACAGCGACCTCGCCGCGCTCGTCGGCGAGTCGAGCGACAACCTGCCCGGCGTGCCCGGCGTCGGGCCCAAGACCGCCGCGAAGTGGCTGGGCGTCTACGGCGACCTCACCGGCGTCGTCGCCCACGTCGGTGAGATCGGCGGCAAGGCCGGTGACTCGCTGCGCGAGCACCTCGACGGGGTGCTGCGCAACCGGCGGCTCAACCAGCTCGTCCGCGACCTCGGCCTGCCGCTCGGGGTGGGTGACCTCCAGCGGCGCACCTGGGACCGCGAGGAGGTCCACCGGGTCTTCGACGGCCTGGAGTTCAGGGTGCTGCGTGACCGGCTCTTCGCGACCCTCGAGGCCGTCGAGGACGAGGCCGAGGGCGGCTTCGACGTCGACGGGTCGGTGCTCGGCACCGGAGCGGTGGCCGAGTGGCTCCATGCGCATGCCGTGGGGCCCGACCCGGTGGGCGTGCACGTCACGGGGACCTGGGCGCGGGGCACGGGCGACGCGACGGCCCTGGCGGTCGCCACGGCGGGCGGACCTGCGGCCTACCTCGACCTCACCGCCCTCGACGAGGCGGACGAGCAGGCGCTGGGGGAGTGGCTCCAGGACCGGGAGCGTCCCAAGGTCCTCCACGATGCCAAGGGCCCACTGCAGGCCGTGCACGCCCGGGGCTGGTCGCTACGGGGGCTGAGCAGCGACACCGCGCTCGCGGCATACCTCGTGCGTCCCGACCAGCGCAGCTACGACCTCGCCGACCTCGTCGTGCGCAACCTCGGCCGCGAGCTGCGCTCCGGGGCCGAGGCCGCCGGACAGGGGATGCTCGAGATCGGGGTCGACGCCGACGCCGTGGCCGACGAGGCGATGGTCCGGGCGCGGGCCGTGCTCGAGCTGTCCCAGGTGCTCGACACCGAGCTCGAGGCGACCGGCGGGAGCGGGCTGCTGCGCGACCTCGAGCTGCCGCTCGTCGACATCCTCGCCGCGATGGAGCGCACCGGCATCGCCGCCGACGTCGATGCCCTCACCGCGCTCGAGAAGGACTTCGACGCCGCGATGCGGGAGGCCCAGGAGGACGCCTACGACGCGATCGGCGGCGAGAGCATCAACCTCGGCTCGCCCAAGCAGCTCCAGGTAGTGCTGTTCGAGACGCTCGGGATGCCCAGGACCAAGCGCACCAAGACCGGCTGGACGACCGACGCCGAGGCGCTGGCCGACCTCTACACCAAGACCGGGCACCCGTTCCTCGAGGCGCTGCTGCGCCACCGTGACGCGAGCCGGCTGCGGGTCACCGCCGAGGGGCTGCTGAAGTCGGTGGCCGACGACGGCCGCATCCATACGACCTATCTCCAGACGATCGCCGCGACCGGCCGGCTCTCCTCGACCGACCCCAACCTCCAGAACGTCCCGATCCGCACCGAGGAGGGTCGCCGGATCCGCGAGGCGTTCGTCGTCGGCCACGGCTACGAGTCGCTGATGTCGGCCGACTACAGCCAGATCGAGATGCGGATCATGGCGCACCTGTCCGGCGACGAGGGGCTCATCGCGGCGTTCAGGTCGGGCGAGGACCTGCACAGCTTCGTCGCCGGCACGGTCTTCGGTGTCGCGCCGGCAGAGGTGACCGGCGCCATGCGCAGCAAGGTCAAGGCGATGAGCTACGGCCTGGCCTACGGGCTGTCGGCGTTCGGGCTGTCCCGGCAGCTGACCGTCCCCGTCGAGGAGGCCAAGGGCCTCATGGACGAGTACTTCGCCCGGTTCGGCGGGGTGCGCGACTACCTCGGTGACGTCGTCGCCCAGGCCCGGGGGACCGGCTATACCGAGACGATGCTCGGCCGGCGCCGCTACCTGCCCGACCTCACCTCCGACAACCGGCAGCGGCGTGAGATGGCCGAGCGGATGGCGCTCAACGCCCCGATCCAGGGTTCGGCCGCCGACATCATCAAGCTGGCCATGAGGGGCGTCGACGCGGCCCTGCGGGAGGCCGGGATGGGGTCACGGATGCTGCTCCAGGTCCACGACGAGCTCGTGCTCGAGGTGGCACCCGGGGAGCGCAGCGCGCTCGAGACGCTCGTGCGCCGCGAGATGGGCCGGGCCGTCGCGATGGACGTCCCGCTCGACGTCAACGTGGGGGTCGGCCGGTCCTGGCACGACGCGGCTCACTGAGCCGTCCTGGCCGGACCTCCCGGGCGGGCGGCTGAGAAGTCACCATGCGGCTGGGTACCTTCTCAGCTGCATGGTGAGTTCTCAGCCACGCTGACCCGGCCGGGTACCGGGAACGGGACCGGAGGCGGCGCGCGGACGTCAGTCGAGGCGGTCGACGACGTCGCGGCGGGTCACGACGGTGAGCGCGACGAGCAGGAGGGTGTCGACCACCAGGACGAGACCCAGCAGCTGGGCCGCGGTGGTGACGACGGTCAGCCCGGCGGCGATGACGGCGAGGGCGGTCCACAGGTACCACACGGCCCCGTGGTGCCGGCGGGCCAGGGCGCTGTAGACCAGGAGCTGGATGCCGGCCAGCACGGCACCGAGCCCGGCGAACGCCCAGAGCCGGTCGCGCAGGGCGGCATACGCCCCGCCGCCGACGAACTGCACGGCCAGGCCCGGCAGCAGCGCGACCCCTGCCATGACGACCAGGCCGATCGCGAGCACGCCGGCGAGCCCCCACAGGTGGAGATGCCGGTTCGCGCCGCGGCGGGCCATGGCGGGGAAGGCGATGACGGTGAGGAAGTAGGGCAGGAAGAGCACGGCCTTGGCGAGGATGACGCCGGCGGCGTAGAGGCCGGCCTCGTGTGGGTCGAGGACGGCGCGGGCGAGCAGGACGTCGAGGCTGCTGAGCGCGAAGAAGGCGAGCAGGGCGTGCGAGCTCGTCGCGGTCTCCCGCAGGATGCCTGCCTCGGCCGGCTCGGCAGGCGGCGTCGGCCTCCCCTCGGCCGATGGGCCCCGGCGGCGTAGTACCCACCAGCCGACCAGGCTCGGGACGACGGCTCCGGCGGCGACCCCGGCCATCGCGCCCAGCGGATGGGGCCAGGCTGCGATGCCGGCGAGACCGAGCACGAGCCGGGCCAGGCCGAACGTCGCGAAGACGGCCGCGAACCCGCCCCAGCGCTCCTCGCCCTGGAGCAGGCCTGCCTGGGCGCCCATGACGGCGTATGCCGCGGCCGGCACTGACAGGGTGGCCGCGGTGAGCCAGCTGTCGAGGTGCAGCGCCCAGGTCACGAGGGGCACGGCGAGCAGGCACAGCGTGCCCAGGGCGAGGGCGGCGCGGCGGGCGGTGACGGTGACCTCGGCCTCGACCGCGTCGCGGTGGTCGGGGTCGGCGGCGACCCGGCGGGCGGCGGTGGCCTGGAGTCCGAGCGAGACGACGTTGACGACGATGACGAGCCCCATCATCGCGGCGAAGGCGCCGTAGTCGGCGGGGCCGAGGACCCGGGCCGCGACGATGGTGAAGCCGTAGCTCGCGAGGTTCATGACGCCCATCGCGACGGCGACGACGAGGCCGCCGCGGACGGCGTCGGCGCTGCGCCGGGCGGTCTGGGCCACGATCAGATGGGCAGTCGCCGGAAGACGACGCCGGGCAGGTGCCGCAGGACGGACATCACCGGGCGCATCGCTCGCGGGACCCACAGGGTGCGGCTCGGGCCGTGGAGGTGGGAGACGATGGCGGCCGCGACGTCGTCGGCGTCCACGGCGAGGGGCGCCGGCGGCATACCGTCGGTCATCGAGGTCCGCACGAACCCCGGCCGGACGACGAGCATGACGACACCGGACCCGCGCAGGTCCTCGCCCAGGCCGGTGGCGAAGGCGTCGAGCCCGGCCTTGGTCGAGCCGTAGAGGTAGTTCGACCGGCGGGCCCGCTCGCCGGCCACCGACGACAGCACGACGACCGTGCCGTGGCCCTGGGCGCGGGTCCGCTCCGCGACGACGGTGAGGGCGGACACCGCCCCGGTGAAGTTGGTCGTGACGACCTCGGCGGCCGCGACCGGGTCGGGTAGGGTCGGCGCGTCGGGCAGCACCCCGAACGCCACGAGGGTCACGTCGATGTCGCCGCCGTCGAAGACGGGACCGAGCGCGGCGGCGTGGGCGCCGATGTCGGTCGCGTCGAAGTCCACGGTCTCGACCGCCCCGCCGGGGCCGACCAGCGCCCGCGCTGCCGACACGCTGGCATCTCGGCCGGGTCCGGGTCGACCCGCGAGCACCACGCGCTGCAGCCGGCCGGGAGCCGCCAGCCGCACGAGGGTGGCGGCCGCGATCTCGGACGTTGCCCCGAGGACGAGGACGGACTGGGGGGCACCGAGGGCGTCTAGCACAGCGACAGTCTCCTGGAGAGGTCGGAGATGAAGACCCCATCGGGGTCGAGGCGCCCGCGCAGCTCGCGCCAGCGTGGCAGGTCGGGGTACATGGCCGGCACGAGCTCTGGCCGGACCCTGCCGTCCTTGGCGAAGTAGCAGCGGCCACCGGCGGCCGCCACGAGCTCGTCGGCGCGGTCGAGCACCGGGCCGACCTCGGGCGTGGCGGGGATGTCGACGGCCAGGGTCCACCCCGGCCGGGGGAACGACAGCGGTGCGTCGACCCCCCGCCCGAACCGCTTGAGCACCGGCAGGAACTGGGTGACCCGCTCCCGCCGGAGCAGCTCGAGCACCGCCTCGACGACGGCACCGTCGGCCACGGCGAGCTGGTACTGCAGGAACCCCCGGCGGCCGTACATCCGGTTCCAGCCGTCGACGACGTCGAGGGGATGGAAGAACGCCCCCAGCGACGCGGGTGCGACGGTCTCGGTCGCGGGCGCCCGGCGGAAGTAGGCCTCGTTGAACGCCCGGGCCGTGGTGCGGTTGACCAGGCCGGAGGGGGCCCACGGGGGAGCGGTGGCGGCGGCGCCGGCCCGGTGCCCGGTCAGGGGTATGGAGCCGGGCTCGCCGGCGGCGGTGTGGTCGCCGCTGGTGAGGACGCCACGTCCGGCCGAGCGGCCCGGGGCCATCGTGTCGAGCCAGGCGACGGTGTAGCGGAACCTGGCGTCGTCCTCCTCCAGCGCCGCCATCGTCGCGTCGAGGTCCATCGTGCGGCGGGTGTGCACGGTGATGCTCGCCGTCTCGACGGGGCGCAGCCGCAGGCGCACCGAGGTGACCACCCCGGCCAGGCCCATGCCGCCGAGCACCGCGAGCAGCTCCTCGTCACCGGTCTGCAGCGATCGGACCTCACCTCGGCCGTCGACGAGGGTGAGTCCCTCGACGTGCGCGCCGATGCTCGCGTCGCGATGGTGGTTCTTGCCGTGCACATCGGCGGCGACCGCCCCGCCGAGGGTGACGTGCCGGGTGCCGGGGGTGACCGGCACGAACCAGCCCCGCGGCACGCCGTGGTCGATGAGCCGGCCGATGCTGACGCCGGCGCCGGCCTCGACGACCCCGTCGGCGCCGATCTCGCCGATCGCCCCGAGACCCACCATGTCGAGGACCGCCCCACCCCCGTTGGCGGCTGCGTCGCCGTAGGCGCGGCCGAGGCCCCGTGGGACCAACCCGCGGGCGCCGGCGGCCCGGACGGCGGCGACGACCTCCTCGACCGATCCGGGCCGGGTGAGGTGGGCGCGCGAGCGCGTGGACCGCCCCCAGCCGGTGAGCACGGTCGTGGCGTCGGATGCGCCCGAGCCCGGCGCCGCGCTCACGTCAGGGCCCCGACGCCGTAGGTGACCGCCCAGAACAGTCCCAGGACGAGCAGCGTCGGGTCGCGCAGCACGACCTCCTCGGGCTCCTCGACCTGGCCGCGGTCGGTGTCGAGGGCGTAGCGGAGCAGGGCGAGGACGAACGGGACGATGCTGAGGGTGGTCCAGCCGGCCTCGCTCTTCACGTCCGTCGTCGCGAACGCCCACAGGCAGTAGGCGGCGATGGTGACGGCGGCGCTCACGCCGAGGATCATCCGCAGGTAGGACAGCGGGTAGTGGGCCAGGCTCTTGCGGACGATGGCTCCCTCGTGCTCGGCCCAGGTCAGCTCGGAGAGCCGCTTCCCGGTCACCATGAACAGGGACCCGAAGCCGGCGACGATGAGGAACCACTGCGACAGCGGCACCCCGGTGGCCGCACCTCCCGCGATCGCGCGCAGGATGAACCCGCCGGACACGAGCCCCAGCTCGATGACCGGGCGATGCTTGAAGTAGGTGCTGTAGGCGACGGTGAACCCGAGGTAGACCAGGACCACCCAGCGCAGCGAGCCGGGGGCGGCAACGGCGACGCTCGCCGCCGCGAGCACGGCCGCAAGGACCAGAGCCGTGCGTCGGGAGACCTGCCCGGAGGGGATGGGTCGCCGCCGCTTGGTCGGGTGCGCGGCGTCGGCCTCCGCGTCGAGGACGTCGTTGAGGCAGTAGGTCGCGCTGCTGGCCAGCACGAACGCGACGAAGGCGATGAGGGTGTTGCGGCCGATGTCGTCGTCGAGGATCGACCCGGCCGCGAGGGGCGCGGCGGCGACGAGGACGTTCTTGACCCACTGCTTCGGGCGCACCAGGGCCAGGACGCCAGAGATCACGGGGGTCACCCTAGCGGTCATGCAATAGGGTTCCCGCACATGAACGGTCGCACCGGCCGCGGCCGCCCCATACCGCGGGGTCCCGGGGTGGCGGCGTTCCTGGTCTCCCTGGTGTCGGCCCTCGTTGTGGTCGGTCCCGGGCTGCGGCCGGGCTACCTGCTGGTGCGGGACATGGTGTTCGTGCCCTCGCCCCCGCTGACCGGCCGGCTGCTGGGGCTCGGGCATGAGAACCCGCGCGCGGTGCCGAGTGACCTCGTCGTCGCCCTCCTCTCGCACATCCTCCCCGGCGACCTCGTCCAGAAGCTCGTGCTGGTCGCCATCCTGGTCGCCGTCGGGGTGGGCGCGGCCCGGCTCGCGCCGCGGCATCCGCTCGCGGGGAGCGCCGCTGCGCTTGTGGCGATCTGGAACCCGTATGTGGGGGAGCGGCTCGCCATGGGCCAGTGGGCACTGCTCGTCGGGTATGCCGCGCTGCCGTGGGCGATCCGAAGCGTGGTCGACCTCGGGCGTGGAGATCGGTGCTCCCGGCGCCGCGTCGTTGCGGCGTTGGCCGTCGGCAGCCTGGGTGGCGCGTTGGCCTGGCTCCTGCTGACCCTCGCGGTGCTGGTTGTCCTCAGCCGGCTCGCCATCTCGACGGGCCGCCCGTGGGTGATGCTCCGGCGCGCCGGCTGGGTCCTCGCCCTGGACGCCGTGCTCGCTCTGCCCTGGGCAGTGCCGGCCATCGCTCGGCCGTACCCGCTCACCAGTGACCCCACCGGCTTCGAGGTCTTCCGCGCCGGGGCCGACACGCCCTGGGGGGCGGTGGTCAGCGTGGTGACCGGGGGTGGCAGCTGGAACACGGAGGTGGTCCCGGCCGGGCGAGACACCGTCGTCGGGGTTGTCGGCGCGGTCGTACTGCTCGGGTGGGGTCTGGCCGGCTACGTCCTCACCCGTCGTCAGGAGGCACCCGATCCGGCTGCGGCATACCGAGCTCCGATCCTGTGGACCGGAGCTGTCGGCCTGGTGGTTGCCCTGGTCGCGGTCTGGCCCGCTGCCCTGTCGCCGCTCGCCGCGCTGCCAGGGGGTGGACTGCTACGGGACGGGTCCCGGCAGCTCGGTCTCTGGGTCCTTGCTGTGGCCGTCGGAGCGGGGTGGGGCGCGGTCTGGCTGCGCGAGCGCGCCCTCCCTGCCCTCACGCCGTGGCTCGTTGCGGCGCTTCCGGTTGCTGTCCTTCCGGCCCTCGGATGGGGGCTAGCCGGTGCCCTTCATCCGGTCGCGTACCCCGCCGATGTCCTCGCCGGGCGTGCGTTGCTCGACGCGCAGGCCCGCCCCGGATCGGTGGCAGTGCTGCCCTTCCAGACCTACCGGCGCTATCCCTGGAACGGCGGTCGGCCGAGTCTGACCCCGTGGCCGCGACTCCTCGACCGGCGGGTCGTTGCGGCGTCGGACCTCACGGTGAGCACTCCCGAGGGCCGGGTCACGGTGGCAGGGGAGGACGGCTACGCGCAGGAGGTCGCCGCGGCGCTCGCCGGGCCCCAGCCGGCGACCGCGCTCGGCCGGATCGGGGTGGGATGGGTCGTGGTCGATGTCAGGGGCGCCGGGGTTCCGGCTGGTGTCACGTTGGTCAGCGCGGGTCCCACCGTCGCGGTGTACCGGGTCGACGCACCGGTCGAGGCAACCTGGCCGGCACGTCTCGATCCCCCGATCCTCCCGGTTGGGTGTGCGGATGTGCTGTGGGCGGCAGTTGTGGCAGGTGGGGTCGCAATCCCGCCGCGCCGGAGAACTCCTGTCGGGGGATCGGGACGCGAAGCATCTACCATCGGGTAGCATCCGTTCGAGATGTGAGCCAGGCCACCGCCTCAGGACCCACCAGGAGCACCATGCGCCCGCAGATCCTCATCACCGTGCTCGTCGCGGCACTGCTCGGCGCCCTCGCCAGCTTCGGGGTCTACCAGGCGGCGGTGCCGTCGGCCTTCAACGCGACGCAGCCGATCTACACGTACGGCTCCACGAACTGAACCGCTGACCCGAGCTCGGCCAGGGGCGTCACCGAACGCCACGGGCCCGGCGGGCGAGCGCGTCCCGGATCGTCGTATCGAACCTCGCCACAGTCTGGTGCCACGTGAAGTCGGCCGCGAAGGTCTCGGCGCCCTTGCCGAGCCGGGTGCGCTCGGACTCGTCGAGGAGCAGCCGCCGGGTGAGCCGGACGAAGTCGTCGACATCGTCGGCCCGGGCAAGGTAGCCCGTCTCGCCGTCGAGGATCGACTCGGTGATGCCGCCGGTGCCGTCGAACGCGACGGTCGGGGTGGCGTGCATGCCGGCTTCGACGACGACCAGGCCCCAGCCCTCCTTGACCGACGGGACGAGCGAGACCCAGCTGCTCGCGAGAAGCCGGTGTCGCTCCGTCTCGGAGACGAACCCCACGAGGTCGACCGCGTCCGAGAGGCCCTGTCGGTCGATCTCGGCCCGGATCTCCTGTTCCCACCATCCCCGGCCCGCGATGACGAGACGAGCGGTCGGGAACTCGGGTAGCAGCCGCGCCATGGCCTCGAGGGCCATCTCTATCCGCTTGTGGGGCACGAGCCGGCCGAGGAGCAGCAGCTGTGGCTCCGGCGAGCGGCGGACATCGTGCGGCGGCGGCGGGATGGCGCCGTTGTGGATGACACGGACACGCTCCGGGTCGACGCCGAGCTCGCCGAGCTCGCGACGGGTCACCTCGGACACGGCGACGTAGGGGCGCCGTCGGTTGACCGCCGGGGCCACCCGCGACTCGACGAACCACCCGGCTCGGGCCATGAGGGGGCCGAAGACGACCGGCCACTGCTCGCGGTGGACGTGATGGACGAGGACGAGATGGGTCGTGCGCCGCGACCAGAGCGCGGCGAGGTAGGGAACACCGTTCTGGGTCTCGATGATGACGTCGGGGCGGGGCACCTGCCGGCACCACACGGCCCGGGCCGCCTGGGGATAGACGCTGAGCCGGCCACCGGCGCGCACGACGCGGACTCCGCTGGGACGCAGCTCCCGAGGCGTGGACCCGTCGTACCGGGCCGTGAGGAGGGTGACGTCGTGGCCGAGCCGGGCGAGTCCGTCGCACACGTGCTCGGCATACACCTCCGACCCGCCACCCTCGGGGTGGCCGGTGTCGCGCCAGTTGAGGTAGAGAACCCGAAGGGGGCGTTCGGCGGGCGGGTGGGGCACGGCGTTGTGTCCAGCCTTTCGCAGGGAGAGGTCCGGTTATGCTACCTGCCGGTACGGTCCGGCGGAGCGACGAAGGAGTCCACGATCGTGGTGACCAGGTCGCCCGGGGCTCGCGCCGTCGGCGCCTCGGGGGTCGATCTCCCGCCCGAGGGCTCCCTGGCCCGGTCGGTCGCGCTGTTCCGTGCCTTCCGCGTCGAGCAGAGCGACCCGGCCTACTTCTACCGCCTTCTCGCCGCCGACTCGGCCCGTGAGGTGTCGCGGTACGCCGACCTCGACGGGGCCCTCGTCCTCGATGTCGGTGGCGGCCCGGGCTACTTCGCCGACGCCTTCGCCGCCGCGGGCGCGCGGTATGCCGCGGTCGAGGCCGACGTCGGCGAGCTGGCCGCGGCGGGCCTTCCCGGGACGAACACGGTTCTCGGGTCCGGGCTGTCGCTTCCCGTCGCCGACGACAGCGTCGATGTCTGCTACTCGAGCAACGTCCTCGAGCACGTGCCCGAGCCGACGGTGATGGGTGACGAGATGATCCGGGTCACCCGCCCGGGCGGCATCGTCGTCCTGTCGTGGACGACGTGGTACTCCCCATGGGGTGGTCATGAGACCTCGCCGTGGCACTACGTCGGGGGGCGCTACGCGGCCGACCGCTACGCTCGCCGGATGGGGAAGCGCCCGAAGAACGAGTTCGGGGAGTCGCTCTTTGCGGCGCACGCGGGGCCGATGCTCGCCTGGGCCCGGACCCACCCGGCTGCCGAGCTCGTCGCGGCATACCCGCGCTACCACCCCCGCTGGCTGTCCTGGGTGTCGCGGGTGCCCGTGCTACGCGAGGTGGCCGTCTGGAACCTGGTCCTCGTGCTCAGGTGCCCTGAGTGAGCGCGTCGACCGTCGACAACGCCGCGCCCACCACTCCCGCCCCCGCCCGTGCCGACGCCACGGCTTGGGTCTGGCGGGTGCGCCATGGGGTGGTCGCCCTCGTCTTCCTCGCCTTTGCGCTCAACACGGACCCCGGCAAGCTCGTCAACGACACCAAGCTCGACCTCGTCGTCCGGCCCATGGCGTTGCTACAACGCGCCCTGCACCTCTGGGACCCGCTGGGCAGTGCCGGCCAGCTGCAGAACCAGGCCTACGGCTACCTGTTCCCGATGGGGCCGTTCTTCGCGGTCGCCCACGCTATCCACGTGCCCGGCTGGGTCACTCAGCGGATGTGGTGGGGGCTGTTGCTCACGGTGTCGTATGCCGGGTTCGTCCTCCTTGCACGCCGGCTGCGGATCGGCAGCGAGTGGACGCGCCTCGTCGCCGGCGTGGGGTTCGCCCTCGCACCCCACGTTCTCACGGTCCTCGGGCGCACCTCGGTCGAGGCCTGGCCACCGGCGCTCGCCCCGTGGGTCCTGGTGCCGCTCGCGGGCGTGGGCGTGGGCGGTCGACCGCGTCGGGCCGCCGCGCTCTCCGGCCTGGCCGTCCTCGCGATGGGCGGGGTCAATGCGGCTGTCGACCTCGCCGCGGTGCTGCCGGCGGTGCTGTGGCTGTTGACCCGACGGTGGTCACTGGCGTGGTTACGCCTCGTGCTGTGGTGGGTCGCGGCGGTCCTCGCGGCGACGCTGTGGTGGGTCGTCCCGCTGCTCACCTTGGGGAGGTTCAGCCCGCCGTTCCTCGACTTCATCGAGTCCGCCTCCTACACGACCAGCACGACGACGCTCGTCGAGACTCTTCGAGGAACGGCCGACTGGGTCGCCTACCTCGGCGACGCCGGTTCCCGGGCGGGGTACGCCCTGTTGACCCAGCCGCTGCTCATCCTCATGACGGTGCTCCTGGTGGCCCTGGGACTCGTCGGGGTGGCGTCGAGGCGCACCCGCGAACGCGCGTGGCTCGCCCTCATGCTCGTCGTCGGGGTGGCCCTGGTGACTGCGGGCCATGTCGGGCCGGTCGACGGCCCCCTCGCCGAGGAGATCCGTGCGGCGCTTGACGGCGCCTTGGCACCGTTGCGAAATGTCCACAAGTTCGATGTCCTCGTCCGGACGCCGATCTTCCTCGGGATGGCGTCGACCCTTGCCATGCTCTCGGAGGGGCGAAGCGCGGTCGAGACGAGGTTCCTCCGACCCGTCGTTGCCGCCGCCGGCGCTTTCGTCGTCGTCGGGGCCTCGACGCCGTTCTTCGGTCTCGGTGTCTCCCCGACCGGGGCCTACGACGGGGTGCCCGACTACTGGTCGCAGGCCGCCACGTGGCTCGATGAGCACGGCGGGACCGGGCGCACCCTGCTGCTGCCGGGCTCGCGCTTCGCGCAGTACAACTGGGGTGCCACCGGCGACGAACCCATCCAGGCCCTGGCGACCACGCCGTGGGACATCCGCAATGCGGTCCCGCTGACCTCGGCGGGACACATCCGCTGGCTGGACAGCATCGAGCAGTCCGTGGCGAACGGACGAGGCGGGCCGGACCTGGAGCGCGCGCTGACGAGTGGTGGGGTCCGCTATCTCCTGGTCCGCAACGACCTGAGCTATGGGGCTGCCGGTGCCACCCGGCTCGCAACGGTGCGCGCCACCTTGTCGAGCACCCCCGGTGTGTCACTCGCCGCTTCCTTCGGTCCCCTGTCCGGGGGCGGCAGTACCCCCGACTCGTTCAGCGACGGCGGCCTCAACCTGGCCCTACCCTCGATCGAGGTCTACGGCGTCGCAGACGGAAGCGACCCCCGGGTGACGATGGTTCCCGCCCAGGGCGTCAGCCGGGTCGTCGGCGGCTCCGAGGCGATGGCGTTGGCCGGCATGGCTGGGGCGGATCCGTTCGTCCGCGACGCCACGCCGGGCGTCGCGGCCGACGTCGGTGGGCCCGTGGTCCTCACCGACACTCCACGACGTCGGGAGGCCAACTTCGGGGTCGGCACGTTCGGGTCGTCGCAGACCCTGACCGCCAGCGACCCCCTGCGCATCGTGAAGCCAACACGGGACTACGGGTACTCCGGGGACGGGCCCGGCGAGTCCGTCGCGGTCATCGGTGGTGTCCGCGCCATCTCCGCATCGTCGTCCGCGGCGGACGCCGATGCGTACCCGCGCAGCGACCCGGGGAGTATGCCGTTCGCCGCCTTCGACGGCGACCTCGGGACGCAGTGGCGTCCCAACCCCATCAAGCCCGTGTCGGGCTCGTGGATCTCGGTGGACTTCGGGCGCCCGGTGTCGCTCGGGGGCGGCCGGGTGACCCTCGACGTCGGCACGTCCGTGACTCGGCTGGGTGTCGTCACGGACCGGGGCCCCACCTCTGTCCCGGTCGTCGACGACGTCGCGGTGCTACCCGACGTCACCACGACGTCACTGACGCTCAGCCTGCGTGACCTGACGGACGACCCTGCTCGCCGGGTCGACGCGGCGATCCGTGACGTGGACGTGCCCGGGGTCACGGTGACGAGGACGGTGCGTCTGCCCGAGGTCCCCGGCGGCAAGGAGCCGGACCGAGTGGTCCTCTCCGGGGACATCGGGCATGGTGCTTGCACGTTCCTGGGGCCACGTCCCCTGTGCGACCCCGGGACCGGACGTGTTGGTGAGGACGCCGCGGGTCTGGACCGGATGTTCACCTTGTCTCATGGGACCGACGCCATCGTGGCCGTCTCCGCCAGAGCCGGGCCGAGCGCAGCACTCCAGGATGCGGTCGAGAGGGCGCTCGGGCTGGCCGTCCATGCCACGAGCAGCTCGACCGCCGTTCCGGACCTCGTGGCCGGTCCGATGGCGGCGGTCGACGGCAACCTCGGCACGGCCTGGGTGGCCTCGGCCGGCGATCAGGACCCGGCCCTGAGCTTGACGTGGTCACGAAAGATCTCGGTGAGCACCATCCAGGTGCTCCTGGACGGCTATGTGGCCGCGACCCGACCCACCCACGTACGTATCGTCTCGCCGGCCGGGACCCGCGATTCCGACCTGGACGCGTCAGGTCGGGCCACCTTCACTCCGCTCACGACCACCACCATGACCGTTCACTTCACCGCCCCGGCGCTTGCCACGTCGTTGGACGCCTACACGTTCCGGCGCACCTTCGTCGGCCTCGGCGTCACGGACCTTCGTATCCCAGGATCTGACACCGGACCTGGCGGTCCCGGAGCGATCGTCCGAGGAGCCCGTCACCTTCCCGTGCGGGGCCGGCCCGACGGTGCAGGTCGACGGAGAGTCGTTCGCAACGTCGGTCTCGACAACCGTGGGCGCGGTCTTGGCACAGGCCAGCGTGCCCGCGCGGGTCTGCGAGCCGGGAGCGGGGTGGAGCGGTCCCGTGCGGGTGGCTCTCCCCGCCGGAGACGTCCACATCGTGGCGCCCCGGGGCCCGCACTGGCTGACCTCCTCCGTCGTGGTCACGGCGGCTGGGTCCGGTGTGCCGCCCACGACGGGAGAGGCGTACGCGCCGGCCGTGACGGCCTGGGGTGACACGGATCGCACTCTCTCGGTCGGACAGCGCACGGCCCCGGCGCTGCTGGTGATCCATGAGAACGTCAATCCGGGATGGCGGGCCCGTTTCGCGGGACACGACCTCACGCCGGTGACGGTCAACGGGTGGCAGCAGGGCTACCTCGTCCCGGCGGGTGCCGCCGGCAGAGTCCAGCTCACCTTCGTCCCCGATGCCCAGTTCCGCTGGGGGATCCTGGCCGGCGCGGGTCTCGCGGTCCTGCTCATCCTCGCCGCAGCTCTGCCGGACCGGACGCGCCGCAACCGTCCGGTTGGCCCGGCCGGCGTGGGCGCATCCCGCGTGGTGGTCCTGGTCGGTATGGTGGCTCTTGTCGTCGTGGCCGGATGGTGGGGTGTGGCCGTCGCCATCGCGGAGCTGGCCGTCGCCCTCGTGGGGCGTCGGTTCCCACATGGCGCCAGGCAGCTCTGGCCGCTCGCCGCCGCCGCGGGATACGGGGCGGCGGGCGCCGTGCTGCTGACGTCGCCCTATGGCTCGGGCAGCTACGCCGCTGATCAGCCACTGGCCCAGATCCTCTGCGTGACCGCGCGTGGGGGCGGTCGCGCTCAGCCTGTGGACACCGGCACCTGGCGGGAGGTCTGCTGCCGATCCGAACCCGAAGGGGGGCGCCGGTGAGCCCACCTGACGATGGGGCGCTCCAGGAACCGGAAGCTGAGGGATGCGAGCACAGCCGAACCTGCCAACGTCAGCGGGAGGACGTGGATGACACGTCCGTTGAACACCTGGTTGTCGAGCAGGATCATGACGCCGTCCAGCACCACCAGGTGGTAGAGGAAGGCGCCGTAGGAGATGTCACCGGCATAGCGCATCACCGGGTTGCCGAGAACAGCATGCGTCAGTGGGGCACGGCCGAACACCGCCGGCCAGACGAGGGCCAGCGCCATGATGAGGTAGAGCGTCTGTTTGGTCACGGCCTGCGCAACGGTGGTCGCGACGAGGGAGCGCGGGCCGGCGATGGGGGTGAGGGCGATGAAGAAGGTGGTCGCGGCAAGGGCCCAGCAGGTGAGCGGGTGGCGTCCTAGCTCCTCGGCGAGGTGCCACCGAGACCCCGGCTCGACGCGGCCCGAGTCGAGGTGGGTCCGGATGACCGCGAGGACCATCCCGCCGGCGAACCAACCGGTGAAGCCCGGCAACCAGTACCCCGCGCTCACCCAGGCCGAACCCTTCGCCTGATGGAGGAAGGCGTACCACGGCAGCGGCGCCAAGAACCCCAGCGACAGGGCAGTGATGAGGGCCGCCGGATGCCAGCGCCGGCGCATCGCCCGGACGACGAGGATGCCGAGGATGGGCAGCAGCATGTAGAAGGCCACCTCCGTGGACAGGCTCCACGTCTGGGTGAGGCCTTCACGCATCCAGCCGAAGCGGTAGATCTGAACCAGGGTGAGCTGGCGCAGCCAGTCGGTCGCGGTGGCCGTGGCGTTCTGTGGGAGGAGGAGGAGCGCCAGGACGACGGCGACGATGTATGCGGGCATGATCCTGGCAATGCGGCGGACGGCATAGACCCGGATGGAGGGGCGGGCCGCACCGGTCAACGCGGCGGTCAGCCACGGGCGCACGAGCAGGAAGCCCGACAGCACGAAGAAGACGGCGACGCCCGAGTCGAGCCGGGCGAGGGCGTTGGTGCCCCAGCCCCGCTCGTATCGGCCGGTCCAGAAGGCGGCGTGGGTCGTCACGACAGCGAGGACGGCGAGGGCTCGCAGGCCGTCCAGCCCGGGGTAGGCCGTGTGCCCTGGACGATAGTGCGACACCGACTCCTCCTCGCTTCTCACGGGGTGGTCCCGGGGATGACGACCGGTGCGCCGACGGTGATGTCGTCGGAGCATACCCGGGCCGTCTCGTCTGCCGCCGTCACCGAGAGCGAGTGGACCGGGCCGTCGACGGCGAGGAAGGCCGTGTGTAGCCCGGCCTCGATGGGCACCGTGGTGGTGGTCGTCCCGGCGGACACGGTCAGTGTCGTGGCATGGCTGGCGATGTAGCCGACGCGGATCACGGCGACCGCATCGGGTGCCGTGCCCTCGAGCGGGACGACCAACAGGGGCGGCTCCCAGCTGCCAGCCGCAGCCGGGACTCGGTCCCGGTGCCGCGCGGACGCCGGACACGGATGCCAGCCGCAGCCGCCCGCTGTCGTCGGGCAGGGCAATGGATGCGGCGGAGTGTCCCGGCGCGAGCCGCCGCTCGGCCGGAAGGAACGGCGCCGTGATCCGAGAGAGACGGTTGTACGGGCCGATGAGGCCCCAGGCCACATCAGCTGGAACGGGAGCATCGGCGAGGAGCGTTCCGACCGGCATGGACGCCGTCTCGGCTCGGAGGGTCGTCAGGTAGGCGCGCGCGGGGTTCCTCACCCACAGAGGGTCGTAGGCGACGGTGGACCAGGCGGAGCTCGCCACGAGGACCCCTACCGCGACGAGCGGCAGGACCGCCTCGCCGCCCGGCCCGATGAGGCCGACCGTGCGCATCGGCGTCAGGACCCGCTCGGCGAACCAGCGGTGCGTCTCGGGACGCGGACGGAGCCGGGCGACGGCTGCGAGCCGATACCGGCCGACGATGGGCATCGTCGCGAAGGCCAGGGCGAGGGCGGCCACGATGGCGACGTCCGTCTGGTAGCGGTACTCGGTGCCGACGATGGGCCCGACAAGGGTCGCCCGGCTGCGGGCCAGGAGCGCGATGTTGACGAGGGCGTACCCGGCCAGGAGGCTCCACGCGGTGGCGGCGCCACGGTAGGCCGCGACGGTGGCGCCGACGACAAGGCCGATGACCATCGACGCCGCGACGACGAGGAAGGCGTCGGGGTCGGCCAGGCCGCCGGCATACCCGATGCCGGCCCAGTGCCACGGCCCGCCGAGCAGACCCGGGATGGTGGCCCTGAAGAGGGACTGGACACCCAGCTCGAGAGTGTCGTGGCCCGGCGCGGACGGGCGGAGCGGGGTGGGGACACGAGTGACGTAGAGCCAGAGGTAGGGCGCGGACACGAGGGCGTAGAGCGCCCACGCCAGCCAGTGACGTCGGATCGTGTGACCCATCCGCGCGAGGAGGCTGCCCTCGGTGAAGAACGCCAGGGTCAGCGCAAGGGTGAGCGGCACCGCGAACAGGCTCTTCTCGGAGAACAGGAGCCCCGCGACCAGCGTCAGCGCGGCCCCCACGGCGAGGCGCCGGCGTCCGGTGCGGAGATACCTCAGGTGAAGCAGCAGCACGGCGACGAGGGTGAGCTGCTGCGGGGAGCTGGTTGAGCGCGGCGGCCCACCAGAGCGAGGCCGGCAGGGAGATGGGCGACAGGGTCACAACCGCGAGGGGAGCCAGAATGGCCGCCCGTCGCCCGAACACCTCAGCCAGAAGCCGGTAGAAGAGGAAGGACAGCAGGGCCTGCAGCGTCAGCATGGCCACGGCCACCGGCGGCCAGCTGAGGGGAAAGGCGTGCGTCGTCAGCCACACCCACACGTACGAGCCGGGCATGACATGGCTGTTGTACGGATAGGTCAGGTACCCCGGGCTCCACAGCGGGTACTCCATGGCGCGGCCCGTGAACGAGAAGTCGTCGATGTAGAAGTAGCCGCGCAGGCAGGTCCACCCTCGCAGGATCGCCTGGGCGACGATGAGGGCGGCTGCGGCGAGCTGGACGGACCGAACGGACAGGCGGAAGGGCGTGCGTTCGGTCGGGAGGACGTCCAAGGAAGCGGACATGGCCACGGGTGGGTTTCGGGCAGTGGCTCCACAGCACCGACGACGACATCGTCCGTGCAGAGCGTGCCATAGGTGAGCCCGCTGAAGCTCACCTGGTCGATCGCTCCCTCTCCCATGACGTAGAACTGGTTGACCCCTGCCCTGATCTGAACGTGGGTCACCGTGTCCCCGACGGTCACGTCGGTCTCGGCGTCCATAGACGCGAGGTAGCCGACCCGAGCCACCCACTCCCACGGCACCGTGGTGGAGCGCAACGGGATGGCAACCGGCTGCCTGCTCGACCTTCCAGCCGCACGTCGGGTTGGGTCCGGGCCGGTTCGTTGGGCCGTTGATGACGGCGCCGCGAACATGACCCGTGTCGTCGACCGTGTACAGCGCCTCGGTCGAGCGGTGGGGCTTGAGGAACGTCGGGGCCGGGTTCAGCGGCGCGAGGACGGTCGAGAGGTGCCAGTTCATCTGCAGACCCGGCGGAGCCGCCGCCGCGGGCGTGACGAGGTCCGCCATGGGGACGGAGTAGCCCGGCCTGCTGTGAGATCCGACCGGACCGTGGCGATGAACCGAGGGGTGATGTCGTTGTGCCAGTACGTCGAGAACTGGAGGGTTGAGACCGCACTGCCCACCGTCACGAGTGCCGTCGCGGTGACCGTCGAGGGCGGGCTCATGGGGCCGAGCAGATCCGAGGAGGCCGACGTCGCTCGCCCCGCGCCACCAGCAGCTGGGGGGCCAAAGCCAGTCCTCGTCCGCGATCCGCAGGAAGGCGAGTGGACCGAACACGGCGATCACGAGGGCGACGTCCGTGCTGTAGCGGTACTCAAGGACCACGTTCGGGCCGAAGACGGCGCCACGGGTGAGCCGCATGATGGTGGCGTTGGCAGCCAGGTACCCGCGATGACCAGCCAGGCGAAGATCGCCCGATACCGGCGGACCACCGACCACACGACGATGAGCGCCGTCGCCATCGCCGAGACGGACGACGACGGCGGTGGAGGGGCCTGCGATCGCTGGTAGGCCGAGCTGCTGCCATGAGAACGGCCCGCCGATAGACGGCGGGGAGAATGGCCTTGGCGAGGGCGACGTGATGGCGTGCAGCGCGGTGTCGAGGGACGCCGCGGCACCCACCTGGCTCGGCACCACCGCCAGGTACATGACGGCATACGCGCACGACAACCGCCGCGTGGGCCACCCAGACCCAGTGGTGGTCCGTGAGGGTCCGGCGGAGCCGGGTCAGGGGCGGGCCCGGCGGTGAAGTAGAAGAGGGTGAGCGCGAAGATCAATGGTGGGAGGAGGAGGACCTTCTCGGAGAAGAGGAGTCCGACAGGACGACGCCGCCGGCGCCGGCCAACGCCAGGCGCAGCCGCCCGCTGCGGAGGTAGGCGACCTGGAGCCAGATCGCCGCCGGCGGCGACGAGCTGGCCCGGGAGCTGGTTGAGGGCAGCCGCCCACCACAGCGACGCCGGCAGGGTGATGGCCGTGAAGAGGTAGAAGGCCAGGGGCACGAGGATCAGCCGGCCGCGGGCCGAACAGGGCCCTCAGGACGAGGAAGACCAACCACCCGGTTGCGGCCTGTAGCGCCAGGTCGCTGAGGCCGACCGGGACGTAGTTCAGCGGCCATCGGCTGGCCAGCAGGTGGACCCACACGAACGCGCCTGGCATGACGTGGCCGTTCCAGATCTCGAAGAGGTAGCTCGCAGCTCCACAAGGGGCGTGCTCTGTGCGCGGGCGATGAAGGCGAAGTCGTCGACGACGAACCAGCCGCTGAAGGTCACGTAGCCGCGGAGTACGGCCTGAAGCGACCAGTAAGGCCAGTGCCGACGCAGTCACCCCCCGCCCGGGCCGTGCCGACAGCCAGGTCTGGAGGGGCGACCACACCTCGGGTGGCGCCGTGGGCCGATCGCGCCGCCGCGCCCTGGTGGCGTGTGCCTCAGCGGCATGGGCTTCGTCAGGGCGGGATTCGGATGCCTCCCCCGGAGGAGGCGCCGGCGCACGGGAGCGGCGCGATCCTGAGCTCACGCGACCTCCCTTCCCATCGGGGTCGCCTGCCTGACCGGACAACCCAGCCGGTGAGCCTACTCAGTGGCCCAGGGCGCTCCAACTGCATCGGCTCGCGACTCTCGCAACGCCGGATGGACACAGCAAATCGTGTCGCCCAAGTAAGTCACGAGCGGCATACCCGCTGGTAGGGTCTGCTCCGACACTCACCGCCGAGCAGCGAGGTCCTCCCAGATGCGCCGTGTCCTTGGTTTGGCCCTCATGGGGCTGTTCGGGTTTCTCCTCGTGGTGGGGCTCCTCGCGCAGTTCTACGCGCCGGGGCAGGTGAAGAAGACCCCGCTCGACGTCAACACCCTGACCAACCTCGCCGGCGAGGGCAGCTACCTCGGCGCCGCGGCGACGCCGGTGACCGTCTGGCAGCGCACCCAGGCCATCGGGAACAAGTCGAACTCGAGTGTCGTCGTCATGCGCAACTTCTCGTGCGTCATGAAGGACCCCGACGGGACGGCGCCGCACGACCCGGTGTGTGTGGCCGACACCGACCCCCGGCTCATCAGCGCCTCCGAGGACCTCTTCGCTACGGACCGCAAGACCGCGATGGCGGTCAACGGCACCCAGTACATCGGCGCGGACGGCGTCCCTCACCAGGGTTTGGTCAACAAGTTCCCCTTCGACGTCGAGAAGAAGACGTACCCGATGTGGGACGGCCTGATGAACGGCACTGTCGACGCGACCTTCGCGGGCGAAGAGGCGGTCAACGGGCTCAACACGTACAAGTTCGTCATCGACATCCAGGACGCGCAGGTCGACATCGCGGCCGGCACCTCGGGTAGCTACAGCGACCAGAAGACGATGTGGATCGACCCGGTGACCGGCTCGTTCATCAACCAGACCGAGCACCAGGTCCGCACCCTGCCGAGCGGTGACACCGTGCTCGACCTCAGCATCGCGTTCACCGACGCGACGGTGCAGGAGAACGTCGACGCGGCGAACACCAACATCGGGCTGCTCAACATCATCGGCATGTTGCCGCTCATCTCCTACCTCCTCGCGGCCCTGTCTCTCGTCGCCGGGTTGCTCCTCCTGCGCGGGACGACCCGGCGGGTGGCGGGTGCCCGCGACGCAGATCTCGACGCGCTCATCGACTCCGGCCGGTCCTGACGCCGGGAGCGATAGGCCGCCGGCTGGGTGCCGGCCGCTACGGCTTGGTCGCGACGAAGATCGCGGTCCCGGGGATGAGCCGTCCCCGAAGCGGCGACCAGCCGCCCCATACCTGCGTGGTGCGGGCCGGCCACGGCGGCTCGACGATGTCCTCGAGGACCAGCCCGGCCGCCCGGATCTCGCGCACCCGCTCGCCCAGCGTGCGGTGGTGCTCGACGTACGTCGCCCGCCCGTGCTCGTCGGCCTCGACGTAGGGCGTGGTGTCGAAGTAGCTCTGGGTGAGCGTCAGGCCCGCCGTGCCCGGGTCGTCCGGGAAGGCCCAGCGGACCGGGTGCGACGTCGAGAACGCCAGCACGCCGCCCGGCCGCAGGACCCGCGCCGCCTCGGCCATGAGCGCCGCGCTGTCGGCGACGAACGGCACAGCGCCGTATGCCGTGAACACCCGGTCGAAGCTCGCGTCGGCGAACGGCAGGGCCAGCGCGTCGCACTGGGCGAGGGGGAGTGGCGCCGCCTCGCCGACCGCGTCGATGGCCCGGGCCCGGCGCAGCATCCCGCGCGGACAGGTCGGTCGCGACGACCTGGCAGCCCACCTCGGCGGCGAGCCACCGGCTGCACTGGGCCGCCCCGGCGCCGATCTCGAGGACGCGGTGGGCGGGCCCGGCCCGCAGGATCCCGAGCTCGGCCTCGGTCCAGCCCTCGGGCCCCCAGACGAAGGAGGAGTCGCCGAGGAACCGCCCGTGCTCGGCGTAGTAGTCCTCGGCCTCGCCGTCCCACCAGGACCGGTTCGCGGCGGCCGTCTCCGCCGCCCCGGCGACCCGGCGTCCGACCTGCGGGTTCACCGGCTGGGCCCGCCGGCTCGGGGGGCCCTCACGGCGCGGTCCGGGGCCTGGGAGCCTGCTTTGACCCTGGGGTGACAGCGTCGGTAGTCTGTGCGGGCACCCGTGTGGCGTCTGTGCCGTTCTGGCCGGCTGTCCCGCGTTCGGCACGCACCATCCCATCGATTCCATCTGTCCACATCGGAGTTCCTACTACATGACTGTTAGCTCGGTCGACACGACCGCTCCTGCCATTGCCGTGAACGACATCGGCACGGAGGAAGACCTTCTCGCCGCCATCGACGCGACCATCAAGCACTTCAACGACGGCGACATCGTCGAAGGTCGCATCGTCAAGGTTGACCGGGACGAGGTCCTGCTCGACATCGGCTACAAGACCGAGGGCGTCATCCCCTCGCGTGAGCTGTCCATCAAGCACGACGTCAACCCCTCCGAGGTCGTCTCGGTCGGCGACGAGGTCGAGGCCCTCGTTCTCCAGAAGGAGGACAAGGAGGGCCGGCTGATCCTGTCCAAGAAGCGCGCTCAGTACGAGCGCGCCTGGGGCACGATCGAGAAGATCAAGGAGGAGGACGGCGTCGTCACCGGCACCGTCATCGAGGTCGTCAAGGGTGGGCTCATCCTCGACATCGGCCTGCGGGGCTTCCTGCCCGCCTCCCTCGTCGAGATGCGCCGGGTCCGCGACCTGCAGCCGTACGTCGGCAAGGAGATCGAGGCCAAGATCATCGAGCTCGACAAGAACCGCAACAACGTGGTCCTGTCGCGCCGTGCCTGGCTCGAGCAGACCCAGTCCGAGGTGCGCACGTCGTTCCTCAAGGAGCTCGGCAAGGGTCAGGTCCGCACGGGCGTCGTGTCGAGCATCGTCAACTTCGGTGCCTTCGTCGACCTCGGTGGCGTCGACGGGCTGGTGCACGTCTCCGAGCTGTCCTGGAAGCACATCGACCACCCGTCCGAGGTTGTCGAGGTGGGCGACGACGTGACCGTGGAGGTCCTCGACGTCGACATGGACCGCGAGCGGGTCTCGCTGTCGCTCAAGGCGACCCAGGAGGACCCGTGGCAGCACTTCGCCCGGACCCACGCGATCGGTCAGGTCGTCCCGGGCAAGGTCACCAAGCTCGTCCCGTTCGGTGCGTTCGTCCGCGTCGACGACGGCATCGAGGGTCTGGTCCACATCTCCGAGCTGGCCGAGCGTCACGTCGAGCTGCCCGAGCAGGTCGTCACGGTCGGGGCCGACATCTTCGTCAAGGTCATCGACATCGACCTCGAGCGGCGCCGGATCTCGTTGTCGCTCAAGCAGGCCAACGAGGACGGGGCTGCGCTCACCGAGTTCGACCCGACCCTCTACGGAATGGCCGCCGAGTACGACGACCAGGGCAACTACAAGTACCCCGAGGGCTTCGACTCCGAGACCAACGAGTGGCTCGACGGCTACGAGAAGCAGCGGGAGGCCTGGGAGAAGCAGTACGCCGAGGCCCACACCCGCTGGGAGGCCCACCGGGCCCAGGTCGAGGAGGCCGCCAAGGCCGACTCCGAGGCCACCTCCGCCGCCAACGCGCCGACCTCGTACTCCTCGGACTCCGGGGCCTCGTCCGACTCCGGCGAGGTTCGTCCCAGCGCCCCGGTCGCCGAGGGCACTCTCGCCTCCGACGAGGCGCTGGCCGCGCTGCGCGAGAAGCTCACCGGCAACTGAGGCCGCCGCGGCATACCGACCGTATGCCGCCGCTGCCGAGCAGGCCCGGACCCGTCAGCGGGGCCGGGCCTGCTCGGCGTGTCAGGTCGATTGATACGACTTGACCGGTACAGAGCACGGTGGGTACTATATCGGTACAGAACGACACCCACCAGCACCAGAGGCACCCATCATGAGCACCTTGCCGATCCCCCCCATCGTGACCCGACAGGCCGCCGAGCGGATGATCCTCAGCGCCCGCCCCGGCGCCCCCGTCGTCCCGGAGCCCCGCGCGGTTGTCCGCCCGCCGCGGCTGGCCGGCTCCCGGCGCACCCTGTCGTCCGCACTGCACCGTGCCGGCGACCGGGTCGCTCCCAGCGCCTACGACTCGGCTGCGTGAGCGCAGGGGGGTGACCCGCGTAGTCTCCTCCCCGGGAGGGAAGGAGACCCCCAACGTGGCCAAGGTGACCCTGCAGACCGTGGCGGACAAGGTCGGCGTCAGCCGAATGACGGTGTCCAACGCCTTCTCACGCCCCGACCAGCTCTCCGCCTCGCTGCGGGAGAGGATCATGGAGGCCGCCGAGGAGCTCGGCTACGTCGGGCCCGACCCCAGTGCCCGGGCGCTGGCCCGCGGCAGCACCGGCGCCATCGGCGTCCTGCTGACGGACTCGGTCCAGTACGCCTTCACCGACGAGGTCGCGATGACCTTCCTCAGTGCCATCGCGACCGAGCTGGAGCCGACCGGGCTCGCTCTGACGCTGCTGACGGCCGCCGAGACCGAGGGCCGGGTCCCCGCCCGCGATGTCGCCATGGACGGCGCGCTCGTCTACTCCTGCCAGGCCCGCACCCCGGCCCTCGGGTGGCTGACGAAGCGTGGGCTACCGCTCGTCTTCGTCGACCAGGTGCCGGCGCCCGGCATCCCCAGCGTCAACATCGACGACCGCGGCGGCGCCCAGGCCGCGGCCCGGCATCTCGTCGAGCTCGGCCATCGCCGGGTGGGGCTCATGCTCTCCACCGTCGGCGGCGACCTGCGGCTCGTCGACGCGCCGCTCGAGCTCTCGCTGGGCCACGCCGGGCGCCAACGGCTGCTGGGCTGGACCGATGTGCTCGCCGAGGCGGGTGTCACAGGGCAAGCCGTGACTGTGCCCAAGGACACCACCGAGTTCCCCGCCTACGAGGCGGCCCGGCTGCTGCTCGAGGTCGCGGACCCCCCCACGGCCGTCCTCTGCTTCTCCGACGTCATGGCCCAGGCGGCCGTCCACGCGGCCGAGGACCTCGGTCTGCGGGTCCCGGAGGACATCTCGGTCGTCGGCTTCGACGACAGCCCCGTCGCGACCCGGATGCGCCCCGCCCTGACGACCGTCCGCCAGGACTTCGCCGAGAAGGGCCGGGTGGCCGCCAACGCCCTCCGGGCGGCCATGGCGGCCCAGGGGGCCGAGACCAGGCCCCGGGCCCGCCATGTGCTCCTCCCGACCCACCTGCTCGTCCGCGACAGCACGGCGCCACCGCCGGACCCACCCCGCTGACCTCGGAGTCGCCTCACAGCGGACCGGCTGCTCCGGGCGGCCGTGCTGGCGGCCGCCCGGAGCAGCCGCCCCCGGGCGGGAGGACCTGGCACCCGGGGGGTCGAACGGACCCGGTCAGTGCAGGCGCACCCGCGGGTCGAGGACGGCATACAGGATGTCGACGACGATGTTGGCCACGACGACGGCCGCCGAGGCGAACAACACGATCCCGATGATGACCGGCAGGTCCTGCTGGTTGATGGCGTCGACCGCCGTCTTCCCGAGGCCGGGGAGGCTGAAGACGTACTCCGTCACGACGACGCCGCCGAGCAGGGTCCCGACGTCGATGCCGAACTGGGTGACCACCGGGGTGAGGGCGCTGCGCAGCGCGTGGCGGATGATGACCCGCCTCTCGCTGATGCCCTTGGAGCGGGCCGTGCGCACGTAGTCCTCGCCGAGGACGTCGAGCATCGAGGCCCGGGTCAGCCGGGTGTAGGCGGCGGCCGAGACCAGGGCCAGGGTGAGCCACGGCAGGACCAGGTGCGCCAGCCATGGCCCGACACCCTGGGACAGGCCGGAGTAGCCCCCGGCGGGGAAGACGGCGACTCCGCGCAGGGTGAGCTGGAAGTAGAGGAAGTAGAGGAGCAGCAGACCGAGCAGGAAGGTCGGCATCGAGTAGAAGAACAGTGCGAAGACGGTGAGCGAGCGGTCGGTCACCGAGCGGGGGCGCACGGCCGAGACGACGCCGTTCGTCACCCCGAGGGCGAGCCAGATGAGGGCTCCGCCGACGACGAGGGAGACGGTGATGGGCAGGGCCGCGCCCATGATCGTCGTCACCGGGACCTGGTGGTAGTAGTCGTAGCCGAGGTCGCCGTGGAGTGCCCGCCAGACGAAGTCGACGTACTGCCTCCAGATGGGCAGGTCGAGGCCGAGCCGGTGCGAGATCAGGGCGATGGTCTGCGGGGTCGCCTGACGACCCGCGATGGTGCGGGCGACGTTGTTGGGCGCCACGAAGAACAGACCGAACACGGCGACCGTGATGAGCCACATGACGACGACGCCGAGCACGACGCGGCGGATGAGGAAACGAAGCATCGTGGCCCCTCACGTTCCGATGAGACGGTCGCTGCGCGGGTCGAAGGCGTCGCGGACGCCGTCGCCGAGCAGGTTGAACGCCAGGGTCGTGATGAGCAGCGCCAGGCCCGGGAAGAGGAGGAACCACCACGCGGTCGTGTAGTAGTTCTGCCCCTCGCTGATCATCCCGCCCCAGTCCGCCGTGGGTGGCGGCAGGCCGAGCCCGAGGAAGGACAGCGTCGCCTCGACGACGATGACCACGGGGATGAGCAACGAGGCGTAGACGATGACGGGCGCCAGGACGTTGGGCAGGACGTCGACGAACATGATGCGTCGGTTGCTCGCTCCCAGCGACCTGGCCGCCTCGACGAACTCCCGCTCCCGCAGCGAGAGGACCTGACCGCGCACGATCCGCCCCACCGACGCCCAGCTGAAGAAGCCGATGACCAGCACCGTGACCCCGAGGCTCGGCCCCGTGATCGAGACGAGCGCGATGGCGACGAGGAGGAACGGGACCGACAGGACGATGTCGACGAGGCGGGCGAGGACGGTGTCGACGATGCCGCCCAGGAAGCCGGCTGCCAGCCCGACCACGACGCCGATGACGACGGTGAGGGCGGTGGCGGCCACCCCGACGAGGAGCGAGACCCTGGCCCCATAGGCGATCCGGACCAGGATGTCCCGCCCGAGGTCGTCGGTCCCCAGCCAGAAGGTCGCACTGGGGCCCACCGGGAGCCCGTCGGGGGAGAGGCCGGCGTGCCGGTACTGCTCGTTCGGCGGGTGGCCGGTCAGCGCAGCCACTGCCGGCGCCAGCAGCGCGAGCAGGACGATCAGGACGATGACGGCGAGGGACACCATCGCCACCCGGTCGCGCCGCAGTCTCTGCCAGGCGAGAGCCCATGGACTGCGTGCCTCGATGGACGTGCCGCCCGGTGCCGCGGTGCCCAGCGCGTCGGGGGTCGGGACCTCGGTCTCGGGAACGCGGCCGACGGGGCTGACGGTCATGACGTCGGACCCTCCTGTTCACGGGTCGGTGCCGACGACGCGCCCGCCGTGCCGGCGACGCCGGCCAGGCCCGCGGCCCCGGCCTCGTCGACGGTGATCTCGGTGTCGTCGATCTGCGGCGTCGACGCGGCGAGGTCCTCGCCCTGGACAAGCGGGTGCAGACAGGCGGTGCGGTGCTCGGCTCGGTCGTCGAGTACGGGGTCGAGCACCGGGTTCTCGCGGGTGCAGTCGGGCCGGGCCTTCGGACAGCGGGTGTGGAACCGGCATCCCGCCGGAGGGTGCGTCGGCGCGGGCAGGTCTCCGACCAGGACGATCCGCTCTCGGCTGTCCGAGACGTCGGGGTCGGGCACCGGAAGGGCCGACAGCAGCGCCTTGGTGTAGGGGTGGCGGGGACTGTCGAACAGCTCCGCCGCCGGGGCCAGCTCGACCACCTGGCCGAGGTACATCACGGCGATCCGGTCGCTGACGTGCCGCACGACCGACAGGTCGTGAGAGATGAAGACGTAGGTGAGGCCGAACTCGTCCTGGAGGTCGATGAGCAGGTTGATGATCTGAGCCTGGATCGAGACGTCGAGCGCCGAGACGGGCTCGTCGCAGATGACCAGCCGGGGTCGCAGGGCCAGTGCCCGGGCGACCCCGATGCGCTGGCGCTGGCCACCCGAGAACTCGGCCGGGAAGCGGTTGTAGTGCTCGGGGTTGAGGCCGACCCGCTCCATGAGATCCTGGACGGCCTTCTTGCGCTCGGACCGGTTCCCCTCGTGGTGGATCTCGAACGGGTCCCCGATGATCGACCCCACCCGGCGGCGGGGGTTGAGCGAGCCGTAGGGATCCTGGAAGACCATCTGGACCTCGCGGCGCACCCCACGCAGCTGCCCACCGGACAGGCGGGTGATGTCGCGACCCGCGAAGCTCACCGTGCCGCCGTCGAGGTCGTAGAGGCGCGAGATGCAGCGGGCCAGCGTGGACTTGCCGCACCCGGTCTCTCCGACCAGCCCCAGGGTCTCGCCCTCGAGCACCTCGATCGAGACGTCGTCCACCGCGTGCACGACCTCCCTCGACCGACGCAGCAGCGTCGAGGAGCGCACCGGGAAGGACTTGGTGACATGCGACAGCGACAGCAGGGGGCCGCCCGGGTCACGGGTCTCGGTGCTCATGCGGGCTCCTGCCTCGCGGTTGGAGCCTGGTATGTCGCGGCCGGCGGCCCGTGGCGGCCACCGGACCGCAGCGCGGCGTCGTCCCCGAGCCAGCAGGCCGAGCGGTGCTCCGGGTCGCCGAAGACGACGCGCAGCTGAGGCTGCTGGGCACACGCCGCGAACGCGTCCGGGCAGCGGGGCCCGAAGGGGCAGCCGGCCGGGAGGTCGATGAGGGACGGCGGTGACCCCGGGATCGGCGTGAGCCGGGCCTGCGGGCCGCCCCTCGAGGGCAGCGAGCGGAGCAGACCCTCGGCATACGGGTGGTGCGGGTGGTAGAAGAGCGTCCGGCGTGGCGCCGACTCCATGGCCGCTCCGGCATACATCACCACGACCTCGTCGGACATCTCGGCGACCACGCCGAGGTCGTGGGTGATGAGGATGATCGCCGTCCCGAGCTGCTCCTGGAGGTCCTGCATGACCTCGAGGACCTGCGCCTGGACGGTGACATCGAGGGCGGTCGTCGGCTCATCCGCGATGAGCAGCGCCGGGTCCAGGGCCATCGCCATCGCGATCATCACCCGCTGCCGCATGCCGCCTGAGAACTGGTGCGGGTAGTCGTCGATCCGGCTCGCCGCCCGGGGGATGCCGACGAGCGAGAGCAGCTCGGCCGCCCGCGTGCGCGCCGCCGCCTTGGACGTGCTCCGGTCGTGGGCGCGGATCATCTCGACGATCTGCCATCCCACCGGGTAGTACGGGTGGAGGCTCGACAGCGGGTCCTGGAAGATCATGCCGATCTGCGCACCGCGCACTCGCTGCAGGGTCTCCCTCCGGGCGCCGATGAGCTCGGTGCCGTCGAACGTCGCGGACCCGGCGATCCGGGCGCCGCGGGTCAGACCGGTGATGGTCTGGGTCGCCACGCTCTTGCCGGAGCCGGACTCGCCGACGATGGCCAGGGTGTGGCCCCGGTCGACGTCGAAGGACAGGCCCCGGACGGCGTGGACCACGCCGTCCGGGGTGTCGAACTCGACGCGCAGGTCCCGGACCTCGAGAAGTGCCATGACGTAGTGGTCCTCAGGTCGTCGGGAGATGCCGGGTCAGCCGCCCTGCTTGTCCGCGCTGAGCCAGACGTTGGTCGGGTCGAAGTTCTGGATCGCCGGGACGTAGATCGTGTTGTGGACCTGCGAGGCGTGGTAGTTCGGCTGGTTCGGCTGGGTGATGGGGTAGAAGGGCGCGTCCTTCATCACCTGTTGGTCCGCGTTCGCCCACAAGGTGGCGGCCTGTGCCTGGGTCTGCGCCCGCGCGGCCGCCGTGATCATCGAGCTGGCCGTCGGGTCGTTGTAGAGGCCGAAGTTGCTGCCGACCGGCGGGAACGAGGACGTGCCCGAGAAGAGCGGGTTGAAGAAGGACAGGGCGGCGTTGCCGTACCAGTCCGCTCCCCAGCCGGCGAGCGAGAGGTCCCAGACCCCGCGCTTGGCCACCGAGGGCACCTCGAGGTACTTGGTGTAGAAGTCGGCGTTCGGCGAAGGGACGCCCACGACCTTGATCCCGATCTTGGACAGGTCCTGCTGGATGGTCTGGAAGGTCTTGCTGGAGCCCTCGGAGGCGTTGCGGTAGAGGAACTTGAGGGTGAGCCCGTTGGGGAAGCCCGCCTCGGACAGGAGCTGCTTGGCCTTGGTCGGGTCGTACGGGTAGGGGTCGAAGTTGTTCTCGCCGCCGACGACGTTGGCCGGCAGAACGTGGCTCAGCGGCGTGTTGAGCTTGCTGCCACCCAGTACCTGGATGATGTCGGCACGGTTGATGCCGTACGAGATGGCTTGACGCACCTTGAGGTTCGTCATCGCCTTGTTGTTGTTCGGCGACGCCATGTTGTAGACGACATACGGGTTGGACGAGGCGGTCGGCCCGATGTTGAGGTTCGGGTCGCTCTTGGCGACCAGCCCCGGGATCTGCGAGGCCGGTGGGAAGTCGTCGAACTCCATGTCGGCGCTGGCGGTCCCGGTCTCGAGCTGCTGCTGCGCGGAGTCCTGGCTCACCGTCTCGTTGATGACGATCTTGTCGACATACGCCTTGCGGACCGGGTCGCTCGAGGCCTGCCACGCCGGGTTGCGACTGAACGTGATCGACTTCGTCGGGCTGTAGGAGTCGACCTGGTAGGGGCCGTCGGAGAGCGTGTGCTGCGCGAGGTCGGCGCTCCCCGGGACGTAGGCATCCCACTCGACCGGGGCGGGGGAGAAGGCCGGGAGGGTGAGCATGTCGACGAAGTAGCTCGCCGGCTGGGTCAGCTTGAAGACGACCGTGTGGTCGTCCGGAGCGGAGACACCGGCGATGTCGTGGCTCTCCAGGTAGCCCTTCATCGCGGCCGGCTTCTGGGCGACCTTGGCGAACCCGTCACAGAACGACTGCATCCCCACGATGAGGCTCTCGTAGTCGGGGAGCCCGCCGAAGGGCTGCGCCGGGTTGCAGGTGCGCTTCACCCCGCGGACGACGTCGGCCGCGGTGACGGCGCGGGCCGGGCTCGTGTTCCACTTCGCGTCCTGGCGCAGGCTGATCGTGTAGGTCTTCCCGTCGGCGCTGATCCCGTTGCCCTGGGTGGGCATCGACGACGCCAGGTCGGGCACGGCCGTCGTCGTCCGGCCCGCCACGGCGGGATAGGTGAAGAGCTGGCGGGACCACATCCGCAGGCCGAGGTAGCCGATGCTGTAGTAGCTGATGTTGGGGTCCATGTAGTCGACGTCCCCGGAGCCGAGCAGGTTGAGTGTCCCGCCCCGGACGGGGCTGGCGCTCGAGCTCGACGTGCCGGTTGCCACCGACGACCCGTTGCTGCAGGCCGTCACGACCAGGCCTGCTGCGCACACCCCGGCCACGGCGCCGAGCCGTCGCGTTCTCACTGACATGGCATTCTCCTCAGACTGGATCTCAAGCGGAGCTCTCGATGTGCGAGGTCACGCACGGCATGCACCGTAGGCATCGCGAACGGGCCTGGGGAGGCTGAGGCGCCGAACGTCACGGGACCGACACGGTTCCGTCACGAAGGGGCCCGGGAGTGTGACGGGACCATGACGGTCGCGGTGCAGACGCCTCCCAGCGGGCGCCCAGCCGAGCCGCAGGAGACGGTGCCAGCGTCGGGGCATGCCCCGACGAGTGCTGCTCATCGAGGACGACCCTCGGGTGCGGCGGGTGCTGCGGCTCGCCCTGGAGGACGAGGGCTACGACGTGAGCGAGGCCGCCGCCGGCGACCAGGGCCTGGAGGCTCTCGGTCGCGAGGACCCCGACGTCGTCCTCCTGGACCTGATGCTCCCCGACGCGGACGGCTTCACCGTATGCCGGATGATCCGGCACGCCAGCAACGTGCCGGTCATCATCGTCTCCGCGCGAACCGACAGCCACGACGTCGTCGCCGGGCTGGAGGCCGGCGCGGACGACTACGTCACCAAGCCCCTGGTGTCCAAGGAGCTCTCCGCCCGGATTCGCGCGTTGCTGCGCCGGGTCGAGCCCGCCGTGGACCACCACCCGCGCCGCGTCGCCGTGGGCGAGCTGTCGGTCGGCCTCGACGACGGCGTGGTCTCGCGGGAGGGAGAGGAGGTCCGGCTCACCAGGACCGAGTTCCGCCTCCTCGTCGAGCTCGTCCTGGCCGAGGGGCGGATCTGCAGCAGGGAGGACCTGCTGGAGCGGGTCTGGGGGTACGGCTACTTCGGGGACAACCGCATCGTCGACGTCCACATCCGCCGGCTGCGGACCAAGATCGAACATGACCCGTCGAGCCCTCGGCACGTCGTGACGGCCCGCGGGCTGGGCTACCGGCTGGTGGGCTAGTGGCCTCGGCGCCACCGCGTCGGCGGGTCCGGTGGAGACCTGCCCGCCTCGGGCTGCGCAGCCGGGTCACCGTCGCGTTCGGGCTGCTCGCGCTGGGCCTGTCGGTCGTCCTCTCCATCATCGCGTGGACCCTCGTCAGCCAGTCCCTCGTCCGGGACACCCAAGGTGCCGCCCTCGCTCAGACGTCGGTGGACGCGGCCCAGCTGGACGCCACCCTCGCCTCCTCGGGGTCGTCCGCGGCGAGCTCGCTCGCCGACCTCCCCCGCGACGAGGCCGCCGCGGCGCTGAGCCTCGTGAACGACCGGTGGTACGCCTCGTCCCCGCGACTGGGACCGGACGTCCTGCCGGGAGCCCTCGTCACCGCGGTCGAGGACCGCCACGCCGCCACGCAGCGGGTCGATGTCGACGGACGGCTCTACCTCGCCGTGGGGGTCCCGCTCACCGCGCCGAGCACCGCCTTCTTCCAGCTCTACTCGATGACCGCGACACAGAATGCCGCCCGGTCGCTCGCGGTGGGGCTCGCTGCTGCGACGGTCGTGACCGCACTGCTCGGCCTGGTCCTCGGGCGTTCCGCCGCACGGATCGCGCTGCACCCGCTGACCCGCCTCAACGCAGCGGCGGCGGCCGTCGCGGCCGGACGACGGGGGGTCCGCCTTGATGACGGTGGGGACCCCGACCTCGTCCCGGTCACGAAGTCCTTCAACCAGACGGTGGCCGACCTGGACCGCCGGGTCGTCGCCGACGCCAGGTTCGCCGTCGACGTGAGCCACGAGCTGCGGACCCCGCTGACGACGATGCTCAACTCGATGCAGGTCATCAGCAACCGCGAGGACTCCCTGCCCCCGAACCTCCGCGAGCCCGTCGAGCTGCTCGCCGGCGACCTCGACCGTTTCCGGCGGCTGGTCACGGACCTTCTCGAGGTGTCCCGGCACGACGCCGGCGACCAGCTCGTGCTCGACACGGTCACCGTCGGGGAGCTCGTGCGCAAGGCGGCCGACGGCGCCGCCCGCCGGCCCGTCACGACGGTGGCTGCCGACGTGGGGACGGTGGCCCTGCAGGCGGACAAGCGTCGGCTCGAGCGCGTCGTGGTGAACCTCGTGAACAACGCGGAGAGCCATGGCGGGGGCTGCGTGGGGGTCCACGTGACCCGGGCGGGCGATGCGGTCCGCGTGTGCGTGGAGGACGCCGGGCCGGGCATCCCGCCGGCCATGCAGGGTCGGATCTTCGAGCGCTTCGCCCGTGGGCCGACCCAGGCGTCGGTCGGGGTCGGGCTGGGACTGGCCATCGTCCAGCGCCACGTGGAGCTGCACGGCGGAAGCGTGACTGCGGAGTCCCGCCCGGAGGGAGGTGCGCGCCTTGTGGTCGAGCTGCCCTTCGAGCGCCACTGAGGCACGCCCCGCGCGGGTCCGCCGTCCGGTCCTCGTCGCGTCGGCGGCCATGGTGGGCCTGCTGGTCTCCGGGTGCTCGGTCGGGCCGCAGGACCGGCCCGACCTCGTCGCGCCGGTGCTGCGGCCGTCGGCGGCCCGGAGTCCGACCGGGTCCTCAGTGCCCCTGACGGTCCAGGTGTTCCTCCTGCACGGTGACAGGCTCTCTCGCGTCTCGCGCACCGTCCCGGCCGGGACCGGGCTGACGCCCAGCCTCACCGGGCTCGCCCTGCCGCTCACCCCCGGCGAGGTGGCGGACGGGTTGCGCACCGCCCTGCCCGCCGGCCAGCGCGTGCCGCAGGGAACCATCGACGGCCCGCTGGCGTGTGGTGACGATGCCGACCGGGTTCGACCGCCTGTCGGTGCGCGAGCAGGTCGGGGCGATGAGCCAGCTCGTCTACACCGTCACGGCGAACACCACGGCCACCGAGGTCGAGCTCGTGAGCGACCACCGGACCCTCCAGGTGCCCGACGGCAGCGGCCGCCTGCTGTCCCGGCCGGTCAACATCAGCGACTACGCCACCTGGGCCCCGGCCGGCTGACACGGCATACCGGGTCGCTGGCGACCGTGCGGGGCTCGGCAGGCCATGATGGGGGACGTGAGCGAGCGGAACGTCCTCGGCGGCGACCTGGAGAGCTGTGGCACCGACCCGATGACCGGCTTCTTCCGGGACGGCTGCTGCACGACCGGGCCGGAGGACCTCGGCAGCCATACGATCTGCGCCGTCGTCACCGGGGAGTTCCTCGAGCACCAGCACGGCATCGGCAACGACCTGTCCACGCCACGTCCGGAGCTCGGCTTCCCGGGGTTGGTCCCGGGAGACCGCTGGTGTGTGACCGCGGTCAACTGGGCGCGCGCCTACCGCGACGGCGTCGCCGCCCCGGTGGTCCTGGCCGCCACCAACGCAGCCGTGCTCCGGATCGTCCCGCTGAGCGCGTTGCAGGAGCACGCGGTGGACGTCCCGGCGGACCCGAGCTCCCTCGCGCCCTGACCCCACCCCCACTCGGACGCTGGAGTCCGCCTCCTGTTGTGTCCGAGTGGTTGGTCGCCATGACAGCCAGTCACTCGGACGCTGGGGTCCCGGCTCTTGTTGTGTCCGAGTGGTTGGTCGCCATGACAGCCAGTCACTCGGACGCTGGAGTCCCGGCTCTTGTTGTGTCCGAGTGGTTGGTCGTCATGACAGCCAGTCACTCGGACGCAAGGACGGGCGGGGCCGGCCGGTTACCCTCGGGACATGCTCCGCATCGGCCTCACCGGCGGGATCGGCTCGGGGAAGTCCACCGTGGCCGCGACCCTCGCGTCCCGCGGCTGCCTCGTCGTCGACGCCGACCAGGTGGCGCGCGAGGTCGTCGGGCCCGGTATGCCGGCCCTGCACGCGATAGCGGACCGGTTCGGCGCAGACCTGGTCGGTCCCGACAACGCCTTGGACCGCCCGGCGCTCGCCCGGCTGGTGTTCGCCGACCCGCGGGCGCTGCGCGACCTCGAGGCGATCACCCACCCGGCCATCTGGGCGCGCACCGCCGAGCTGATGGCCGCGGCCCGCGAGGATATGATCGTCGTGCACGACATGCCGCTCCTCGTCGAGAAGGACATGGCCGCCGAGTACCAACTCGTCGTCGTCGTCCACGCGGAGGTGGAGACCCGGGTGCGCCGCCTCGTCGAGTCTCGCGGCATGCCTGAGCCCGACGCGCGGGCCCGGATCGCCGCCCAGGCGGGTGACGCCGAACGCCTGGCGGCCGCCGACGTCATCCTGGTCAACGACGGCTCCGAGGACGACCTGCGCCGCGACGTCCGGAGCCTGTGGCGCAACCGGCTCGTACCCTTCGAGCACAACGTGCGGCACGGCATCGCGAGCCGGCGGCCCGACCACCTGGCCCTCTCGGACCATGCCGACGAGTGGTCGGATATCGCGAACCGCCTCGGTGCGCGGATCAGGTACGCCCTGGCCGGCCACGACGTCCGGGTCGACCACGTGGGGTCGACCGCGGTTCCCGGCCTGCTCGCCAAGCCGGTCATCGACCTCCAGGTCGGCGTGCCCTCCCTGGAGGCCGCCGATGACCCGCAATGGGTGCGGGCCATGGCCGACGCGGGCTTCCCGCGCGCGCCCGGCGACTGGGTGGACAACGCCAAGGACGGCACCCGCTGGGAGAAGCGGTTCCACGGCAGCTCGGACCCGGCGCGGGTCGCGCACGTCCACGTCCGCGAGGTCGGCAGCCCGGGCTGGACCTGGGCGCTGATGTTCCGCGACTGGGTGCGGGCCGACCCGGCCGCGCGCGAGGAGTATGCCGCGGTCAAGCTCTCCCTGCTCCACCGTCGGTCTCACGACGTCGGAGTACACAGAAGCGAAGGAGCCGTGGTTCGACTCCGTCGACGCCCGGGTCCGGACCTGGGCCGAGCACACGGGATGGCGTCCGGGGGGTTAGGCCAGCCCCGGTGCGTCCTACAGTGGGCCCGTGGCGAACAACGGGGTGTTCTGGGTCGAGTGGGAGACGGGTGCGGCCCACCGGCGGTCCGAGGCGGACCTCGCCGAGCTGCTGGCCCGCGATGACGGGTGGGTGTGGTTCGACGTGCCGAAGCCCGACGCCGACACGGCGAGCCTGCTCGCCCAGGTGTTCCACCTGCACCCCCGGGCCATCGAGGGCTGCCTCGAACGCAACCACGTCTCTCGGCTGCACGCCTACCATGGCTACCTCTTCGTGGCCCTGCACCGGCCCGAGCAGGGGATGAGCGGGCACGTCCACTACCTCGAGATCGACCAGCTGGTCGGGCGTAACTTCCTCGTCACGACCCACGGCCCGCACAACCCCGTCGTCACCGTCGAGAGCCTGCTCACCGAGACTCGCGACGTGGCGTCCCGGCTCACCGAGGGGCGGCTGCAGCCCCGTTCCCCGGTGGCGCTGTGCTACGCCATCACCAGCACGCTGACCAACGCCGAGGAGCGCACGGTCAACGAGCTCGCCCGCCACGTCGGCAGTCTCGAGCAGCGGGTCATGGCCCAGGCCGACGACCAGCGGCCCCAGCAGTTCCTCGACGAGCTGTTCCAGGCCCGCCACGCGCTGCTGACGGTGCGCACGATGGCGGCGCAGAGCACCGAGGTGTTCGCGCGCTCGGTCAAGCTGATGAGCGACCTCGCCAAGGAGGACCTGCACCTCCTGAACGACCTCAAGGACCAGTACCACCGCCTGGAGCGGATCACGTCCAGCCAGCTCGACTTCCTGCACGGCGTCACCGACTTCTACCGGGCCCGAACCGATACCCGGATGACCATCGCGGCCGAGCGGCTCGCCGTCATCGCAGCCGTCACCCTGCCGGTGACCGCCATCTCCTCGGTCGTCGGCATGAACGTCATCGTCAACACCAGCACGCATCTCGGCTGGCTCCTTGTCCTGCTCGTCATGATGACCGCGATGTCGGTGTGGCTGCTGCGGTGGGCCCACAAGCAGGGGTGGTGGTAGGCCGGTGGTGGTCCTTGCGCGCCGCCGCGTCTAAGGTAGGGAGACCTCACCGTCCTCGGGCCGGCATACCCCCGGGTCGACACCCCGCCCACGTCCGGAGGTACCACCATGCAACCGGTCAGTCTCATCGGCGCCCCGACCGACATCGGCGCCAGCGTCATCGGCGCCCGTCTCGGCCCCGGTGCGCTGCGCGTCGCCGGGATCGAGGAGGCGCTCAACGCGTTCGGCTCCAAGGTCCACGACATGGGGGACCTCACGGGCCCGTCCAACCCCATGCTTCCTCCGGTGCGCGGCTATCGGCACCTGCCGGAGGTGGTCGAGTGGAACCGCGTCGTCCACGACGCGTTCTACGACGAGCTCAAGCGAGGGCACCTCCCGGTGCTGCTGGGCGGCGACCACTGCCTCGCCGTCGGGTCCATCAGCGCGGTGGCCCGCTACTGCCGCGAACAGGGCCGTGACCTGCGGGTCCTCTGGTTCGACGCGCACGCCGACTTCAACACCGCCGAGCTGACCCCCAGCGGGAACCTGCACGGTATGCCGGTCGCCTGCCTGCTCGGGCGCGGCCCGGAGGGGCTGGTCGAGATGTCCGGGCGGACGCCGGCGCTCGAGCGCACCCAGGTCCGCCAGATCGGGCTGCGCAGCGTCGACGCGGGGGAGAAGGAGCACCTCCACGAGATGGGCGTCGAGGTGTTCGACATGCGCTTCCTCGACGAGATCGGGATGCGCAAGACGATGCGCCGAGCCTTGGAGGGCATCGACGACAACACCCACCTGCACGTCAGCCTCGACCTCGACTTCATCGACCCCGACATCGCCCCCGGGGTCGGGACCCCGGTGCGCGGCGGGCCGACGTACCGCGAGGCGCAGCTGTGCATGGAGATGGTCGCCGACACCGGCATGTTCGGGTCCATCGACATCGTCGAGCTCAACCCGGCCCTGGACCTGCGCAACGACACGGCCGAGCTGGCCGTCGACCTGCTCGAGAGCCTGTTCGGGAAGAGCACCCTGATGAAGGTGCACGAGGAGGGGCCGGCGCAGTAGCAGGGGCCGGGGGACCGAGGCAGCCCGAGGCGGTGAGCGGCGCGGGCTGTCGGCGGGGCGGCATACGGTAGTCCCTATGCGTCCCACCACCGACCTGATGCGCCGGGTGGCGCCGTTCGAGGTCGTCTCCGACTTCTCGCCGAGTGGCGACCAGCCCGCGGCCATCGCCGACCTGACCACCCGGATCACCTCCGGTGAGCAGGACGTCGTGCTGCTCGGCGCGACCGGCACCGGCAAGTCCGCGACGGCCGCCTGGCTCATCGAGCAGGTTCAGCGCCCGACCCTGGTCATGGCCCCCAACAAGACCCTCGCCGCCCAGCTCGCCAACGAGTTCCGCGAGCTGCTGCCCAACAACGCCGTCGAGTACTTCGTCTCCTACTACGACTACTACCAGCCCGAGGCCTACGTCCCGCAGACCGACACCTACATCGAGAAGGACTCCTCGATCAACGACGAGGTCGAGCGGCTGCGGCACAGCGCGACCAACTCGCTGCTGACCCGGCGCGACGTCGTCGTGGTGGCGTCCGTGTCGTGCATCTACGGCCTGGGTACCCCCCAGGAGTATGTCGACCGGATGGTGCCGCTGCGGGTCGGTGACCGGATCGACCGCGACGACCTGCTCCGCCGGTTCGTCCAGATGCAGTACACCCGCAACGACCTGGCGTTCACCCGGGGCACGTTCCGGGTCCGCGGCGACACGGTCGAGATCATCCCGATGTACGAGGAGCATGCCGTCCGCATCGAGCTGTTCGGCGACGAGGTCGAACGGCTCTACACGCTGCATCCGGTGACCGGCGAGGTCGTGCGCGAGGAGCAGGAGATGTACGTCTTCCCGGCCTCGCACTACGTCGCCGGCCCGCAGCGGATGGAGCGGGCCATCGCCGGCATCGAGCGTGAGCTCGAGGACCAGCTGGCGCTGTTCGAGCGGCAGGGCAAGCTGCTCGAGGCCCAGCGGCTGCGGATGCGCACGACCTACGACATCGAGATGATGCGCCAGGTCGGCTCGTGCTCGGGGATCGAGAACTACTCGATGCACATCGACGGCCGAGAGCCGGGGTCCGCCCCCAACTGCCTGCTCGACTACTTCCCCGAGGACTTCCTCCTCGTCATCGACGAGTCGCACGTGACGGTGCCGCAGATCGGCGCCATGTACGAGGGGGACATGTCCCGCAAGCGCACCCTCGTCGAGCACGGCTTCCGGCTGCCGTCGGCCATGGACAACCGACCGCTGATGTGGGAGGAGTTCCTCGACCGGATCGGCCAGACCGTCTTCATGTCGGCGACGCCCGGGCCCTACGAGCTGGCCAAGGGCAACGGCGTGGTCGAGCAGATCATCCGGCCGACCGGCCTCGTCGACCCCGAGATCGTCCTCAAGCCGACCAAGGGGCAGATCGACGACCTCCTCCACGAGATCGGCCTGCGTGCCGCACGCAACGAGCGGGTCCTCGTCACGACCCTGACCAAGAAGATGGCCGAGGACCTCACCGACTACCTCCTCGACAAGGGTGTTCGGGTCCGCTATCTCCACTCCGACATCGACACCCTGCGTCGCGTGGAGCTGCTCCGCGAGCTGCGCCTGGGTGAGTACGACGTCCTCGTGGGCATCAACCTGCTGCGTGAGGGTCTCGACCTGCCCGAGGTCTCGCTCGTGAGCATCCTCGACGCCGACAAGGAGGGGTTCCTGCGCAGCGCTCGCTCGCTCATCCAGACGATCGGCCGGGCGGCCCGCAACGTGTCCGGCCAGGTCCACATGTATGCCGACTCGCTCACGCCGTCGATGAGCGAGGCCGTGCAGGAGACCCAGCGCCGGCGCGAGAAGCAGGTCGCCTACAACCGCGAGCACGGGGTCGACCCGCAGCCGTTGCGCAAGAGGATCGCCGACATCACCGACCTTCTCGCCCGCGAGGACGCCGACACCGACGCCCTGCTCGGGTCCGGGCGGGCGCGCTCCCGGGGCAAGGCCGACGGAGGGCGCGGGCAGCGCGGAGCCGTCGTGGCGGACACCGAGCTCGCGCTCGGTGGCCGGGCCAGCCTCCCGGCCAGCGAGCTGGCGTCGCTCATCCAGGAGCTCACCGCCCAGATGCACCAGGCGGCCGGCGAGCTGCACTTCGAGCTGGCGGCCCGGCTGCGCGACGAGCTGTCCGACCTGAAGAAGGAGCTCCGCCAGATGAGCGAGGCGACCAGGTGACCGAGGCGACCAGGTGACCGAGGCGACCAGGTGACCGAGGCGGAGCTCGCCGCCTACTGCCTGGCCAAGCCGGGGGCGTGGGTGGACAACCCGTGGAGCGAGGAGCACCACGTCGTCAAGGTCGCCGAGAAGATCTTCGCCTTCCTCGGGGCCGACACGGTCGGGGTCAAGTGCGGGTCCTCGCGGGCGGAGGCCGACGAGTGGCTGCGGGAGTTTCCGGGTGAGGCGTCGGTGATGGCCTACATCGGCCGCAGCGGCTGGAACACCCTGGCGGTCGGCGGGGGCATCCCCGACGAGGTCATCCGGGAGGCGGTGGACGACTCCTACGAGCTGGTCGTCGCGAAGCTGCCGAGGTCCCGCCGCCCCTAGGTCGCCGTGACGACTAGGTCGCCATGACGACGGCGTGGTCGTAGAGCGCGAGCTCGTCGTCGGTCGGCCGCTGCCAGGCCTGCTCGAAGCGGACCAGCTGCTCGCGCTCGATCAGGACGGCGCCGGGCAGGTCGTTGCGTGACTGGATGCGCCGCCACCGCTCGGGCAGGGGTACGTCGAGCAGGTGGAGCTCGACCCGGGCTCCGAGGGCGTGGGCGGCCTTCCGCTTGGTGTCGCGATGGCGGCGGACCCACATGCCGTTCTCGAGGACGACCGAGGTGCCGAGACCGAGCAGCTCCTGGGCCTGGCGCCACTGAAGGGCCTCGAAACGCTCCCGGAGCACCGGGTCGTGCGGGTCCAGGCCGAGGGCCACGATCCAGGCGTCCGGGTCGAGGTGGAGGGCGTCGTGCTCGGCCGCCAGCCGGCGGGCCAGGGTGGACTTGCCGGCACCCGGCATACCGCAGACGAGGAACAGAGTGCTCACCTGCGCAGGGTACGTCCGGCAGCCGGTGGGCCGGTGCGGGTGGGCCGGGGCCCTCTCGAGTGCGGCAGCCGGTGGGCTGGCACTGGCAGCAGGTAGGCTGACGCACTGGAGGGGAGTACCCCACCCTCGGTGTCCTCGTCATCACGGGCGGCCACCCGCCCCGGGGCTCCGGTCCGCTGAGGCGGACGGGGGAGACCTCCGGCCGCCTCGCCGTGACCGGAAGGATCTCCATGACCGTCCCCGTGTGGGTCTGGTGCCTCACCCTCGGCCTGACCGCCGTGGTCCTTGCGATCGACGTCTTCGTCATCGGTCGCCGGCCGCACCGTCCCTCCGTCCGTGAGCTCACCATCGCCCTCGTGGGCTACGTGGGGGCCGCCATCCTCTTCGGGCTGGGGATGTGGTGGCTGGTGGGCGGGCAGTATGCCGGTGAGTTCTTCGCCGGGTGGCTGACCGAGTACTCGCTGTCGGTCGACAACCTGTTCATCTTCATCCTCATCATGGGCCGGTTCGCCGTCCCGGAGCGGCTCCAGCAGTTCGCCCTGATCGTCGGGATCGTCATCGCGATCGTCCTGCGTGGTGTCTTCATCGCGCTCGGTGCGGCCGTCATCACCAGCTTCTCGTGGGTCTTCTACCTCTTCGGGGCCTTCCTGATCTTCACCGCCGTCAAGCTGGTCCGCGAGGGGCAGAGCGACGACGACACGTACGAGGAGAACCGCCTCATGCGATTCCTGGAGAGCCGGTTCCCGGCCACCACCGACTTCGACGGGACCCGGTTGTCGACCCGGCGAAGCGGCGTCCGGCTGGCGACACCCATGCTCTTCGTCATCGTGGCGCTGGGGACGACCGACCTGCTCTTCGCCCTGGACTCCATCCCGGCGATCTACGGGCTCACGAGCGAGCCCTACATCGTCCTCGTCGCCAACATCTTCGCGCTCATGGGCCTGCGCCAGCTCTACTTCCTCCTCGGCGGCCTCCTGCGGCGCCTGGTCTACCTCGGCCTCGGCCTGGCCCTGCTCCTGACGTTCATCGGGGTCAAGCTGCTGCTGCACGCGCTGCACCTGAACCAGGTGCCGTTCGTCAACGGCGGCCGGTCGGTGCCCGTGCCGGAGATCCCGATCAGCGCGTCGCTCGTGGCGATCGTCCTCATCCTCGGCGCCACCACGGGGGCGAGCCTGTGGCGGTCGCGCAGGGACGCCAGGCGTGGGGCCGGAACGGACTCCACCTGAGCGACGTCGTCGCCGGTCAGGTCGCGGCGGACTCGGCGGGGTCCTTGCGGGCTCCGACCCCCAGTACGAGCGCGGAGGCGAGGACGACGAGCGCCATACCGGCGAGCTGCAACGGCGCCAGGTGCTGACCGAGGACGAGCAGGCCGGCCAGGGCAGCGACGGCGGGCTCGAGGCTGAGCAGGATCCCGAACACGTGGGCGCTGAGCCGGCGCAGGGCCAGCAGCTCGAGAGAGTAGGGGAGCACCGAGGAGAGGACCGCGATGGCGACCCCCTTGGCCAGGACCGTGCCGTGCCACTCGCCGACCGTGCCGAGGCCCAGCGGCAGGGTGATGACGGTCGCGACGACCATCGCCAGGGCGAGGCCCTCGAGCCGTTCGAACGCCCGCCCGGTGCGACCGCTGAAGATGATGTATGCCGCCCACAGCGCCCCCGCGGTCGCCGCGAGGACGAGACCGACCCAGTCGAGGTCGGACAGGGGCTCGGTGAGGGCCTCGGAGATGAACACCACCCCGAGGCCGGCGGCGGCGACGGCCGCGATGTCCGCCACCCGCCGGGAGAGCACGGCCGCCAGCACGAGCGGCCCGATGAACTCGATGGTCACGGCGACACCGATCCGCAGGTGGGCGAGGGCGCTGTAGAACGTGAAGTTCATCATGCCGAGCGCGACACCGAACCCCAGCACGGTGAGCCACGCCTGCCTGGTGTGCCCCCGCCACCGAGGCCGCACGGCCACGAGCAGGATGACGGTGGCGAAGAGGAGCCGCATGACGACCGAGCCGCCGGCACCGATCTGCGGGACCAGGGTCGCCGCCAGGGCCCCGCCGAACTGCACCGACACGATGCCCGCGAGAACCAGCAGCGGGGCTGGGACGGTGTGGGCGCGGGGCACGCTGGCCAGGCTAGGTCATCTCAGGTGCCGCAGTGGCGGGCCGTCCGGATGCTATGACCGGCCACCGGCCGGGCACCCGGCATACCGGGACGGGCCGGCCTGAACCGAGGCCCCGGCGACGGGCGTGGCACAGTGGTGGTATGTACGTGCCCGCTCACTTCGCCATGACCCCGGACCAGGTCCACGACGCGCTGGTGCACCTCGGCTCCGCCGACCTGGTCACCCAGCACGAGGCCGGGATGGTCGCGACCTTCCTGCCCTTCTTCTTCGACCCCGGCGTCGGCGAGCACGGCGCTCTGCTGGCGCACGTGGCGCGCAACAACACCCAGTGGTCCACCCAGTCCCTGGGCGAGTCCCTCGTCATCGCGCACATCAGTGACCACTACGTCAGCCCCACCTGGCTGCCGTCAGCAGCGGGGCATGCGAACGCCACGCCGACCTGGGACTACGTGACGATCCACGTCTACGGACAGCTCGTCGCCCACGACGACCAGGAGTGGACCGAGGATGTCGTCCGCCGGCTCACCGAGCGCAACGAGTCCGAGCTCGAGGTGCACTGGAGCGTCGACGACACCAACGAGGGCTTCGTCCAGGCGATGCTCCGGGCCGTCGTCGGCATCGAGCTGCGGATCACCCGCGTCGAGGCCAAGGCCAAGATGTCCCAGAACAAGCCGGCCGCCGACATCGAGGCACTCGCCGACGCCCTCGACGAGCGTGGCGACCACGCCGGCGCCACCTGGCTCCGGGACGTCTCGCTCCCGGCCGCCCACCGCCGCGCCGAGACGCTCGCCGAGGTGGCGGCGTTCGACGCGGCCCGCAGGGCCAAGGACTGACCGACCCGACCGGGGGACGGAACGGCAGAGCCCCGCGGACGGACCGGGGGCCCGGGCACGGCAGATCCCGGCGGAGGTGGGCGGTATGCCGGCGGTCAGTACTGCGCGGTGCCCCCCTCCGCGAGGGCCCTGAGGTTGAGCAGCTGCCTGCGGGCCATGACGAGATCCCCCAGGCACAGCGCCGAGGCCATCGGTCGGTTGGTCGACATCACCACCTTGAGCAGCAGCCGGGTCGAGCTCGGTGACTCGGGCACCAGCAGGTAGGTCATGAAGACCCCGAGGATCGTGGCCGTCAGGGATCGCCCGGGCTCGAGTGCGACGATCCTCCCCAACGGACGTCCCGCCGTCGCCGTGAACGCCTCCCCGACACGCGGCTCGGGGAGGCCGAGCAGCGTCGTGGGGGAACGGCGGCCACGGTTGTCGACCAAGTCGTAGGAGTACGGGGCCACTCGCACCTGGGTCACCCACGGCCACACATCCCCCAGCGGGGCCGCGACGCGCACCCCGCGCCAGGCAGCCAGGGTCGGTGACACGACGAACGCGTCGCAGCCGAAGGGCAGCGACGTCTCGGCAGCGCTGACGCCCCACCGGTCCCCGAGCACCGTCCGAGTGTTCCAGACACCGCGCGGTGGGTGCATATCGGTCGCAGGGCCGTCTCGGGCGTCTGGGGCGCTCGACGGCTACCAGCCGCGGGCGCGCCACTCCTCGAGGTGGGGCCGTTCGGCGCCGAGCGTCGAGTCGTTGCCGTGGCCGGGGTAGAACCAGGTGCCGTCCCCGTAGACGTCGAACACCCGGCCCGTCACGTCGGCGAGGAGCGAGTCGAAGTCCTGCCCGGGGTTGCGCGTGTTTCCCACCCCACCGGGGAAGAGCGAGTCGCCCGTGAACAGGTGCGTCACGCCGCCTGGGTCGTCGTAAGCCAGCGCGACGGATCCCGGGGTGTGGCCGCGCAGGTGGATGACGGACAGCGACGCCTCTCCGACGGCGAGCGTGTCGCCGTGCTCCAGCCGGACGTCGGGCGCGACCGGCAGCGCATCGGCGTCGTCGGCACCGGCATACGTCCTGGCGCCGGTGGCGGCGGCCACGTCGGCGAGCGCGCGGGTGTGGTCCCAGTGCTGATGGGTGGTGACGAGGTGGTCGAGCCGGCCGGTGCCCTCAGCCACCAGCGCGAGACACCGGGCCGCGTCGTCGGCCGCGTCGACCAGGAGCTGCTCGCCGGTGGCCCGACACGTCAGCAGGTAGACGTTGTTGTGCATCTGGGAGACCGACATCTTGCGGATGACGAGGTGCGACAGCTCGCGCACGTCGGTCGGGCCGCCCGGTGCGACCTCGCCGGTGTAGGCCACGCTCACGCCCCCCGAGGCAGGTGCGGCAGCTCGGGAGTCCCCTGGACCTCCGCCGGCAACCGCCGGGCGAGCCACAGCACCACCCCGGCCCGCGGCCCGCTCACCGTCGAGGTGGGGTCGTCGCCGACGTCGTAGGAGTCGCCCTCCTCGGTGAGGATCCGCACCGAGGGCGCCTCGCGGTTGCGGGCCAGCTGGGTCACCTCGCGGTCGACGAACAGGGTGAGCAGCTCGTCATCGACGTCGTCGAAGGTGAACCCGGCGTCGAGGTCGACATGGTGGTAGATGACCTCGCGGAGCCGCATGTAGGGCAGCGACGCCACCCGGAACGTCCGCCCACCGGGTGTGCGCTCGACCTGCTGGTCGGCGTGCTCGGGCCGCAGCCGTGCCAGCGCCTCCAGCGCCAGGGCGCAGGTCTTCTCGAGGTCGGTGAGCAGGGCCTGAGGGCTCCGGGTGGCGCCGATCTCGATGTCCGAGTCGCGTTGTTCCTGGCTGGCGTACATCGTCGCCGGCGTCCCGTCGACGGCCGCTGCGACGAGGTTGACCATCCCTCGTCCGTTGCTGACCAGGTGGGCGAGGACATGGGCGCGCGACCATCCCTCGCAGAACGAGTCGTGATCGAGGTCGCGAAGGCTCCCCGCGGTGGCCAGGAGGGAGGCGGTGTGCTGCTGCAGGGCCGGCATGAGATCGGTCATGTCCGCAACCTAGCCGGGCGGCCCGTCACCCGTCACCCCTGGCTCCGTCGGCCTCCGCCAGCGCGTACGCCGCCCCGACGAGGGCCAGGTGCGAGAGGGCCTGGGGGAAGTTGCCCACCATCCGCCCCCCGAGCGTGTCGTACTCCTCGGAGATGAGCCCGACGTCGTTGAGCAGCCCCAGCAGCCGGCCCATCAGGTCGTGCGCCTTCTCGACCTGGCTGGACGCGGCATACGCGCTCACCAGCCACCACGCGCAGGCCATGAAGGGGTGCTCCCCGCCCGCGAGGCCGTCGACACCGGAGTCGGTCCGGTACCGCAGGACCAGGCCGTCGCGCACGAGATCGTGCTCGACGGCCGTGATCGTCCCCAGGACACGGGGGTCGTCACCGGGGAGGAAGCCGACGAGCGGGATCATCAGCAGCGACGCGTCCACCTCGGTGGTCTCGTCGTGCTGGGTGAAGGTGTTGCGGTCCGGGTCGTAGCCGCGCTCGAGCACGGTCCGGTGGACGAGGTCGCGCAGCTCGCGCCATCGCTCCACCGGGCCGTCCAGGCCGTGCTCCTCGACCGCCCGCACCGCGCGGTCGAACGCCGCCCACACCATGACGGTCGACTGCGTGAAGTGCCGACGGCTCCCGCGGACCTCCCACAGCCCGTTGTCCGGCTCGTCCCAGGTCCTCTCGAGGTGCTCCATGAGGACCTTCTGGACCTCCCAGGACTGGGGAGACTCCTCGAGGCCGTGCCGTCGAGCCTCGGCGAGGGCGATCATCACCTCCCCGATGACATCTGCCTGCTGCTGGCCGACCGCCCCGTTGCCGACCCGGACCGGGGTCGACCCGGCATACCCTGACAGGTGGTCGAGCTCGCGCTCGGGCAGGTAGCGACCGCCATCCACGGCATACATGATCTGGATGTCCTCCGGGTCACCCGCCACCGCCCGGACCAGCCAGTCGCGCCACAGGCGGGTCGAGTCGACGTGGCCCGAGCGCAGCAGCGCGCTGAGCGTGAGCGAGGCGTCGCGCAGCCAGCAGTAGCGGTAGTCCCAGTTCCGGGAGCCACCAGGCTCCTCGGGCAACGAGGTCGTCGGGGCGGCGACGATCCCGCCCCGTTCGCTGTCCGTGAGCTGGCGGAGCACGAGGAGGGAGCGGACGACGGCCTCCCGGTAGGGGCCCTGGTAGGTGCACGCCTCGGCCCACCGGCTGAACACCTCCTGGCTGTGCTCGAGCCGCCCGGCTCCGTCGAGCGCGGCGGGGACCCCCTTCCAGGAGGGGGACCAGGTGAGGGCGAAGGTGAGGACCTCGCCCTCGGTGACGGTGAACGCGTCGCGGTGCACGTGGTCGGATGCCGTGGGGAGGCGGTCGGCCCGCAGGGTGAGCAGGTCCGGCCCGGCGACTGCCATGAGGACGTCCTCCCCGTCCGGACCGGTGGTGCGCGACACCCAGGGCAGGATCGAGCCGTACCCCATGCGGACCACCCACTCGTGGACCATGTCGACAGAGCCGGCGAGGCCCTCGACGCGGCGGACGACGTCGGCCCGGCCGTCGCCGACCGGCATGACGTCGGTGACCCGGACGCTTCCGCCCTCGGTCTCGTGCACCGTGTCGAGGACATAGGAGGCGCCCCGGTAGGACCTCGTGCTGTGGGCCCGGCCCGCGGGGCCGATCAGCCACCTGCCGTTCGCGGGGTCGCCCAGCAGGGCGGCGAAGCATGCCGCCGAGTCGAAGCGGGGCAGGCACAGCCAGTCGATGGAGCCCGTCCGGCTCACCAGTGCCGCCGTCTCCGTGTCGCCGATCAGGGCGTACTCCTCGATGGGTGTGCTCATCCTCGTCATGCTAGGTCGTGTGCCCGCGCGGCCCCTGGGTCATGCGTGCGCGCCGGCTGGGAAGCGGCGTTGGACGAGAGGCGAGCGGTGTCGGTGGTCCCGCTTAGCATGGGGCGCGTGACCTCTGACCCCTCTGCCCCTCGCGACGCCGGACCGGTGTCGTCGTTCGGCCGCGACCGGCTCGTCGTCCACGGGGCCCGGGAGCACAACCTGAAGGACATCTCCGTCGACCTGCCCCGGGATGCTCTCATCGTCTTCACCGGCCTCTCCGGCTCCGGCAAGTCCTCGCTGGCGTTCGACACGATCTTCGCCGAGGGCCAGCGTCGCTATGTCGAGTCGCTCTCGGCCTACGCGCGGCAGTTCCTCGGGCAGATGGACAAGCCCGACGTCGACTTCATCGAGGGACTCTCCCCGGCGGTCTCGATCGACCAGAAGTCGACCAACCGCAACCCCCGCTCGACGGTCGGCACCATCACCGAGGTCTACGACTACCTCCGGCTGCTGTTCGCGCGAGCCGGGCGACCGCACTGCCCGGTCTGCGGCGAGCCGATCACGCGGCAGAGCCCGCAGCAGATCGTCGACCGACTGCTCGCCCTGCCCGAGCGCACCCGGTTCCAGGTCCTCGCGCCGGTCGTGCGGGCCCGCAAGGGCGAGTACGTCGACCTGTTCACCGAGCTGCAGTCCAAGGGCTTCGCCCGGGCCCGGGTCGACGGGGAGGTGGTCACCCTGACCGAGCCGCCCAAGCTCGAGAAGCAGGTCAAGCACACCATCGACGTGGTCGTCGACCGGCTCGTCGCCAAGGGCGACGACGCGGGCGCCAAGCGCCGGCTGACCGACTCGGTCGAGACGGCGCTCGGCCTGGCCGGCGGGGTCATCGTCGTCGAGTTCGTCGACAGGGACGCCGACGACCCCGATCGGGAGCGCCGCTTCTCCGAGCGGATGGCCTGCCCCAACGACCACCCGATCGCCATGGACGAGGTGGAGCCGCGGTCGTTCTCGTTCAACAGTCCGTTCGGTGCCTGCCCCGCCTGCACCGGCATCGGGACCGAGCTCGAGGTCGACCCCGAGCTGGTCGTCCCCGACGAGGACCTCACCCTCGCCGAGGGGGCGATCGCGCCGTGGGGGACCGGCAGTGGAGCGGCGGAGTACTTCCAGCGGGTGACGACCGCGCTCGCCGAGGACCTGTCCTTCTCGATGGACGTCCCGTGGCGTCAGCTGCCCGAGCGGGCCAGAGAGGCTCTGCTGCACGGGCGTGACCACAAGGTCCACGTGCGCTACCGCAACCGCTACGGCCGGGAACGCTCCTACTCGACGGGGTTCGAAGGGGTTGTGCCGTTCGTCAAGCGCCGGCACGCCGAGACGGACTCGGACTGGAGCCGGGAGCGCTACGAGGGATACATGCGCCAGGTCCCCTGCCCCGTGTGCCGTGGTGCCCGGCTCAAGCCGGAGTCCCTGGCGGTGCTCGTCGGGGGGCACAGCATCGCCGACATCTCGGCCCTGTCGATCTCCGAGTCGGCACGCTTCCTCGAGCACGTCGACTTCACCTCACGGGAGCAGCAGATCGCCGAACGGGTCATCAAGGAGATCAATGCCCGGCTGGGCTTCCTCCTCGATGTCGGCCTCGACTACCTCAGCCTCGACCGGCCCGCCGCGACGCTGTCCGGCGGCGAGGCCCAGCGGATCCGGCTGGCCACCCAGATCGGGTCGGGCCTGGTCGGGGTGCTCTACGTGCTCGACGAGCCCAGCATCGGCCTGCACCAGCGCGACAACCACCGGCTCATCGAGACGCTCACCCGGCTGCGCGACCTCGGCAACACGTTGATCGTCGTCGAGCACGACGAGGACACCATCGCGAGCGCCGACTGGGTCGTCGACATCGGCCCGGGGGCGGGGGAGCACGGTGGCCAGGTCGTGCACTCGGGGTCGGTGCTCGGGCTGCTCGAGCACGCCGACTCCCTGACCGGCCAGTACCTCTCCGGGCGGCTGGAGATCCCGACGCCGCCGGTGCGCCGCCCCCGCGAGAGGCACCGCGCGGTCAGCGTCGTCGGCGCCCGGGAGCACAACCTCAAGAACGTCTCGGTGTCGTTCCCGCTCGGGACCCTCGTCGCCGTGACCGGGGTGTCCGGATCGGGCAAGTCCACCCTCGTCAACGACATCCTCTACAACGTGCTCGCCAACAAGCTCAACGGTGCCCGGCAGGTGCCCGGCCGGCACAAGACCGTGACCGGGCTGGAACACCTCGACAAGGTCGTGCACGTCGACCAGAGCCCGATCGGGCGGACCCCGAGATCCAACCCGGCCACCTACACCGGTGTCTTCGACCACGTCCGGCGGCTGTTCGCCCAGACGACCGAGGCGAAGATCCGCGGGTACCAGCCCGGCCGGTTCTCCTTCAACGTCAAGGGCGGCCGCTGCGACGCGTGCTCGGGTGACGGCACGATCAAGATCGAGATGAACTTCCTCCCCGACGTCTATGTGCCGTGCGAGGTCTGCCACGGCGCGCGCTACAACCGCGAGACCCTCGAGGTCCACTTCAAGGGAAAGACGATCGCCGACGTCCTCGACATGCCGATCGAGGAGGCCGCCGAGTTCTTCGCTGCAGTGCCGGCCATCTCCCGGCACATGAGCACCCTCACCGACGTGGGGCTCGGCTACGTCCGCCTCGGCCAGCCCGCCCCGACCCTCTCCGGTGGTGAGGCGCAGCGGGTCAAGCTCGCCAGCGAGCTGCAGAAGCGCTCGACCGGCCGGACGGTCTACGTCCTCGACGAGCCGACGACGGGCCTGCACTTCGAGGACATCCGCAAGCTCCTCGGCGTCCTGCAGGGTCTCGTCGACAAGGGCAACACCGTCATCGTCATCGAGCACAACCTCGACGTCATCAAGAACGCCGACTGGGTGGTCGACCTCGGTCCCGAGGGTGGCGACGCGGGCGGTCTGGTCGTCGCCGAGGGCACTCCCGAGGAGGTCGCGCGGATGGAGCACAGCCACACCGGCCGGTTCCTCGCGCCGATCCTCGAGCGCACCGCGCGGACCGGCTCACGCAGCGGCGGGGGACGACCGGCAGGGCGGTCCACCACGAGGGCCGCTGCGGCGACCGCGACCTCCGCCAAGGCCGCCGCCACCACGGCGACGGCCACGACGGCGGTGCCCAAGAAGGCCGCGCCGAAGAGGGCCGCGCCCACGAACGCCACGCCGAAGAAGGCCGCGACCAGGCAGGCCCCCGCGAGCCGGGCCGGCAGCCGGCGTCAGTCCTCGCCCAGGTAGGCCTTGCGGACCTCGTCGGACTCCAGCAGCTCCTGGCCTGTGCCGGACAGGACGATCTGGCCGACCTCGAGCACGTAGCCCTTGGAGGCGCGCTTGAGCGCCGCTCGGGCGTTCTGCTCGACCAGCAGGATCGTCGTGCCCTGCTCCTGCAGGGTCGTCACGGTGGTCATGATCCGCTTCATCATCAGCGGGGACAGGCCCATCGAGGGCTCGTCGAGCATGAGCAGCTTGGGTCGGCTCATCATGGCGCGCCCCATCGCCAGCATCTGCTGCTCCCCGCCCGAGAACGTGCCGGCCGACTGCTTGCGCCGCTCGGCGAGGACGGGGAAGAGGTCGTATGCCGCGTCGAGGTCCTTGCGGACGCTCGCATCCTTGCGAGCGAACGCGCCGAGCAGGAGGTTCTCCTCGACACTGAGCTGCGGGAAGATCCGGCGTCCCTCGGGCGACTGCGCAATGCCCATCGTGACGATCTGGTGCGCCGGCGTCTTGGAGATGTCCTTGCCCAGGAACCGGATGGAGCCCGCGCTCGGCCGCAGGAGCCCCGAGATCGTCCGCAGGGTCGTCGTCTTCCCAGCGCCGTTCGTGCCGATGAGACTGACGACCTCACCGTCCTCGACGGTGAAGGAGATGCCCTTGACGGCCTTGATCTTGCCGTAGGAGACCTCGAGGTCGGTGACCTCCAGCAGGGCGGTCATGAGGTCCCCTCCTCCTCCTCGTCGTCATCGTCCTCCGCCGCGCCGATGTACGCCTCGATCACCCGGGGGTCGGACTGCACCTCCTCAGGGGTCCCCTGGACGAGGACGGCGCCGCCGACAAGGCAGACGACCCGGTCGCACAGGCCGAAGATGAACCGCATGTCGTGCTCGATGACGACGACCGACAGGCCGGAGTCGCGGATCTTGAAGATCAGGTCCATCGCCTCCCTCGTCTCGAGGGGGTTCATCCCTGCCGTGGGCTCGTCGAGCAGAAGGAGCTTGGGGTCGGTCGCGAGAGCGCGGGCGATCTCGAGCCGGCGCTGGTCGCCATACGGCAGGTTCCTGGCGAGGTGCTCGGCCGACGCACTCAGACCGACGAACTCGAGCAGCTCCTGTGCCCGGACCGTCGTCGCCTTCTCCTCGCGGTGGTACTTCGGGCCGTGGATGATCGACGTGAGCGCAGCGGCCGACGTGCGGCAGTAGCGGCCGATCATGACATTCTCGAGCGCCGTCATGTTGGCGAACAGACGGATGTTCTGGAACGTCCGGGCCATGCCCGCCTGGACGACGGCTCGAGGCTTCGGCGGCAGCACCTGCCCCTCGAACCTCACCTGTCCCTCGGTCGGCTTGTACATGCCGGTGAGGCAGTTGAAGAACGTCGTCTTGCCGGCGCCGTTCGGGCCGATGAGGCCGACGATCTCGCCCTGGTGCACCGTCACGTCGACGTTGTCGACGGCGGTCAGACCACCGAAGCGCATCGTGACGCCGGAGGCCTCGAGAACGACGCCCGCGGCGGTGGCGGTGGGGTCGGGGCGGTGTGCGGTGGCGGTCATGCCGGCTCCTGCGTCATTCCCTCGATGTGGGCTTCCTCGACCCGGTCAGCAAGTGCGCTGTCGCCCTCGTGGAACTCCAGGGCACGGCGACGGCTCGCCACCAGCCCCTCGGGGCGGTAGCGCATGATGAGCACGAGGACGGCCCCGAAGATCATCAGCCGGTAGTCCGAGACGAACCGGAAGCTTCTCAGGAAGCACGTTGAGGATCGTTGCGCCGATCAGCACCCCTGCCACCGTACCCATCCCGCCGAGGACGATCGCGGCGAGGAGGAACGCCGAGTTGAGGAACACATACTGGTCAGGGGTGACCGACACGTCCTGATGGGCCTTCACCGTGCCCACCAGGCCGGCGAGGAAGGCGCCGCTGGCGAAGGCGAAGAGCTTGAGCCCGAAGATGTTGACGCCCATCGCCTCGGCCGCCTTCTCGTCCTCGCGGATGGCGATCCAGCCCCGGCCGATCCGGCTGTTGTTGAGCCGGGTGAAGACGAGGATGACGAACGCAGCGATCACGAGCAGGAAGAAGTAGTAGTTCGCAAACCGGCCCAAGGGCACGCCGAGGAAGGTATGGGTCTGGCCGAAGTCGAACGACCCGAGCTGCAGGTCGGGGATGGCCGGGATCCCGTTGGGTCCGTGGGTGAGGTTCGGGCCGTTGCTCCCGTCGAGGTTGTTCATCGTGAGCCGGAAGATCTCCCCGAACGCCAGTGTCACGATGGCGAGGTAGTCGCCGGACACCCGCAGCGTCGGCGTGCCGATGACCAGGCCCAGAGTGGCGGAGACCACTGCACCGATGAGCATGACGACGATGAACGGTGGCTTCCAGCCGATGGTCGCGAACGAGGAGTAGGACATCGTCGCCCCGGTGTAGGCCCCGGCCCCGAGGAAGGCGATGTAGCCGAGGTCGAGTAGTCCGGCAAGACCGACGACGATGTTGAGCCCGAGCGCGGTCGTCGCGAAGATGAGCACCTGTGACGCGATGGACATGTTCGCGTTGGAGCCGTTCTGGGTGAACGGGAAGAGGAACGCCACGGCGAACGCGCCGAGGGTGAGGACGTGGCGGTGCCGGTCGGCGACGACCCCGATCCAGGCGAACAGGCCGGCCCGGACGAGGCCGACGACGACGACGCTGATCGCGGTCAGGAGAAGGACGAAGACGGTGCCGTCATCCTGGCCGAGCGCGGTGGCCGCGGTGAACAGCGCGATGGCCAGCACAACGACGATGACGAGGATCTCGATCCAGCGGGCCATGTGCACGGCAAGGGGGTCGACGGCGGCGTCCGACTCCATGCGCCACGTCCCGGCGACCATCAGTCCCGATCCCACCAGTGACACGTACGCACCGGGGTCGGCGTTCGCGAGGCCGGGTGCCTGGAACGCGATGAGCACGAACACAAGCAGCATGTAGGCCAGCGCGGAGAAGGCCAGGACCTGCAGGCCGCGAGCGCTGTCGAGCAGTCGGTCGAACCGGTGGAACAGCCCCCGTCGAAGGAGGAGCAGCGCCAGTGCGACGAGCCCGAGGATCAGCATGTTGACCTGGACGCTGCCGGGGTACCCGTAGATGCTCACGTTGCCGAGGATGTCCCGGGCGTAGCACCACGACATGAACGTTCCCGCGACGAGCAGGACGACCCCGCCCAGCGTCACGAGCCACAGGGTGCTGTCACTGCGGTTGCTCTCTGTGCTAGCCGGCGCAACCGTTGCGGCGGTGTCGCTCATGCCCGGTCCACCACCCGTGCGCCCATGAGGCCCTGAGGTCGGAAGACGAGGACGACGATGAGCAGGACGAAGGCCCAGACGTCCTTCCATGCCGAGCCGCCGAACTGGCCCGGCACGAACTGCGTCGCCATCGACTCGACGATCCCCAGCACCAGACCGCCGAGCACGGCGCCCTGGATGTTTCCGATGCCGCCCAGGACGGCTGCGGTGAAGGCCTTGAGGCCGGCGAGGAAGCCCATCTTGTAGAAGATGTTGTGGTTCTGCAGACCCTGGGCGACCCCAGCGACCGCCGCGAGGATCGCCCCCAGGACGAACGCGACGACGACGATCCGGTCGACGTTGATCCCCATGAGACGCGAGGTGTCGGGGTCCTGGGACACGGCAAGCATGGCCTGACCGGTCTTCGTGCGGTTGACGAAGTACCACAGCCCCACGCCGCAGACGACGAGTGCCACGACGGTGAACACGGCCGCCCGCTGGATGTCGACGGGGCCGACGTTGAGGGCCGGGCCGGTGACCAGCTCGATCTCGGGGAAGGGAAGCTGGCTCTTGGCGCCCGGGTAGAACAGCCGGACGGCCTCCTGGAGGAACACCGACACACCGATCGCCGTGATCAGCGGAGCCAGCCGTGGGGCGTTGCGCAGCGGTCGGTAGGCGAACCGCTCCATGACGACGGCGACGGCCACAGACACGACGACCGCGCCGACCAGCATGGGCACGAGCACCCATGCGGCGGTGTTGTCGTGGAACAACACCGACCACGTCGCCAGCGCACCGAACGCTCCGGTCATGAAGATCTCGCCATGGGCGAAGTTGATGAGCTGGAGGATGCCGTAGACGACCGTGTAGCCGACCGCGATGAGCGCGTACAGCGATCCGAGCGTGACGCCGTTGACGAGCTGCTGCAGGAAGAGGTCCATGGCTCCCTCCGGACGATGTGGTTAGGAGAGTGTGGCACAACACACACAGGGGCGGGCGCGAAGCCCGCCCCTGCGTGTAGTGGCGTTCTCTTACTTGAAGGTGTCGGTCTTTGCGGCCGCCCAGGCGCCGCTGGTGACCTTGTAGACGGTGAGCACCTTCGCCGTCGCGTCGCCGTACTGGTCGAACGCGACGTGACCGGTGACCCCGTCGAAGGAGACCTTGCCGACTGCGTCGATCGTCGCCTGCCGAGCCGACTTGACGTCGGTGGCGCTGGCGAGCGAGGTCTTCAGCGCGTCGATGATCGCGTTCGCCGCGTCGAAGGAGTAGCCGCCGTAGGCCGCAGCCGGGTCGGCGTAGCCCGCGGCCGCGTAGTCGGCCAGGAACTTCTTGCCCGTGTCGGTGCTGTCGGTGGGGGCGCCGACGGACGTCGCCATGTCACCCTCGGAGGACTTGCCGGCCAGGTCGATGTACTTCGGGTCGTAGATGCCGTCGCCGCCCATGAGCGGGACGTTGAGACCGGCGCCCTTCATCTGCTGCGACAGCGGACCCGCCTGCGGGTACTCGCCGCCGTAGTAGACGGCCTGGGGCTTGGTCGGGGCGACCGCCGAGATGACGGCCTGGTAGTTCGACTCGTCCGGGTTGATGGTCTGGTGCGACGTGATCGTGCCGCCGTCCTTCTTGAACTCGGCCTCGAACGCGGTGACCAGGCCCTGGCCGTAGGTCTTCTTGTCGTTGATGGTCGCGACCTTGGTCATCCCCTGCGCGATGAGGTACTGCGCCGCGAACGGGCCCTGCACCGCGTCGGTGGTGCAGGTCCGGAAGTACGTGGGGTACTGACGCTTGGGGGTGGTCGCATCCGGGCCGATGGTCAACGACGGTGCGGTGTTGGCGGGTGAGACCTGGACGATGTTCGCCGCGGCGAAGATCGGCTGGGTCTGCTGCGTGACGCTCGAGTTGAGGTCACCGACGACGCCGATGACCGAGTCGTCCGAGGCCAGGGACGTGGCGGCGTTCTTGCCCACGTCGGGGTTGGCCTGGTCGTCGGTCGGGACGACCTGGATGGTCCAGCCGGGGATCGTCTTGTTGTCGTTGGCTTCCTTGGCTGCGAGCTCGACGGAGTGCTGGATCCCCTTGCCGAGGGCGGAGAGGTCACCCGTCAGCGGGGCGATGACTCCGATCTTGACGACCTTGTTGCCGCCGCCCGAGCTGCCGCTGCTGCCCGCGCTGCGACTACCGCAGCCGGCGAGCGCGAGCGAGGCCACGAGCAGTGAGGCGCCGACGGTGATGACGGAACGCTGAGGCACATTTCCTCCTGAGAATGAAACAGAACGACGGCGCGTGACGGACACACACCTGCTGCCCGCTGCCACCGCGAGCATTGGCGCACTGTAGCGACTTCCCCTTAAGGGTGGTGCAACGCGTCCATGGATGCTGCCGAGTCGTTATCTTCTGCAGCAAGCGGGACATCGCCCGAGGTCAGCGCTGCTTCAGGGCCCGGCGGCGGGTGTCGTGCGGCGGGCGCTCAGCCCACTCACAGGCTCCGGTCCGAGACTTCCAGCGGTTCCGGGCCCCGACGGTTCGGGCCCCATACCGGCAGTGTTCGCCCGGAACGTCCGCCGCACTGGGACCACATGCGACATCGAGGACGGCAACGATGACCCACCCCCAGGACCACGTGACACCGGGCGCCAGCCGGCGCCAGGTCGTCGTCGCCGGAGTGCTCGCCGCGAGCGCCACCGCGCTGGCCGCCTGCGGGAGCGGCACGTCCACGGGGTCCGCGAGCCCTGGTGGGGCGGGCGGTTCGGCGACCGTACCTTCGAGCGAGGTCCCGGTCGGCGGGGGGACCATCCTCACCGACGCGGCCGTCGTCGTCACCCAGCCCACGGCCGGCACCTACGAGGCGTTCTCGGCGATCTGCCCCCACGCGGGGTGTCCGGTCACCCGAATCCAGGGCGGGCTGATCCTGTGTCCGTGCCACGGGAGCCAGTTCGACATCACCACCGGCGACGTCAAGGCCGGGCCCGGCACCGCGTGGGCTGACCCCTCTCACGGTCACCGTGCAGGGCGGCACCATCACCGTCTCCTGAGAACATCGGGCGGTCCCCGTGGCGGCCCCGGCGGCATACCCCTCCTGCGCTCCCGAGCCGTCAGCGCGTCGCCGTAGGGTTGAGCGGTGGCCGACCCGTCGACATACCGCCCCACGCCGGGGCAGATCCCGACCGGTCCGGGGGTCTACCGGTTCCGTGACGCCGCCGGCCGGGTCATCTATGTGGGCAAGGCCAAGTCGCTGCGTTCCCGGCTGTCGAGCTACTTCCAGGACATCTCGGCGCTGCACCCACGGACCGCGACCATGGTGCGGAACGGCGCGAGCGTCGACTGGACGGTGGTCGCGACCGAGGTGGAGGCCTTCCAGCTCGAGTACACCTGGATCAAGGAGTTCGACCCGCGGTTCAACGTCAAGTACCGCGACGACAAGTCCTACCCCTTCCTCGCGGTGACCCTGGGGGAGGAGTTCCCCCGGGCCCAGGTGCTGCGCGGGGCCAAGCGCAAGGGCACCCGCTACTTCGGCCCCTACGCCCACGCGTGGGCGATCCGCGAGACCCTCGACCAGCTGTTGCGGGTCTTCCCGGTGCGCACCTGCTCCGCGGGCGTCTTCAGGCGCGCCGCCCAGGTGGGTCGACCCTGCCTGCTCGGCTACATCGACAAGTGCTCGGCGCCGTGTGTCGGCCGGGTCGACGCCGACGAGCACCGGCGGATCGCCGAGGAGCTGTGCGACTTCATGGCCGGCAGCACCGGCAAGTACCTCCGCCGGCTCCAGCGGCAGATGGCCGCGGCCGCGACCGAGCTCGACTTCGAGCAGGCCGCCCGGCTCCGCGACGACATCGCCGCCCTGGACCGGGTCCTCGAGCGCTCCGCCGTGGTGCTGCCCGACGACACCGATGCCGACGTCTTCGCCGTCTCCGACGACGAGCTCGAGGCCGCCGTCCAGGTGTTCCACGTCCGCGGCGGCCGCATCCGGGGACAGCGTGGCTGGGTGGCCGAGAAGGGAGCCGGGGGTCCCCGTCCGGAGGATGGGCAGGACGTGCCCGAGGTCGTCGGCCACCTGCTCCAGGAGGTCTACGGCGGGGAGGTGGGAGAGGCCGTCCCACGGGAGGTGCTCGTCCCGGTCCTGCCTCCCGAGCACGAGGCGGTCGCGGACTGGCTCTCCGGGCTGCGCGGCAGCCGCGTCGACCTGCGGGTGCCTCGCCGAGGCGACAAACGGGCCTTGATGGAGACGGTGCGGCGCAACGCCGAGGAGAGCCTGGCGCGGCACAAGGTCGCCCGGGCCGGCGACCTCACGACCCGCAGCCAGGCCCTCCAGCAGATCCAGGACGCTCTCGACCTCGAGGACTCCCCGCTGCGGATCGAGTGCTTCGACATCAGCCACGTCCAGGGCACCGACGTCGTCGGGTCGATGGTCGTCCTGGAGGACGGCCTCCCGCGCAAGTCCGAGTACCGCCGGTTCATCGTGCGCGGCACCGCGATGCCGACCGGAGGCACGCAGGGCGGGGGAGACGGCGACGGCTCGTATGCCGTGGACGACACCGCGGCGATGCACGAGGTCCTGACCCGACGGTTCCAGCGCTACCTGCAGTCCCTCCGGGAGGTCCCCGGTCGTGACGAGGAGACCGGCCGGCTCCAGAAGTTCTCCTACCCACCCAACCTCGTCGTCGTCGACGGCGGACTGCCCCAGGTCAACGCCGCGGCTCGCGTCCTCGACGAGCTGGGCATCACCGACGTCGCCCTGGTCGGCCTCGCCAAGCGCCTCGAGGAGGTGTGGGTGCCGGGCCGGGAGTTCCCGGTCGTCATGCCCCGCAACAGCCAGGGCCTCTATCTCCTGCAGCGCGTCCGGGACGAGGCCCACCGGTTCGCCATCACCTTCCACCGGCAGCGCCGGTCGCGGTCGATGACGGCCAGCGCGCTCGACGGCATACCCGGTCTGGGCGAGAGCCGCCGGACGGCGCTGCTGCGGGCGTTCGGGTCGGTCAAGCGGCTGCGCGCCGCCAGCGAGGACGAGCTGCGCGACGTGCCGGGGATCGGTCCCCGGCTGGCGGCCACGATTGCGGCAGAGTTGGGGAGCGGACGGGACCACGAGCCGGCTGTCAACCTGATGACCGGTGAGATCCTCGACGACGGGCCGGGAGGCGGCGCACATGAGTGATGTCTCGGGCGTGCAGCGCGTCAACCTCGGCGACGCCGACGACGGGGAGATCCTCATCCTCACGGGGATGAGCGGTGCAGGACGGTCGACCGCGGCCGACGTCCTGGAGGACCGCGGCTGGTATGTCGTCGACAACCTGCCGCCGCAGCTCCTCGTCTCGATGGCCGACCTCGTCGCGCAGGTGCGGGCCCAGGGCGTCGACGTCCGGCTGGCCGCGGTCGTCGACGTCCGCGCCCGCCGGTTCTTCGCCGACCTGCAGAGCGCGCTGGGCCAGCTGCGCGAGCGGGGCTGGCGGCCCCACCTGCTCTTCCTCGACGCCACCGACGAGGCCCTGGTCCGCCGGTTCGAGAGCGTCCGCCGGCCGCACCCCCTCCAGGGCGACGGGCGCCTGCTCGACGGCATCCAGACCGAGCGCCGGCTGCTGCAGGACCTGCGGGCCGAGGCCCAGGTCGTCGTCGACACCTCCGGCCTCAACGTCCACCAGCTCGGCCGCAAGGTCTCCCAGCTCGTCGGGTCCGACCGCGGGCCCGCCCTGCGGGTGGCCGTCATGTCCTTCGGCTTCAAGTACGGCGTGCCGCTCGATGCCGACTTCGTCTTCGACATGAGGTTCCTGCCGAACCCGTTCTGGGTCCCTCAGCTCAAGGCGCTCACGGGGCGCGACCGCCCGGTGGCCGAGTTCGTGATGAGCCAGCCGGGCGCCGAGGACTTCCTCGACCGGGCGGTCGCGTTGATGCAGCCGGTCACCGAGGGCTACCTGCGTGAGGGCCGCAGCTACGCGACCGTCGGTGTGGGCTGCACCGGCGGCAAGCACCGTTCGGTGGCCATCGCCGAGGAGCTGGCCGCGCGGCTGGGCTCCGAGCGGGTCAAGACGTTCCTCGTCCACCGCGACCTGGGGCAGGAGTGAGCGGCCCGGTCGTCGCCGCCCTCGGCGGTGGCCACGGTCTGGCGGCCTCGCTCGCCGCCCTGCGACTCGTCACCGACGAGCTGACCGCCGTCGTCACCGTCGCCGACAACGGCGGTTCGAGCGGGCGGCTCCGCCAGGAGTTCGGCGTGCTGCCGCCCGGTGACCTGCGGATGGCCCTCGCCGCTCTGTGCGAGGACACCGAGTGGGGGCACGCGTGGCGCGACGTCCTCCAGCACCGCTTCGCCGGCGACGGCCCCCTAGGCGGCCACCCGCTGGGGAACCTGCTGATCGTCGCGCTGTGGGAGCTGCACGACGACCCCGTGGCCGGGCTCGACTTCGTCCGCCGCCTCGTCGGGGCGCGCGGCCGCGTCCTGCCCATGGCGGCCGTGCCCCTCGACATCGAGGCCGACGTCTCCGGGATCGAGCCCGGGCGCCTGGTGCTCGTGCGCGGGCAGGCCGAGGTCGCGACGACGCCGGGCACCGTCGAGGCCGTTCGGCTCGTGCCGGGCGACCCACCGGCATACCCGGAGTCGGTCGCCGCCATCCGAGCCGCCGACTGGACCGTGCTCGGGCCCGGCTCCTGGTTCACCTCGGTCATGCCGCACCTGCTCGTCCCCGAGCTGCGCGAGGTGCTCCGGATCACCCGATCGCGCCGGATGCTCGTCCTCAACCTCGAGGTCGGAAAGGACGAGACCGAGGGGTTCTCCGCCGTCGGTCACCTCGAGTCGTTCCGCGCCCACGCCGCCGATGTGCGCCTCGATCTCGTCCTGGCTGACCCGAGCGTCGTCGACGACGAGGCCGCCCTGGCCCGGGCCGCGGACGACATCGGCGCCGAGCTGCACGTGGCCCCGGTCGCCCAGCGCGGAGCCCCCGGCCGGCACGACCCGCTGCGGCTGGCGGCCGCATTGCAGGACGTGTTCGTTCCGGGGCGGGCCAGGTGGTGAGCCCGTGGCAGGATGGCCCGCATGGCGATGACGGCGAAGGTGAAGGACGAGCTCAGTCGTCATGACGTCACCAAGCCGTGCTGCCGCAAGGCAGAGGTGGCGTCGATGCTCCGGTTCGCCGGTGGCCTGCACATCATCGGCGGACGCATCGTCGTCGAGGCCGAGCTCGACACGGCCAACGCCGCGCGACGGTTGCGCCGCAACCTCAACGAGATCTACGGTCACGCCCCCGAGGTGCTCGTCCTTGCGGCCGGTGGCCTGCGCAAGGGCAGCCGGTATGTCGTCCGGGTCGTCCAGGACGGTGAGTCGCTGGCCCGCCAGACGGGGCTCATCGACAACCGCGGTCGTCCCGTCCGCGGTCTTCCGCCGAAGGTCGTGTCGGGGGCGGTCTGCGACGCCGAGGCCGCCTGGCGCGGCGCCTTCCTCGCGCACGGCTCGCTGACCGAACCCGGGCGGTCCTCGGCCCTCGAGGTCACGTGTCCCGGACCGGAGGCGGCCCTCGCCCTCGTCGGCGCCGCCCGGCGGCTGGGCATCAACGCCAAGGCGCGCGAGGTGCGCGGCGTGGACAGGGTGGTCATCCGCGACGGCGACGCCATCGGCGCCATGCTCACCCGGCTCGGAGCACATGACGCGGTCCTGGCATGGGAGGAGCGGCGGATGCGCCGCGAGGTGCGCGCCACCGCCAACCGGCTCGCGAACTTCGACGACGCCAACCTGCGCCGATCGGCCCGGGCCGCAGTCGCCGCCGGGGCGCGGGTGCAGCGGGCTCTGGAGATCCTCGGCGAGGACATCCCCGACCACCTCCGCGAGGCCGGCCGGCTGCGGATCGACCACAAGCAGGCGTCCCTCGAGGAGCTCGGCCAGCTGGCCCAGCCACCGATGACCAAGGACGCCGTCGCGGGCCGGATCCGGCGGCTGCTGGCCATGGCCGACAAGCGCGCGGCGGACCTCGGCGTCCCTAGCACTGAGGCGTCTCTCACACCCGACATGCTCGACGGCTGAGCCACGCACGAGAGCGGCCGTCGCGACCGGGACGAACGTGCGTGGGGCGGTGGCCCACGACTAGTCTGTAAGCGGTACCGCATGCCGCGGACCGCGCGGCATACCTCCTCCATTGGAAGGCAGCACCCACCGTGACTGTTCGCGTAGGGATCAACGGATTCGGCCGCATCGGCCGCAACTTCTTCAGGGCCGTGAAGGCCTCCGGCGCCGACATCGAGATCGTCGCCGCGAACGACCTCATGGACAACAAGTCCATCGCCCACCTGCTGAAGTACGACTCGGTCCTCGGTGTCCTTCCCGACGCCGTGAGCGCGACCGAGGACTCGATCACTGTGGGCGACAAGACCATCAAGATCTTCGCCGAGCGCGAACCTTCGGCCATCGCCTGGGGCGACGTGGGCGCCGACATCGTCATCGAGTCGACCGGCTTCTTCACCGACGCCACCAAGGCACACGCCCACATCGACGGCGGCGCCAAGAAGGTCATCATCTCGGCCCCGGCCAAGAACGAGGACGCGACCTTCGTCATGGGCGTCAACGACGAGCTCTACGACCCGGCGAAGCACCACGTCATCTCCAACGCGTCGTGCACGACCAACTGCCTCGCCCCGATGGCCAAGCCGCTGTCCGACGATCTCGGCATCGTCAAGGGCCTGATGACGACGATCCACGCCTACACCTCGGACCAGAACCTCCTCGACGGGCCGCACCGCGACATGCGCCGGGCCCGCGCCGCCGCCCTGTCGATCATCCCGACGAGCACCGGCGCGGCGAAGGCCATCGGCCTGGTCATGCCCGAGCTCAAGGGCAAGCTCGACGGCTACGCCCTGCGGGTTCCCACCCCGACCGGCTCCGCTACCGACCTCACCTTCGAGGCCGGCCGCGAGACGACGGTCGAGGAGGTCAACGCGATCGTCAAGGCCGCCGCCGACGGCGCGCTCAAGGGCTACCTCAAGTACACGGAGGACCCGATCGTCTCCGCCGACATCGTCACCGACCCGAGCTCGTGCATCTTCGACTCCGGTCTGACCAAGGTGATCGGCAACCAGGTCAAGGTCGTCGGCTGGTACGACAACGAGTGGGGCTACAGCAACCGGCTCATCGACCTCGTGCTCCTCGTCGGCAAGAGCCTCTGAGCCGATGACGTCCATCGAGGGACTGGGCGACCTGCGCGGCAAGCGCGTCCTCGTCCGGTCCGACCTCAATGTCCCCCTGGACGGTGAGTCCATCACGGACGACGGTCGGATCCGGGCCTCGGTGCCCACGATCCGGTCCCTCACCGAGGCGGGCGCGCGCGTCATCGTGTGCGCCCACCTCGGGCGTCCGAAGGGAGCGCCGGACCCGAAGTACTCGCTGGCCCCCGTCGCCGCACGGCTGCGCGAGCTCCTCGGCCAGGACGTCGTCTTCGCGACCGACACGGTCGGGGAGAGCGCCCAGGGCGCGGTGGCCGCGCTGCAGGACGGCGGCGTCGTCCTCCTCGAGAACCTCCGGTTCAACGCGGGTGAGACGGCCAAGACCGACGACGAGCGGGCGGCCTTCGCCGACGCCCTCGCCGGCCTTGCCGACGCGTTCGTCTCCGACGGCTTCGGGGTCGTCCACCGCAAGCAGGCCTCCGTCTACGACGTCCCCTCGCGGCTCCCGTCGGCGATGGGCGGGCTGGTCCGGTCCGAGGTCGAGGTGCTGCGGCGCCTGACCGAGAGCCCGGAGCGCCCGTATGCCGTGGTGCTCGGCGGCGCCAAGGTGTCCGACAAGCTCGGTGTCATCGCCAACCTGCTGACGACGGCCGACCGGCTGCTCATCGGAGGTGGCATGGCGTTCACCTTCCTCGCGGCCCAGGGCCACGAGGTCGGCAAGAGTCTGCTCGAGGCCGACCAGATCGACACGGTCAAGGGCCACCTCGACCGGGCCGCCGAGCGTGGTGTCGAGATCGTCCTGCCCATCGACATCGTGGCGGCCACGGACTTCTCCGCGGCGGCCGACCACGAGGTCGTCGCCGCGGACGCCATCCCTGCCGACCGGATGGGCCTGGACATCGGGCCCGCCTCCTGCGCCCTGTTCGCCGAGAAGCTCAGCGACTGTCGGACCATCTTCTGGAACGGGCCCGCGGGCGCGTTCGAGATGGCGCCGTATGCCGCCGGCACCAAGGCCGTGGCGCAGGCCCTCGTCGACGCGACCGCCCGCGGAGCGCTCACCGTCGTCGGAGGTGGCGACTCGGCGGCCGCCGTGCGCCGGCTGGGGTTCACCGACGACCAGTTCGGCCACATCTCGACCGGCGGTGGCGCCAGCCTCGAGTACCTCGAGGGTAGGGAGCTGCCCGGCATCGCCGTGCTCGAGCAGTCCTGACCCGGCACCCACCACGCCCGTGGGGTCGCGCTCCCGAGCCGGCCCCACGGCATCCGCCCTCCGCACCACCACCTGCAGACCGCACACCCGCTCGACGAAGGAGCCCCTCGCATGGCTGCCCGCACCCCGCTCATGGCCGGGAACTGGAAGATGAACCTCGACCACCTCCAGGCCACCCATCTGGTCCAGAAGCTCGACTGGACCCTCCACGACGCCAAGCACGACCACGGCGCGGTCGAGGTCGCGGTGCTGCCGCCGTTCACCGACCTCCGTAGCGTCCAGACCCTTGTCGACGGCGACAAGCTCGAGGTCAGGTACGGCGCGCAGGACCTCTCGGTCCACGACTCGGGCGCGTACACCGGCGAGGTGAGCGGTGCGTTCCTCGCCAAGCTGGGCTGTACCTACGTCACGGTCGGGCACAGCGAGCGGCGTGAGTACCACGCCGAGAGCGACGATGTCGTGAACGCCAAGGTCAAGGCCGCCTACAAGCACGGCCTCACCCCGATCTTCTGCTGCGGCGAGGGGCTCGAGGTCCGCCAGGCGGGCGAGCAGGTGCCGCACGTGCTCGCCCAGGTCCAGGCCGGCCTCGACGGTTTGCCGATGGAGCAGCTGCGCTCGGTCGTCATCGCCTACGAGCCGATCTGGGCCATCGGCACCGGTGAGGTCGCCACCCCCGAGGACGCGCAGGAGGTCTGCGCCGCCATCCGCACCAAGGTGGCCGAGCTGTACTCCGGCGACGCCGCCGACGGCATCCGCATCCTCTACGGCGGGTCGGTCAAGTCGGGCAACATCGCGTCGATCATGGACAAGGAGGACGTCGACGGCGCGCTCGTCGGCGGTGCCTCGCTCGACCCCACCGAGTTCGCCGCCATCTGCCGTTACCGCGACCACCTCAAGACCAGCTGACCCATCGTCGCTGCCGTCCCCGGCGGGCCCAGGGCCCGCCGGCCCGGAGGTGGGACAACCGCGCCCGCGGGACGCCCCGCCCGAGCGGGTATCCTGTAGCCCCCGGAGCCCCACCGGACCCCGGCATAGACCCTGCCCCGACCCACGCGAAGGAACGACATGGACGCGGTACGCATCGGCCTGCAGGCCCTGCTGGTCCTGGGCGGGCTCTTCCTGACCCTGCTCATCCTGCTGCACAAGGGCAAGGGTGGCGGCCTCTCGGACATGTTCGGTGGCGGTATGTCGAGCTCGCTCGGCGGGTCGTCGGTGGCCGAGCGCAACCTCGACCGCATCACCGTGGCCGTGGCCCTGGTCTGGTTCACCTGCGTCGTCGGGCTGGGCGTTCTCCAGCGCTTCGCCTGACGCCCGACCACGACCGACTGAGAGGACGACAGCGATGGCAGGCGGCAACGCGATCCGGGGGAGCCGGGTCGGAGCAGGCCCGATGGGCGAGGCCGAGCGCGGCGATGTCGCGCCTCGGGTGTTCGTGTCGTTCTGGTGCTCCAACGGGCACGAGACGCGACCGAGCTTCGCCGAGGAGCCGGGGCTGGCCGTGCCGGAGCTGTGGGACTGCCCTCGTTGCGGGCTGCCCGCCGGCCAGGACATGGACAACCCGCCGGCGCCACCCAAGGTCGAGCCCTACAAGACCCACCTGGCCTATGTGAAGGAGCGTCGCTCGGACGCCGATGGCCAAGCGATCCTCGACGAGGCACTGGAGTCCCTGCGCGGGCGCGGCCTCATCCAGTAGGTCCGGGCGCCTGGCACCGCCCTCAGCCCGCCGATGCACTCGGCGGGCTGACCCGTCTCCGGGCACCGTCCTCGTCAGGCGCCCAGCTCCGCGGCGGCGTCGGCGTCGAGGAGCCACACGGTGCGCTCGAGGCCGTGGACGTGGGCGCACGGGGTCGTGCTGACGTCGGCCCCGCCGACGCCGCGAGCCACCGCGGCGGCCTTGTCGCGACCGCTGACGATGAACCACACCTCGCGGGCCCGCCGCAGCACCGGGAAGGTCATGGTCACCCGGTCGGGCGGGGGCTTGGGCGAGTCGTGCACCGCCACCGCGCCAGGTGCCAGCAGGTCGAGCTCGGGCCGTCCGGGGAACAGCGAGGCGACGTGGCCGTCGGGGCCGACGCCCAGCAGGACGATGTCGAACAGTGGGCTCGTTTCGTCGGGCCCCGCCGCCGCCGCGAGCTGACGGGTGTAGTCGTCGGCGGCCTGCTCGGCGGTCTCGCCGAGCGCGCTGCCCGCTGGAGCGACGCCGTGGACCTTGGCCTCGTCGAGGGGCAGGTCGTGGAGCAGGGCCGCACGGTTCTGGGTCTCGTTGCGCTCGGGGTCTGCGGCCGGCAGGAACCGCTCGTCACCCCACCACAGGCTGACCCGGTCCCAGGCGACCCCACCATGGCCGGGTGCCCGGCCCGCGGCGGCGAGGATGGCCGAGCCCATCGAGCCGCCGGTGAGGACGACCTGAGCCTCGCCCCGGGCGCGCTGGGCCGCGACGATCGCCGCGATGAGCCGGGCCCCGGAGCCGGCCGAGAGCTCCTCGCGTGTGGCGTAGCGCACCACCTCGGGGACCGTGGTCATGTGGCGCTCCCCTCGGATGATCTCGCCGGGCGGGCAGCCGTGCGGCGGGCGTTGCGCTTCGCCGCGCGCTCCGCCCGTTCGGCATCAGTGACCGACGGAGCCGTCCTGGCCCGGACCGCCTCGCTGGCGGTGCGGGTGGACCTCACCAGCTCGATGCCCTCGGTGAGCGCGGCTTGGTAGATCTCGTCGGGGTCGAGCCGGCGCAGCTCGTCGGCCAGGCACTCGGCGTCGCCGCGACGGGCGAGCGCCAGGATGCGCAGCGGCTGTCCCGGCTGGGAGAGGGTGGCGACGTTGGTCTCCTGCGGGCGCACCAGGTCGATGGCCCCGCTCCTGCGCTCCAACCGGACGCTGATGATGCCGGTCCGGTTGCGCGAGCGGGCCAGCGAGACCGGGCAGCGCAGCGCCGAGGCGAGCCAGCCCGCGAGCAGGTCGGCGGAGGGCGAGTCCGGGGCGCCGGTCACCGTGGCCGACCGGACGCGCTCGTACGGTGGCTGATCCAAGGCCGCCGCCAGCTGCGCGCGCCACAGGGTGACCCGCGCCCAGGCGAGGTCGCTGTCCCCGGGCGAGTATGCCGCGGCGAGCCGGCCGAGCACCGTGCCCGGGCGGCCCGTCGTCCGGGACGAGTCGGTGACCCGACGATGGGCCATCACGCCGATGGGGTCCGCGGCGGGGTCCCTCGGGGCCTCGCCCGGCCACCACGCGACGATGGGGGAGTCGGGCAGCAGCAGGGGCGTGACGACCGCCCGGCCGTGGTCGGCGAGCGGACCGTAGAGCCGCAGGACGAGGACCTCACTGGCGCCGGCGTCGCCGCCGACCCGGATCTGGCCGTCGAGGCGGACGGCGCCGCGCCGGTTGGCCGTGACGACGACGATGATGCGGCAGGGGTGCTGGCGGCTCGCGTCGTTGGCGATCTCGATGGCCTGCTCGGCCGTGGCCTCGTCGACGACGACGATCAGGGTGAGCACCCGGGACAGGGCCATCGACCCGGTCTCGGAGCGCAGCCGGACCAGCCGGTTGGAGACGTCAGCGGTGGTCGTGCTCGGCAGGTCGACGATCACGGCAGCCTCCAGGTCCGGCCGTCCCGGCGTCATCAGGTCGTCGGCGCAGGCCGGCCCCCAGCCGCCGGCGGGGTACTGGTCGAGGGGTGCCCGTGAGCGAGCCCAGTGCTTCTCGATCGGGTCGAGGATCCGCCAGGACAGCTCGACCTCCTCGGGGCGGGGGAACAGCGGCGGCTCGCCGAGCAGGACGTCGAGGATGAGGCGCTCGTAGGCCTCCGGCGAGGACTCGGTGAACGCGCGGCCGTAGCCGAAGTCCATCGTCACGTCGCGGACCTCCATCTGTGCCCCCGGCACCTTGGCCCCGAACCGCATGGTCACGCCCTCGTCGGGCTGGACCCGGATGACGACGGCGTTCTGGCCGAGCTCCTCGGTCGCCGTGTCGGTGAAGGGGAGATGGGGCGCGCGTTTGAACACCACGGCGATCTCGGTGACCCGCTTGCCGAGCCGCTTGCCGGTGCGCAGGAAGAACGGGACGCCCGCCCACCGGCGGGTGTCGATCTCGAGCCGCACCGCGGCGTAGGTCTCCGTCGTGGAGCCCTCGGGCACGCCGTCCTCGTCGAGGTAGCCGATGACCTGCTCGCCGCCCTGCCAGCCGGCGGCGTACTGGCCGCGCGCCGTGGCCTTGGCGAGGTCCTTGGGGATCTTGACGGCCGAGAGGACCTTCTCCTTCTCGGCGCGCAGATGGTCGGCGCGGAAGGTGACCGGCTCCTCCATCGCCGTGAGGGCGAGGAGCTGCAGCAGGTGGTTCTGGATGACGTCGCGGGCCGCGCCGATGCCGTCGTAGTAGCCCGCGCGCCCCCCGATGCCGATGTCCTCGGCCATCGTGATCTGGACGTGGTCGACATAGCGGTTGTTCCAGACCGGCTCGAACATCTGGTTGGCGAACCTCAGCGCCAGGAGGTTCTGGACGGTCTCCTTGCCGAGGTAGTGGTCGATGCGGAAGACCGCGTCGGCGGGGAAGACCGACTCGACGATGCGGTTGAGCTCTCGGGCGCTGGCGAGGTCGTGGCCGAACGGCTTCTCGATGACGACCCGGCGCCACGACCCCTGCTGTGGGGTGCTGAGCCCCGACGCCTCGAGCCTCTCGCACACTGCGGAGAACCAGGTCGGCGGGATGGACAGGTAGAACGCGTGGTTGCCCCCGGTGCCGCGTTGCTCGTCGAGCTCGTGCAAGGTGGCGGCGAGCCGGTCGAAGGCCCCGGCGTCGTCGAACGAGCCCGGCACGAACCGGATGCCCTCGGCCAGGGACCGCCACACCTCCTCGCGGAACGGGGTCCGGGACCGGGCCTTGACCGACTCGTGGACGATGGCGCCGAAGTCCTGGTGGGCCCAGTCCCGCCGGGCGAAGCCCACGAGGGAGAAGCCCGGCGGCAGCAGACCCCGGTTGGCCAGGTCATAGATCGCCGGCATGAGCTTCTTGGTGGCCAGGTCGCCGGTGACGCCGAACAGGACCAAGCCGCAGGGTCCCGCGATCCGGGGAAGCCGCTTGTCGCGCAGGTCCCGCAGCGGGTTGTCCTCGGCGCTGACCTTGGCCGGGCTCACCGGCGTCCCTCGACGAGGGCGGCTCTCACCTGGGCCAGGCCGGCGTCGTGCTCGGTGAGGTGCAGCCGCAGCACGGGGCGGGCGTGGTCGGCGAGCACCTGGGCGTCGCCGCCGGCCTGGGCGGCGATGAACTGGCCGAAGGTGAAGTCGCGCCCGGGGACGGCGAGGTCCTGCACCGGCGTTGTCGTCACCTGGAGGTAGACCCCGGTCGGGGGACCCCCCTTGTGGTACTGGCCGGTCGAGTGGAGGAAGCGGGGCCCCCATCCGAAGGTCACCGGACGGCGGACGCGGTCGGCCAGGGACCCTGCGACGTCCTCGAACGGCGCGTCGGCCTCACGGTCGAGGTAGGCCATCACGGCGACGTAGCCGTGCTCGGGGTCGACCAGGGCGAGCAGGGCCTCGACCGCGGCGCTGACGGTCGATGCGCCACCGAGCCAGTCGCCGCCGAGCGCGCGGACCTCGACGGCCCCCTCCGTGAAGTCCGGCTGGTCCACCGTCCCGATCCCCCGGTCCAGGAGCGCTCGGGCGGCCTTCTTGGCGCTCTCGACGTCCGGCTGGTCGAACGGGTCGATGCCGAGCAGCCGTCCCGCCACGGCGGTCGCCACCTCCCAGAGCAGCAGCTGGGCGCCGAGCCGGCCGCCCACCTCCACGACGGAGCCCTCAGCCACGATGTCCTGGGCGTCCTCGGCGACCAGCCGGGCCACCGTCGCGTCACCGGTGGGATGGGACGGGCCGGGAGCGGGCACGACGACGGGCAGGATGCCGGTTCCGTCCTTGCCCGTCGACTCGGCGATGAGCTGTTCCGCCCAGGCGCCGAAACCCACGTTCTCGGTGCCGGCGTCGACGAGGACGAGCTTGTCGCGCAGCGGGTCGGTGCCGGCGATCGCGGCGCCCAGCTGGAGGGCGGGGTTCGCCTCGTCGTCGGCCGCCAGGAGATCGGCCACCGCCTCGGCGTCGTCGAGGAGGGCCTCGATGTCGACCCCGGCCAGACCGGAGGGGACCAGCCCGAACGCGGTGAGGGCGGAGTAGCGGCCGCCCACGTCGGGGTCGGCGTTGACGACGCGGTAGCCGGCCCCGCGAGCCTGACCGTCGAGCGGGCTGCCCGGGTCGGTGACCACGACGATCCGCTGCGTGGGCTCGATGCCGGCGTCGCGGAAGGCCTGCTCGAACGCCCGGCGCTGCGAGTCCGTCTCCACCGTCGACCCCGACTTGCTCGAGACGACGACGACCGTCTCGGCGAGGTCGGTCAGGGCCGCGCGGACGACGTCGGGGTCGGAGGAGTCGAGGACGACGAGGTCGACGCCGGCGGCGGCGCAGATCACCTCGGGAGCGAGCGAGGAGCCGCCCATGCCGCAGAGCACGACCCGCCTCATCCCCGCCTGGAGGAGCTCCTCGCGCAGGGCGGTGACCTCCCCGACGAGGGGGCGGGAGGTGCGTGGTAGCCCGACCCAGGACAGGCGCTTGGCGGCCTCGCGCTCGGCGGCTGGCCCCCACAGGGTGTGGTCCTGCGCGAAGAGCCGGCTGGCGACCCGGTCGGAGACCAGCTGCGGGACGTGGGCGGCGACGGCGTCGGCTGCGGGACCGGTCGCCGCGACGAGGATGCTGCTCACCGGGCCACCGCGCCGAGCTCGGCCTCGACGCCTCCGAGGAGGGCCGACCACGACTTCTCGAACTTCTCGACGCCCTCGACCTCGAGCAGCTCGACGACCTCGGAGTAGGAGATCCCCAACGCGTCGAGGGCGTCGAGCGTGGCCGCGGCGCCGGCATACCCGCTGGTGACCGTGTCCGGGTGGATGTCGCCGTGGTCCGCGACCGCGTCCAGGGTCTTCTCGGGCATGGTGTTGACGGTGCCTCGCGCGACGAGGTCGGTGACGTACATCGTGTCGGGGTATGCCGGGTCCTTGACCCCGGTCGACGCCCACAGCGGCCGCTGTGGGCGCGCCCCCAGCCCGGCGAGCGTCTCCCAGCGCGGCGTCCCGAAGACCTCCTCGTAGGCCTGGTAGGCGAGGCGGGCGTTGGCGATCCCGGCCTGGCCACGCAGCTGCGCCGCCGCGGGGGTCCCGAGGGCGTCCAGCCGCCGGTCCACCTCGGTGTCGACCCGGCTGACGAAGAAGGACGCCACCGAGTGGATGAGGGCGAGGTCGTGGCCGGCGCCCCTGGCCTGCTCGAGCCCGGCGAGGAAGGCGGCCATGACGGCCCGGTAGCGGTCCAGCGAGAAGATCAGGGTCACGTTGACGCTGATGCCCTGGCTCAGCACCTCGGTGATCGCCGGCAGGCCCTCGACGGTGGCCGGGATCTTGATGAACACGTTGGGCCGGTCGACGGCGCGCGCGAGCGCCACGGCCTGCTCCACGGTCGAGGCGGTCTCGTGGGCGAGCCGAGGGTCGACCTCGATGGAGACCCGTCCGTCGACGCCGTGGGTGGCGTCGTGGACGGGTCTGAGCACGTCACAGGCGTCGCGGACGTCGTCGGTGGTCATGGCGAAGACCGCCTCGTCGAGGCTGGCGCCGGCAGCCGCCAGCTCGCGGAGCTGGTCGTCATAGGCGCTGCCCGAGGACATCGCGGACTGGAAGATCGACGGGTTCGTGGTCACGCCCACGACGCCCTTGCTGTCCATGAGCTCGCGGAGGTTGCCGGTGGTGAGCCGCTCGCGGCTGAGGTCGTCGAGCCAGATGGAGACGCCGGCGTCGGCGAGCGCCTGCAGGGCTGGGTTGTCAGTCATGGGTCTCACTTCCCGGTGGTGGTGGTGGCTGCCGCGATCGACCCCTTGGCGGCCTTGACGACCGCCGCGGGAGTGAAGCCGAACTCGCGGAAGAGGATCTCCCCGGAGGCCGACGCGCCGAAGTGCTCCAGGCTGACGCAGCGTCCGGCGTCGCCGACGACCTCGCGCCAGCCCTGGGCCACCCCGGCCTCGACGCTGACCCGGGCCCGGACCGGCGGTGGCAGGACCTTCTCGCGGTAGGACCTCGGCTGCTCGTCGAACCACTCACGGCAGGGCATGGAGACGACGCGGGCCCGGATGCCGTCCTTCTCCAGCGCCTCGCGGGCGGCCAGGGCGACCGGGACCTCCGATCCGGTGGCCACGAGGATGACGTCGGGGACCTCCTTGCCGGAGGAGCCGCCGTCGATGAGGACGTAGCCGCCCTTGGCCACGCCGGCCGCCGACGCGTGCCGCTTGCGGTCGATGACGGGCAGGTTCTGCCGGCTGAGGGCCAGAGCCGCGGGCTTGGCGCGCGTGAGGACGGCACCCCAGGCGGCCGAGGTCTCGTTGGCGTCGGCCGGCCGGACCACGCAGAGCCCCGGAATGGCGCGCAGCGCGGCCAGGTGCTCGACCGGCTGGTGGGTCGGGCCGTCCTCGCCCAGGCCGATCGAGTCGTGCGTCCACACATACGTGACCGGCAGCTGCTGGATGCACGCCAGCCGGACCGCGGGCCGCATGTAGTCGGAGAACACGAGGAAGGTGCCGCCGTAGGGACGGGTCAGCCCCTCGAGGGCGATCCCGTTGAGGACCATCCCCATCGCGTGCTCGCGGATCCCGAAGTGGAGGGTGCGGCCGTAGGGCCCGCCCTTCCACGCCGCCGTCTGCCTGCCCTTGGGGATGAACGAGGGCTCGCCCACCATCGTCGTGTTGTTGGACTCGGCGAGGTCGGCGGAGCCGCCCCACAGCTCGGGCATGACGCCGGCGAGGGCGCCGAGGACCTTGCCCGAGGCGGCCCGGGTGGACACGCCCTTGTCGGTGTCGGTGGGGAACGACGGCAGGGCCGCGGCGAGCCCGCCGGGCAGCTCGCCCTCGACGAGACGGTCGAGCAGGGCGGCCCGCTCCGGCTGGGACCGGCGCCACGCGGCATACCCCTTGTCCCAGGCCTTGTGGGCGGCCCTGCCGCGCGCCACGACCCGCCGTGCGTGCGAGAGGACGGCCCGGTCGACCTCGAAGCTCTTGCGGGGGTCGAGACCCAGGAGCTCCTTGGTCGCCGCGACCTCGTCGGCTCCGAGGGCGGAGCCGTGCGACTTGCCGGTACCGCGGGCCGTCGGGGCCGGCCACGCGATGACGGTGTGCAGCCGGATCAGCGTCGGGCGGGTCCGGGACCTTCGGCTTCTCTCGAGCGCCACGAGCAGGGCGTCGACGTCCTCGACGTAGTCGGGGGTCCCGGCCGGGTCGGTCGACTTGCGCCAGTCGACGTCGACGACCTCCCACCCGTAGGCGGCGTAGCGCGCGGCGACGTCCTCGGAGAACGAGATGTCGGTGTCGTCCTCGATCGAGATCTGGTTGGCGTCGTAGACGACGGTGAGGTTGCCGAGCTCCTGGTGGCCCGCGAGCGAGCTCGCCTCGGCCGAGACGCCCTCCATGAGGTCGCCGTCGGAGGCGAAGACCCAGATGTGGTGGTCGAACGGGCTCTCGCCGGCCTTGGCCCCGGGGTCGAGCAGGCCCCGCTGGCGGCGCTGGGCCATGGCCATGCCGACGGCCGAGGCGAGACCGGAGCCGAGCGGGCCCGTCGTGATCTCGACGCCCTTGGTGTGGTGCACCTCGGGGTGGCCGGGGGTGAGCGAACCCCAGGTGCGCAGCGCCTTGAGGTCGTCGAGCTCCAGGCCGTAGCCGGACAGGTACAGCTGGATGTACTGGGTGAGGCTGGAGTGCCCGCACGAGAGGACGAACCGGTCGCGGCCGAGCCAGCCGGGGTCGCTCGGGTCGTGCGCCATGACCTGCTGGTAGAGGAGGTAGGCCGCAGGCGCGAGGCTCATCGCCGTGCCGGGATGGCCGTTGCCGGCCTTCTGGACGGCGTCGGCCGCGAGCACGCGCGCCAGGTCGACGGCGCGGACGTCGAGGTCGGTCCATCCGGCCTTGCGGGCGATCGGCCGCGCCAGCTCGCGGGAGCGGACGGCGCTCGCCCGCGGACGCCTGGACGTGGCCTTCTTCGAGGGGGTCGTGGTGCTCACTGCGAGCCTTCCTGGTCATGGGTCTGGCTGGACGAGGGCACTCCGCGCGGCTCACCTGCGTTGGGCTCGCGCAGCGGCTTCTACCCTAGTCCGGTCGGTGTACCCGGACCGTCGGCGGCCGGGGCGCCGGGCGAGCGCGGGGGCCACCGGGTCGGGCGGGTTAGACTCCAGCATCCCCGCACGGCATGGCCGATTCCGATGCACTCCTACCTGACCCAGCGAAGGGACAACGTGGCCGACACCCAGACGACGCACGCCCCGGCGGCTCGTCCGACCACGGGGTGGCGGCGGACCCTCGCCGGCTACGTCGCGCTGACCAAGCCTCGGATCATCGAGCTGCTGCTGGTGACGACGATCCCGGTCATGTTCCTCGCCGAGCGGGGAGTCCCGTCGATCGGCCTCGTTGCTGCGACCCTCATCGGCGGGACCCTGAGCGCGGGTGCCGCCAACGCGTACAACTCCGTCTACGACCGAGACATCGATGCACACATGGTGCGGACCCGGCACCGGCCGATGGTCACCGGCGAGATCACGCCCCGGGCCGGCCTGGTGTTCGCGTCCGCCCTCGTCGTCGTGTCGACCGCCTGGTTCGTCCTGCTCGTCAACGTCGTCTCGGCGCTGCTGTCGCTGCTGGCGATCGCCCTGTATGCCGTGGGCTACACGATGATCCTCAAGCGGCGCACCACCCAGAACATCGTCTGGGGCGGGGCGGCCGGGTGCATGCCGACCCTCATCGGGTGGGCCGCTGTGACCGGACGTGTGGGCTGGCCCGCGGTCGTGCTGTTCCTCGTCATCTTCTTCTGGACGCCGCCGCACTACTGGCCGCTGTCGATGGCCTTCAAGGACGACTACGCCAACGCCCACGTGCCGATGCTGCCGGTCCAGCGGTCGGCCGTCGTCGTCGGACACCAGATCGTCGGGTACGCCTGGGTCATGGTGGCCACCTCCCTCGTCCTCGTCCCAGTCGCGTCGATGGGCTGGCTCTACCTCGTCGTCGCGGTCGCCAGCGGGGCCGTGTTCCTCGCCGAGGCACACCGGCTGTCACGGGCGGCCCGCGCCGGTGAGGCGCTGAAGACGCTCAAGCCGATGCGGCTGTTCCACCTGTCGATCACCTACGTGACGGTGGTCTTCCTCGCGGTAGCCCTCGACCCGCTGCTGCACCTCGCGATCCGCTGACCCGGCATACCCCCGGTGTGGTCGCTCGTCCCCGGCCCGACCGCGACCTCCCCCCTTCCGGCGACCTCCCCTGGTCCCCCATTCCTAACCTCTGCTAGCAGAAGTTAGGGGACCAAGCAGAGGTTGCAGCCTCTGCTTCGTCACGCAACCTCTGCTAGCAGAGGTTAGGGAGAGCGCGGCAGAGGTTAGGGAGACGCGCGGCGGAGGTGCCGGGCCGTGCGCAGGGGGGACGGCGTCTCGGACGGGGTCAGGCGTCCTGCGGGGCGCGGTCGCGGGTGCGCTGCGAGAGGAGCGCTCGGGTCAGCGCCACGACGAGGAGCGCTGCGAGCAACATGTGCACGATGACCAGGCCGATGGGCAGCCCGGTGAAGTACTGGGTGTAGCCGACGACGGCCTGGAGGATCACGACATGGAGGACGCCGGTCCAGGCGCTCCGGCTACGCGGCGGGGCCCCGGCGAGCCGTACGCCCACCCACATGGCGACCACGAGCCCGGCGAAGAGCATCACGGCGTCGGCGTGCAGCCACGAGATCGACCGGGGGTCGAACCCGTACCGCGACGGCGTGGTCGCGTCGCCGGAGTGGGGCCCCGACCCGGTGACGACGGTCCCGAGCGCCAGGACGACCGCACCCAGGGCCGCCGTGACGACCCCCGTCCGGCCGAGCAGCGCCGGGACCACGGGGACGGCCGGGACGTCGGTCTCGTCGCGGGCGAGGTAGAGGTATGCCGCGGCCGCGACCATCGCTGCCGACGCCAGGAAGTGCAGCGAGATCGTGATGGGGGCGAGGCCCTCCAGGACACTGATCCCGCCGATCACGGCCTGGACCGGTATGCCCGCGAGCACGAGGACCGACGCGACCTTGAGGGCCCGGCGCGGCGCCCACAGCCATACGGCGAGGACGGCGGCCACTGCCGCGACGACGAGGATCCCGGTCAGGGTGCGGTTGCCGAACTCGATGTCCTTGTGCCACCCCTGCGCCTGGTGGGCGACCGGCGTGAAGTGGCCCGGCGTGCACTGCGGCCAGCTCGGGCAGCCGAGGCCGCTGCCGGTGAGCCGGACCAGGCCGCCGGTGACGATGATGCCGACCTCGGCGATGAGGTTGGCCAGCAGGATCGGCGCGTACCAACGGTGCGCCTCGCTGGGCCGTGCGGGTGGGGTCGGCCCCGAGCCGTCGCGGCTCGTGTCAGGTGATGCGGTGCCGGTCGTCGTCACGTACCGAGGGTACGGCCCAGGGCGGCGCCGGCCGCGCCTGGCCTCATGGTGACCAGCGGAACAGCCGCGAGCTCAGCAGGCCGGCGATGCCACCCCACAGGACGAGCACGCCCCACTGGGCCCACGGCCAGGAGCCCGAGACGAAGGAGGCCCGCATCGCGTCGCCGAGCGCACCCGAGGGCAGCGCCGACGCCAGGACCCGCAGCGGGGGTGCCAGCTCGCTCGTCGGCAGAAGCAGCCCGAGGGCGAGCAGGACGACCCAGATGAGGTTGGCCAGGGCCAGCACCGCCTCGGCGCGGAGCGTTCCCGCCAGGAGCAGCGCAAGCGCGACGAAGGCACCGGCACCGAGGACGAGGCTGACCAGCGCGGGAAGCATCCCGCCGGGTTCGGGTCGCCACCCCAGCGCGAGCGCGAGCGCGCCGAGGACGAGGACCTGCACGGCCAACACCGCTGCCACCGCGATCGCCTTGCCGGCGAGCAGCCCGCCGCGTCCGAGGGGCGTCACGCCGAAGAGCCGCAGCACGCCGTAGCGTCGGTCGAAGCCCGTCGAGATGGCCTGGCCGGTGAACGCCGTCGAGACGACAGCGAGGGCCAGCACACCCGCGGTGGCCACGTCGACGCGCCGCCCCGGGCCGAGCGACGGCGTCGTCGAGAGGGCGAGCCCGGCGAGCGCCATCGCCGGGAGCACGATCGAGACGAGGAGCTGCTCGCCGTTGCGCAGCAGCGTGCGGGTCTCGAAGGCACCCTGGGCGCGGATCCGGTCGGCCGCTCGGGCCGCTCGGGCCGGGCTGGCCGTCTCGCTCATGGCGTCCCCCGTCCGGTCAGCGAGAAGTAGACGTCCTCCAGGCTCGTCCCGCTCGTCAGCTCCGTCGTCGCACCGCTGGCAGCGACCTTCCCGGCAGGACATGATGACGATGTGGTCGGCGATCCGCTCCGCCTCCTCGAACGAGTGTGTCGTCATGACGACGCAGGCGCCGTCGACGGCGGTGGCCCGCACGAGATCCCACACGTCGAGCCGGGCGTGCGGGTCCAGCCCGGCGGTCGGCTCGTCGAGGAAGAGCACGTCGGGGCGGCCGACCAGTGCGGCGGCCAACGCGACCCGCTGTCGTTGCCCGCCGGACATCCGTCGCAGGGTCGTCCCAGCGAAGGCGTCGATCCCGAGCCGGCCGACCAGAGCGTCGACATCGGTCGGAGCGGCATAGAGGCGGGCGAGGTGTCGCAACAGCGCGACCGGCTTCGACGTCGTCGGCAGACCACCGTCCTGGAGCATGACACCGACCCGGGCCCGGTGGTCCGGTGGCGCTCCCCAGGCCGGGACCCCGAGGACCCGAGCCTCGCCGGAGTCGTGCCGCTGCAGGCCCTCGAGGCACTCGACGGTCGTCGTCTTGCCGGCCCCGTTGGGGCCGAGGACCGCCGTGACGGTGCCGGAGTCGGCCGACCACGACACGCCGTCGACGGCCCGCACGCTGGCGAAATGGCGACGGAGTTCGAGGACCTCGACCGCTGGCACGGCTCGACATCCTAGGCTTCGGGCTTGAGCGGGGCGTCACGGCCCCGCGACGAGGAGGAGCGAACCATGACGCGCATCGACCGGGAGGCCGGGCCGGCCGTCGGCGTTGCCGCCCTTCCGGCAGTCCTGAGCGCCGTGGCCGGGCGACCTCGGCAGGCGCTGGCCCTCCTGGCGCTGCCCGTCGCGGTGGCGGCCTTCTTCCGTGACCCCGACCGCGGCCCCGACGGCGCGGCGGTCAGCGACGACACCGTCCTCGCCCCGGCCGACGGCAAGGTGATGTATGCCGGCCCGGCCCAGGACGGCGTCGCGCCGGCGGGGGAGTGGCTCCAGGTGAGCATCTTCTTGTCGGTCCTCGACGTCCACATCAACCGCACCCCCTACGGCGGGCGGGTCACGGACGTCACGTACCGGCCCGGGCGGTGGCTCGCGGCATACCGGGCCGAGAGCGCGACCGAGAACGAGCGCAGCGAGATCACGGTGGAGCGGCTGGTCGGCGAGCAGACCCGCACCGTCGTGTTCCGGCAGATCGTCGGGGTGCTCGCCCGGCGGGTGGTGACGCGCGTCGCCGTCGGAGACGTCCTCGCGACGGGTCAGCGGATCGGGCTGATGAAGTTCGGGTCCCGGATGGACGTCTTCGTGCCCCCCGAGGCCCGGCTGGCCGTCGCCGAGGGCGAGCGGGTCCGTGCGGGTGAGAGCGTCATCGCCACGTGGCCCGAGGCGGGGCCGTGAGCGCCTCCGGGCCGCCGCTGAGAGCCCGCATCCGGCGCCGGTGGCGGATTATCTCGCCGACCGGTGCTCCGGTCGTGCCCTTCGAGCGCCTCGACGCCCGCACCCGGATCCGGGTGACGATCCCCAGCATCTTCACCACCCTCAACCTGATCGCCGGGTTCTCCGCTGTCCTCGTCGCCTTCCGCGGGCGGTTCGCCCTCGCCGCGATGCTCATCGCCCTCTCCATCGTCATGGACATCGCCGACGGCGCCGTGGCGCGCCTCGTCGGTGCCGCCTCGCCCTTCGGCGTCCAGCTCGACTCGATGGCCGACCTCATCTCGTTCGGCGTGGCGCCGGCGGTGCTCGTCCACACCTGGGCCCTGCCGTCCTGGCCGGTCCTGGCCTGGACGGCGGGCTTCTTCTGGCTGGCGTGCGCGGCGTTCCGGCTGGCCCGGTTCAACGTCACCGTCGACCCTCTCGCGGACAAGCGCTACTTCATCGGGCTACCGAGTCCGGGAGCGGCGGGCGTCGTCCTCGCCACGGTCTTCGCCCTGGACTCCGTGCACCACGGGCCCTGGCTCGTCCTGCCGCTGACGATCGGGGTCCTCCCGGCCGTGCTCATGGTGACGAGCGTGCGGTTCCGCTCGTTCCGCAGCCTGCTGTCCATGCGGACCAATGTGGGGTGGCACGTCGCCGGGCTGGCCGTGCTCCTCGCCGGACTGGCGGTGGAGCCGGGGGTGACCGGGCTCGTCGTGGCCTACGGCTACGTCCTCACGGCTCCGCTCGGCTGGGTGACGATCCCGCTGCGGCGGCGCTGGTTCGGCGAGGAGGCCGTGGCCCCACCGCGGACGCGGATGCCGTCGGTGTTCCTCCCCGGGACCCCTTCGGACGACGGCGAGGCGGAGCTCGACGCTCCTGCGGGCCCCGACGAGCCCGGTGCGCCCCCGGCGGGCTTGTAGCGTGCCCCCTCCGCTGCAGGTGGCCTGAGGTACCTCAGGGCGAACCTGCGGGCTCGGGGCCGCCGAAGATAGGGCGCCCTCCCGATGTGGGGGTCTACCTCATCGGTCGAACGTGGATGTCATCGCACCACGACCCAGGAGGACCCCATGAACCTCGCAGACCCGCTGTTCGTCAAGGCAGAGGTCGCCTACCGCCTCGAGCGCGCCCACGGTGGCCGCCACACCGATGGCTGGCTGAACCGGCGGGCCGCCCGCCGGGCCGTCCGGCGGGCCGTCCGCCGAGCGGCCGAACCGCGCGCCGCGGTCACGCCGATCACTGCCGGACTCAGCCGGGGCGCCAGCGTCCTGAGTGCCGCCCGGCACGATGCCGGAGCCACCGGTGCCCGGGCCGCGGCCCGCACCTTCGGTGACTGCGGAACGCCCGCCGAGGAGACCCCGCGGGCGTCGTGAGCCGTGCCATGATCGACGAGATGCCGATCCGGAGCCGCCTACCCCTCGTCGGGCGCGATGACGAGCTCAGCCGGGCGCGTCACGCGCTCGGGCTGGACGACGGCAGGGGCGGCCTGCTGCTCCTCGGCGGGGACGCCGGCATCGGCAAGACGGCCCTCGTCGCAGCCCTCGTCGACGAGGTCGTCGATGCCGGGACCCACCGTCTGGCGATCGGCCACTGTGTGGGCGAGGCCGGGACGGCCCTGCCCTACCTGCCGTTCGTCGAGCTCTTCTCGCGGCTCGACGACGTCGAGCCCGGCACCGTCGAGGCGCTGCTGGCCGGCCTTCCCAGCCTTGCGCGGCTGCTCCCGCGCCGGGCGGGCGACCCCAGCGGTACGGGGGCCGCGGCGGAGGCCGAGCGCGGCCGGCTCCTCGAGGCCGTCCACGGGGCCCTGGAGTCGCTGGCCCGCGAACGTCCGCTCCTCGTGGTCGTCGAGGACCTCCACTGGGCCGACGAGTCCTCGCGCGACCTGCTGACCCTCCTGTTCACCCGGGGCTTCGCCGGGCCCCTCTCACTGGTGGCCACGTACCGCAGCGACGACCTGCACCGCCGGCACCCGCTGCGCGGCTCGCTCACCGTGTGGTCCAGGCTGTCGGCCCTGTCCCGCCTCGACCTGGACCCGCTGCCCGACCCGGACGTCGCCAGCCTCGTCCGGTCCCTCGGGACCGACCTGCCGGGCGAGGTCGTCGACGGGGTGGTCCGCCGGGCCGAGGGCAACGCCTTCTTCGCCGAGGAGCTTGCTGCGGCCGCCGCGCAGGGCGTCACGGCGGAGCTGACCGACCTCTCGCGCCTGCTGCTGTCCCGCGTCGAGATGCTCGACGACGATGCTCAGGAGGTGGTCCGGGTGGCCGCGGTCGTGGGCCGCCGAGTGCCGCACGCGCTCCTCGAGCGGGTCGCCGGTGTCGACGGGCCCGCGCTCGACCGCCTGGTCCGCCAGGCGGTCGAGCACCACGTCCTCGAGCCGCTCGGGGCGGACGGGTACGCCTTCCGGCACGCGCTGCTCGCGGAGGCGGTGTACGACGACCTGCTGCCCTCGGAGAAGCTCCGGCTGCACCGGGCCTGCTCGGCGGCCATCCAGCAGGACCCCGGGATCGCGACCCGCGCCGATCTCGCCCGTCACGCGCTGGCCGCCGGGGAGGTCGGCGTCGCGGCCTCCGCCTCGCTGGAGGCGGGGTGGGCGGCCCTCCGGGTCGGCGGGCCGGCCGATGCCCTCGTCCACTTCGACCGTGGCCTCGGCCTCGTCGACGTCGCGGACGCCCGGTCCCACGACCTCACTCTCGGCGCTGTCGACGCGGCCCTCGGCGGCGGTCGCACCCACCGCGCCCTCGGCTACCTGCGGGACCGGCTCGCCCAGGACGTCGTGGTCGGCCCCGCCCGGGCCGAGCTCCTGGGGCGGCTGTCCTACGTCCTGCGGCTCACCGAGGACCGCACCGACCGCGACGCCCTCACGACCGAGGCCCTCTCACTCCTCGACGGTGCCACCCAGCGTCAGCGCGTCGAGGTGCTGGTCCGCCGCGCAGAGTACCTCGCCGATGCCGAGCGCCACGACGAGGCGGCGAGCGCCGCCCAGGACGCGATGGAGGCTGCCACGGCGCTGGGCGGCGGCCTGTATGCCGACCTCACCACGGTGGTGGCCCGGCTCAGCTTCTGGGAGGGGGACCCGGCCGAGTCGATCCGGCGGCTCGAGGACCTGGTCGCCCGGTCCGACGCCGCCGCCGACCTGCCCGTCATCCGGGCCATGCACACGATCGGGACCGTGCACTACCGCCAGGAGAACCTCCAGGCGGCCCTCGCGGCATACCGCACGTGCTCGGAGCGGGCGGCGGAGATGGGGCTGCCTTGGGCCCCCTACGCCACCGACTCACGGGCGATGGCGGTGGCGGTCGCCTACGAGCTGGGGGAGTGGGACCTTGCGCTGCGACTCGCCGACACCCGCGAGGAGGACGCGCCGGCGTTCGCGTGCGCGGCCTTCGAGGCCGCCGCCTCCTACGTCCACGCCGCCCGCGGCAGCGACCTTCCGGCGCGGTGGTACCCCCAGCTGCGGGAGTTCTGGGAGCGCGACGGCCTGTGCGCCATCCAGTCGGGGGCCGCCATGGTCGACACGCTCGGGTATGCCGGTGACGTGGCCGGCGCGCGGGCCGTCCACCGCGAGGTCGTGGACTTCGTGCGCGGTCTCTGGGGCCAGGCCGACTTCGCCGGCGAGGTGCGGCTGGCCGCCCTCCTGCTGGGGCGCTTGGCCGACGCCGCGCCCGGCCTGCCCTCGCGCGAGGTGGTGGACGTCCTCGCGGAGGCGGATCGGCTGGCGGCCCACGCGGCGACCATCTTCACGCCCGGGTCGCCCCGCCCGGCGCCCAACACCGAGGGTCTGGCGTGGGCGGCGCGGGCCCGCGGGGAGCACCTGCGGCTGCGCTGGCGGGCCCGGGCCGAGGTCCCGCCCGAGGAGCTGCGGGCGGCCTGGACCGAGGCGGCGAGCCTCTTCGAGGCCCGGGGGGACCCCTACGAGACCGCGCGGTCCCGGGCCGGACTGGCCGAGGTGCTCGCGGCGTCCGGCGACCGGGAGGCCGCCTCGCAGCAGGCCCGCGCGGCCCGCTCGGCCGCGGCGGCCCTCGGGGCGGCGCCGCTGCTGGCGCGGATCGACAGGTCCGTGGTGACCGGTGGCGGGGCCGGACCGGGCCCCATCCCGTCCGGCGGGCTCGACGCCGCGCCCTCCCTGACGGCGCGCGAGCTCGAGGTCCTCGCGCTCGTGGCCCAGGGCCGCTCCAACGGGCAGATCGGCGGCGAGCTGTTCATCAGCACCAAGACCGCGAGCGTCCACGTCTCGAACATCCTCGCCAAGCTGGGGGCCCGGACCCGCGGCGAGGCGGCCGCCCTGGCGCGTGATCGGGGCCTGCTCGGGTAGCACGCGGCGCGGCATACCCGGCTGACCTGCGATGATGTGACCCTGGGACAGCCCACCGGGCTCTGCCGGGGCACCCCCCACCACCCCACGTTGCATGTCGGGGCCGCAATTACCTAACATGGGTGTGTGCTTAATGACGAGGTCGCGACCACGCGTCGGGACCACAGCCTCGAGTCGCCGACCCGCGACCGGCTGCTGCGCGTCGTCAGCGAGGACGGTCCCCTGACGGCATCGGCCCTCGCCGAGCGCCTCGACCTGACCGACACCGCCATCCGCCGCCACCTCGAGAACCTCCTCGCCGACGGGCTCATCGAGCCGCACGACGCGGGGGCGACCCGCCGGCGCCGTGGTCGTCCGGCCCGGGCGTGGGTGGTCAGCGCGAGCGGGCACCAGGCCCTGGCATCCGACTACGACCACCTCGCCGGGCAGGCGCTGCGTTTCCTCGCCGACACGGCCGGCCAGGGCGCCGTGACCGCGTTCGCCGAGCGCCGGGTCGCCGAGCTCGAGCAGCGGTGCGCCGCCACGCTGGCCGATGCCGGCACGGACCCGGCCGCCCGGGTCGACGTCCTCGTCGAGGCGCTCAACGCCCAGGGGTTCGCCGCGTCGGCGCGCTCGGTGGGCCCGGCCGCGACGACCGCGTTCACGGGCATCCAGGTGTGCCAGGGGCACTGCCCGGTCGGGCACGTCGCCGCGGAGTTCCCGCAGTTCTGCGACGCCGAGACCGAGGCCTTCTCCCGCATGCTCGGCGTCCACGTGCAGCGGCTGGCGACACTGGCGCACGGCGACCACGTCTGCACGACCTTCGTCCCCACACCGAGCGCCGCCACCCCTCGCGGGTCACCGCCCTGCGGGCCCGCCACGGTCCCGACCGAGCCGGGCCCGCGCTCCTCCACCCGTCCCACCTCAGGCAGCACCGGCCGGGGCACCACCGCCCCTGGCCACCACCCGACCCCCACCCAGGAGAGGTCAGCGCGATGACCGCCAACCCCGAGAACGCCACCGTCGAGGAGCTCAACCCCGGCCTGAAGGACATCGGCCGCTACGAGTTCGGCTGGGCCGACTCCGATGTCGCCGGCACCGGCGCCCGGCGTGGGCTCAACGACGACGTCGTCCGCGACATCTCGTCCCGCAAGAACGAGCCGCAGTGGATGCTCGACCTGCGGCTGAAGTCGCTGCGCCTGTTCGAGAAGAAGCCCATGCCGCACTGGGGCAGCGACCTCACCGGCATCGACTTCCAGAACATCAAGTACTTCGTGAAGTCGACCGAGAAGCAGGCGACCTCGTGGGACGAGCTCCCCGAGGACATCAAGCGCACCTACGACAAGCTCGGGATCCCCGAGGCCGAGAAGCAGCGCCTCGTCGCCGGTGTCGCCGCCCAGTACGAGTCCGAGGTCGTCTACCACCAGATCAGGGAGGACCTCGAGGCCAAGGGCGTCATCTTCGTCGACACCGACACCGGCCTGCGCGAGCACGAAGACCTGTTCCGTGAGTACTTCACCAGCGTCATCCCGGCCGGCGACAACAAGTTCGCCTCGCTCAACACCGCGGTCTGGTCGGGCGGGTCGTTCATCTACGTCCCGCCGGGTGTCCAGGTCGACATCCCGCTGCAGGCCTACTTCCGGATCAACACCGAGAACATGGGCCAGTTCGAGCGGACCCTGATCATCGCCGACGAGGGCTCCTACGTGCACTACGTCGAGGGCTGCACCGCGCCGATCTACAAGTCGGACAGCCTGCACTCGGCGGTCGTCGAGATCATCGTCAAGAAGAACGCCCGGGTGCGCTACACGACCATCCAGAACTGGTCCAACAACGTCTACAACCTCGTGACCAAGCGGGCCACTGCGGCCGAGGGCGCGACGATGGAGTGGGTCGACGGCAACATCGGCTCCAAGGTGACGATGAAGTACCCGGCGATCTTCCTCCTCGGCGAGCACGCCAGGGGCGAGACGCTGTCCATCGCCTTCGCCGGCGAGGGCCAGCACCAGGACGCGGGAGCCAAGATGGTGCACGCCGCCCCGCACACCTCGAGCTCGATCATCTCCAAGTCGGTCGCCCGCGGTGGCGGTCGCACGTCCTACCGCGGACTGGTCCAGATCATGGAGGGGGCTCACGGGTCCCGGAGCAACGTCGTCTGCGACGCCCTGCTCGTCGACACGATCAGCCGCTCCGACACCTACCCCTACGTCGACATCCGCGAGGACGACGTGCAGATGGGCCACGAGGCGACCGTCTCCAAGGTGTCCGAGGACCAGCTGTTCTACCTGATGTCCCGCGGCATGAGCGAGGAGGAGGCGATGGCGATGATCGTGCGCGGGTTCGTCGAGCCCATCGCGCGCGAGCTCCCGATGGAGTACGCCCTCGAGCTGAACCGCCTGATCGAGCTGCAGATGGAAGGAGCCGTGGGCTGATGAGCCTGCTGGCAGAGAAGGGCGCCCCACAGGGCTCCCTGCTGAACCCCCGTGCCCACACCGACGGGGCCGCGGCATACATCCCGGACCAGTCCCGCGCCGAGCGGACGACGTCGTATGCCGTCAGCGACTTCCCGGTGCCGGGCGGGCGTGAGGAGGAGTGGCGGTTCACGCCTGTCGACCGCCTCGGGCGACTGTTCGCCGACGAGCCCTCGCAGGCCCGCCTGGCGTGGGCGACGACGCTGCCCGACGGCGTCACGCTCTCCGAGATCGACAGCGACCAGGCCCGCGAGCTCGGCGTCAAGCCTCCGGGCGACCGCGCCGCTGCGGTGGCCGTCGCCCGATCGGGCGGTGCGACGCGGCTGGACATCCCGGCCGATGCCGAGCTGGACCAGGCAGTGCGAGTGCGCCTCACCGGGCAGGGCGAGCGGGTCTGGGGCCACCTCGTCATCACGGCCGGGCGGTTCTCGAAGGCCCTGGTCATCGTCGAGCACGACGGGTCGGCCGACTACTCCGAGGTCCTTTCGGTGCTCGCCGCAGACGGGGCCGACCTCACCGTCGTCACCGTCCAGGAGTGGGCCGACGACGCCCACCATCTCGGGCAGCACGACGTCGTCGTAGGCCGCGACGCCCGGGTCCGGCACATCGCCGTCACCCTCGGCGGGGCGATCGTCCGGATCGGCACCAACGCGACCTACTCGGGTCCCGGCGGCAGCTTCGAGGCGCTCGGGGTCTACTTCGCCGACGCCGGACAGCATCTCGAGCACCGGCTCTTCATCGACCACGACGCGCCGCACTGCACGTCCAACGTGTCGTACAAGGGCGCCCTCCAGGGCGCGACCGCGCGCACCGTGTGGGTCGGGGACGTGCTCATCCGGGCGGGTGCCGAGGGCACCCGCACCTACGAGCTCAACCGCAACCTCCTGCTCACCGAGGGTGCCCGAGCCGACTCGGTGCCCAACCTCGAGATCGAGACGGGGGAGATCGAGGGGGCCGGGCACGCCTCGGCCACCGGACGCTTCGACGACGAGCAGCTGTTCTACCTGATGGCCCGCGGCATCCCCGAGGACATCGCCCGGCGCCTCGTCGTGCGCGGGTTCTTCGCCTCTGTCGTCGGTCGGATCGGCGTCCCTGAGATCGAGGACCACCTGATGGAGGCGATCGACCGAGAGCTCGCCCAGGAGGACGGCTCATGAGCGACGCCGCCGTCAGCGACACCGCCTTCGTCCGCGTCTGCCGGCTCCAGGAGCTCCCCCCGGTGGGAGCGGCCGCCGCCGACATCGACGGGCGGGTCATCTCGATCGTCCGGACCTCCGACGGCGAGGTGTACGCCGTCGACGACACCTGCAGCCACGCCGAGGTCTCGCTCTCCGACGGCGAGGTCGACGGCTGCCAGATCGAGTGCTGGCTCCACGGCTCCCGGTTCGACCTGCGCACCGGTCAGCCGTCCGGCCCCCCGGCCACGGTCCCCATCGCCACCCACCACGTCAAGATCGAGGGCGACGAGGTCTACGTCGCCCTATCCGACCAGAACTGAGGCTCACGCACCCATGTCCACTCTTGAGATCAAGGACCTCCACGTCAGTGTCGAGGTCGAGCAGGGCTCCAAGGAGATCCTGCGCGGCGTCAACCTCTCGGTGTCCTCCGGCGAGACCCACGCGATCATGGGCCCCAACGGGTCGGGCAAGTCCACCCTTGCCTACTCGGTCGCCGGGCATCCCAAGTACACCGTCACCAGCGGCAGCGTCACCCTCGACGGTGAGGACGTCCTGGCCATGAAGGTCGACGAGCGCGCCCGGGCCGGGCTGTTCCTCGCGATGCAGTACCCCGTGGAGGTCCCCGGCGTCACGGTGTCGAACTTCCTGCGCACCGCCAAGACCGCCAACGACGGCCGGGCCCCCAAGCTGCGGACCTGGGTCAAGGAGGTCCGCGAGGCGATGGACCGGCTCCGGATGGACCCCGACTTCGCCGACCGCGGCGTCAACGAGGGCTTCTCCGGTGGCGAGAAGAAGCGTCACGAGATCCTCCAGCTCGAGCTGCTCAAGCCCAAGATCGCGATCCTCGACGAGACCGACTCCGGTCTCGACGTGGACGCCCTGCGCATCGTCTCCGAGGGGGTCAACCGGGCCGCGGAGACCACCGGCTGCGGGGTGCTGCTCATCACGCACTACACCCGCATCCTGCGCTACATCCAGCCCGACTTCGTCCATGTCTTCGTCGACGGCCGGGTCGCCGAGGAGGGCGGCCCCGAGCTCGCCGGGCGTCTCGAGGACGAGGGCTACGACCGCTTCCTGGCGCCCGCCTGAGCGGCCCGGACACCACCGACGACCAGGTCGCCCGACCACCACGCACCACCGGCACCCAGCAAGGACCAGCCAGCAGATGACCGCCACACCCTTCACCGAGGCAGAGCTCGACGCGATCCGCGCCAAGTTCCCGGTCCTCGCCCGCACCGTGCGGGACGGCAAGCCGCTGGTCTACCTCGACTCGGCGGCGACCTCGCAGAAGCCCATCCGCGTCCTCGACGCCGAACGGGACTTCTACACCCGGATGAACTCCGCGGTGCACCGGGGCGCGCACCAGCTGTCCGAGGAGGCCACCGACGCCTACGAGGCGGCTCGCACCCGGATCGCCGCGTTCATCGGGGCCCCGGCCCGCGAGATCGTGTTCACCAAGAACGCAACGGAGTCGATCAACCTCGCCGCCTACACGTTCTCCAACGCGGCCACCGCCCCGTCCGCGGACCCGCGGCTGGTCCTTCACGAGGGTGACGAGGTCGTGGTCACCGAGATGGAGCACCACGCCAACCTCATCCCGTGGCAGGAGCTGTGCCGCCGGACGGGGGCGACGCTGCGCTGGGTCGGGCTGACCGACGAGGGCCGGCTCGACCTCGACGACCTCGGTCGGGTCGTCACCGACCGCACCAAGGTGCTCGCGTTCGCGCACGCCTCCAACGTCCTCGGCACCGTCAACCCGGTGGCCCCGATGGTCGAGGCCGCCCGGTCCGTCGGCGCGCTGGTCGTCCTCGACGCCTGCCAGTCGGTGCCGCACCTGCCCGTCGACGTCCGCGAGCTGGGGGTCGACCTCGTCGCGTTCTCCGGCCACAAGATGCTCGGACCGCTCGGGATCGGGGTCCTGTGGGGCCGCTACGACCTCCTCGACGCCATGCCGCCCTTCCTCACCGGAGGGTCGATGATCGAGACCGTGCGGATGGAGGGCAGCACGTATGCCGCCCCGCCGCAGCGGTTCGAGGCCGGCGTCCCCATGGCGGCCCAGGCCGTCGGGCTCGCCGCGGCCGTCGACTACCTCGAGCGGCTCGGCATGGACCGGGTGCATGCCCACGAGCAGATGCTGACCGGACGCCTCCTCGAGGGCCTTGCCGAGCGCCCGTGGACCCGCGTGCTGGGTCCGACCGACCTCAAGGACCGTGGGGGAGCGGTGAGCTTCACCTCCCCGCAGATCCACGCCCACGACGTCGGCCAGGTCCTCGACGACGCCGGTGTCGCGGTGCGGGTCGGCCACCACTGCGCGTGGCCGCTGCACCGCCGCTTCGGGGCGACCTCCTCGACCCGGGCGAGCGTCGCGGCATACACGACTCCCGATGAGATCGACGCCTTCTTCACCGCCCTCGACAGCGTGCCCGCCGTGTTCGGGGTCGACGCGATGGCAGGGTCGTGATGGACCTCTACCAGGAGCTCATCCTCGAGCACTCCAAGCGGCCCGTGAACGCCGGGCTCCGCGAGCCCTTCGAGGCCGAGGTGCACCACGTCAACCCGACCTGCGGCGACGAGGTGACGCTGCGGGTCCACCTCGACGCCTCCGACGGCCACGGCGCCGACCCGGTCGTCGCCGACATCTCCTATGACGCCGTCGGCTGCTCGATCAGCACGGCGTCGACGTCCGTGCTCGCCCAGGAGGTCGTCGGCCACCCCCTGAGCGAGGCGATGAGGACCTTCGCCGCCATGCGGCACATGCTGACGTCCAAGGGCGCAGACGAGGGCGACGAGGACGTCATCGGCGACGGTGTGGCCTTCTCCGGCGTCGCCAAGTACCCAGCCCGGGTCAAGTGCGCCCTGCTGGGATGGATGGCGTTCACCGATGCGTTGCACCGAGCCGGGATCGAGACCCCCACCGACGAGTCCGACGGAGGAACCCCATGACCGACACGACAACGACCCACGACCAGGGCGGCGCGCAGCCCGAGATCGTCGACGTCGAGGAGGCGCTGCGCGACGTGGTCGACCCCGAGCTCGGGATCAACGTCGTCGACCTCGGCCTGATCTACGGGCTGCACCTCGACGACGACGGGGGCGCGGTCATCGACATGACGCTGACCTCCGCGGCGTGCCCGCTCACCGACGTCATCGAGGACCAGGCCCGCGCGGCGCTCGAGGGCATCGTCCCCTCGCACCGGATCAACTGGGTGTGGATGCCGCCGTGGGGACCGGACAAGATCACCATGGACGGCCGTGAGCAGCTGCGCGCCCTCGGCTTCAACATCTGAGCCACCGCACCTCCCGCCGGGCGGCACGACATGACCCGGACCGTCGAGGTAGCCCCCGAACGCCTCGAGCGGTGGCTCGCGACGTTCGCCGCCAACAACCCCGGAGCCGATCCCGCCCAACGGGTGGAGTCGATGCAGCGCTTCGACCACGACCCGCTCGCCCTCGTGCTCGTGCGCCGCGGCGGGTATGCCGTCGGCCTGGCCCGCGGCCCCGCCCTCGCCACCCACAAGGTGGGCAGCCGCTACGTCCAGTCGCGCACGGCCGCGGGCGGCTGGTCCCAGCAGCGCTTCGCTCGCCGGCGCGGCAACCAGGCCGACGCTCTCGTGCACGCGGTGGCCGACCACGCCACGCGGCTGCTCGGCTCGGAGCGGGCCGCCGGCCTCGTCCTCGGCGGGGACCGGGCGCTCGCTGCGGAGGTGCTGGCCGACCCGCGCCTGGCGCACCTGGTGGGGCTGCCGCGACGCGAGCTCTACGACCTCCCCGACCCCAACCTCGTCGTGCTGCGGCGCGCCCTGGAGCGCGGACGGGCCGTCCGGATCATCATCGCCGAGACCTGAGCGGCGGGCCCAGGGAGCGGCCACCTCAGCCGGGCGTCACTCGACGTTCTGCACTGCGAAGGTGTTGCACTGGTTGATGTCACCGCTCTGGTAGCCCTGGGTGAACCAGTGCTGCCGCGCGGCGCTCGACCCGTGGGTCCAGCTCTCGGGGTTCACGCCGCCGCCCATCGACGCCTGGATGTGGTCGTCGCCGACGGACTTCGCCGCGGACAGCGCCGAGGTCAGGTCCCGCTGGGTGATCCCCTGGAGGAACGCGGTCCCGCTCGCGTCCTTGGTCGACGTCGCGTGCTGTGCCCACACGCCCGCGAGGCAGTCGGCCATCAGCTCGACCCGCACCGACCCGCTCTGTGCGCCCTGTGGGTCCTGCTGGGCCCGGTCGAGCAGCCCGAGCTCGTCCTGGATGTGGTGGCCGTACTCGTGGGCGACGACATACTCCTTGGCGAGCTGGCCGGTGTCGGCGCCGAACTGGCTCTGCAGCAGCCCGAAGAAGCTCGCGTCGATGTAGACCAGCTTGTCGAGGGGGCAGTAGAACGGGCCGACCTGGTTCGACGCGGTCCCGCAGGCGGACCGGGTCGCACCGGAGTAGATGACGGTCTTGGCCGGGGTGTAGGTGCGCCCGTTGCCGGCGAACAGGGCGCTCCAGTACGCCTGGACCGAGTTCACCGTGGCGATGACCAGACACGTGTCGTTCGTGTTGGCGTCGGCGCCGGTGGAGCACTGGGAGAAGTCCGCAGAGCCCTGCGCCCCCCCAGGGCTGACCTGGCCCGGGTCCATGCTCGTGCCGCCGGCCGGCAGGTCCGAGGGGTTGATCCCGAAGATGAGCGCGATGACCAGGACGATGATGCCCGTGAGTCCGCCGCCGACCACGAGGCCGCCCGGTGCGCCACCGCCGCCGCCGCGGCCTCCTGACTCGACCTGGGAGGTGTCGAGCCGCACGTTGTCGTTGAAGCTCATCGGTCCCTCCGTGCCGTGGGCTTGGCCGCGAGCAGGCCGCGGCGGGACCTAGACTAGAGCGCCGGCCCGGCGCTGCACGACATACGACCCGAAGGACCTCACCGTGATCACCGCGACCGGCATCGAGCTGCGCGCGGGGTCGCGCCTGCTCCTCGACGGGGCGACGTTCCGGGTGGCCGCGGGCGACCGGATCGGGCTCGTCGGCCGCAACGGCGCAGGCAAGACCACCTTGACCACCGTGCTGGCCGGCGTGGCCCAACCCGCCGCCGGCACCGTTGCGACGACCGGCAACGTGGGCTACCTGCGTCAGGACCCCCGCACGGGCGACCTCGCGATGAGCGCCCGAGACCGCATCCTGTCGGCGCGCGGCCTCGACACGATCGTGCGGGACCTGCGGGCGGCCGAGCACGCGATGTCGGCCGAGCGGGGCGAGCGCCAGGAGCGGGCGATGCGCCGCTACGCGCGGCTCGAGGCCGAGTTCACCGCCGCCGGCGGGTATGCCGCGGAGTCCGAGGCCGCGTCGATCGCCGGGTCGCTGGGGCTTGCGGAACGGGTGCTGGAGCAGAGCCTCGGCACGCTCTCCGGGGGCCAGCGTCGCCGGGTGGAGCTGGCGCGCATCCTCTTCTCGGGCGCCGAGACACTGCTGCTCGACGAGCCGACAAACCACCTCGACGCCGACTCCGTCGCCTGGTTGCGCGAGCATCTCAAGGCCTACCGCGGCGGGCTCATCGTCATCTCGCACGACGTCGAGCTGCTCGACGCGGTCGTCACCAAGGTCTTCCACCTCGACGCCAACCGGTGCGAGCTCGACATCTACAACCTCGGGTGGAAGGGCTACCTGCTCCAGCGGGAGACCGATGAACGGCGCCGTCACCGGGAGCGGGCGAACGCCGAGAAGAAGGCGGCCGCCCTGCTCGCGCAGGCCGACAAGATGCGGGCCAAGGCCACCAAGGCGGTCGCCGCCCAGAACATGGCGCGCCGGGCCGAGCGCCTCCTCGCCGCCACCGAGGGGGAGCGGGCCCACGACAAGGTCGCGCGGCTGCGCTTCCCCGACCCCGCGCCGTGCGGCCGGACGCCGCTGCGAGCCAGCGGGCTGTCCCGCTCCTACGGCTCCAACGAGGTCTTCACCGACGTCGACCTTGCCATCGACCGCGGGTCGCGGGTCGTCGTCCTCGGCCTCAACGGCGCCGGCAAGACGACCCTGTTGCGTATCCTGGCCGGCGTTGACGACCCGGACACCGGGGTCGTCGAGCCCGGCCATGGCCTCAAGCTCGGCTACTACGCCCAGGAGCACGAGAACCTCGACGTGGCACGCACCGTTCTCGAGAACATGAAGTCCGCCGCCCCCGACCTCGGCGAGACCGAGGTCCGCAAGGTGCTCGGCAGCTTCCTCTTCTCCGGCGACGACGTCGACAAGCGCGCCGGAGTCCTCTCCGGAGGCGAGAAGACCCGGCTGTCGCTGGCACTGCTGGTCGTCTCGGCCGCCAACGTCCTCCTCCTCGACGAGCCGACCAACAACCTCGACCCCGCCTCGCGACAGGAGATCCTCGGCGCCCTGCGGACCTTCCGCGGGGCCGTCGTCCTCGTCACCCACGACGAGGGCGCCGTCGACGCCCTCGAGCCCGAGCGCATCCTCCTGCTTCCCGACGGCGTCGAGGACCTGTGGGGTGCCGACTACCGCGACCTGGTCGCCCTGGCCTGAGGTGACCCGGAGGTCCCCGCCCGGGTCACCTCACCCTCGAGTGGTGGGGGGCCCGACAGGGGAGGGGCCTCGGGTCGGGTGAGCAGGACCTCTCAGGCCGGGGCGAGGGGCAGCTTGGCCAGGGCCCGGGCGACCGACTCCTGCAGCTCGGTGTCGGCCCACGTGTGGTCGGCGAGGTCGCCGTGCAGGTAGGCCTCGTATGCCGGCAGGTCGAGGTGGCCGTGACCGCTCAGGCCGACGACGATGACCTTCGCCTCGCCGGACTCGGTGCAGGCCCGGGCCTCGGCGACGACCGCGGCGAGCGCGTGAGCGGTCTCCGGGGCGGGGACGATCCCCTCGGTGCGGGCGAAGAGCACCCCGGCGGCGAACGTGTCCTGCTGGACCTCGGCGACCGCCTCGATGAGCCTCTCCTCGTAGAGATGCGAGACGAGCGGGCTCATGCCGTGGTAGCGCAGGCCACCGGCATGGATCGGGTCGGGGATGAAGTCGTGCCCGAGGGTGTGCATCTTCATCATCGGCGTCAGGCCGGCGACATCGCCGAAGTCGTAGGCATAGGTGCCCTGGGTGAGCGAGGGACAGGAGGCCGGCTCGGCCGCCCGGAGCACGGGCCCGGAGCCGCTGGCGAGCTTCTCCCGCAGGAAGGGGGTGATCAGTCCTGCGAAGTTGGAGCCGCCACCCGCACAGCCGATGACGACGTCGGCCGTCTCGCCGACCTTGGCGAGCTGGAGCAGCGTCTCCTCGCCGATGATGCTCTGGTGGAGCAGGACGTGGTTGAGCACGCTGCCCAGCGCGTAGTTCGCCGTCGGGTCACCCGCGGCCACCTCGACGGCCTCGCTGATCGCGACACCGAGCGACCCCGGAGAGTCCGGGTGCTCTGCGAGGACCGCCCGCCCGGCGGCGGTGAGGTCGGAGGGGCTGGGGTGGATCGTCCCGCCGAAGGTCTCGATCATCATCTTGCGGTAGGGCTTGCCGTCGTAGGACGCGCGGACCTGCCAGACCTCGCACTCGAGCCCGAACTGGGCGCAGGCGAAGGAGAGTGCGGTGCCCCACTGGCCGGCTCCGGTCTCGGTCGTCAGCCGCTTCATGCCGGCCTTGGCGTTGTAGAAGGCCTGCGGCACGGCCGTGTTCGGCTTGTGTGAGCCGGCCGGGGAGACACCCTCGTACTTGTAGTAGATCCGGGCTGGGGTCCCCAGGGCCTTCTCGAGCCGGTGCGCCCGGTACAACGGCGACGGCCGCCACAGTCGGTAGACGTCGAGAACCTCGTCGGGGATGTCGATGTACTGCTCGGTACTGACCTCCTGGAGGATGAGGTCCATCGGGAAGATCGCGCTGAGGTCCTCGGGGCCGACGGGCGCGCCGGTCGCCGGGTGGAGCGGCGGCGGCGGCGGGGTCGGCAGGTCGTGGAGGATGTTGTACCAGCGGGTGGGCATCTCGCTCTCGTCGAGCGTGATCTTGTGCGTCTTGACCGTTGCCACGGCATACCCCTTCGCCTGCTGGCCGCCCACGCGGCGGCGCCGACCTCATCCTGTCGTCCGCCCGGTGGCCGGGACCAGTCCGGTCCATCATGTGATGCGTCACCCGGACCTGCCGCCGGGCGTCGGTCGCGACGCCGGGGAATCGCCGTCGGCCCGGCGTGGTTGACTGACCGGCACGACGAGCAGAGACGGAGACGACGGATGAGCATGCAGGGCTGGCACATGATGCGCAGCCTCACCAAGGACGCCAGCGTCACCGACCACGAGCTGCCGCCGGGCACGACCCGGCGCGTCCTGTCGTATGCCGGCCCCTACCGCGCCCAGATCGCCGTCTTCCTCGTGCTCGTCGTCATCGACGCCGTCCTCACCGTGGCGACCCCCCTGATGCTCAAGTACCTCGTCGACGACGGGGTGATCCCGAAGGATGCCGGGGTCGTCGTCCGCCTGGCGCTCGTCGTGGCGGCGATCGCGGCGGTCGGGGCGCTCGAGTCGATGGTCCAGCGGTGGTACTCCTCCCGGATCGGGGAGGGCCTCATCTATGACCTACGCACCGAGGTGTTCTCCCACGTCCTGCGCCAGCCCATCGCGTTCTTCACCCGAGCCCAGACGGGGGCTCTGGTCACCCGGCTCAACAGCGACGTCATCGGTGCCCAGCAGGCCTTCACCTCGGTCCTGTCGAGCGTGGTCAGCAACGCCATCTCCCTCGTCCTGATCATCGCCGCGATGGCGAGCCTGTCGTGGCAGCTGACCGTGGGCGCGCTCGTGCTCGTGCCGTTCTTCCTCATCCCCGCCCGGCTCATGGGCAAGCGGCTGGCCTCGCTGTCCTACGAGCAGATGAACCTCAACGCCGACATGGGCACCCGGATGACGGAGCGGTTCAACGTCGCCGGGGCTCTGCTCGTCAAGCTGTTCGGCCGCCCCACCACCGAGGACGCCGAGTATGCCGAGCGCGCCGGGAAGGTCCGCGACGTGGGGATCCGGATCGCGGTCAACCGTTCGGTGTTCCTGATCGCCCTCACCCTGGTCGCCTCACTCGCCACGGCGATGGTCTACGGGTTCGGCGGTGTCATGGCGGTCAACGGCAGCCTCACGGTGGGGTCGCTGCTGGCGCTCACGGCGCTGCTGGCCCGCCTCTACGGGCCGCTCACCTCGATGTCCAACGTCCGGGTCGACGTCATGACCGCGCTGGTGTCGTTCGAGCGGGTCTTCGAGATCCTCGACCTGCGCCCGCTCATCGACGAGGCGCCCGACGCGGAGCCCATCCCCGGCGGCCCGGTTCGTGTCGACCTCGAGCGGGTCGACTTCACCTACCCCTCGGCCGACGCGGTCTCCCTCGCCTCCCTCGAGGGCATCGCCCAGGGGGACCGGCGCAGCAGCGGCCCGATCCTGCACGACGTGTCGTTCACGGTCGAGCCGGGACAGCTCGTCGCCCTCGTCGGCCCCAGCGGCGCCGGCAAGACGACGATCACCTCGCTCGTCGCGCGGCTCTATGACCCGGACAGCGGTGTCGTGCGGATCAACGGTCTCGACCTGCGCCGGGCGGGCCTCGCGTCAGTTCACGACACGATCGGGGTGGTGACCCAGGACGCCCACCTCTTCCACGACACGATCCGGGCCAACCTGCGGTATGCCGCTCCGTCCGCGACGAGGGCGACCTCGTGGCGGCGCTGCGTGCGGCGCAGGTCTGGGAGCTCGTCGAGTCGCTTCCGGCGGGCCTCGACACGGTGGTCGGCGACCGGGGGCACCGCCTCTCCGGCGGTGAGAAGCAGCGCCTGGCCATCGCGCGGCTGCTCCTCAAGGGTCCGGGCCTCGTGGTCCTCGACGAGGCGACCGCGCACCTCGACAGTGAGTCGGAGGTGGCGGTCCAGCGGGCTCTCGACGCGGCACTGAAGGACCGGACGGCCCTGGTCATCGCCCACCGCCTCTCCACGGTGCGGCACGCCGACCTCATCCTGGTCGTCGACCACGGCACCATCGTCGAGCAGGGCCGGCACGCCGAGCTCGTGGCCGCCGGCGGCCTCTACAGCGAGCTCTACCACACCCAGTTCTCCGAGCAGGCCGCCGACGTCACCGCCTGACCCGTCCGGGCGGGCCGACGCTCCGGGTGGCCGCCGCCGGCGGTCCGTTCCGGCGGGCCGTCAGTCGATGTCCTCCTCCTCCCAGATGCTGGGCTTCTTGACCTTGGCGGGGCGCTCCGGGTCCTCCTCGCGCAGCTCGCGGCGGATCCCGAAGAAGACGAGGACGAGCCCCACCGGCATCGAGCCCCACCACTGGACCGAGTAGGCCTGATGCGGCCCGAGGTCCCGGCTCGGCGGCGCGAGGGCCTGCGGGCGCGGTGGATCCCCGCCGGTCGCCGTCCGCTCGTCGTCGAGGATGACGTACCCGCCCAGCAGGGGACTGCCCAGGGCCTGCGACGCCTCCGCGAGGTTGATACTGGCCAGCTGCCCGGCCGGGAGGTCGCGATGGAGGGAGGCCTCACCGGTCCTCACCCAGCCCACGACCGTGACGGTCCCCGCGGGTGGCGCCGGCACCGCGGGCAGGACCGAGGCCTGCACGGAGTTCTGCACCCAGCCCCGGTCGACCAGCGCCGTGCCCCCGCCGTCCACGACGAACGGGGCCACCACCTCGTACCCGTAGACGCTGTCGTTGGGCCGGTTGCGCACGAACAGCTGCTGCCCGCGGTAGCGACCCGTCGCCGTCACGTGCGTCCACTCGCTGTCGAGGGGAAGCGGAGACGTGGTGAGGACACCCGTCAGGGGGACCGGGGCGGCGGCGTAGTGTGCGTCCAGGCGGGCGTTGCGCTGGGCCTTGCCCTCGTAGCGTCCCCACTGCCAGGTGCCGAGGTGGTAGGCGAGCACCGCGTACACGGTGGCGGCCAGGAGCGCCCCCAACCAGCGTCTTGTCAGCAACCGCCTCAGCACGCCGACACCGTACCCGTCGTAGATTGGGTGACTATGACCCCCGCACCGCAGGCCCGCCTGCTCGACGGCTTCGGCCGAATCGGGCGAGATCTCCGCGTGTCGGTGACCGACCGGTGCAACTTGCGTTGCACCTACTGCATGCCGGCCGAGGGGCTGGACTGGATGCCGCGGCCCGAGATGCTGTCCGACGACGAGCTGCTGCGCCTCGTCCGGGTCATGGTCGGCCTCGGGATCACCCAGGTACGGCTCACCGGCGGCGAGCCCCTGCTGCGCCGCAGCCTGGTCGACATCGTCGCCGGCATCGCTGCGCTCGAGCCGCGCCCTCGCATTGCCATGACGACCAACGGCGTGGGTCTGGACCGCCTCGCCCGCCCGTTGGCTGAGGCGGGCCTGGACCGCGTCAACGTCAGCCTCGACACGGTCGACCGGGACCACTTCGAGCGGCTCACCCGCCGGGACCGCTTCGACGACGTCGTCGCGGGTCTCAAGGCCGCGGCGGACGCCGGGCTGGCCCCCGTCAAGGTCAACGCCGTCGCCATGCGCGGGGTCAACGAGGACGACGTCGTCGAGCTGCTGCAGTGGTGTCTGGACCGCGGCTACGACCTGCGGTTCATCGAGCAGATGCCCCTCGACGCCCAGCACTCGTGGCACCGGTCCGAGATGGTCACCCAGGGCGAGATCCTCGAGCGGCTCTCCGCCGGGTTCACCCTCACCCCGGTGCCCGAGCGGGGCAGCGCCCCGGCCGAGCTGTTCCACATCGACGGGGGCCCGCAGACCGTGGGGGTCATCGCCAGCGTCTCGGCGCCGTTCTGCTCGAGGTGCGACCGGGTGCGGCTCACCGCGGACGGCCAGCTCCGCAACTGCCTGTTCGCGCGGCGGGAGGTCGACCTGCGCGGCCCGCTGCGCGCCGGGTCCTCCGACGAGGAGCTCGCCGACCTCGTCATGGCCGAGATGGCCCGCAAGGGGCCCGGGCACGGGATCTCGCTGCCCGGGTTCGAGCAGCCCCAGCGGCCCATGTCGGCGATCGGCGGCTGAGCCGGCCCGTCACCGGGGCCGCGAGCCGCCTGCATACCTGGTTCGCCGGTGGGCGGTCCGGATGCCCCGCGCGGCCGTCAGCCGGCCGTCTCGGGGATCGCGTCGGCGGCCACGACGTCCTTGAGGAACCCGCGCAGGCGCAGGAACTCGGCCAGGCGCTCCCGGTGGCTGTCGCAGGCGAGCCACACCTTGCGGCGCTCCGGGCTGTGCAGCGTGGGGTTGTTCCACAGCAGGGCCCAGCGTGCGGCCGCACGGCACCCCTTGGCGCTGCAGACCATCGGGGTCTCGCTCAAGCGACCCTCACCGCTCGAGGTGGCGGACGTCGTCCGCGGTCGGTCCCACCGGCGTCGTGGTCCCGAGGACCCGGGGCCGGACCGCGTTGGCCAGGACGACGGCGAAGAAGGGCAGGACGGCGGCGAAGGCCACGAACACCCAGCGGGCCCACCCGTCGACGACCACCGCCAGGACGAAGCAGGCGGTCCGGATGCCCATCGTCACCAGGTAGCGGTGGATCCGCTTGGCCTGCTCCTCCTCGCGCGACTCGGGCGCGGAGGTCACCGACTGCACCGGGGACCCGGGCGCTCGGCGGAGCATGCTCATCACTCCACTCTAGGCGGGCCGTCCGGGGCAGGTGCCGGGGCGGCCGGGGTGATTCGGGCTACCGGGCGGTAGTCCACTAGCGTTCCCCGGGAGCTGGGGCGGCCGCGGGAGCCGCCCGGGAGGAGACGCACGACATGACCGAGGCGCGCAACGTCCTCGTGACCGGGGGCAACCGGGGGATCGGGCTGGCCATCGCCCGAGCGATGGCCCAGGCCGGTGACCACGTCGCGGTGACCTACCGGTCGGGCACCCCGCCGACCGGGCTCGTGGCTGTGCAGTGCGACGTGACCGACTCGGCCTCGGTGGACTCGGCCTTCGCCGCCGCCGAGGAGCAGCTGGGCGGCCCGATCGAGGTCCTCGTCGCGAACGCCGGGGTCACCAGGGACACCCTCCTGATGCGGATGACGGACGACGACTTCGACCTGGTGCTCGACACCAACCTCGTAGGCGCGTTCCGGTGCGCCCGCCGGGCCAGCAAGGGGATGATCCGGCTGCGCCGGGGGCGGATCATCTTCATCTCCAGCGTCGTGGGGCTCTACGGCTCGGCCGGCCAGGCCAACTACGCCGCCAGCAAGGCAGGGCTCGTCGGCCTGGCCCGCTCCATCACCCGGGAGCTCGCGGGTCGCGGCATCACCGCGAACGTGGTCGCGCCCGGCTTCATCGAGACCGACATGACCGCGGGGCTCCCGCCCGACCGGGTCGCGGCGTACCAGGCGAGCATCCCGGCCGGCCGCTTCGCGAGGCCCGAGGAGGTGGCCCAGGTCGTCCGGTTCGTGGCGAGCGAAGACGCGGCCTACGTCTGCGGCGCCGTCATCCCGGTCGACGGTGGCCTGGGTATGGGGCACTGACGGCCCGGTCCGGGATACGGTCGGAGCGACGGACCACAGGAGAGGGAGCCACATGCTGCTCGAGGGCAAGAAGCTGCTCGTCACCGGGGTGCTCATGGACACCTCGATCGCGTTCCACGTCGCGCGGCTCGCGCAGGAGGAGGGCGCGGAGGTCGTCCTGACGTCGTTCGGCCGGACGATGAAGATCACCGCGACGATCGCCAAGCGCCTGCCGACCACGCCGGCGATCGTCCAGCTCGACGTGACGAGCGGGGAGGACCTGGCATCCCTCGCCGACCGGGTGCGTGAGCACGTGCCGCACCTCGACGGCGTGCTGCACTCGATCGGGTACGCGCCGCAGGGGGCGTTCACGTTCATGGAGGGGACCTGGGAGGACGTCAGCACCGCCGTCCAGGTCTCGGCGTACTCCCTCGCGAGTCTCACCAAGGCCGCCCTGCCCCTCATGGGCCCCGGATCGAGCGTCGTGGGCCTCACGTTCGACGCGCGCTACGCCTGGCCCCTCTACGACTGGATGGGCGTCGCCAAGGCGGCGTTCGAGTCGACCAACCGCTACCTCGCGCGCGACATGGGCCCGAAGGGCATCCGGGTCAACCTCGTCGCCGCCGGTCCGCTGCGCACGACGGCGGCGAAGTCCATCCCGGGCTTCGAGGCGTTCGAGAAGGAGTGGCACCGCCGGGCGCCGCTGCCGTGGGACGTCGACGACCCCGCGCCCGCGGCCAGGGCCTGCCTGGCGCTGATGTCCGACTGGTTCCCGGCCACGAGCGGGGAGATCGTCCACGTCGACGGCGGCTTCCACGCCATGGGTGGCTGAGGGTCGGTCCAGGCGTATGCCGCCGCGCGGCGGCTGCGGGCCACGCGCGGCGCCGGACCTCAGGCCGGGTCGGTGAGGTCGGCGTCGTCGGCGTCCTCGATCTCCTCCCGGGCGATCCCGAGGAGGAACAGCACGGCGTCGAGGTAGGGGACGTTGACCGCGGTGTCGGCCTGCTCGCGCACCAGCGGCTTGGCGTTGAAGGCCACGCCCAGCCCGGCCGCCTGGAGCATGTCGATGTCGTTCGCGCCGTCGCCGACGGCCACCGTGTGGCCGAGCGGCAGCCCCTCCAGCGCGGCGAACCGGCGCAGGGCGGCCGCCTTCCCGGCGCGGTCGACGATCTCGCCGAGCACCTGGCCGGTGAGCACGCCGTCCCGGACCTCGAGCCGGTTGGCGGCCACGTGGACGATGCCGAGCTCCTCGGCGATGGGGCCGACGACCTCGATGAACCCTCCCGACACCAGGGCGACGCTGAAGCCGAGCCGCTTGAGGGTCCGGACCAGGGTCCGCGCCCCCGGGGTGAGCCGCACCTCGGCCGCCACGGCCGCGAACACCGAGTCGGGCAGGCCGGCCAGCGTCTCCACCCGGGCCCGCAGCGACTCGGCGAAGTCGAGCTCGCCGCGCATCGCCGACGCCGTCACGGCGGCCACCTCCGCTTCACGGCCGGCGTGGGCGGCGAGCAGCTCGATGACCTCGTCCTGGATGAGGGTCGAGTCCACGTCCATGACGACGAGGCGTCGGCCCCGCCGGGCGAGCCCCGCCGGCGCCACCGCGACGTCGACCGACTGCTGGGCCGCGACGAGGGCCAGCTCGCCGCGCAGCCGGTGGAGGTCGGCCCCGGACACGTCGAGCTCGAGGGTCGTCACCGGGTAGCGGGCCAGTCGGCGGATCCGGTCGATGTTGGCCCCGTGCGCGGCGATGCAGCGCGTGACGGCGGCGACCGCTCCGGTCTCCAGCGGGGCGCCGATGACGACGACCGCGGCACGCCCCGTCCGCCTGTGGGCGTTGTCGCCGGTCCCGCTGCTGAACCGCACGTCCATTCCGAGCCGCGTCCCGGCCTCCTCGGCGGCGGTCACGAGCGCGCCGGACCGCCCCTCGGCGACGAGGAGGACCGCCAGGGTGAGATGGCCCCGCACGACGACCTGCTCGAGGTCCAGCACGTCGGCGCCGACAGCCGCCAGGGCGTCGAAGAGCGCGCTCGTCACCCCGGGGCGGTCCTCGCCGGTGAGGGTGAGCAGGACCGTGCGGGGCTCGGCCGAGGTCGCAGTGGTCGTCACGCGGCCAGGCTAGCCACCGTCGGACGGTCGGGACCCGCCGGTCCGTGTGACGTGGGGCCGACGTGGACCCCCGGCTGCCGTCATGTCCACCTACTGGATGACCGTCTGCTCCTTACCGACGACGATGATCCCGCTCTCGGTGACGACGAAACCGCGGGCCCGGTCGTGCTCCTCGTCGTAGCCGATGGTCGTGCCCTCGGGGATGACGACGTTCTTGTCGACGATGGTCCGGCGGATCCGCACGTGCCGTCCGATGATGACGTTGTCGAGGAGGACCGAGGACTCGATCTCGGTGTAGCTGTGCACCTTGACGTTGGGTGAGACCACGGAGGCGTTGATGCGTGCGCCGGAGATGACGACTCCGGGGGAGACCGCGCTGTTGAGGGCCTCGCCGAACCGGCCATGGTGGCCGTGCACGAACTTGGCCGGCGGGTAGGGCCCGTAGTCGGTGTAGATCGGCCAGTCGTAGTTGTAGAGGTTGAAGATCGGGTGGATCGAGATGAGGTCCATGTGGGCGTCGAAGTACGAGTCGAGGGTCCCGACGTCCCGCCAGTAGCCGCGGTCCCGGTCGGCGCTTCCGGGGACGTCGTTGTGGATGAAGTCGTAGACGTAGCCGGCGCCCTGGTCGACGAAGGCCGGCACGATGTCCCCGCCCATGTCGTGGCTGCTGCCCTCGAGGGCGTGGTCGCGGGTGACGGCGTCGACGAGGACGTCTGCGTCGAAGACGTAGTTCCCCATCGAGGCGAGCACCTCGTCGGGGCTGTCCGGCAGGCCCTGGGGGTGGCTGGGCTTCTCGAGGAAGGCGCCGATCTTGCGCTGGTCCTTGGCGTCCACCTCGATGACCCCGAACTGGTCGGCGAGGGAGATGGGCTGGCGGATGGCGGCGACGGTGACCCCGGCGCCGGACTCGATGTGCTGGGCGACCATCTGCGAGAAGTCCATCCGGTAGACGTGGTCGGCGCCCACGACGACGACGATGTCGGGCCGCTCGTCCCTGATGGTGTTGAGGCTCTGGTAGATGGCGTCGGCGCTGCCGAGGTACCAGCTCTTGCCGACGCGCTGCTGGGCGGGGATCGGGGCGATGTAGTTTCCGAGCATCGTCGACATCCGCCAGGTCTTGGTCACGTGCCGGTCCAGGCTGTGTGACTTGTACTGCGTCAGGACGACGATCTTGAGGTATCCCGAGTTGACGACGTTGCTCAGGGCGAAGTCGATGAGCCGGTAGATGCCGCCGAAGGGGACCGCCGGCTTGGCGCGGTCGGCGGTCAGCGGCATCAGGCGCTTGCCCTCCCCACCGGCCAGGACGATCGCGAGAACCTTGGGACCTCCGCTGCGGTATGCCATGTGTCGACCCTAGAGAACCCGCGCCCTCGCGGACACCCCTGGAGGCGACTAAGGTCCCAGTGTGCGAGCCGACATCCTGACCAAGGAGTACCCGCCCAACATCTACGGGGGCGCCGGGGTCCACGTCCAGGAGCTCGTGGCCGCCCTTCGGCGGCGCGGCGACGTCGACGTGCGGGTCCACGCGTTCGGCGAGCCACGGCAGGAGGACGGCACCACCGGCTACCCCGACCTCCCCCAGCTGGCCGAGGCCAATGCCGCGGTCAGGACCATGGGGGTCGACCTGTCGATGGCCGGCGACTGCGGCGGCGCGGACCTCGTCCACTCGCACACCTGGTACGCCAACTTCGGCGGGCACATCGCCTCGCTGCTCCACGGCATACCCCACGTCATCTCCGCGCACAGCCTCGAGCCGCTGCGCCCGTGGAAGGCCGAGCAGCTGGGCGGCGGCTACCGGCTCTCCTCCTGGGTGGAGAGGACCGCCTACGAGGCGGCCGACGCCGTCATCGCGGTGAGCGCCGGCATGCGCGCCGACATCCTGCGCAGCTACCCCGACATCGACCCCGACACTGTCCGGGTCGTCCACAACGGCATCGACTCCCAGGCCTGGCAGCGCAGCCGCGACGCCGACCTGGTGCGCAGCCTCGGGGTCGAGCCGGACCAGCGCTCGGTCATCTTCGTCGGCCGGATCACCCGGCAGAAGGGGCTGCCCTACCTGCTCAAGGCCGTCGCGGAGCTGCCGCCGGACGTCCAGATCGTGCTGCTGGCGGGGGCGCCGGACACCCCTGAGATCCAGGCCGAGGTCGAGGCGCTCATCAACGGGCTGCGGCAGAGCCGCGCGGGCGTCGTGTGGATCCCCGAGATGCTCAAGCGGGCCGATGTCATCGCCCTGCTGAGCACGGCCACCGTGTTCGCGTGCCCGTCGGTCTACGAGCCGCTGGGGATCGTCAACCTGGAGGCCATGGCCTGCGAGCTGCCGGTCGTCGCGACCGCCACGGGAGGGATCCCGGAGGTCGTCGTCGACGGCGAGACCGGCTGGCTGGTCCCCATCGAGCAGGTCCAGGACGGCACCGGGACCCCGGTCGACGAGGGGCGGTTCGTCGCCGACCTCGCCGGGGCGCTCAACGACGCGGTGAGCGACCCGGGGCGGGCTGACCGGTTCGGTCTCGCCGGCCGGCGTCGGGTGGTCGAGAGCTTCTCCTGGGCAACCATCGGGGAGCGGACCATGCAGGTCTACCTCGACGTGCTGCGCCGTCGGGCGCTCTGAGCGACCTCCGTCGGGTCAGCGGGTGGGGACCCAGCCGGCCAGCGCGGCGGCGGCGGCGTTCGTCGTGACCGCCAGGGCCCGCTCCGCCTCGCGCCGGAGGGTGGTCAGGACCCGCTCTCGGGCGGCCACGGTGCCGGCGTCCGTCCCACTGTGCGCGGCGAGCCCACGCTCGGCCGTCGCCGACACGTCGGCTGCGGTCCGCAGCGTGAGCACGACGTCGCCGGGCAGGTCGGGGGGGAGCGCCCAGCGGCGGCGGTCCGCCGCCGCTGCGCGGCGGGCCTCGGCGTGGTCGAAGGGCAGCCCGCCCACCGACTCGAGCTCGGCCGTCGCCACAGAGACCGCGCGGGCGAGGTCTCGGGCCGCGGCCCGCGCGTCCAGCGCCTCGACCTGATGGCGAGGGACGGGCAGGCTGTCGTACGCCGTCCACGTCACCCGGATGCCTGCGTCGGTCTGCGGCCCGTAGGCCTCGACCACCGGGACGAGGACACCACCGAGGGTGGGGGTGAGGACGCACTCACCGGCCTCGGCCGCAGCGGCGAGGACCTCGGCGCCGGCCCGGGGCATGCCGGCGGTGTCGCCGGGAGCCGGCAGGGCGACGAGCAGCGCCACCTCGCCCAGCTCGTGCCAGAGGGAGAGCCGCTCGAGCGCCCCGGCCACGTCGTCGATATCCGGGTGGGACCGGTCCACGGCGCGCGCAAGATCCCCGGACCGGCCCCAGGCGTGGGTCACCCACAGGGCCAGCCGGACGCTCACGGGTAGCTCGGGCATCGAGTCATCGTAGGCACCTCGGTGTCGTCTAGGGTGCTGACCATGAGCGACGTCCTGGCCTTTGCTGGAGTGAGCGTCGTTCGGGGGAACACCACCTTGCTCGACGAGGTCTCCTGGGAGGTCGAGGAGGGGCAGCGCTGGGTGGTCCTCGGACCCAACGGGGCCGGCAAGACCACCCTGCTGCAGCTGGCGGCGGGTCGGATGCATCCGACCCGGGGCGTCGTGGGGATCCTCGGCGAGGTCCTGGGCGCCGTCGACGTCTTCGAGCTCCGGCCCAGGATCGGGCTGGCGTCCGCCTCCCTCGCCGACCGCATCCCGGGCGGCGAGAGGGTCCACAACGTCGTCGTCACGGCCTCCTACGGCGTCGTCGGGCGGTGGCGGGAGGCCTACGACCATCTCGACCACACCCGCGCGGCCGAGCTGCTCGAGGCGCTCGGCGTGAGCCACCTCGCCGACCGGCGCTACGGGACCCTCTCCGAGGGGGAGCGCAAGCGCGTGCAGATCGCCCGGGCGCTGATGACCGACCCCGAGCTCATGCTCCTCGACGAGCCCGCAGCGGGTCTCGACCTCGGGGGGCGCGAGGACCTCGTTCGGCGGCTCGGGGACCTCGCCGCCGACCTCGCCGCGCCGGCGATGGTCGTCGTCACCCACCACGTCGAGGAGATCCCCCCGAACTTCACCGATGTGCTCCTGCTGCGTGGCGGCTCGGTCGTCGCCCAGGGGCCCCTCGAGATCACGCTCACCGCCGAGACCCTCTCTGCGACGTTCGACCTCACCCTCGAGCTCGAGTCGCGTGGGTCACGGTATGCCGCCCGGGCTGCCCAGCGGAGCCGGGAACGAGGATGATCGTGGTGTCGTCTAAGCACTGCGCGCGTCCGCTCGGGCGCGCCGAGGAGGACTGAGATGAACTGGCTCACCGACAACTCGTGGCTGGCCTGGGTGGGGATCGCCCTGGTGCTGGCCGCAGTCGAGGCGGCTACCGTCGACTTCGTGTTCATCATGCTGGCCGGGGGCGCCCTCGCAGGTGCTGTCGCCGCCGCGCTGGGCGCGAACTTCGTCGGCCAGGTCGTCGTGGCTGTCATCGTCGCCGTGATCCTGCTCGTCCTCGTCCGGCCGCTCGTCAAGCGGCACTTCACCGACGGTGAGATGGAGCACGGGATCGGTGCCGCCAGCCTCGTCGGCCGGCACGCCCAGGTCATCCACCGCGTCACGGCGACCGACGGCCAGGTCAAGCTCAACGGCGAGACCTGGTCGGCCCGGACCGCCGCGGGGGCGGTGGCCTGCGAGCCCGGCACCGAGGTGAGGGTCCTCGCGATCCAGGGCGCGACAGCCATCGTCGCAGCCGACATCATTCACACCCACCACGAGGACGCCCAGGCCTTCTGACGGTCGTCCGGCACCTCGAGAACCAGGAGAACACCCATGCCCAGCGCAGGCCTCATCGTCGTGCTGCTGTTGGTCGTCTTCGTCCTTATCGTCCTTGTCCGTACGGTGCGGATCGTTCCGCAGCAGACGGCGCTCATCGTCGAGCGGCTCGGTAAGTTCCATGCGACGTTCGTCCCCGGCCTGAACATGCTCGTCCCCTTCGTCGACAAGGTGCGGGCCAACGTCGACCTGCGCGAGCAGGTGGTCTCCTTCCCGCCACAGCCGGTCATCACCTCCGACAACCTCGTCGTCAACATCGACACCGTCATCTACTACTCGGTGATCGACGCGAAGTCGGCGGTCTACGAGATCGCCAACTTCATCCAGGGCATCGAGCAGCTCACGGTCACCACGCTGCGTAACGTCATCGGCTCACTCGACCTCGAACAGACCCTCACCAGCCGCGACCAGATCAACGCCCAGCTCCGCGGCGTCCTCGACGAGGCGACCGGCAAGTGGGGTATCCGGGTCAACCGCGTCGAGCTCAAGGCGATCGACCCGCCGATGTCGGTGCAGGAGTCGATGGAGAAGCAGATGAAGGCCGAGCGTGAGCGCCGCGCCCAGATCCTCTATGCCGAGGGCACCAAGCAGTCGGCGATCCTCACCGCCGAGGGCGAGAAGCAGAGCCAGATCCTGCGCGCCGAGGGCTCTGCGCAGGCGCGCGTCCTCGAGGCGCAGGGCCAGGCCCGGGCGATCCAGCAGGTCTTCGAGGCCATCCACCGCGGCAAGCCCACCCAGAAGCTGCTGGCCTACCAGTACCTCCAGGTCCTCCCGCAGATCGCGCGTGGCGACGCCAACAAGATGTGGATCATCCCGAGCGAGCTCACCGACGCCCTCAAGGGGTTCGGGGGGATGCTCGGCCGCAACGCCTCGGGCGGCGGCTTCGACGGCGGCTCGGACGAGGAGTGGGTCGACGACAACCCGGAGATGGAGAACATCTTCGAGGACACCACCCTCGAGGATGCGGCCAAGGCCCTGGCCGAGGCCCGCGGCCAGGCCGGCCTGGCCAGCCAGGAGGCGACCGAGCACGCGAGCCCGGTCGGCCGGGTCCAGCCGCCGGTCAACCGCCCAGCCGACTCCGTGCCGGAGGCGCCCACACCGCCGGCCGCTCCGCCGGCGACCCAGTTCCCCGAGCCCCCGCAGGAGCCCTGAGCCCGGGCTCGCCGCCCGTGGCGGCGGGGGAGCATACCGCCGCGCCGCCACGGGACACACGGCACCGGACACCCGGTCGTCCTCGCTAGGGTGACCGGGTGTCCGTGCTCGCCGCCCTCGCCATCGTCCTGGCGGGTGTGGCCGCCGGCACCATCAACACGATCGTCGGCTCCGGCACGCTGGTCACGTTCCCCACCCTGCTCTTCTTCGGCATCGCCCCGGTGACGGCGAACATGTCCAACACCGTCGGGCTGCTCTTCGGCGGCGCGAGCGGGGCGCTGGGCTACCGGGCCGAGCTCGTCGGCGCGACGGCGACCCTCAAGCGCCTCGTCCCGATGTCGCTGCTGGGCGGCGCCCTCGGGGCCACCCTGCTGCTCGTCCTGCCGCCGTCGGCGTTCCGGGCCATCGTCCCCGTCCTCATCGCTCTGGGCGTGGTCCTCGTCCTCGTCGGGCCGCGTCTGTCGTCGGTGGCGGCTGCCCACCACAGCGCGACCGAGGGGGGCTGGCACCGCTGGGCGATGTTGGCCGGGGTCTTCGCCGCGGGCATCTACGGCGGCTACTTCGGGGCGGCCCAGGGCGTCCTGCTCATGGGGATCCTCAGCACGCTCAGCGCCGAGCCCCTGCAACGGCTCAACGGATACAAGAACGTCCTCGCCACCGGGGCCAACGTCGTCGCGGCGGCCGTCTTCATCACCGTGGCCCATGGCGACATCGACTGGCTCGTCGCGGCCCTCATCGCCGTGGGGTCCGTCACGGGGGGCTTCATCGGGGCGACCGTCGGCCGCCGGCTCAACCCTGCGGTGCTGCGGGCGGTCATCGTCGTCATCGGGGTGGTCGCCATCGCCAAGATCGTGTGGTTCAGCTGATGCCCGAGCGGGTCACCGACCCGGGCGACCGTCGGCTCGCCGACTACGTCGGGCTCACGGACGTCGCGCTGCGGCGCCGGACCGAGCCCGAGAGGGGCCTGTTCATCGCCGAGTCCGAGAAGGTCATCCGGCGGGCGCTGGCGGCGGGCCTGCGGCCACGGTCCTACCTCATGGCAGAGCGCTGGCTCACCGACCTCGCCGACGTCGTCGCCGAGGCCGAGCGTGCGGGCGTGCCGGTGTACGTCGGGGAGCATGCCGTCCTCGAGGCCCTCACTGGGTTCCACCTCCATCGGGGGGCGCTGGCGGCGATGCAGCGGCCGGTGCTGCCCGCGGTGGCCGACGTATGCCGTGCCGCCCGCCGGGTGGTCGTCCTCGAGGACGTCGTCGACCACACCAACGTCGGCGCCGTGTTCCGCAGCGTGGCCGGCCTCGGCGTCGACGCGGTCCTGGTCACCCCGCGCTGCGCAGACCCGCTCTACCGGCGCAGCATCCGGGTGTCGATGGGCACCGTGTTCCAGGTGCCGTGGACCCGGGTCGACCCCTGGCCCGGCGGGGTGCAGGAGCTGCGGCGGCTGGGCTTCACGGTGGCGGCGCTGGCCTTGGCGGACGACGCGGTCGCGCTGGACGTCCTGGCCGCCGACCCGCCGGAGCGGCTGGCCCTCGTGCTCGGTACGGAGGGCGACGGGCTCGGCCTGCGGACCCTGGAGTCCGTGGACCTCACCGTGACGATCCCGATGGCCGGGGGAGTGGACTCCCTCAACGTCGCGGCGGCCAGCGCCGTGGCGGCCTGGGCGCTGCGGGTCAGCTGACGAGGCAGTCGACGAGCCGGGTGAGCTCGGCGGCGGGGTCGAGCGTCAGCCCACCGTGGACGGGCCCGGGCTGGACGACCGTCGAGCGGGGTGCGGTGACCCAGCCGAACCGCTTGCCGAGCAGGTCGATGTGGGGCAGTCCGTCGCCGCTCTCCCCGCGGCATACCCGTGCCACGGTCTCGAGGGCGTCACGGACGGCGTCGGGGTCAAGGCTCGGTGCGAGGGCCCGCAGTCGCGCCACGTCGAGGCGGTGCTCCGCGGCGAGGAAGTCGGCCCCTTGGCAGTAGAGGACGACGCCGACGTTGACGAACTCCTCGCGCTCGACCCGGGGGACGCAGCGCAGGACGACGTACTGGTAGCCGGTCAGGTCCATCCGTCCCCCTGGGGGAGCCAGGCCGGCGCCGCGTCGAGCCGGGCGCGGAGGTGGTCGCGGTAGGCCGCCCGCGCCGCGTCGGGCGACGCGACTCGGGGGGCGGGCTCGAGCCACTCGTCGGGGATGTCGGCGGTGACGGCGCCGAGCAGCTCGTCGGTGACGAGGGGTGCCAGGCGGTCGTGAGCGGCCTGGATGCTCCCGGCCGGCGAGGCGAGCACGTGCTTGGACGCGTCGTAGGGCTGCCGGGCGAACGCCTCGGGGGTGGGGCCCCTGCTCGGCCACCGATGGTGGAAGTAGATGGCCGCCCCGTGGTCGATGAGCCACGGCGCCCCGTGCCAGACCAGGAGGTTGGGGTTGGCCCAGGTGCGGTCGACGTTGGCGGTGAACGCGTCGAGCCAGACAATGGCGGCGGCCGTGTCCGGGTCGGGCCGGCGCGAGCCGTCGTAGCCGAACGAGCCGGGCAGGAAGTCGATGCCCAGGTTGTCGCCGACGCTGGCCGTGAGCAGGGCCTGGACCTCCTCGTCGGCCTCGTACTTCGCGATCGGCGTACGGAGGTCGACGACCGTCATCCGGGGCACGTTGAGGCCGAGGCCGCGAGCGAGCTCGCCGACGAGGACCTCGGCGACGAGGGCCTTGAGGCCCTGGCCGGCGCCGCGGAACTTCAGGACGTAGGTGCCGAGGTCGTCGGCCTCGACGATCCCCGGCAGCGACCCGCCCTCCTTGAGGGGGGTCACGTAGCGGGTCGCCGTGATCCGTTCGAGCACGACGCACAGCCTACGGGCGGGCCCACGTAGGGTGCCGCCATGGACGCTGTGTCGCTGGAGCAGGTGCTGGCCGGGTTCGACGAGCCCTGGCAGCCGCGTACCGTCGCCACCGTCAACGACTATGACGTGCGGCTGGTGAAGGCGCTGGGGGAGTTCGCCCGGCACTCCCACCCGGACACCGACGAGCTCTTCCTCGTTGTCGAGGGAGAGCTGACCATCCGCCTCGACGCCGGCGACGTCGTGCTCGGGCCCGGCCAGCTGTATGTGGTGCCCCGCGGCACCGCGCACCAGCCCTACTCCGAGCACGGCGCGAGCGCCCTGCTCCTCGAGCCCGGCGACACGGTCAACACCGGCGATGCTCCGGGCCCCCTGACCGCCGAACGGCGGGTCGTCCAGCCCGGGTAGGGCGCGCCCGGGGACTCGGGGTGGGTGGGGGAGGCTTTTGCCCCCTCGTGCTCGGGCCGGTTCGGCCACTGCTGACGCCGGCATGCCGTGCGGGGCGAGCTGAGTGTCCGAGGGGGGACTTGAACCCCCACCCTCTATGCGAGGACTAGCACCTCAAGCTAGCGCGTCTGCCAATTCCGCCACCCGGACGAGTGGTGCCGCAGGGGCCCGGGAGGCCTCCTGCCGCGACCGTGAACGATACACGCTCGCTGGCTCGTTGCCGAAATCAGCCTAGGGTGTCGCTCATGAGCGAGGCGACCGCCGCCGGCACACCCGAGGACGAGGTCGTCCGGATCTGCCAGGAGCTGATCCGGATCGACACGAGCAACTTCGGCGACGGGTCCGGACCCGGGGAGCGGGAGGCGGCGGAGTATGTCGTCGGCCTGCTCCGCGAGGTCGGCCTCGAGCCCTCCGTCTACGAGAGCGACCCCGGCAGGACGACCGTCGTGGTCCGGGTGCCGGGCGCCGACCCGGCACGCCCCGGGCTGTGCGTCCACGGGCACCTCGACGTCGTGCCGGCCCGGGGCGAGGACTGGCAGGTCGACCCCTTCGCGGGCGAGGAGCGCGACGGCTGCATCTGGGGGCGGGGCGCGGTCGACATGAAGGACATGGTCGCGATGATGCTCGCAGTGCTCCGCCACCTCGCGCGGACCGGGACGGTGCCACCGCGGGACCTGCTCTTCGTCTTCTTCGCCGACGAGGAGGCCGGCGGCCTGCGCGGCTCGCACTTCATGGCGGCCGAGCACCCGGAGGTGTTCGCCGGCGTCTCCGAGGCGATCAGCGAGGTGGGCGGGTTCAGCATCACGGTCCCCGGAGCCGATGGCCGGGACCGACGGGCCTACCTCGTCCAGACCGCCGAGAAGGGCATCTGCTGGGCGCACCTCGTCGCGTCGGGGCGGGCGGGGCACGGCTCGGTCCCCAACGCCGAGAACGCCATCGTGCGGCTCGCCGAGGCGATCTCCCGGGTCGACGCACACGAGTGGCCCCGGGAGTACCTCCCGTCGGTGCGGGCTCTCCTCGACGGCGTCAGCGAGCTCACCGGTACGGCATACACCGACGACGACGCCGAGGCGCTGCTCGCCCACCTCGGCGGCTCCCAGGGGTTCGTCCGAGGCACCCTCCAGGACACCGCCAACCTCACCATGCTGGAGGCGGGGTACAAGCACAACGTCATCCCCCAGACCGCGACCGCCGCCGTCGACGCCCGGTTCCTGCCCGGGCACGAGGACGCCGTTGTGGCGACACTTCGCGAGCTGGCCGGTGAGCACGTCGAGGTGCAGGTCACCCAGCGCGACATCGCGCTCGACGTGCCGTTCGAGGGCCCACTCGTCGACGCCATGCGCTCCGCGCTGCTCGCCGAGGACCCCGGCGCGACGGTCCTGCCCTACTGCCTGTCGGGCGGGACGGACAACAAGGCGCTCGCCCTGCTGGGCATCGTCGGCTACGGGTTCGCCCCACTGCGGCTGCCGGCCGACCTCGACTTCGCTCCGATGTTCCACGGGGTCGACGAGCGCGTCCCGGTGCAGGCCCTGCGGTTCGGGGCCCGGGTGCTCCTCAGGCTCATCGAGGGGTGCTGACGGTCGGCGCCGGAGGGCGGATGATCTTGCGCCGCAACCAGGTCCGGGTGAGGCCACCCATGTAGACCCGGGTGCGGTGCAGCTCCCAATGCCCGTACTCGGCGTGCTCGGCCAGGAGCCGGCGGATGTCCCCCCGCGCGGTGTCGCGGCGGAAGGCCAGGACTCGGTACTCGTACTCCACCATCACCTCCCATTGTGCGTCACGAGCCGATACGGTCATCGCATGAGTGCAGACCCGCGGGGAGCCCTGAACCAGCTCGTCGCCGCCTTGGAGCGACACCTGGAAGCCAGCTCGGGACGACGAGGAGAGGACGACCCCGCCGTCATCGCGGCGTACGACGACCTCAGCGAGGCCTTCGAGGCCTACGACGCGGCACTCTACGAGGCCTACGCCGAGATGACCCCGCTCGTGGTCTACGAAGGTCCGGAGGACGACGACGCCGACTCCGACGATGAGGACTTCGACGACGACACCGACCTCGACGACGAGTCCGACGCCGATGGCAACGACGCCGCCGACGATGACGACGACGACGACGACGACGATGACGACGATGACGACAGCGATGATGACGACGAGGCCGACGCATTCGACGACGACGACGATGACGACGACGACGACGCGATCTACTCCGGCCTGGACGACGAGGAGTTCGAGGAGACCGAGCGCTCCTGAGACCGCTCAGAGGTGGTCGGCGGACACCTCGTCGAGTGCGTCGACGATCTCGGGCGCCAACGTGAGCTCCTCGGCGGCGAGCAGGGCGCGGAGCTGGGTGAGGGTCCTCGGCCCGATGACCGCCGACGCCACCGCCGCACGGTCGCGCACCCACGCCAACGACACCGCCGCCGGCGTCGTCTCGAGCCCCCGCGCCGCGGTGAGGACGGCGTCGACGACGCCCCTGGTGTGCTCCCCGACGTGGACCCGGGCGAACCGCGACAGCTCATCGGAGGCCAGCCGGCTGTCGGCGGGCACCGCGTCCCGGTAGCGTCCGGCCAGCACTCCGCGGCCGAGGGGCGAGGAGGCCAGCAGCCCGAACCCCAGCGCCTGCCCCGCGTCGACGACCTCGAGCTCGGCGCGCCGCCAGACCAGCGAGTACTCCGTCTCGACGCCGATGAGGGGCACCCCCGCCCGCTCGAGGAGCGAGAGCGCCCGGGCGGCCTGCCACCCGGTGTGGTCGGCGACACCGACATACCGCGCCCGGCCGGACTCAACGGCCCACTCCAGGGCGCTGAGCGTCTCGGCGAGCGGCGTGGCCGGGTCCCAGGCGTGGGCGAGCCACACGTCCACGTGGTCGGTGCGGAGTCGGGCCAGCGAGGCGTCGAGCTGGCCCATCAGGGCCCGGCGTGAGGTGTCGACGACGCGGCCGGCCCCACCGTCAGGCCCGGCCGAGCCGCGGATCCCGGCCTTGGTCACGACCACGACGTCCTCGCGCCGGATCGACGCGAGCAGGCCCCCGAGGATCTGCTCACTCGCCCCGCCGGCATACCCGTAGGCGGTGTCCACGAGGGTGCCACCGGCCTCCCGGAACGCCGTCAGCAGGTCCTCGGCGTCCTCCGGGCTGGTCCGAGTGCCCCAGGTCATCGTCCCGAGGCCCAGCCGGGAGACGAGCAGGCCGGAGGTCCCCAGATGACGCTGCAGCATGGAGGCGACCCTATCGACACCCTGGGCCGAGGTCCCACCGTCCCAGTGCGGACCGCTACGGTGTCGGCCATGCGCCTCGCAGTCAACCTCGGTTACGCCGGCATGGGGCTGGCCGAGGACCTCGTCTCCCTCGCCCAGGTGGCCGAGGACCTCGGGTATGCCGCGGCATGGGTCGCCGAGGCGTACGGCTCGGACGTCCCGACCGTCCTGGCCTGGATCGGCGCCCAGACCACGCAGCTCGGCCTCGGGGCGGCCGTCATGCAGATCCCGGCGCGGACCCCGGCCATGACCGCCATGACCGCAGCCACCCTCGACGCCCTCTCCGGGGGTCGGGTCCACCTCGGGCTCGGGGTATCGGGCCCACAGGTGAGCGAGGGGTGGCACGGGGTGCGGTTCGCCGAGCCGCTCGGACGCACCCGGGAGTACGTCGACATCGTCCGGATGGCCCTGCGCCGGCACATGGTGGCGTATGCCGGCAAGCACTTCACCCTCCCGCTGCCCGACGGCCCGGGCAAGCCGCTCTCCCTGACCCTGCACCCGGTCCGGCCCGAGATCCCGGTCTACCTCGCGGCGGTCGGTCCCAAGAACCTCGAGCTGGCCGGCGAGATCGCCGACGGGTGGCTCGCGATCTTCTTCTCGCCGGAGCACTCCGGGCCGATGCTCGAGTCGATCGAGCAGGGGCGGCGGCGGGCCGGCAAGGGCACCGAGCAGGACCCGATGGCGGGCTTCGAGGTGGTGCCGACCGTCCCCGTCGTGCTCACCGACGATCTGGAGGCCGCCCGGGCCGCGGTGAGCGGCTACGCCGCCCTCTACATCGGCGGCATGGGCTCACGGGAGCAGAACTTCTACAACCGGCTCGCGGTGCGGATGGGGTTCGAGGCGGAGGCGAAGGAGATCCAGGACCTGTTCCTGGCGAAGCGGCACCGCGAGGCAGCGGCCGCCGTCCCGCTCGAGCTGATCGAGGCGACCTCCCTCATCGGCCCCCGCGAGCGGATCAAGGAGCGCCTCCCGAGGTATGCCGCGGCCGGCGTGACCATGCTGGCGCTGGCGCCGTTCGCGGCGACCGGTGCGGAGCGGGCGCAGACCCTGAAGGTGATGGCCGAGCTCCTCGACGAGACCGGCCTGGCCGGCTGACACCGCCCGTTACCGACCCACAGGAGCACCCATGCCCGCAGCCGACCTCAGCTACCTCCAGGCCGTCGTCCTCGGAGTCGTCGAGGGACTGACCGAGTTCCTCCCGGTGTCCTCCACCGGGCACCTGACGATCACCGAGAAGCTCATGGGCCTGCAGGTCGACGCGGCGGCGGTCACGGCATACACGGCCATCATCCAGATCGGCGCGATCGTCGCGACCTTCGTCTACTTCGCCAAGAAGATCGGCTGGCTGTTCATGGCCTGGGTCCGTGGTCTGCGCTCGGCGGAGGCACGCACGGGCCACGACTACCAGCTCGCCTGGGCGGTGGTCGTCGGGTCCATCCCGGTCGGCATCGTCGGCTTCCTCCTCAAGGACGTCGTCGCGGGCCCGCTGCGCAGCCTGTGGGTCGTCGCGGGGGCGCTCATCGGCTGGAGCATGGTCATCTGGTGGGCGGAGGGACGCCATGACGACCTCGTCAAGCTGGGGGTCCAGCGGGGCGAGGGCGAGGTGACGGTCATGGACGGCCTGGTGATCGGGCTGGTCCAGTGCTTCTCGCTCGTCCCCGGTGTGTCCAGGTCCGGGGCGACGATCTCGGCGGGCCTGGCCAGGGGCATCGACCGGGTCTCCGCCACCGAGCTGTCGTTCTTCATGGCCATCCCGGCCCTGACCGCCGCCGGCCTCTTCGAGCTGGCACAGAACCGCTCCGATCTGTCCTCCCTCGGCGTGGACCAGATGCTCGTCGGGATCGTCGTGGCCTTCGGGGTCGCCTACGCCTCGATCGCCTGGCTGCTCAGGTTCGTCAAGAGCAACTCGCTGCGGACGTTCATCTGGTACCGGCTCGCGGTGGGCGCCGGTCTCGTCGTGGCGCTGGGCATGCAGTGGCTCACGGCCACCTGAGCGTCGAACGGCGAGGCGCCGCTCAGAGCCAGCCGGATCGCTTGAAGGCCCGGTAGAGGGACGCGCACGCCACGGCCATGACGGCCAGGGCGGCGAAGTAGCCCTGCCGCCAGCGCAGCTCGGGCATGTTGGTGAAGTTCATGCCGTAGATGCCGGCGATCATCGTCGGCACCGCGGCGATCGCCACCCAGGCCGAGATCTTGCGCATGTCCTCGTTCTGTTGGACCGAGATCTGCGCGAGATGGGCCCCGAGGATGTCGGTCAGCAGCCGGTCGTAGGACTCGATGTGGTCGCTGACACCCTGCAGATGGTCGCTGACGTCGCGGAACAGCAGCCGCAGCTCGGCGTCCTGCACGGGGGAGTGCGGCTGGGTGAACATCATCTGGACCGGCTCGAACAGCGGGACGACGGCGCGACGGAACTCCAGCACCTCCCGCTTGAGCCGGTAGATGCCGCTGGTGTCGACCTCGCCGCCGGCGAACACCGCGGTCTCGATGTCGTCGAGGTCGCCCGCCACCTCGACGTCGATGGATCGGTAGGTGTCGACCACACTGTCGACGATCCCGTGCAGGGCTGCCATCGGGCCGAGCGCCAGCAGGTCGGGGTCGGTCTCGAGGCGCTGCCGGATGCCTGCCAGCGGGCTGGCATCGCCGCGGCGCACGGTCACGAGGAACCGGTCGCCGACGAAGGCCATCACCTCGCCCGTCTCGATGTCGGAGGTGGCCTCGATGTAGCGCAGGGTCTTCAGGACGACGAACAGCGAGTCGTCGTAGCGCTCGATCTTGGCCCGCTGGCGCCCGTTGACGGCGTCCTCGACGGCCAGCGCGTGCAGCTGCAGGTCGCCGTTGACCTGGTCGAACTCCTCGGTCGTCGGGTCCAACAGGCCGATCCACAGGAATGCCCCGCGGTCGGGGTCCTCGCGCAGCCGAGCCAGCTCGGTGCTCAGGTCGCCGCACGGGCCGCGCCGCCCGTCGCGGTAGAGCGCCTTGTCGATGATCACCCGGTCATTGTGTCCGCCCGGTGCGCTCGCGCCGCGCAGGCCGGGCCTAGAGTGCTGCCGTGGCGACGACGGTTCTGGTCCGGCACGGGCACTCGACGGGCAACGCCGACGGGGTCCTTGCCGGCTGGATGCCGGGCGTGCCGCTCACCGAGCGGGGCGCGGAGCAGGTGCGGAGCATGGCCGCCCGGCTCGCCGAGGTCCCGCTCGTCCTCGTCGTGTCGAGCCCGCTGCAGCGCTGCGTCCAGACCGCCGAGGCGCTCGTGGCGGAGCGGCCCGGGGCCGAGGTGGTCCTCGACGACGACCTCGGCGAATGCCGTTACGGCGCCTGGACGGGGCGCCCGCTGGTCGAGCTGGCCAAGGAGCCGCTCTGGCGGGTGGTCCAGGACCACGCCGGACGCGCCAGGTTCCCCGACTCGCAGAGCTATGCCGCGGAGAGCCTCGCACAGATGGCGCACCGGGTCGTGCAGGCCGTCCGGCGCCACGATGCCGCGGTCGAGGCCGCACACGGCGCGGGGGCCGTCTGGGTCGCGGTGACCCACGGCGACCCGATCAAGGCCGTCCTGGCCGACGCCGCCGGCGCCCACCTCGACCACTTCCAGCGGTTCCAGGCGGCACCGGCGTCGGTGAGCGTCGTCCGCTACACCGAGCGCCGGCCGTTCCTCGTCGCGAGCAACACGACAGGGGAGGGTGTGGCGGCCATGGTCGCCCCGCCCCCGGCAGCCGCCGAGGGGGACTCGATGGTCGGCGGGGACGCGGGTTAGGGTCGGACGGTGACCCTCGCCGAGTTCGACCCCCCCGAGCGCTTCGTCGCCGGAACCGTCGGCCCGCCCGGACAGCGGACCTTCTTCCTCCAGGCCCGAGGCGGCGGTCGAGTCGTGTCCCTGTCGCTCGAGAAGGTCCAGGTCAGCGTCGTCGCCGAGCGCATCACCGAGCTGCTCGACGGCGTCTCGGGTGTCGGGTCCACGGAGCTGACGGTCGACAACGAGCCCCTCGACACCCCCATCGAGGACTCCTTCCGGGTCACCACGATGGCCCTGTCCTGGGACTCCCAGCGCGAGGTGGTCGTCCTCGAGTGCCACGACCGCGACCTCGACGACGAGGACGAGCCCGACGAGCCCGACGACCCCGACGACCCCGACGAGCTGAGCGTCGTCCCCGAGGGGGAGCCACAGACGGTCCGGGTCGTCCTCGGCCCAGCGATGGCCCGCGAGTTCGCCCGGCGCTGCGCAGCGGTCGTGGCGGCCGGCCGCCCGCCGTGCCCCTTCTGCGGGCAGCCCCTCGACCCCGACGGCCACATCTGCCCCCGTGCCAACGGCTACCGACGCTGAGACCGAGGACCTGCTTGCGCGGGGGGAGCTGACCCCCGTCGCGCGGATCAGGGGCTCCTCCAACGGCGCCCTCCTGTGTGAGGTGGGCGCCCCGGGCGAGACCCTGCTGGCGATCTACAAGCCCGTCACCACCGAGCGCCCGCTGTGGGACTTCCCCGACGGCACGCTCGCGGGTCGCGAGCGGGCGGCCTACGTCGTCAGCTCCGTGGGCGGCTTCTCGGTGGTGCCCCCGACCGTCCTGCGGGACGGACCGCGCGGCACCGGCGCCGTCCAGCAGTGGGTCGGCGACCCCACGGTGGAGCCCGACCTCGTCGTGGCCGTCACCGCTCTGTCGCAGGTGCCCGACGGGTGGCGGGTGGTCGTTCGCGGGGAGGGTGAGCGGGGCGAGCGGCTCGTGGTCTCGCACGCCGACGAGGCGCCGGTGCGCACGACGGCCGTTCTCGACGCGCTCATCAACAACTCCGACCGCAAGGGCGGCCATCTCGTCCGCGACGGGTCAGGGGTGCGCGGCTTCGACCATGGGGTGAGCCTCGGGGTCGAGCCCAAGCTGCGTACCGTGCTGTGGGGGTGGGCCGGTGAGCCGCTGACGGACGCCGACCTCGCCAGGCTGTCGCGGGTGAGCGAGGCGCTCGAGCATCCGGGGCCCGTCCTCGACGAGCTCGCGGGCCTGCTCACCGGGGACGAGGTGCGCGCCCTGCGGTCCCGGGCCGCCCACCTGATGTCCACGGGGCGCCACCCTCTCCCGCACGGCGGATGGCCCGCGATCCCCTGGCCGGCGATGTGAGGCCAGGGACGTAGGCTTCACCCCGTGATCTCGTGGCCGATGCCGTCCATCCCCGCGCTGCCCGGCCACGGAGAGCCGTTGCGGATGCACGACAGCAGCACCGGCGAGGTGCACCCGGTGACGCCGGGGCCGACGGCCCGGATGTACGTGTGCGGCGTGACCCCCTACGACGCGACACACCTCGGCCATGCGGCCACCTACGTGACGTTCGACCTCGTCGGCCGGGCCCTGCGCGACGCCGGGCACGCCGTCACCTACGTCCAGAACGTCACCGACGTCGACGACCCGCTGCTCGAGCGCGCGGCGCGCGACGGCGTGGACTGGCGCGACCTCGCCGAGCAGGGGGTCGCCCTCTTCCGCGAGGACATGACGGCGCTCGGGGTGATCCCGCCCGACCACTACTCGGGCGTCGTCGAGTCGATCGACCTCATCGTCGACGCGGTGCGCCGCCTCCTCAGCCTCGGTGCGGCATACCGGCTCCCGGTCCCCGACGGAACCGGCGAGGACGTCTACTTCGACCTCTCCACCGAGCCGGGGTTCGGGGCCGTGGCCTCGTGGAGCCGCGCCGAGATGGTCGCCACGTCGGCCGAGCGGGGCGGGGACCCCGAGCGTCCGGGCAAGCGCGACCCGCTGGACCCTCTGCTGTGGCGGGCCGCCCGTCCGGGGGAGCCGTCCTGGCCGGCCGATGACCTCGGACCCGGCCGCCCCGGCTGGCACATCGAGTGCACCGTCATCTCGGTCACCCACCTCGGGATGGCCATGGACATCAAGGGCGGCGGCTCGGACCTGCTCTTCCCGCACCACGAGATGAGCGCGGTCCAGGCCAACGGGCTCACGGGGGAGCCGGTGTTCGCGCGGTTGTTCGCCCACCAGGGGATGGTCGGGTATGCCGGCGAGAAGATGAGCAAGTCGCTGGGCAACCTCGTCCTCGTGTCGGGGCTGCGGTCCGACGGGGTCGACCCCATGGCGATCCGGCTCGTCCTGCTCGCCCACCACTACCGCGAGGACTGGGAGTACCGGCCGACCATGCTGGCGGCGGCGCAGGCGCGGCTCGCGACGTGGCGACGGGCCCTGTCGACCAGCACCGGGCCCTCGGCCGACGCCACCTTGGCGACGCTGCGGGCGGCGCTCGCCGACGACGTCGACGCTCCCGCGGCGTTGGCCGCGGTCGACCGGTGGGCCGAGGAGGCACTCGGTCGCGGAGGGGACGACCCGAGCGGGCCGGGGGTGCTCGCCCGGGCGATCGACGCGCTGCTCGGCGTACGGGTCTGAGCCGTCGACGGGACCTCCCGGCGGGGAGGGCCGCGGTCAGGACTCGGTGCCCTCGACGCCGCGCCGGCGCAGGTAGCGCTCGAACTCCTTGGCGATGGCGTCACCGCTCGCCTCGGGCAGCTCGGCGGTGTCCTGGGCCTCCTCGAGGGACTCGACGTAGTCGGCCACGTCGCTGTCGCCCGAGGCCAGCTCGTTGACCCCGCGCTCCCAGGCACGGGCGTCGTCGTCAAGGTCCTGGTGCTCGATGGGGGCGTCGAGCAGGGACTCCAGGCGCGAGACGAGCGCCAGCGTGGCCTTGGGTGAGGGCGAGTGGCCGGCGTAGTGCGGGACGGCCGCCCAGCACGAGATCGACGGCAGGCCGACCTGGGACGCCGCGTCGGCGAGGACGCCGACGATGCCGGTGGGCCCCTCGTAGGTGCTCGCCTCGAGCGCGTAGCTCTCCCGGGTATCGGGGTCATCGGACGTCGCTGTCACCGGGATGGGCCGGGTGTGCGCGACGTCGGCCATCAGGGCACCGAGCGTGTAGACCTCGGTGACGCCCGCCGTGTCGGCGAGCTCCATCAGCTCGATGGCGAAGGCGCGCCAGCGGAAGGACGGCTCGATCCCCTGGACGAGGATGACGTCACGGCCCAGCGTCGTCCCCTGCGCCACGAGGACCCTGGTGGTCCGCCAGCTGATCCGCCGCCCGGGGCCCTCCTGCACGACGCGGGGCCGGTTGACCTGGAAGTCGTAGTAGTCCTCGGGGTCCATCGCCGCGACGGCATCAGCGTCCCAGACCATGGCGAGGTGCTCGATGACGGCGCTGGCGGCCTCGCCGGCGTCGTTCCAGCCCTCGAACGCCGCGATCAACACCGGGTTGTGCAGCTCAGGCATGTCCTCGAGCTCGATCACGCTGCCTCCTTCCCGTCGTGGTCCACACTACGCATCCGCCTGACCCGTCCGCCCACTGCTTCGTAGACTCGCCGCATGAGCCTGCCCGCCGCCGTCCTGTGGGATATGGACGGGACGCTCGTCGACACCGAGCCCTACTGGATCGCCGCGGAGCACCAGATCGTCGAGGAGGCCGGCGGGACCTGGAGCCAGGAGTACGCCCACCAGCTCGTGGGCAGCGACCTGCTGGTGTCGGCGCGGTTCATCCGCGAGCACTCCCCGGTGACCTGGGGTCCCGAGCGCATCGTCGAGGAGCTGCTGGCCCGGGTCATCGCCCGGATGCAGGCGCTGGTGCCCTGGCGGCCCGGTGCGCGAGAGCTGCTCGAGGACCTCGTCGCCGCAGGGGTGCCGTGCGCGCTGGTGACGATGTCCTGGCGCCCGCTGGCCGACGCGGTCGTGGCGGCGCTGCCCGAGGGGCGCTTCGCCGCCGTGGTCACCGGCGACGAGGTCGACCACGGCAAGCCCCACCCGGAGCCCTACCTCGCGGCGGCGGCCTCGCTCGGCGTGGATGCGGCCCGGTGCGTGGCCATCGAGGACTCGCCCACCGGGGTGCGTTCGGCGGTCGCCGCCGGCGTACCGACCGTCGCGGTGCCGCACGTCGTCCCGGTCCCGCAGATGGCCGGGGCGGTGCAGGTGGCGACGCTGCTGGGGATGACGCCCGAGCGCCTCGGCGAGCTGGCGGGCATACCTGGACCCGGCACGCCCTGAGCGTCGGGGCGCTCAGTCGTCGTCGGGCTGGGCGCGCCCCGATGCGGACGGGTCGAGGGCCCGGCGCGCGGCGTCGACCGGCAGCGGAGGAGGTGTGCCACCCCACTCGGGGCACAGGTGCCGGAAGTCGCACCAGTCGCACAGGCGGGACGTGCGCGGGCGCCAGTCGCCGGTCTCGGCGGCTCGCGCAATGGCCTCCCAGACGGCCTTGACGTTGCGCTCGAGGGCGCGCAGGTCCGCCTCGTCGGGCACATAGCGGACGATCTCGCCGTCGCCGAGGTAGACCAGCTGGAGCATCCGGGGGATCTCGCCCCGCAGCCGCCAGAGCACGAGCGCGTAGAACTTCATCTGGAACAGGGCCTTGCCCTCGAAGCTCTCCCGTGGGGCCCTGCCGGTCTTGTAGTCGACGACGCGCATCGCGCCGTCGGGGGCGACGTCGAGCCGGTCGACGTAGCCGCGCAGGGTGAGTCCGTCGACGTCGGTCTCGACATAGAGCTCGCGCTCGGCCGGCTCCAGCCGGGTGGGGTCCTCGAGCTGGAACCAGCGGCCCAGCAGGGTCTCGGCGTCGGCGAACCACGACTGCTCGTCGAGACCGTCGGTCTCGGCCACCATCGCCGCGAGCTCGGGACGCTCGGCGACCATGGCATCCCACTGCGGTCCCAGCAGGGCGGCGGCGGCCTCCGGCGTGCGGTCGGGCGCCGGCATCTCGAAGAGGTGCTCGAGCACCGCGTGGACGAGGGTGCCCCGGGCGGCGGCCGGCGAGGGCGGCGCCTCGAGCTTGTCCACCGTGCGGAAGCGGTAGAGCAACGGGCACTGCTTGAAGTCGGCCGCGCGGCTCGGGGAGAGCGCGGGAACCATGTCAGACACGGTATGCCGTCGGGCCGACACCCGTCGGCCGCGACCCGCCCGCGGCGAGAGTCACGCCTCGGGGTCGTAGCCGAGGTTGGGCGCCAGCCACCGCTCAGCCTCGGCGAGGGTCCAGCCCTTGCGAGCGGCGTAGTCCTCGACCTGGTCCCGGCCGAGGCGTCCGACGACGAAGTACTGGCTCTGCGGATGGCCGAAGTACCATCCCGACACCGACGCGCCCGGCCACATCGCCATCGACTCGGTGAGCCGTATCCCCGTCTGCTCCTCGGCACGCAGCATGCGGAACAGCGTCTCCTTCTCGGTGTGGTCGGGGCAGGCCGGGTAGCCCGGGGCGGGGCGGATCCCGGGATACCGCTCGGCGATGAGCTCCTCGCCGGACATCCGCTCGTCGGCGGCATACCCCCACAGCTCGCGGCGGACCCGCTCGTGCAGGCGCTCGGCGAACGCCTCGGCGAGCCGGTCGGCGAGGGACTCGAGCAGGATCGCCGAGTAGTCGTCGAGCTCCGCCCTGAGCTCGGCGAGCCGATGCTCGATCCCGTGCCCCGCCGTCACTGCGAACGCCCCGAGGTAGTCCTTGACCCCGCTCTCCTTCGGCGCGACGAAGTCCGACAGGCACCGGTTGGGGACGCCCTCGCGGTGCTGTCCCTGCTGCCTGAGCCCGTGCACGGTCGTCAGGACGGTCGTGCGGGCCTCGTCGGCGTAGATCTCGATGTCGTCGCCGAGCGAGGCCGCGGGGAACAGCCCGACGACCCCCCTGGCCGTGAGCCAGCCCTCGTCGGCGATGCGGTCGAGCATCGCCTCGGCGTCGTCGAGGAGCCTGCGGGCCGCCTCGCCGGTCGCCGGGTTGGCGAGCACGTCGGGGTAGCGGCCCTTGATCTCCCAGGCGCTGAAGAACGGGGTCCAGTCGATGTACTGGCGCAGCTCGGCCACCGGGTACTCGTGCCACGTCCGGGTGAACTGGGTGGCGGCGCGGTGCCAGTGGTCGTCCGGCGGCCCGGTCCACACGTCAGCCGCCTGCTGGGCGAGCAGGTGCGGGCGCATCGGCCGGTAGGCCGCCCAGTCGGGCGTCGGGGCGCTCGCACGGGCGTCCTCGATGGTCGCCAAGGGCCGCTCGGTCCCCTTGGCGGCGTGCCGTGCGCGGATCGAGTCGTAGTCGGCCCGGACGCTGGCGAGCAGGCCGTCGCGTTGGCTCGTGGAGAGCAGCTGGCTGGCGACCGGCACGGACCGGGAGGCGTCCTTGACCCAGATGACGGGGCCCGAGTACTGCTCGTCGATCTTGACGGCCGTGTGCGCCCGCGACGTCGTGGCCCCGCCGATCAGCAGCGGGATGTCGAAGCCCTGGCGCTCCATCTCGGCGGCCACCCGGACCATCTCGTCGAGCGAGGGTGTGATGAGGCCGGACAGACCGATGATGTCGGCCCTCCTCTCGCGCGCGGTGTCGAGGATCGTCTGCGTGGGGACCATCACCCCGAGGTCGATGACGTCGTAGTTGTTGCACTGCAGCACGACGCCGACGATGTTCTTGCCGATGTCGTGCACATCGCCCTTGACCGTCGCTGTGACGATGAGCCCCTTGGCCTTGGGCCCCGCGTCGGTCCCGGCCGCGGCCACGGCGTTGGCCCGCTCGATGAAGGGCACCAGGTGGGCGACGGCCTTCTTCATCACCCGCGCGGACTTCACGACCTGCGGGAGGAACATCTTGCCCTCCCCGAACAGGTCGCCGACGACGTTCATCCCGTCCATCAGCGGACCCTCGATGACCTCGATCGGCTCGCCACCGGCCTCGGAGATCTCGAGCCGGAGCTCCTCTGTGTCGTCGACGACGAAGTCGTCGACGCCCTTGACGAGGGCGTGGGTGATCCGCTCGCGCAGCGGCAGCGCGCGCCACTCCTCCAGCGTCTCCCGCACCTCGGCCGGGCCGGCGTTGAAGCGCTCGGCGACCTCGAGCAGCCGCTCGGTGGAGTCCGGGCGGCGGTTGAGGACGACATCCTCGATCCGCTCGCGGAGCTCGGGGTCGATCTCGTCGTAGACCACGAGCGCCCCGGCGTTGACGATGCCCATGTCCATCCCCGCCCGGATGGCGTGGTAGAGGAAGACGGCGTGGATCGCCTCGCGCACGGAGCTGTTGCCCCGGAAGCTGAACGACACGTTCGAGACGCCGCCGGAGACGAGCGCACCGGGGAGGTTCTCCTTGATCCAGCGGGTGGCCTCGATGAAGTCGGTGCCGTAGGCCGCGTGCTCCTCGATGCCCGTCGCCACGGCGAACACGTTGGGGTCGATGATGATGTCCTCGGCGGGGAAGCCGACCTCGCCGACGAGCAGGTCGTAGGCCCGCTGCGCGACGGCGACGCGCCGCTCCAGCGAGTCGGCCTGACCGTCCTCGTCGAAGGACATGACCACCACGGCCGCACCGTACTTGCGGCACAGCCGGGCGTGTTCGAGGAAGGGCTCGACGCCCTCCTTCATCGAGATCGAGTTGACGATGCACTTGCCCTGCGCCGACGTCAGCCCGGCCTCGATGACCTCCCACTTGCTCGAGTCGATCATCAGCGGGACCCGGCAGATGTCGGGCTCGCTGGAGACGAGCCGGACGAACCGCCTCATCGCCGCGACCCCGTCGATCATCCCCTCGTCCATGTTGATGTCGATCACCTGGGCTCCGGCCTCGACCTGCTGGCGCGCCACGGAGAGGGCCGCCGGGTAGTCCTCGGCCGTGATGAGCTTGCGGAACCGGGCCGATCCGGTGATGTTGGTCCGCTCGCCGACGTTGACGAACAGGGAGTCCTCGGTGACGACGAGCGGCTCCAGGCCCGACAGGCGCAGGGCCGTCGGGAGGGGCTCCGGCTGGTGTGGGGACCCGGCAGCGGCCGCGGCCGCGATCGCCGCGATGTGTTCTGGCGTCGTGCCGCAGCAGCCGCCGAGGACGTTGACGAGGCCGCTGCGCGCGAACTCGCCGACGACGCCGCCCATGTGGTCCGGCGTCTCGTCGTACTCACCGAAGGCGTTGGGCAGGCCGGCGTTGGGGTGCGTGGTGACGAAGCAGTCGGCGAGGCGGGACAGCTCGGCGAGGTAAGGTCGCAGATCCTCGGCTCCGAGGGCGCAGTTGAGCCCCACGGCGAGGGGTCGGGCGTGCCGTACGGAGTTCCAGAAGGCCTCGGTGACCTGCCCGGACAGGGTCCGTCCGGATGCGTCCGTGATGGTGCCGGAGATCATCACCGGCCAGCGCCGGCCGTACTCCTCGAAGAGCGTCTCGACCGCGAAGATCGCCGCCTTGGCGTTGAGGGTGTCGAAGATCGTCTCGATCATGAGGACGTCGGCGCCCCCGTCGACGAGGCCCTTGGCCTGCTCGTGGTAGGCCGCGGCGAGCTCCTCGAACCCGATGTTGCGGGCTCCCGGGTCGTTGACGTCGGGCGAGATGGACGCCGTACGGTTCGTCGGCCCCAGTGCCCCGACGACCCACCGCGGCCGGTCGGGGGTCCGGGCCTGCATCGCGTCGCACTCCCGGCGGGCGAGCGAGGCGGCCGCGACATTCATCTCGTAGGCCAGGGCGGACATGTCGTAGTCCGCCAGGGAGACCGCCTGGGCGTTGAAGGTGTTCGTCTCGACGAGGTCGGCGCCCGCCTCGAGGTAGGCCCGGTGGATGCCGGCGACGACCTCTGGCTGGGTGAGGCTGAGCAGGTCGTTGTTGCCCCGCAGGTCGCTCGGCCAGTCGGCGAACCGCCCGCCCCTGAAGTCCTCCTCGGACAGCCCCTCGCGCTGGATCAGCGTCCCCATGGCGCCGTCGAGAACGAGCACCCGGCGGCGCATGACGGCGCTCAGGGCCTCGGTCGCGTCGGGCCGGTGGGTGGGGGTGTAGGTCGAGTCGGTCACATCGGTCCTCGGTGGGGGCGGGGCTGGGGGCGGGCGGCGGTACGCCGCTCGCCGGCCCAGGGGTCAAGTATGCCGTCGGCGGCGCGAACCGTGCACAGCCGGACCACTGGCACCTCGCGTAGGGTCCTGGCATGAGCCAGGCCCCGTCGAGCGCCGCGCCCACGACCCGGTCCGGGGCGGGGATGGTCATCGCGCGGGTCGGCGGGGTCCCGGTCTACATCGGGGCGAGCTGGCTCGTCATGGCGGCGGTCGTCATCGCCATCGTCGGCAGTGCCAACACGGGGATGGGCGCCGCGGGCTACCTCGTCGGCGCCGTCTACGCCGTCGGCCTGCTGGTCGCGGTCCTCGTCCATGAGGGGGCACACGCCCTGGCGGCCCGCTCGTTCGGCATCGAGGTGCACCGCATCGTGGCCGACCTGTGGGGCGGGCATACGGCCTACGACGGGCGGCTGTCGACCCCGGGACGCTCGGCCGTCATCTCGGTGGCGGGTCCGCTGGCCAACCTCGGGCTCGCCGCCATGGCCTACGCCGCCGGCGCGGAGATCCCCGACGGGACCTCGAGCTACATCGTCAGTGGCTTCGCCCTGGTCAACCTGCTCCTGGCGGGCTTCAACCTGCTGCCCGGCCTGCCCCTCGACGGGGGCCAGATCGTCGACGCCGCGGTCTGGTGGGTCACCGGGCGCCGCGACCTGGGTCTGGTCGCCGGCGGCTGGAGCGGCCGCATCGTCACCCTCGTCGTCGCCGGCTACTTCCTCGTCCTGCCCTACCTGCGGGGCGACCGGCCGGCGGCGTCCTCGCTCGTGTGGACGCTGCTCATCGGCGCCTTCATGTGGCAGGGCGCGACCGGCGCCATCCGGGTGGGCCGGGCCCGCCGCCTGCTGGCAGGGGTCCGGGTGCGCGACGTGCTGCAGCCGGTCGTCGTCGTCGACCAGCGCACGCCGCTGGGGCAGCTCGAGGGCGCGAGCGCCGTCCCGATCGGCCTCGACGAGACCGGCCGGCCGACCCTCGTGACCGCCCGCGTCGCCGCCGGCCCCGGCCCGGAGGACCCCATCTCCTCGATCATGACCCGCGTCCCCGACGGCAACGTCGTCGAGGCCGGGCCGGACGACGACGTCACCGACCTGGTCCAGGCGATCCAGGCCACGGGGGTCGGCGTCGTCGTCGTCACGCGCGGCGGAGCGGCATACGGGCTCGCGACGGGGGACGCCATCAACGACGCCCTGCGCGCGCTCTAGACTCACCGGCCATGACAGCCACCGGTGCCGACCGACGGCGCGGACCGTTCCAGGAGGGTGAGCGCGTCCAGCTCACCGACCCCAAGGGGCGCCTGCACACCATCACCCTCGGAGCCGGCAAGGAGTTCCACACCCACCACGGCCACATCCGTCACGACGACCTCATCGGTAAGCCGGACGGGTCGACCGTGACCAACACGGTCGGCACCGAGCACCTCGCGCTGCGGCCTCTCCTGTCCGACTACGTCATGTCGATGCCGCGCGGCGCCGCGGTGGTCTATCCCAAGGACTCCGGCCAGATCGTCATGATGGCCGACGTCTTCCCGGGCGCCGTCGTCGTCGAGGCCGGCGTGGGGTCCGGAGCGCTGTCGATGTCGCTGCTGCGGGCGGTCGGGGAGGAGGGGCGCGTGCACTCCTTCGAGCGCCGTGCGGACTTCGCCGACATCGCCCAGGCCAACGCGCGGGCGTTCTTCGGCACCGACCACCCGGCGTGGAGCGTCACGGTCGGCGACCTCGTCGAGGCGCTGCCGGTCCACCTCGCTGACGGCAGCGTGGACCGGGTGGTGCTCGACATGCTCGCCCCCTGGGAGTGCCTCGACGTCGTCTCGGCGGCCCTGGCGCCCGGTGGGGTGCTCATCTGCTACGTCGCCACGACCACCCAGCTGTCCCGGGTCGCCGAGGGCATGCGCGACCACGGCACCTTCACCGAACCGCAGGCCTGGGAGTCCATCGTGCGCGGCTGGCACCTCGAGGGCCTGGCCGTCCGTCCCGAGCACCGGATGCACGGGCACACCGGGTTCCTCGTCACCACCCGGCGGCTCGCGGACGGCGTCGCCCCGCCGCTGCGCAAACGGCGGCCCGGCCGGGGGTACGAGGCCGAGCCCGAGCAGGAGCAGCCGTGGAGCCCGGAGGCCCTCGGTGAGCGCGTCCCGTCCGAGAAGCGGGTACGCCGCGTGCGGCGCTCGATCCTCGAACCTCCGAGCGCCGGCCAGGTCGGCGAGTTAGGGTCGACCTGAGGCCACCCTCAACGGTGGTCGGCCGTCGACCCGAGGAGGCGCCATGAGCGACATGGACGGCCCAGCGGAGCCCGCAGCCATCGGTGAGCCCGGCGTCGAGCGCGAACGCCTCGAGGCCGAACGCGCCCGCCTCGAGCAGGAGATCGGCGCCCTGCGCAACCGGGGCGCGGCGAGTCCCGCCCAGGTCCGCGAGCTGGAGCGCACCCTCATCCAGCTGCGATCCCAGATCTCGACCGTCTCCGCCCAGAACGAGCGCCTCGTGCGGACCCTCAAGGAGGCGCGCGAGCAGATCGTCACCCTCAAGGCGGAGGTCGACCGGCTCGGCCAGCCGCCCGCGGCATACGGCATCGTCGTCGAGACCTTCGAGGACGGCACCGTCGACGTCCTGACCGGGGGCCGCAAGATGCACGTCGCGGTGAGCCCGGCCGTCGAGTCCGTCGACCTCGTCGTCGGCCGCGAGGTCATGCTCAACGAGGCGATGAACGTCGTGGCGGCCCACGGCTACGAGCGCACCGGCGAGGTCGTGCTCATCAAGGAGCTGCTGGGCGAGGACCGCGTCCTCGTCATCGCCCACGCCGACGAGGAGCGGGTATGCCGGGTGGCCGCCTCCTTGGTGGGCGAACGCCTGCGGATCGGCGACGCCCTCATGCTCGAGTCGCGCAGCGGCTTCGTCTACGAGCTCGTCCCCAAGGCCGAGGTGGCCGACCTCGTCCTCGAGGAGGTCCCTGACATCGCCTACGAGGACATCGGCGGCCTGGCCGGTCAGATCGAGGCGATCCGCGACGCCGTCGAGCTGCCCTACCTGCATCCCGACCTCTACACCGAACACCGGCTCAAGCCACCCAAGGGAGTGCTGCTCTACGGTCCCCCCGGGTGTGGCAAGACGATGATCGCCAAGGCGGTCGCCGCCTCGCTCTCGCGCAAGATCGCCGAGAAGGAGGGCCGCCCGGCGGGTAAGAGCTACTTCCTCAACATCAAGGGCCCCGAGCTGCTCAACAAGTACGTCGGCGAGACCGAGCGGCACATCCGGCTGATCTTCCAGCGAGCCCGGGAGAAGTCCAACGAGGGCTTCCCCGTGGTCGTGTTCTTCGACGAGATGGACAGCCTGTTCCGCACCCGCGGGTCGGGTGTCTCCTCCGACGTCGAGACGACGATCGTGCCCCAGCTGCTCTCGGAGATCGACGGCGTCGAGGGGCTCGAGAACGTCATCGTCATCGGCGCCAGCAACCGCGAGGACATGATCGACCCGGCCATCCTGCGGCCGGGGCGGCTCGACGTGAAGATCAAGATCGAGCGTCCCGACGCCGAGAGCGCCACCGACATCTTCAGCAAGTACCTCGTCCCCGACCTGCCCCTGCACGCCGACGACGTCGAGGTCAACGGTGGCTCCCCGGATGCGACGGTCGAGGCGATGATCGAGGCGGTCGTCACCCGGATGTACTCGGAGGAGGAGGAGAACCAGTTCCTCGAGGTGACCTACGCCGGCGGCGACAAGGAGATCCTGTACTTCAAGGACTTCAACTCCGGGGCCATGATCCAGAACATCGTCGACCGCGCCAAGAAGATGGCGATCAAGGACCTGCTGACCACCGGGCAGAAGGGCCTGCGCGTCGACCACCTCCTGCAGAGCTGCCTCGATGAGTTCAAGGAGAACGAGGACCTCCCCAACACGACCAACCCCGACGACTGGGCGCGGATCTCGGGCAAGAAGGGCGAGCGGATCGTCTACATCCGCACGCTCATCAAGACCAAGGAGGGCTCCGAGCCCGGCCGCTCGATCAGCACGGTGGCCAACACCGGCCAGTACCTCTAGCCCGTCCCGCAGCGGCCTGCCGCCGGGTGCTCGCGACCCCGCCGGGATCCCGGCGGCGACCACGAGCGGCTCGACGGAGCGACCTCAGTCGACCCACCGGGCGATGAGCCGCCAGCCGAGCAGGAAGACCGTCAGCACGGCCGTCGCGACGAGGACGAACGAGACGGTCGTCCCGGCTCCGCCGACCACCCGCAGCAGCATGCCCACGACCACCGTTGCCACGAGGACCACCACCGCGAAGGTCAGCGAGCGAGCGGGAGCGGACAGGGTCAGCGACCCGACGACCCAGCCGGCGAGCGTCCCGGCGAGGAAGGGCCAGGCGGTCTGGGCCACGCCGCCGAGGGTGAGGCCCTCAGCGTGGCTGCGCCGACCTATCGCCGCGAAGGCGATGACGAGAAGGGCGTCGAGCACGGCGGCGACGAGGGAGCTCACGACGAGGACCCTACGGCCCGAGCCGGGCGGGGCTGCGTCACGCCGCCGCCGGCGGCGGTCAGGAGCCCGGTTTGTCGAACAGCGACCGCTGTGGCGGGGCATGCGTCGGGTCGACCCCGTCGAAGAGGCTGCTCACCGACTTCCCGGCGTGGATGCGCTTGATGGCCTCGGCGAACAGGCCCGAGATCGAGCGCACCTGGAGCTGGGCCCAGCCGCTCGGGGCCGGGACCGTGTCGGTCGTGACGACCTGGGAGATCATCGGGTGGTGGCGCATCCGCGCCACCGCCGGCCCGGCGAAGAGCCCATGGGTGCACGCCACCGCGGCCTCGGTGCACCCGACGTCCTTGAGCCGGTCGAGGAGCTCGACGATGGAGCCGCCGGTGGCGATCTCGTCGTCGAGGATGATCGCCCGCTTGCCCTCGACGTCGCCCACGATGGAGTCGATGACGACGCGGTCGTCGCCCAGCCGACGCTTGCTGCCGGCCGCGACCGGTAGACCGAGCAGCCGGGCGAACTGCGTGGCCTCCTTGGCGTTGCCGAGGTCGGGGGAGATGACGATGGAGTTGTCGAGGTCGGTGCCGCGGAAGTGCCCGGCGAGGACTCCGAGCGCCGTGAGGTGGTCGACCGGGACGCTGAAGAAGCCGTGCACCTGCGGGGCGTGCAGGGTCATGGTCAGGACGCGGTGGGCTCCGGCCGTCGCCAGCAGGTCGGCGACGAGACGCCCCCCGAGGGAGATCCGGGAGGCGTCCTTCTTGTCCGAGCGCGCGTAGGCGAAGTGGGGGATGACCGCGGTGATCTGCCCCGCCGACGCCCCTCGCGCGGCGTCGATCATGAGGAGCAGCTCCATGAGATGCTCCTGGGTCGGCGGGATCAGCGGCTGGACGATGTAGACGTCACGCTGTCGGCAGTTGGCCAGCAGCTGTGCCTGGAGGCAGTCGTTGCTGAACCGGGTGATGTCGCTCTCGGAGAGGGGGACACCCAGCTGGTCGCAGATCTGGGCGGCGAGGCGCGGGTGGGCGCTCCCGGAGAAGACCACGATGTCCCGCATGCGGCGAAGCCTAGCCCCTCCCTTATGGTCGAGTCATGACGGTGAGGCGCGTGATGGGCATCGAGACCGAGTACGGCATCTCGGTGCCCGGCGACCCGACCGCCAACCCCATGGTCCGCTCCGGCGACGTCGTCAGCGCGTACGCCGCGAGCACCGGGCGCCGTCCCACCCGGGCGTCCTGGGACTATGCGGACGAGGCGCCGCTGCGCGATGCCCGAGGCTTCGACATGGGCCGGGGGGCGGCCCACCCGAGCCAGCTGACCGACCTGGAGGACCCGACCCTGGCCAACGTCGTCCTCACCAACGGAGCGCGCCTCTACGTCGACCACGCCCACCCCGAGTACAGCTCGCCCGAGGTGACGACGCCGAGGGCGGCCGTGACCTGGGACCGCGCGGGGGAGCTCGTCATGCGCGAGGCGGTCGCGCAGCTCTCGAAGGTGCCGCCGGGGCTCAACCTCTACAAGAACAACAGCGACGGCAAGGGAGCCTCCTACGGCACCCACGAGAACTACCTCATGTCCCGGCGCACCCCGTTCGCCCACATCGTCACCCACCTCATCCCCTTCTTCGTCGTCCGCCAGGTCATGTGCGGCTCGGGGCGGGTGGGGATCGGCGTGGACTCACGGACCCCGGGCTTCCAGATCGCCCAGCGCAGCGACTTCTTCGAGGTCGAGGTCGGACTCGAGACCACCCTCAAGCGACCGATCATCAACACCCGGGACGAGCCGCACGCCGATGCCGAGCTCTACCGCCGGCTGCACGTCATCATCGGCGACGCCAACCACTGCGATGTCGCCAACCTGCTCAAGACGGGGACGACCTCGCTGGTGCTGGCGATGATCGAGGACGGCTTCATCGACCAGGACCTCAGCGTCGACCACCCCGTGGCGACGCTCCAGGCGGTCTCGCACGACCCGACCCTGGCCACCAAGATCCGGCTCCGCGACGGCCGCACCCTGACCGCGCTGGAGCTGCTCGAGACCTACCGCGACCTCGCCGCCGGCTACCTCGAGCAGCGGTATGCCGGCGAGACGGACGCCGACACCGTCGAGGTCATGGGCTGGTGGGGGACCGTGCTCGACCACCTCGGCCGCGACCCGATGGAGGCCCTCCGAGAGGTCGACTGGGTGGCCAAGCTCGCCGTGCTGCAGGGCTACCAGGACCGTGACGGGCTCGACTGGAGCGACCCCCGGCTGCGGGCCGTCGACATCCAGTGGTCCGACGTGCGGGCCGACCGCGGGATCGCCCACCGGATGCACGCGGCCGGCCGCTTCGAGGTCCTCGTCCCCGACGAGGAGGTCCGCCGGGCCGTGACCATGCCACCGGAGGACACGCGGGCCTGGTTCCGGGGGACCTGCCTGCGGCGGTTCCCGGCCGAGGTCGTGGCCGCCTCGTGGGACTCGCTCATCTTCGACCTGCCCGGATCGCGCAGCCTGCAGCGCATCCCCATGCTCGAGCCGCTGCGCGGGACCCGGGCGGCGGTCGGCGAGCTCGTCGAGGCGGCGCCCGACGCCGCGACGCTGCTCGCGGCCCTCGCCGCGCCCGACGGCTGAGCCGACTGGTCGGCGCTGACAGGCGCAAAGACTAGGCTCGACGGGTACGCACCATCCCGCGGTGGCACCCCGCGCCACCACTGACGGATCAGGAGGAGCCATGGCCGGTCAGGAGCAGGTCAAGCCCCAGCGTCGCGACGACGGCCCGGACGACGCTCCCGAGCCCGCAGCGTCGGCGCCCGCCGCGGCCAAGGAGGCGCTCGACAGCGACATCGACACCATCCTCGACGAGATCGACGGAGTGCTCGAGTCCAACGCGGAGGAGTTCGTCCGCGGGTTCGTCCAGAAGGGCGGCCAGTGAGCCCGTCCGCCGAACCCTTCCGGCTCCCCGCGGCCTACCTCGTGCCCGGTTCGTCCTCGTTCACCGAGTTCCTCGGCGCTCACGCTCCCGCCCTGCTGCCCTCCCACCGGCCGCTGCCGGCCGGCACCGCGCTGGAGGTCCCGCACGGCACGACGATCGTCACCTTGTCGTATGCCGGGGGCGTGCTCATGGCGGGTGACCGCCGGGCCACGATGGGCAACCTCATCGCCAACCGCGACATGGAGAAGGTCTTCGCCACGGACGAGTTCTCCGTCGTCGGCATCGCCGGGACCGCGGGGCTGGCCATCGAGCTCGTCCGGCTGTTCCAGGTCGAGCTCGAGCACTACGAGAAGATCGAGGGCGCGCTGATGTCCCTCGAGGGCAAGGCCAACCGGCTGGCCTCGATGATCCGCGGCAACCTCGGGATGGCGATGCAGGGGCTGAGCGTGGTCCCGGTCTTCGCCGGGTTCGACGTCGGCGGTGCCCGGGGGCGGATCTTCTCCTACGACGTGACCGGCGGCTGCTACGAGGAGCACGACCATCACAGCGTGGGGTCCGGCTCGCTCTTCGCCCGCGGGGCGCTCAAGAAGCTGTGGAAGCCCGGTCTGGACCGGGGCGGCGCGGTCCGGGTCGCCGTGGAGGCGCTCTACGACGCCGCCGACGACGACTCGGCCACGGGTGGCCCGGACGTGGGGCGGCGGATCTGGCCGACGGTCGCGACCGTCGACGAGGCCGGCGCCGGCTTCGTCGACCCGAGCGACATCGAGCCGGTGGTGGATGCGATCGTCGCCGACCGGGTCGGCAACCCGGGGGGTGCGCGATGACCGCGAGCATGCCGTTCTACGTCTCGCCCGAGCAGCTGATGAAGGATCGGGCGGACTTCGCCCGCAAGGGCATCGCCCGCGGCCGCTCGGTCATCGTCCTCGGCCACGACCATGGCATAGCGTTCGTCGCCGAGAACCCCAGCCGCAGCCTGCACAAGGTCTCCGAGATCTACGACCGGATCGGGTTCGCCGCCGTCGGCAAGTACAACGAGTTCGAGAACCTCCGGGTGGCGGGCGTGCGCTACGCGGACCTGCGCGGGTACTCCTACGACCGCTCGGACGTGACAGCCCGGGGGCTCGCCAACGCCTACGCCCAGACCCTCGGGGCTGTCTTCACCCAGGAGTCCAAGCCCTACGAGGTCGAGATCGTCGTGGCCGAGGTCGGCACGAGCCCCGAGCACGACCAGATCTACCGGCTGACGTACGACGGCTCGGTGGCCGACGAGCACGGGTTCGTCGTGATGGGCGGCGCCGCCGAGCAGATCGACGTCGGCCTGCGCGAGGGCTATCGCGAGGGGATGACCCTCGCCGACGCCCTGGCCCTGGCCGTGGGACTGCTCGGCAAGGACCCGGCCGGAGGCCCCGACCGGGAGCTCACCGCCGCATCTTTGGAGGTGGCGGTCCTCGACCGCAACCGCCCGAGGCGGACGTTCCGCCGGGTCACCGGGCACCTGCTGGAGCGGCTGCTGAGCACCGAGGACCCGACGATCGACGCCCCGGTCGGCGACGAGGACGACGACCCGGACTGACCGGTCGCGGCGGGTGGCCAGCGCGGCTCGGCCGGGGCGCGCCGCTGCTGGACTGAGGCGGCACTAAGCATCCACGCCTAGAGTGCGGTCATGGAGCGGCGGATCTTCGGCATCGAGAACGAGTACGGCATCACCTGCCTGACCCGTGGCCAGCGCACGCTCACCCCCGACGAGGTCGCCCGGCACCTGTTCCGCAAGGTCGTGGCCTGGGGCCGGTCGAGCAACGTGTTCCTCAGCAACGGGGCGCGTCTCTACCTCGACGTGGGCTCGCATCCCGAGTACGCCACCCCCGAGTGTGACTCGGTCCTCCAGCTCGTCGCCCACGACAAGGCGGGGGAGCGGGTGGTCGAGGCCCTGGCGGCCGACGCCCAGCAGCGACTCGCCGAGGACGAGGTCGCGGGTGACATCTACGTGTTCAAGAACAACACCGACTCCGCGGGCAACTCCTACGGGTGCCACGAGAACTACCTGGTCGCGCGCACCGGGGAGTTCCAAGCGCTGTCCGACGGTCTGCTGCCCTTCCTCATCAGCCGCCAGCTCACCTGCGGCGCCGGCAAGCTCGTCGTCTCGTCCAAGGGGGCGGCATACGCTGTGAGCCAGCGCGCCGACCACATCTGGGAGGGCGTGTCGTCGGCGACGACCCGCAGCCGGCCGATCATCAACACCCGGGACGAGCCGCACGCGGACGCCGAGCGCTACCGCCGGCTGCACGTCATCGTCGGGGACTCGAACATGTCCGAGACGACGACGATGCTCAAGGTCGGCTCGTGCGACCTCGTGCTGCGGATGGTCGAGGCCGGGATCCCACTCCGGGACATGACGCTGGAGAACCCCATCAGGGCGATCCGGGAGATCTCCCATGACATGACCGGCCGCCGCGCCGTCCGCCTCGCCAACGGGATGACGATGACGGCACTGGACATCCAGCGCGAGTACCTCGCCAAGGCGAGCGAGTTCGTCGAGCGCCAGGGCACCGACGACCCGGCGCACAAGGCCGTTCTCGAGCTGTGGGGGCGGACCCTGACCGCCATCGAGACCGACGACCTGGGCCTGGTCGACACCGAGATCGACTGGGTCATCAAGTACCGGCTGATCGAGGAGTATGCCGCCCGGCACGACCTGGGCCTGGAGCACCCCCGCCTGGCCCAGATCGACCTCGCCTACCACGACATCGACCGCGAGCGCGGGCTGTTCTACCTCCTCCAGCGGCGCGGGCGGGTGGCCCGGGCGGTGACCGACCCGGTGATCTTCGAGGCCAAGGTCGTGCCGCCGCAGACGACCCGGGCACGGCTGCGCGGCCGCTTCGTCAAGGCCGCCTCCGAGAACCGCCGCGACTTCACCGTCGACTGGGTCCACCTCAAGCTCAACGACCAGGCGCAGCGGACCGTCCTGTGCAAGGACCCCTTCGCCAGCGAGGACCCGCGGGTCGACCGGCTCATCGACGGGATGCGCTCCTAGGGGCCGCGGCCCCCCGCGGCCGCCGGGGGTGGACCCGGGCAGCTGCGCCCTGGCCGCGACGGCAGGGGGTGCCGGCCGGCGCGCGTGCGGGGCACACGGCTGGGGCCGTTAGGGTTGCACCCGGTTACTCCCGTCCACCGATCGAGGTCCGTCTCGTGTTCTCCGTCCGCAAGGCCCTGCCCGTGGCCGCCGTCCTCGCCCTCGCGCTGGCCGCGACGGGGTGCAGCGGCAGCGCGTCGTCGTCCTCGGGCACCGACCCCCTCGCGAAGGTCACGGTGAGCGGCACGGACGCGGCCAAGGCACCCACCGTCACGCTCAGCCCCACCCCGCTCGCCGTCTCGAAGACCAGCACGCGGGTCATCACCGAGGGCGACGGCCCCACCCTCGAGGCGACGGACCTCGTGACCATCAACGCGCTCATCCTCAACGGCAAGGACGGCAAGGTCGCGACGAGCACGTGGGACGCGGCGCCGGTCGGCCTCGACCTCGGCGCCAGCGACCTGTTCCCCTCGCTCAAGTCCCAGCTCCCCGGCAAGAAGATCGGCTCCCGGCTGCTCGTGGCCTCTCCACCCGCCGACGCCTTCGGGTCGCAGGGCAACAGCACGCTCGGCATCGGGGGCACTGACACGGTCGTCTTCCTCGTCGACCTCATCTCGACGACCGTTCCCCTGCCGAGCGCGACCGGGGCGGTCGTGGCACCCAAGAAGGGGCTGCCCACCGTCACGATGACCGAGGGCAAGGCGGCGACCATCACCATGCCCAAGGGGGCCAAGCCGCCGACCAAGCTCGTGGTGCAGCCGCTCATCACCGGCGCCGGGCCCACGGTGGCCAAGGGCCAGACGGTCCGGGTCACGTACACCGGCGTGCTGTGGAAGGACGGCACGGTCTTCGACGCGAGCGCCCAGCACAGCGACCAGCCGTACTTCGAGTTCGCCGCCGGTTCGGGACAGGTGATCCCGGGGTGGGACAAGGGCGTCGTCGGCAAGACGGTCGGCAGCCGGCTGCTGCTGGTCGTGCCCCCATCGGACGGCTATGGCTCCGCCGGCAACCCGCCTACCATCAGCGGCACCGACACCCTCGTCTTCGTCATCGACATCCTCGCGGCGTACTGACCGGCGCGTCCGCCCAGCCGTCCGCCCGTCCGATCCCCGCCCACCCCAAGGAGAGCCATGCCCTTCGACCCCACGACGACCAAGCCCGAGGTCGACGTCCCCAGCGACGCCCCGCCCGAGGAGCTCGTGATCGAGGACATCACCGTGGGTGACGGGGCGCAGGCCGCAGCCGGCTCGACGGTGCGGACCCACTACGTCGGGGTGGCGTACTCGACCGGTGAGCAGTTCGACGCCTCGTGGGACCGCGGGGCACCGCTCGACTTCCGGCTCGGCGTCGGGCAGGTGATCCAGGGCTGGGACCAGGGCATCGAGGGCATGCTCGTCGGCGGTCGGCGCAAGCTCGTCATCCCGGCGCACCTCGCCTACGGGGACCGCGGCGCCGGGGCCGCGATCGCCCCGGGCGAGACCCTCATCTTCGTCGTGGACCTCGTCGACGTCCGCTGACCCGCTGCCCGGTCACGGCAGCAGCGACGCGGCATACCGGCCGGCGGCCGCAGCGGCGAGGAACGCCGCCGGGTCCTCGTCGAGCCCGCGGCCCATGGTCGACAGGGGGACCGGGCACGCCTGAAGTGCCGCCCATAGGCCCTCGAGACCGACGGTGACCAGCTCGAGCGGGGCCGCTGCCGAGGCCGCCATCTCGCCGGCCTGGGCGCGGACGAGGTCGCCGATCTCGCCGTCCAGGGCGGGGACGGGCACCGCGGCGACGCCGAGGAGGGCGCGGCCGTATGCCGTGGTGCTGTGGTGCGAGATCCCGCGGTGCCGTTCTCGCCGGTCGCCCTGCGAGACCCGCAGGCACGCGACGGGGCGCCCCCCGAGGACGTGCGCTGCGTTCAGGGCCTCGGCGACGGCCACCCCGGAGTAGCCCCAGCGGGTCCCGGTGCCGACGTTGCCCGGCCCCTGGCCGACGACGACGACGTCGGCGCCCAGCACGTGGCGGGCGGCCAGCAGGCCGGTGTGGACGCTGACGGCCTCGTGGTCGCCCCCGAACGCCTGGCCGACCGTGACGGTGGCGCCGAGCCAGCCCGCCTCGCGCAGGCCGGCGACCGTGCGCGAGAAGGCGATCGGCAGGGCACCGCCGTCCGTCATCACGTAGACGACCCGTACTCCCGGCCGGTCGGCGCGCAGCCCGGCGAGCACCGCCGGCAGCGCGGAGTGGAGGTCGGCGGCGACGACGGGCATCCCATCGACCGAGTCCGCATCCGCAAGGACGTCGTGGTGGGGGCTGTCCTGCTCGTCGACCGCGAGGAACATCTGCTGCAGCGGCGTGTAGCGGGCCTTGACGATGTGGCCGGGACCCCCCTCGGGGTCCTCGGGGAGCCGGTCGGGGACCGCCACGACGAAGGCGAGACCGCCGGTGCCCAGGCCCCTGAGCAGGGCCGAGGCGTTGAGCAGGACCCTGTCGCCGGTCTCGGGGACCCCCACCATCGCGGTGTAGGCCAGGGCCCGTACCTCGGGCGGCTCGTCCCCTGGGGCGGGCGCCGCCGCACCGTCCAGGCGCACGGCATACTCGACCGCCCCCGGCCACCGCCGGATCTCGTGGAGGACGGTGCCCGCGCGCCACTGCATCACGTGCGGCAGCGTATCCATGGACGGGCGCGCGCGTCGGGTAGCGTCTCTCGCCATGAGGGCAGCACCGGGTCCGGCCGCCAAGACCGAGAGGCTGCTCAACCTCGTCCTCGTGCTGCTGTACACCCGCCGGCCGCTGCCCAAGAGCAAGATCCGCGAGCTCGTGCCGCAGTACGGCAGCGCCGCGTCGACCGAGGCCTTCGACCGGATGTTCGAGCGCGACAAGGACGAGCTGCGCGAGCTCGGCGTACCCCTGGTGACCGAGGAGATCGACAGCCTCTGGGAGGACGAGCCGGGCTACCGGATCCACGAGCGGGACTACGCGCTGCCGGACATCTCCTTCGAGCCCGACGAGCTGGCGGTGCTGGGCCTGGCCAGCCGCACGTGGGCCCAGGCCTCGCTCGCCGGACCCGCGGCGCAGGCCCTGCGCAAGCTCCGGGCCGCCGGGGTGGAGCGGGACGAGGGCTCGCTCATCGGGATCGAGCCCCGGCTGCGCACGGCGGAGCCGGCCTTCGACGCGGTCAAGGACGCCGTGCTGCGCCAGGTGCCGGTCCGGTTCGACTACCGGCGTCCCGACGCGCAGGACGCGATGACCCGCCGGGTCCAGCCGTGGACCCTGGCCTCGTGGCACGGCCGGTGGTACCTCAACGGCTTCGACCTCGACCGCGACGCCCCCCGGGTGTTCCGGCTGTCGCGCATCGTCGGCGCGGTCCGCCCCGACGGCGCTCCGGGCTCCTACGCCGTGCCGGAGGACCACCGGGCCCACGAGATGATCCAGGGCTCCGCATCGGCGCCTGTGCCGCCGAGGACGGCCGTCGTCCGGGTCCGCGACGGCGCGGGGCAGGGCCTTCGGCGACGGGCGCAGGCCCCTTCGGGCACCGCACCGCCCGGATGGGATGCACTCCGGATCCTCTACACCGAGCTGGAGCAGCTGGCCGAGGAGCTGTGCGGCTACGGCCCGGACGTCGTCGCGCAGGAGCCTGCCGAGCTCGTCGAGGCCGTCGTGCGCCGGCTCACCGGCGCCGCCGCGGCCCACGGGGCGTTGCCGTGAACGCGCACTCGGCGCCCGAGACCGCCACGAGCCGGCTCTCCCGGCTGCTCACGATGGTCCCCTGGCTGGTCAACCGGCAGGGCATCCACCTCGAGGAGGCCGCCGCGGGGCTCGGGGTCACGCCCGCCCAGCTCGAGGCCGACCTCAACCTGCTCTTCCTCTGTGGCTACGGGCAGATGCCCGACGAGCTCATCGACGCTCGCTGGGAGGGCGGCCAGGTCTACGTCTCCAACGCCGAGGCCATCGCGAGGCCGCTGCGGCTGGGCCGTGACGAGGCCGTCACCCTCATGGTCGGGCTGCGCGCCCTGCTCGACGTCCCCGGTCTGGGGGAGCGCGAGGCGGTGGAGCGGACCCTGGCCAAGCTGGCCGGGACCGCCGGGTCCGCCGCCGAGGGGGCGGGACGGGTGCTCGTCGAGATCGAGGGCGGCATCGACGCGGACCTGCTCGCCCGGGCCCGGGAGGGCGTCGAGAGACACCGCCGGCTGCACCTGCGCTACCTCGTCCCGAGCCGGGACGAGAGCACCGAACGTGACGTCGACCCGATGCGCGTGGTCAGCCTCGACGGCCACTGGTACCTCGAGGGCTGGTGTCACCGGGCCCAGGACACCCGGATGTTCCGGATGGACCGCATCGAGTCCCTTCGGGTGCTCGACGTCGACGGGACACCACCGGAACAGGCTCGGGTGCGCGACCTCAGCGAGGGAGTGTTCCGGCCGGCTCCGGACGACCTCCTGGTCACGGTGCGGCTCTCGCCGAGCGCCCGCTGGGTCAGCGACTACTACCCCGTCGAGTCGGTGACGGCGACCGACGACGGCGCTCTGGTCGTGACGCTGCGCACAGGCGACACGGCCTGGCTGCGCCGGCTCATGTGGCGGCTCGGCGGGCGCGGAGTCGTCCTCGACCCGGCGTCGCTGACCGCCGAGGTGGGCCTGGGGGCGGCCCGTGCCCTCGCTGCCTACACCGACGACGCCGGCTAGCGGCGCCCGGACGTCCCGGCAGGCACGTCTGCGGCGCGGCCGCCGGGGTGGGCTCGGGCCAACTGAACCGGTCCTGCCAGTCCAGGGCCGTAGACTGATGCGCACCGGCAACCCCGAAAGGCAGCCTCCATGTTCAGAAACGGGCTCGAGCCCTGGCACGTCATCGTGCTGATCGTCGTCCTCGTGGTGGTCTTCGGGTCCAAGCGGCTCCCCGAGGCCGCCCGCAGCCTGGGTCGCTCCGCCCGGGTCTTCAAGTCGGAGATCGACGAGATGAAGGGCGACGCGACATCGAGCGCGTCCAGCGAGACCGTCCCGGGCGAGACGGTCCGCCGCACGGCCGAGACGACCGGGGACGACCCCATCAAGGAGAACGCCCCCAAGACCGACAACCCGTCCGGGCCCGGCGCCTGACCTAGCACCAGCACCAGCCCGCTACCGGTAGATGGCACGGCTCCGCCGCCGCCCTCGGGACCCCGAGGGCCGGATGACGCTGCGCGAGCACCTGCTGGAGTTCCGCCGCCGGCTGGTCGTCTCGGCGGTCGCGGTCATCGGCTTCGCCATCGTCGGCTTCACCCAGTACCAGTTCATCTTCGACAAGCTCTCGCAGCCGTTCTCCGACTACAAGCAGCTGCACCCCCACAGCCTCATCAGCCTCAACTTCGCCAACGCCACGGCCGCCTTCAGCAACCAGGTCAACGTCTCCATCTTCGTGGGGGTGCTGGTGTCCAGCCCGGTCTGGCTCTACCAGGTCTGGGCCTTCATCGTCCCGGGCCTGACCCGCCGCGAGAAGCGGACCTCGCTCGCCTTCGTCGCCGCGATCGTCCCGCTGTTCCTGGCCGGGTGCTGGTTCGGCTACTGGATCCTGCCGAAGTCGCTCGAGATCCTCTACGGCTTCACCCCCCAAGGCGCCTCCAACATCCAGCAGACGACCGACTACTTCACCTTCGTCATGCGGTTCATCCTCGTCTTCGGGCTGGCCGCACTGTTCCCCGTCCTGCTGATCGGGCTCAACCTCGCCCACGTCCTGCCGAGCCACCTCATGCTCCGCGGCTGGCGGGTCGCCGTGGTGCTCATCTTCGTCTTCGCGGCGGTCGCCACCCCGACCCCCGACGCCTACACGATGTTCCTCCTGGCCGGGCCGCTGCTCATGCTCTACTTCGCCGCCTACCTCGTCGCCCGGCTCATCGACCGACGTCGCGCCAAGCGCCGGCCGGAGTGGCTCGAGACCGCAGACGACGAGGCCTCGGCCATCTGAGGCCGGGCGCGTCGGCGAACCGCCGCTCGACCCGGCCGCGCACGGGTCAGCGAGCCGGTACTGTCCGGGCCATGACCACCCGGATCGGCCTCGTCATCAACCCCACCGCGGGACGGGGGAACGGGGAGCGGATGGGCCAGGAGGCCGCCCACCGGCTCGCCGCGGCGGGCCTGGAGGTCCGCGACCTGAGCGGCGCCGACGCGGCGGAGGCGTCGGACCGGGCCACCAGGGCCATCGCGGCGGGCGAGATCGACTCCCTCGTCGTCGCCGGCGGCGACGGCATGGCCCACCTCGGTGCCAACGTGTGCGCCGGAACCGGTGTCCCGCTCGGCATCATCGCGGCAGGGACGGGCAACGACATCGCCCGCGAGCTCGGCCTGCCCGTGCGGGACCCCGCCGCGGCCGTGGCCCGGATCGCCCTCGGCACAACCCGGTCGGTGGACGCGACGCGGCATACAGCGGGGGAGATGCACCAGTGGTTCGTCGGTGTCCTCGCGGCCGGGTTCGACGCGGTCGTCAACGAGCGCGCCAACGGATGGCGGTGGCCGCGGGGCAAGATGCGCTACAACCTCGCCACCCTGCGCGAGCTGCCCGTCTTCCGCCCCATCCACTACGTCCTCGAGGTCGACGGCGTCCGCCACGACACCGCAGCCATGCTCGTCGCCGTCGGCAACGGGCCGGCCTACGGGGGCGGGATGAGGGTCGTCCCGACAGCCCTGTTCGACGACGGGCTGGCCGACGTCCTCGTCCTGCACGAGATCGGGATCGTGGAGTTCCTCCGGGTCTTCCCCAAGGTGTACTCCGGGGCACACATGTCCCACCCGGCGGTCGAGGTCATCCGGGGCCGCCACGTGCGCATCGAGGCCGCGGGGATCGTCGGGTACGCCGACGGCGAGCGGTTCGCGCCCCTGCCGCTCGACCTCGAGGTCGTCCCGGGCGCGCTCACGATCCTCGCCTGAGCGCCGGCCCCGCCGGCGGGCCCGTCGGCGCGCTGGCCGTCTTGGGGTGCGAAGACCCCTGCTCACGTAGCCTGAGGGACATGTCCACCCCCGCCGAGCGGTATGCCGCGGCTGCCGCCCGCGGACGGCGGGCCCGCTCCGAGCTGGGCCGGTTCGCCGAGTCGCTCGGCTTCCCACTCGACGACTTCCAGGTACAGGCGTGCGAGGCGGTCGAGGCCGGCCGCGGTGTCCTCGTCGCCGCGCCGACCGGGGCCGGCAAGACCGTGGTGGGGGAGTTCGCCGTCCACCTCGCACTGGCGTCCGGACGCAAGGCCTTCTACACGACGCCGATCAAGGCACTGTCCAACCAGAAGTACCACGACCTCGTCCGTCAGCACGGCGCTGACCGGGTCGGCCTGCTGACCGGCGACGCGTCGGTCAACGGCGACGCCCCGGTCGTCGTCATGACGACCGAGGTCCTGCGCAACATGATGTACGCCGGGTCGAGCACCCTGCAGGGCCTCGGCTTCGTCGTCATGGACGAGGTGCACTACCTCGCCGACCGGTTCCGGGGGGCGGTGTGGGAGGAGGTCATCATCCACCTCCCCGAGGATGTGCAGGTCATCTCGCTGTCGGCCACCGTCAGCAACGCCGAGGAGTTCGGCGACTGGCTCGCCGAGGTCCGCGGCAACCACTCAGTCATCGTCTCGGAGCACCGTCCGGTCCCGCTGTGGCAGCACATGCTCGTCGGCACCACCATGTTCGACCTCTTCGCCGACGACGCCGACCCCGCGGCCGGCTCGGGCGGCCCGGGACGGCCCGCCCGGCTCAACCCCCACCTGGTCGAGGCCATCCGCAACGCGGAGCAGCGGGGTCGCTGGGACACCGACCCGCGCCCCACGCCGGGAACCCGCGGCGGCCGCGCGGGCCACCGGGGCCGGGTACCCCGCGGGCCGGGCGGCGGTCCTGGTGGCCGCGGGTTCGCCCGCGGCGGCCGACCGGGCGGGGGCGCGACGCGGGCCGAGGTCGTCGAGCAGCTCGAGCGCGAGGGGCTGCTGCCGGCGATCACCTTCGTGTTCAGCCGGGTGGGCTGCGACGCCGCGGTCGGCCAGCTCCTGGCCGCCGGGACGACCCTGATCCCCGAGCAGGAGGGGGACCGGATCCGCCGCCTCGTCGAGGACCGGGTCGATGTCCTGGCCGACGAGGACCTCTCGGTACTCGGCTACTGGGACTTCCTCGACGGGCTGACGCGCGGGTTCGCGGCCCATCACGCGGGGATGCTGCCGCTGTTCCGGGAGATCGTCGAGGAGCTGTTCACCGCAGGGCCGGATCAAGGCGGTCTTCGCCACCGAGACCCTCGCCCTCGGCATCAACATGCCCGCCCGCACCGTCGTCCTCGAGAAGCTCGTGAAGTTCAACGGCGAGACCCATGCCGACATCACCCCGGCCGAGTACACCCAGCTCACCGGACGCGCCGGGCGCCGGGGCATCGACATCGAGGGGCACGCCCTGGTGCTGTGGACCCGCGGCCTGGACCCCCTCGCGGTCGGTGGCCTCGCCTCGACCCGGACCTACCCGCTGCGCTCGAGCTTCCGGCCCACCTACAACATGGCCGTCAACCTCGTGGCCCAGGTGGGCCGGGACGTCGCACGGGAGATCCTCGAGACCTCGTTCGCCCAGTTCCAGGCCGACCGGGGCGTCGTCGGGCTGGCCGGCGACGGTGCGCCGCAACGAGGAGGCGCTGGGCGGCTACGCCGAGGCGATGCACTGCCACCTCGGCGACTTCCGGGAGTATGCCGCGTTACGGCGGGCGATCGCCGACGTCGAGAAGGAGGGCGCCAAGAAGCGGTCAGCGAGCCGTCGGGCGGAGGCGGCGCTCAGCCTGGAGTCGCTGACCGGTCGGCGACGTCTTCCGGGTCCCGGCGGGCCGGCGGGCCGGATGGGCCGTCGTCGTCGCCCCGGCGCGCACGACCAAGGGCGGACACGCCCAGGGGCCCTCGGTCGTCACCGAGGACCGTCAGCTGCGCCGCCTCACGGTGGTCGACGTCCCCGAGCCGGTCGAGCCGGTGACCCGGATCCGGGTCGGCCGGGACTTCAACGCGAAGTCGCCGAAGTCCCGCCGCGACCTCGCGAGCATCGATGCGGGCGGCGGTGCCTCACGAGCCGCCGCCCCGCGCGACGGCGCGGGACGGCCGCGGCGGGCACCGACGACCGGGTCGAGCAGCTGCGCCGCGAGCTGCGGGCCCACCCGTGCCACCGCTGCCCCGACCGGGAGGAGCATGCCCGCTGGGCCGAACGCTGGTGGCGCCTCAAGCGCGAGACGGTCGGGCTGCAGCGCAAGGTCGAGGGGCGGACGAACACGGTGGCCCGGACCTTCGACCGGATCTGCCGGCCCTGGCCGGCCTCGGCTACCTCACCCAGGACGGGACGGCCGTCACCGAGCTGGGGCAGCGGCTGCGCCGCCTCTACACCGAGCGTGACCTGTTGGCGGCCGAGTGCCTGCGCCACGACGTGTGGAAGCGTTTGGACGCGCCGGGGCTGGCGGCCTGTGTGTCGGCCCTCGTCTACGAGCCGCGGCGCGACGAGGCCGATCTCTCGCCCCGGCTCCCGACCGAGGAGGTGGCCCGCGCCCTCACCGACATGCAGCGCCTGTGGAGCCGGGTCGACGACCTCGAGAACGAGCACGCGCTGCCCACGACGGGGGCTCCCGACTCCGGGATGGCGTGGATGGTGCACCGGTGGGCGAGCGGGGCCCGGCTCGACGCGGTCCTGCGCGGCCGGGACATCTCGGCCGGCGACTTCGTGCGGCGGTGCAAGCAGATCGTCGACCTCCTGGACCAGATCGGTGACGCGGCCACCGACCCGGTTCTGCGCCGGACGGCCCGTAAGGCCGTCGACGCGGTGCTGCGCGGCGTCGTCGCGGCCGACCGCCTGGACTGAGGGTCCCGCGCGGGCCGGGGACCCCCGCCGATGTCGGTGCACGCCCGTAGCGTCGGGGGATGACCCCCTCCGAGGTGCCCGGCGTCGCGACGTTGACCGGGCTCAAGGCCGACCTGCACCGATACCTCGAAGAGTCCCGCGGCGCTCTGCTGCGGGCACTCGACGGGCTGTCCGACTACGACGCCCGGCGACCGATGACGCCGAGCGGCACCAATCTGCTCGGCCTGGTCAAGCACCTCACGGGCGTCGAGCTCGGCTACCTCGGGGACTCGGTCGGGCGGCCCGCTCCGGTCGTGCTGCCGTGGGAGGAGGACGGCTCGGTGTGGGAGGGGGCGGACATGTGGGCGACGGCGCAGGAGAGCCGGGAGTGGCTGCTCGACCTCTACCGCACCGCCGGGCGGCACAGCGACGAGTCCCTCGTCCAGCTGCCGCTCGAGGCGCGCGCCTCGGTGTCGTGGTGGCCCGAGCAGCGCCGGGTGACGACGTTCGGCCACCTGCTCACGCGGGTGGTCGCCGAGACCGCCCGGCACGCCGGACACGCCGACATTCTCCGGGAGGGCGTCGACGGCCAGGGCGGGACCGACCACGACGCGCAGGGCGATGCACGGTCGTGGGCGTCCTACGTCGGTCGGATCCAGGCCGCCGCCGACGTGTTCCGTCCCTGAGGGCGCTCAGCCCAGGCCGAGGGCGGCGAGGACCCGGTTCACCGGCCCGGTCAGCCCGTACGCCGAGGTCAGCTCGCTGAGCAGACGGACGTCGGCCACGGCGCTGGGCAGGGCCGGGTCGACGTCGGCCAGCGGGGCGTCCCTGGCGACCCGCACGACGGTGGGCGCGACATCGAGGTAGGCCGCCGCGGCCTCGAGGTTGGCCCGGCGGGCTCCCTTGATCGCGGGGTCGCCGGCGTCGACGGCCTCGCGCAGCCCGGCCAGCGAGCCGTATGCCGCGATGAGCTGGGCCGCGGTCTTCTCACCGATCCCCGCCACCCCGGGCAGCCCGTCACTGGTGTCGCCGCGCAGGATCGACATGTCGGCGTAGGCGTCCCCGGTCGGTACGGCATACCGCGCCACCAGCGCCGCCTGGTCGATCGGCTCGGCGTCACGCACCCCGGTCTTGGCGGTGTAGAGCACCCGCACCGGTGCGGCGTCGTCGACGAGCTGGAACAGGTCGCGGTCGCCGGTGACGATGTCGACGGGCCACCGGCCGCGGTAGCGCTCGGTCAGCGCGCCGAGGACGTCGTCGGCCTCGTACCCGTCGGCGCCGAGCCGGACGATGCCGAGAGCCCGGAGGGCATCGACGATGATCGGCACCTGCGGGGACAGGTCGTCGGGGACGGCCTCCGTGACACCGCCCGCACCGGTGGGCTCGCCCTCGGCGACCCGATGTGCCTTGTAGCCGGCGATGAGGTCGACCCGGAACTGCGGCCGCCAGTCGTTGTCCCAGCACGCGACCAGATGGCTGGGCCGGTGCGCCAGCACCAGGGTCGCGATCATGTCGAGGAAGCCCCGCACGGCGTTGGTCGGGGGCTCCTGCGGTGTCCGCCGCTGGTCGGGGACACCGTAGAACGCGCGGAAGTACAGCGAGGCCGAGTCGAGCAGCATGAGGCGGGGGCCGGTCGGCATGGCCCATCGTTGCACGGGCCTGAGCCGTCGGGCAGCGACGGCGCCGGGCGAAACGTCAGCCGCCAGAGCGCGGACGAAGATTCTTCTGCGTAGGCTGCACGTCGTGGAGGATCTAGACCGGCGAATCGTCGAGCAGCTGAGCGCCGACGGCCGGATGAGCTACACCGATCTCGGCAAGGCGCTCGGCATGTCGACGTCGGCGGTGCACCAGCGCGTGCGACGCCTGGAGCAGCGTGGGGTCCTCAAGGGGTATACCGCCCAGGTGGACCCGGTCGCGCTCGGCCTGGCCATGACGGCGTTCATCTCGGTGACCCCCCTCGACCCTGCTGCCCCCGACGACATCCCCGACCGCCTGCGTCATCTCGACGCGGTGGAGGAGTGCCACTCGGTGGCCGGCGACGAGCACTACATCCTCAAGGTGCGCACCGCCACGCCCACCGACCTCGAGGAGCTGATCGGGACGATCCGCGCGGTCGCCAACGTCTCGACCCGGACGACGGTCGTCCTGTCGACCCCCTGGGAGTAGGCGGCGCGATCAGCGGGAGATGCGGGCCGTGCCGGCGCCCAGGTGGTCCACCAGGTCGGCCGGCGCGACCTCGAGGTCCATCCCGCGGCGGCCACCCGAGACGAACACGCTCCGGTGGTCCAGCGCCCCGGCGTCGAGAACCGTCGGCAGCCGCCGCTTCTGCCCGATGGGGGAGATGCCGCCGACCACGTAGCCGGTGGAGCGCTCCGCGGCCCGAGGGTCGGCCATGGCGACCTTCTTGGCCCGCAACGCCGCAGCCATGGCCTTGAGGTCCAGCGAGCGGTCGACGGGCACGATGCCCACCGCCAGCCCGGCGCCGGTGTCGACGAGCAGGGTCTTCAGGACGCGTGCCGCCTCGACACCCAACGCCCGCGCCGCCTCCAGCCCGTACGACGGCGCGGCGGGGTCGTGCTGGTAGGTGTGCACGGCATACGCGACCCCGGCCCGCGTCAGGGCCAGCGTCGCAGGGGTGCCGCCGGAGTCCGGGCGCGCCATGACCTCACCGTATGCCGGCCCGGGTCCGGCGGGCGAGGCAGCCGTCCAGCCCCGGCCGGAGGCGGGAGCAGCCCGGGTCAGACGAGGTCGGCCGCCGACGCCGAGCGGCTCGCCGCCGCCCCGGCGAGCGCCGCGGCGTGCGCGGCGTCGACGTCGGTGTTGCGCCGCCACCACTCCTGGCCCGTGTCGGGCAGGGTGTAGATCGGGTCGTAGTAGACGTACTCGCGGGAGAGCGCCTGCTCGTCGTGCGCCTCGATCGAGGTGCGGTAGTGCTTGCGCCAGAACGACATCCCGCGTTCGGTGTCGTAGGTCTCGACCTGGTGCACCCAGCGTTTGCCGACGAACGGCACGTCGCAGACGACCCGCGGGGTGGCGAAGCCGGGCAGGTAGCCCATGATCGCGTGCTGGAGCTCCTGGGCCTCCTTGAGCGAGAGCCGCCAGTGCTCGGCGAACGGGATCATGTCGCAGAGGTAGAAGTAGTACGGCGTGATGAGCGCCTCGTCCTGGAGGGCGAAGCACAGGTCGAGCAGCTTCTCGGGGGTGTCGTTGACGCCCCGCAGCAGCACCCCCTGGTTGCGCACGTCGCGCACCCCGGCCTCGAGCATCGCCTTGGCGGCCTTGGCGACGAGCGGGGTGACCGAGTTGCGGTGGTTGACGTGGGTGTGGACGGCCACCGACACCCCGCGCTCCCTGGCCGCGGCCGAGATCCGCCCCATGCCGTCGACGACCTCGCCCTGCAGCCAGTGCTGGGGGAGGGCCATCAGCGCCTTGGTGGCCAGCCGGATGTCGCGGATGGTCTCGACCTCGAGGAGGCGCCCGACGAAGCTCTCGATGCTCTTCCACGGCAGGTTCGCCACGTCGCCGCCGGAGACAACGACGTCGCGGACGCCGGGCGTGGCCTTGAGGTAGTCGATCATCGCGTCGTAGCGGTCCGCCGGCTTGCCGGCCAGCTTGAGCTTGGTGAACTGCGGGGTCGGGTTCCCGACGAGGTCCATCCGGGTGCAGTGCCCGCAGTACTGTGGGCAGGTCGAGAGCATCTCGGCCAGGACCTTGGTGGGGTAGCGGTGGGTGAGCCCCTCGACCGCCCACATGTCGTGCTCGTGCAGGCTGTCACGGGTGGCGAACGGGTGCGACGGCCAGTCGGTGCGCCGGTCGGAGAAGACCGGGAGCATGTACTGCCGCACCGGGTCGGCGTAGAAGGCCTCGGTGTAGGCCGCCCCGGCCGGCGGCACGTCGCCGTCGGGGGCGGGCACCATGGTGTTCATCATCTGGGGCGTGACGAGCATCGACATCGTCGCACGCTCGGCCTGGTCGCGGGCGAGGTCCGCGTAGAAGTCGTCGGCGAGGAGGGGGCCCATGAGGTCGCGCAGCTGGTCGACGGACTTGACGCAGTGCGACCGCTGCCACTGGGCGTCCTCCCACTGCTCCGTGGTGACGTCGCGCCAACCGGGCAGTCGGGTCCAGTCCGGCTCGGTCAGCTCGTGGCGCCGGTAGACGTAGGGCTGCTCGATGAGGATGCTCATAGGTGGCAGGATACGCAACGAAGTATGGAGTTGTCGCCCAACTGCCGGAGAACTTGCATACCGGTGGCGTTTGAACAGGAGAATCTGTGTCCGCGGTTGACCCGTCCACAACCTTGCGCACGACGCCGGCGTCCCCGGTGGGGCTGCATCGGGTGCTCGACCCCCCAGGGGAGTCCCTGCCCCAGGCGGCCCGGGTCCTCGATGCCGGGCCCGAGCTCTGGCCGGACGAGACCCGCATCGCGGTCGAGACGCTCAACCTCGACGCGGCGTCCTACCGCCAGCTCGCCGACTCCCATCGCGGCCCCGATGGCGAGGTCGACGGGCAGGCCCTGCGGACGACCGTGCTCGACATCATCGGCACCCGGGGGAAGATGCAGAACCCGGTGACGGGCTCCGGCGGCATGCTCATCGGCACCGTCGAGGAGGTCGGACCGCAGGCCACCCTCGGCCTGGCACCGGGCGACCGCGTCGCCACGCTCGTCTCGCTCTCGCTCACCCCGCTGCAGGTGAGCGACGGCCTGGCCCGCTGGGACGGCCGTTCCGAGCGGGTCCCGGCACAGGGGCACGCGATCCTGTTCGGGCGCTCGATCGCCGCCCGGCTCCCCGACGACCTCAGCCCCGACCTCGCCCTCATGGTGATGGACGTGTGTGGCGCGCCCGCCCTCGTGGCCCGGCTGGTCCGCGAGTATGCCGCCCGCGGCGTGGATCCGAGCGTCCTCGTCCTCGGGGGGGCCGGCAAGTCGGGGTCGCTCTCGCTGGCCGCAGCGGCCGACGCCGGGGCCGGCCGGCGGATCGGCGTCGTCCCGGTCACGAGCGAGGCGGAGCTGCTGCGCGCCACGTCGCTCGCCGACGAGGTGGTCATCGCCGACGCCCGTAGCCCGCTCGGCCTCTCCGAGGCGGTGGCCGCCGCGGGGGGCCCGGCCGACATCACCGTGGTCTGCGTCGACGTCCCCGGGTGCGAGCAGCCGGCGATCCTCTCGACCGCCCAGGGCGGCACCATCATCTTCTTCTCGATGGCCACCAGCTTCGCGGCCGCGGCCCTCGGCGCCGAGGGCCTGGCGGCCGACGTGCGGATGCTCGTCGGCAACGGGTACGTGCCCGGTCACGCGGCATACGCCCTGGACCTCCTGCGCGCGAACCCCGACGTGCGGTCCCTGTTCGAGTCCCGCCTCGAGCCCGGCCGCTGAGCCGCGGGCCTGCTGTTGCCTCGGCAGGCGGACGGGGGTTCGATGGTGGCATGACCGTCACGCAGTCCACCGTCTCGTACTCCCCGGGCGACCTCGACCTGGACCTGAGGTGGTGGGCCGCCGCCAACTACCTCACGGTCGGCCAGATCTACCTCCAGCGCAACGCGCTGCTCCGCCAGCCCCTCACCCTCGAGCACATCAAGCCGCGCCTGCTCGGGCACTGGGGGACCAGCCCGGGCCTGTCGATGGTCTACACGCTGGTCAACCGGGTGATCCGGGAGACCGGCAGCGACTGGCTCTACGTCACCGGCCCGGGCCACGGCGGCCCCGCGCTCCTCGCCGCCGCCTGGCTGGAGGGGACCTACTCCGAGATCTACCCGAGCATCGGCGCCGACGGGGTCGGAGTGCGGGCGCTGTTCCGGCAGTTCTCGTCACCGGGTGGGGTGCCGAGCCACGTCAGTGTCCAGACCCCGGGTTCGATCCACGAGGGCGGCGAGCTGGGCTACGCGCTCGTCCACGCGGCCGGCGCCGCCTTCGACCATCCCGACGTCATCGTGGCGTGCATCGTCGGTGACGGGGAGGCGGAGACCGGCCCGCTGTCCGCGTCGTGGCGGTTGCCCAACTTCCTCAACCCGCGTCGCGACGGCGCGGTGCTGCCGATCCTGCACCTCAACGGCTACAAGATCGCCGGCCCCACCGTCCTCGGGCGCACGAGCGACGAGGACGTCGAGTCCTACCTGCGCAGCCAGGGCTGGGACCCGGTGACGGTGGCCGGTGACGACCCCCGCGAGGTCTTCCCCGCGATGTATAAGGCGTTGCGCAACGCCCACGAGCGGATCCAGGACCTTCAGACGCGAGCCCGCTCCGAGGGGGCCTCCAGCCCTACCGGGCGGCACCGCTGGCCGGCCATCGTCATGCGCACCCCGAAGGGCTGGACCGGCCCGCACGAGGTCGACGGCGTCGTCGTCGAGGGCACCAACCTCGCCCACCAGGTCCCGCTGTCGGGGCTCGCGGAGAACCCCGGGCATCTGCGGATGCTCGAGGAGTGGATGCGCAGCTACCAGCCCGAGGCCCTGTTCGACGAGGCGGGTCGCCTGGTGCCCGAGCTGCGAGCCCTGGCCCCCGAGGGCGACAAGCGGATGTCGGCAACCCCGTACGCCAACGGGGGGCGGCTGCGGACCGACCTCCCGATCCCCGACCTGCCCGCCTACGAGGTCCCGGTGGAGGTGCCCGGCCAGAGCTGGGTCGAGAACACCCGGACCATCGGCGAGCTGATGCGCGACATCTACGCTGCCGACACGCGGCCCGACGGTGGCGGCACCTTCCGCCTGTTCTGCCCCGACGAGACCGCGAGCAACCGGCTCCAGGCCGTCTTCGAGCAGACCGACCGGTGCTTCCAGGCCCCGCTGGTGCCCACCGACACCCAGATCGGACCCGACGGCCGGGTGATGGAGGTGCTGAGCGAGCACCTGTGCCAGGGGTGGCTCGAGGGCTACCTGCTGAGCGGGCGGCACGGGATGTTCGCGACGTACGAGGCCTTCGCCATGGTCTCGGCGTCGATGGCCATCCAGCACGTGAAATGGCTCCAGCACGCGATGACCCTGCGCTGGCGCGCCCCCGTCTCCTCGCTCAACGTGCTCCTCACCTCGACCTGCTGGCGCAACGACCACAACGGGTTCTCCCACCAGGGACCGGGCCTGATCGACGCCCTCATCCCGCTCGCCCCCGACGTCGTGCGCGTCTGGCTGCCACCGGACGCGAACTGCACCCTGTCGATCACCGACCACTGCCTGCGCAGCAAGGACCACGTCAACCTCATCGTCGTCGACAAGCAGAAGCACCTGCAGTACCTCACCCTCGAGCAGGCGAACGAGCACTGCGCCGCGGGCGCGGGCGTGTGGGACTGGGCGGGCACCTGCGAGGAGGGCGAGGAGCCCGATATCGTGCTCGCCTGCGCCGGTGACGTACCGACCCAGGAGACGCTGGCCGCGGCGGAGCTGCTCCGCGAGGGCGTGCCCGACCTGCGGGTGCGCGTCGTCAACATCGTCGACCTCATGGCGTTGCTCCCCGAGAACGACCACCCGCACGGGTTCACCGACACCCAGTTCGACGACCTCTTCACCGCCGACCGGCACGTCGTGTTCGCCTTCCACGGCTACCCGCGGGCGGTCCACCAGCTCGTGCACGGGCGCACGGCGCCCGGCCGGTTCCACGTGCGCGGGTTCAACGAGCAGGGCACGACGACGACCCCGTTCGACATGGTCGTCCTCAACCGGATGAGTCGGTTCCACCTCGTCAAGGAGGCCCTGCGCCGCTCCTCGCGCCGCACCGCCGGCTGGAACTCCCTGGTCCAGCTGTGCGACCAGCGCCTCGCCGAGCACGGGGTCTACATCCGCGAGCACCTGCAGGACCTGCCCGACATCGCCGAGTGGACCTGGCGGGGCCCGACGGGCTAGGGGCCTCGCCCCCGCACAGGGGACATCCAGGTACGCACGAGAGGGTGTGCGGGTGCGCGCGCCGACCCTGCTCCCCGCCCTGCTCGCCACCCAGCGGTTCGGGATGTTCCGCTTCGCGTTCGTCCTGGCCGTGATCTTCCTGGCCGCGCTCGGCACGATGATCCTCATCGGGGGGTGGCGGCACCGGCGAGATGCCGGGCGGCAGGACGGGCCGCCGCAGGACTGACCGGTGGGGTACAGCGGGTGGCGTGCGGCACACGCCACCGCCGCTGTCATGCAGACTCCGCCGTGTCAAGGCACATACACCGAAGGTTCTTCCGTGATTGACGACCGAGTCCGCAGAATCTGCAGCCCGGCCTTGGTAGATTGAGTTCGTGTCCACCCGTCAGCGACCCCTGCTCGAGCTCGACCCCGCCGTTGTCCGGCGCGCCCGTACCCTGGCCCGCCGGGCCGGGCGGCCCGTCGTCGACCTGGCCCGCAGCCACACCACCGTCTCGGTCGAGCGCGCGACGCTGCGCCTCGCCGGGCTGTCCGGGGCGGACCATGAGCGCGTCCCGTGGGTCAACCACCTCGTCGATGCCGTCCGGGCCGAGGTCGGCCTCGAGCACGGCGTGACGACCCCGGTCTGGGACGCCCTGCGCCGCCAGGAGGCCCCGGACCTGCTGACGCTGGCCCAGATGGCCGCGAGCGGCTCGGTCTCGTTCCGGCTCCCCGAGGGACGCGACGCCACGGCCGCCCGCAAGGTCGCCCGGACGGCCGTCGCCGCCGGCATCCGCGCCATCGACCGGCAGCGCGCCACCCGCGACCGGCTGGTCCGCCGGCACGGCAACCCCGGGCGCAAGCCGTGGATCTACCTCATCGTCGCGACGGGGGACATCTACGAGGACATCCCGCAGGCCCAGGCCGCGGCGCGCGAGGGTGCCGACGTCATCGCCGTCATCCGCTCCACCGGGCAGTCGCTCCTGGACTACGTGCCCGAGGGCGCCACCCGCGAGGGCTTCGCCGGCACCTACGCCACCCAGGAGAACTTCCGGCTCATGCGGGCGGCGCTCGACGAGTCGAGCAAGGACCTCGGCCGCTACATCCGGCTCACCAACTATGCGAGCGGGCTCTGCATGCCCGAGATCGCCGCCCTGGCGGGGCTCGAGCGGCTCGACATGATGCTCAACGACTCGATGTACGGCATCCTGTTCCGCGACATCAACCCCATCCGGACGTTCGTCGACCAGCGGTTCAGCCGGCAGGTCCACGCCCGAGCCGGGATCATCATCAACACCGGCGAGGACAACTACCTCACGACCGCCGACGCGGTCGGGGCCGCCCACACCGTCACGGTGAGCCAGCTGCTCAACGAGTACTTCGCCGCCGAGGCGGGCCTCGAACCGTGGCAGATGGGCCTCGGCCACGCCTTCGAGATCGACCCGTCGATCCCCGACAGCTTCCGGCTCGAGCTCGCCCACGCCCTGCTCGCCCGGCGGCTCTTCCCCGACGCCCCGCTGAAGTGGATGCCGCCGACCAAGCACATGACCGGCGACATCTTCCGTGGCTTCCTGCTCGACGGGTTCTTCAACCTCGCCGGGGCGCTGACCGACCAGAGCATCCTGCTTGTTGGCATGATGACCGAGGCCGTCGTCACCCCCTGGCTCTCGGACCGTGACCACGCCCTCCAGAACGTCCGCTACGTGATGAACGCTGCAGGGGGGCTCACGGAGGACTTCCACCCACCGCGCGACGGGTTCATCCAGACCCGGGCGCGGCTGGTGCTCGGCGAGGCCGTCGACCTGCTGGAGCGGATCGTGGGGGACTCCGGCGACGACCCGGCATACCCGCAGCCCCTGCTGGCCGCCATCGAGGACGGGACGTTCGGGCTGATGAAGCGACCGCCGACCAAGGGCAAGGGCCTGGACGGGGTGGTCCGCACGGCCGACGGCTACGACAACCCGGCCACGACCCTGCTCGAGACGGGAGCCACCCGATGAGCCGCACCGGCCACGAGGCGCAGCGGCGCCGCGAGCACGCCCTGGCCGAGGAGCTGAGCCTGCGGGAGCCGAGCCCGCTCATCCGTCCCTACGGCGACACGACCGGCGACGGCATGGTGCAGGTGTCCTTCACCCTGCCCCTGCCGCACGACAAGCGCGCGGAGGGGGCGGCTCTCCAGCTCGCGGCCAAGATGGGCCTGGACCCCGCCCTGCTCAGCTACGCCAAGGCGATCGGCCCGCACTTCACCTACTTCATCGTCTACGGGTCGGTGACCCACCTCGTCGACGTCCGCGACGTCACGGTCACCGAACGCGAGTTCCCGCTGCTCTCGGGGAGGGACGTCAACGCCCTGATCAAGTCGCGGCTGCGCCGCAAGCTCGTGGTCGTCGGGGCGTGCATCGGCACCGACGCCCACACCGTCGGCATCGACGCCATCCTCAACATCAAGGGCTTCGCGGGGGAGAAGGGCCTGGAGTACTACTCCGAGCTCGAGGTCCACAACCTCGGTGCCCAGGTGCTCGTGCCCGACCTCGTCAACACGGCCCGTGAGCTCAGGGCCGACGCGGTCCTGGTCAGCCAGGTCGTCACCCAGCGCGACGCCCACATCCACAACACCACCGCGATGTCGGCGGCCTTCCGCGAGGCATTCCCGGCCGGGCAGGTCCCGCTGCTCGTCGTCGGGGGCCCGCGGTTCGAGGAGGGGTCGGCGCCCAGCCTGGGAGTCGACCGCATCTTCGGGCGCGGGACGACGCCCGGCGAGGTCGCGAGCTACCTCGCCCACGCGCTGGCCCCCGATCCCACCCCCGAGAGCAAGGGAGCCTGAGATGACCGCCGAGGTCGGCGCCACCGTCGTCCACCGCCGCTACGTGCCCTACAGCCACGCGCACTATGCCGGCAACCTCGTCGACGGCGCCTACTCGCTGGCCGCCTTCGGCGATGTCGCCACCGAGATGTGCATCCGCACCGACGGCGACGAGGGACTGTTCGCCTCCTACAGCGATGTCCAGTTCGTCGCCCCGGTCCGGGCGGGAGACGTCATCGAGATCGAGGCCCGGCTCGTCCGGGTCGGCACCCGCAGCCGGGAGATGGAGTTCGAGGTACGGGTGGTCGGCCGGGGAGCCCCCGAGCGCGGCGCTGCGTCCGCCGACGTGCTCGACCCGCCCGTCGTGGCGACCACGGCCCGAGGGGTCGTCGTCGTGCCGCCACCTGCGTGACCTACCCTGCACGGGTGACCCGTGCGAGCCTCGCCCTGCGCCTGTTGGCGGGCCTGTTGGCGGGCCTGGCGCTGTGGCTCGCCTTCCCCGACCACAACCTGTGGTGGCTCGCCCCGGTCGGCGTCGCGCTGCTCGCGGGCGCGACCCTCACGACGACATCCCGATGGGGGTTCCTGGTCGGCCTGGCGGCGGGGGAGGCGTTCTTCGTCCCGACCCTGTCCTGGTCGGGAACCTACGTCGGCAAGCTGCCGTGGTTCGCCCTGGCCACCCTGGAGTCGTTGTACGTCGCGGCGATGTGCGCCCTCGTGGCGTATGCCGGACGCCGCCTCGTCGCCGCGAGGCACCGCACGGCCGCGTACGCCGTCGTTCCGCTGGCGTGGGTCGCGCAGGAGCTCGCGCGGGGGGCCACCCCGTTCGGCGGCTTCCCGTGGGCCCGGCTCGCCTTCAGCCAGGCGGACAGCCCACTGGCGCGGGTCGCGGCCTACCTCGGCGCTCCCGGAGTCACCGCCGCGGTGGCGCTGGTCGGCACCGGCCTGCTCGCCGCGGCCTACGGCCTGCGACCGTGGCGCGGGCGGGCCCTGGTGGCCGGCACGGCCGTGGTGGTCCTGGCGCCCGTGCTGTCGGCCGCCATCCCACTGCCGACCGATGGCCCACGGGTGAGTGTGGCCCTGGTCCAGGGCAACGTGCCCCAGGCCGGGTTGGAGTTCAACGCCCAGCGCCGCGCCGTGCTCGACAACCACGTGCGCGGAACCCTGGAGCTCGCGGACCGGCACGTCCCCGACCTCAGCCTGGTCATCTGGCCGGAGAACTCCTCGGACATCGACCCGCTCCGCAACCCCGACGCCGCCGCCCAGATCCAGCGGGCGCTCGACGCGGTCGCAGTGCCCATCATGCTGGGCGCGGTCCTCGACGAGCCGACCCCGGACCTCTCCAACGCCTCGCTGTTCTATCGCCCGGGTGCGTCGACGCCGCAGCGCTACGTCAAGCTCCACCCGGTGCCGTTCGCCGAGTACATCCCCTTCAAGTCCTTCTTCCGGATCTTCAGCGACAAGGTCGACCTGGTGCGCGAGCCGTTCGTCGCCGGGCACACGGTCGGTGGGTTCGAGGTGCCGTCCAGCGAGGGGACCTACTGGGCGCTGCCGACGATCTGCTTCGAGGTCGCCTACGACGGCCTGGTCCGCAACGCGGTGACCCAGCCCGGCAGGCAGCCGGGCCTGCTCGTCGTCCAGACCAACAACGCCACCTTCGGCTACACCGACGAGTCCGAGCAGCAGTTCGCCATCTCGCGGATCCGCGCCATCGAGCACGGCCGTTCGGTGGCGCACGTCTCGACCGTCGGGGTCAGCGGCCTCATCGCCCCCGACGGGTCGGTCACCGGGAAGACCACCCTGTTCACGCCGGCCCAGGTCGTCGGCCACCCCGTCGTGCGGACGGCGGAGACCGTCTCCGACCGGCTGGGCGGCTGGCCGGAGGCGCTCGCCGTGGCCGCGCTCCTCGTCCTGGTCGTGCTCGCGCAGCGCTCAGGGCGACGGGCTAGGGTCGTGGCACCAGCAGCACGCGAGACCGAGGACGAGTTCGTTGCCTGACCGCACCCCCACCGAGCCCGAGGGCTCGGCCATCGACCGGCCCCCGCTGACGCGGGTCGCCGTGCTCATCCCCACCTACAACGAGCGGGACAACCTCGCCGGGGTCGTCCACCGGGTCCGGGAGGCCGTTCCCGACGCCGATATCGTCGTCCTCGACGACGCCTCGCCGGACGGCACCGGCGACCTGGCCGACGAGCTCGCCCTCGCGGACCCCCGGGTCCGGGTCATCCATCGACCCGGCAAGCACGGCCTCGGCGCGGCCTACCTCGACGGGTTCCGCTGGGCCATGGACGAGGGCTACGACGCCGTCGTCGAGATGGATGCCGACGGGTCCCACCAACCCGAGCACCTGCCGACGCTGCTCGAGGCCGCCCGGGACGCCGACCTCGTCATCGGTTCGCGCTGGGTGCGCGGCGGGAGCGTGGTCAACTGGCCCGCCCACCGCAAGGCACTCAGCGTCGGTGGCAACCTCTACACCAAGGTGCTGCTCGGCATGTCGGTCAACGACGCGACGGCGGGCTACCGGGTCTACCGGGTCGAGGCGCTGCGCGCCATCGGCCTCGGCGACGTGGCGTCGCAGGGCTACTGCTTCCAGGTCGACCTCACCTGGCGGGCGGTGCGGCACGGGCTCACCGTCGTCGAGGTGCCCATCACCTTCATCGAGCGCGAGGTCGGCGACTCGAAGATGAGCCGAAGCATCATGACCGAGTCGCTGCGACGGATCACCTCGTGGGGCCTGGGCTACCGAGGGGCCCAGGTGCGCGCAGCGGCGAGCCGGCTCACCCGCCGGGAGCCGAGGTGGCACCGGCTGTGACCGCGCGGGGGACCGGCTCGACGCCGTACGCCCACCGGCGGCGGCGGCCGAGCTGGCCGGTCGTCATCTTCCTCGCCCTGCTCGTCGTACCGACGGTGGAGATCGCCGCCATCATCGCGGTGGGCAGGGTCATCGGCGCCTGGCCGACGGTCCTGCTCCTGCTCGTCGAGTCGCTCTTCGGCGCCTGGCTCGTGCGCCGCGAGGGCGGCCGGGCCTGGGCGGCCCTGCGAGACGCCCTGCGCAGCGGCCAGATGCCCAGCCGTGAGCTGGCCGATGCCGCGCTGGTGCTGATCGGCGGCACCCTACTGCTGACTCCGGGCTTCGTCACCGACCTGGTCGGCTTCGCGGTGGTCATCCCGCTCACCCGTCCGTTCGCCCGACGGCTGCTGGAGAGGGCCGTGCGCCAGCGCCTGCTGGGCGACCCGGGCGGCTGGCCCGGCGGGAGCAGGCGCCCGGGGGGCGGCCCGGGCAGCGCCGCCGGTGGAGCGGGCGGCCCCGACGTCATCCCCGGCGAGGTCGTCGACTAGCCCTCGCCGCGATGTCCCTGGGTGTGCGGCCCGCCCCGGTGCGCCGCTTCGGCGGGCCGGCTCCGGACGCAGGGATGCCGCCCACCTCGGTGGGTGGGCGGCATCCCTGGCGGTGTCCGCGGGTGGGCCGGTCAGGCGCTCTTGCGCTTGCCGGCCTTCTCGCCGCGCGACTCGCGCAGCAGGCTCAGCCGCTCCTCGAGCAGCTCCTCGAGCTCGGGGATGGACCGGCGCTCCAGGAGCATGTCCCAGTGGCTGCGGGTCGGCTTGGTCGGCTTCGCGTCCGGCTTGTGGCCGCCCTCGAGGACGGCCGTCTCGCCGCAGCGGCACTCCCACACCGGGGGTACGTCGGCCTCCACCGAGAACGGCAGCTCGATCCGGTGCCCGTTGGGGCACAGGTAGGTCGTGATCTGCCGCTCGCTGGGGACCACGTTCTCCTCGGTCTCCATGCTGTAGGTACCGAGGCGCGTCCCGCGGAGGCTACGTTCTGCCATGGGTGTCTCCCAACGTTCGTTCAGGGCGGGGCGTCGATGTCTCACCCCTGCTCCAGGCTCAACGCTCCAACCCACACGCTTGTTCCGAGGAGTTAGGACGACCTTACACACTCCTGTCCTGGCGGGGGTCACGAAACGGTTCCGACACGGGACCAAGTTGCGTCGAGGGAGGTGCCCGCGCCGTCCCAGGCGCGGCCCGACAGGGTCAGACCACGCGGGGGAGCACGTTCCCGGCGTCGAGGATGCCCTGCCTCATGTCGACCTTGCGCAGGATGAGGCCGCCGAGGACGAAGAAGACGATGAGCGCGACGATGGCCGGCCGGTAGGAGTGGGTCAGCTGGTGGACCAGCCCGAACAGCAGGGTCCCGAACCACGAGGTGCCACGCTCCATGGCCTGGTAGAACGAGAAGAACTCCGCCTCGCGGCTCCTGGGCACCAGCTGGCTGAACAGCGACCGGCTCAGCGCCTGGCTGCCGCCCAGGACGACGCCGATGAGCACGCCGAGCACGAGGAAGGGGACGAACGCCTTCACGGGCACGAAGTAGGCGGCGATGACGATGAGGCCCCACGCGACGAGCGAGTTCAGGACCGTCCGCCATGCGCCGTAGCGAGCGGCGATCCGTCCGAAGAGCAGGGCGCCGCCGAACGCGACGAACTGGACGAGAAGGATCAGCGCGATGAGCTGCTCGTCGGCGAACTTCAGCTCCGCGCTGCCGTAGAGGCTGCTCGAGTTGATGACGGTCTGGATGCCGTCGTTGAAGAAGAGGTAGGCCAGGAGGAACGTCAGTGTCTGGGGGAAGCGCTGCAGCTCACGGAAGGTATGCGCGAGCTGGCCCACGCTGCCGCGGACGGCCCCGGCCTGCGGGCGGTCCTCGCTCGCGATGTCACTGCCCCGCAGGTTCCACAGGCCGATGACCGGGATGAGCGTGAACAGCCCCCACCACAAGCCGGCCGACAGCATGCTGATCCGCACGGCCATCGCCTTGTCGACGCCGATGAGGCCGGGTTTGACGACGATGACGAGGTTGATGGCGAGCAGCAGCCCCCCACCGAGATAGCCGAGTGCCCAGCCCCGCGAGGACACCTTGTCGCGGTCGTCCGGGCTGGCGATCCGGCACAGGATGGCGTCGTAGACGACGAGCGAGGCGCCGAGCGCGATCGAGGCGATGATCATCAGGACCACCCCGAGCGCCCAGCGCGTGCCCGTGACGAAGAACAGCCCGGATCCTGCCGTCGCGCCCACGGCGGCGAAGAGTCCGAGCAGGCGGGCCGGCCGCGGCGAGCGGTCCGCGATCGCCCCGGCGAAGACCAGCAGCACGGCAGACAGCAGCGTGGCGATGGTGATGGTGTACGGCGCCAGCGACCCCGGGTCGATCGGGACGCCGAGGACGTGCAGCGAGGTGCGACAGGTGGCGTTCTCGGCGAGGCCCGGACAGGCGGCCTCGGTGGCGACGGAGGTGAGGTAGGGCCCGAACAGGACGGTGCCCACGGTCGTCACGAAGGCCGAGTTGGCCCAGTCGTACCAGTACCAGGGGCGCTGGTAGCGGGCGTTCGCGGCGTAGCTGTCGGCGACCTCGGCGTCCGTCGTCATGCGCGGAGCCTCCCACACCGGCGGGTCCGGGTGAGTGACATTCGTGCGGTCATTCGCAAGAGGTACGGACCGCTGCCCGGACCGGCCAGGGCCGCTCCGCGGGCGGCGGCGGGGCCCTCAGGGACGTCAGCCGGCGAACTCCCAGTGCCACGGCTCGGGGAGGGTTCCGTTCGGCTCGGCCCAGCTCGGGTGGTACCAGCCGTACAGCGGCGCGTTCAGCTGCATCCACAGATGCTGCGGCGACCCGAAGGTCTCGATGCCACCGCAGAGGTCCACGGCGATGCCGAGACCGTGATGGCTCGTCCCAGGGGTGGCGGCCCACTTCCCGCGGGAGGCCTTCACGGAGAACTGCTCGGCGAGGGTGCGGTAGGAGTCGGTCACGCAGAGCGGGGTGCCCATCTGCTTGGCGTAGGCCTGGCTCATGGCGTTGAAGGCGGCGGCCGCTGTGGGCCGCAGCTCCTCGCCGGTCGCCCCCCACAGCGGGCAGAGAGCGCTGGGCGGCAGCTGGCCGTTGGGGTAGGTCGACTCGTTGTCGGAGCAGGGCGTGCCGCCGGAGAAGCTGGGGCTGGCCGAGGCGGCGGCGAGGGCCGCCCGGAGCCGGTCGGCCGCCGCCCGGGCCTGCGGTGTCTGCACGCCGATGAGCAGCGCTGCGACCGGGCCGGCCTGGGCGATCTCGGCCATCTGAGCGGTCCGCAGCGCGTCGATCTCGGAGCGCTGGCCGGCCAGCAGGGGGTCCAGGGCCGCCTTGGACTGCTCGAGGGTCGCCGTGGCGGCGGCGGCCGTCGCACTGGCCTGGTCGGCCTCGGCGCTGAGCTGCGCCTGCTGGGCTTCGAGGCCGCCCAGCTCCTGCAGGCTGCGCAGCCGCGCGTCGGTCAGGTAGGCGAGGTCGCCGGCGGAGGGCGCCGCCTGGGCAGGGTCCTTGCCCATGACGTCGAACACCGAGGACAGGTCGCCGGTGCCGTTGCTCTCGGCGTAGGTCTGGAACGCCCACATCCGGGTGATCTCGCGGGCGTTCTCGAGACGGACGCTCACGACGTCGAGCTCGGAGCGCGCCGTGTTGGCGGCGGCCTCCGCGCTCTGCTGCTGGTCGCGGGCCGTCGCGATCGCCTCGAGCAGGTCGTTGGCCTTCACCGACAGGGCGTCCATCTTCTTCATCGCGGCCGCGAGGTCGGCGTTCGCCGCCGTGAGGGCCGTCCAGATCGCGTCCGCTGCCGCCACCTGCTGGGTGACCTCGCCCTGGGAGAGCCCGATCGCACCGTCGGACCCTCCGGCGTCGCTCGTCGCAGGGATCGCCGGCTTGCCGGAGGAGGAGGGCGCGGGGCCGGTGGGGCCCGGCAGGGGTGCGGGCGTGGGCACCGGGATCGGCTCGCTCGGGCTCGGCGCCGGGGTCGGCTCGCCGGGGCTCGGCGCCGGGGTCGGCTCGCTCGGGCTCGGCGACGGCCCGGGGGTGGGCGTTGCGGTGGGAGTGGGGTCTGGTGTCGTCGGGTCGGCGAAGGCCGGGGCCGAGTAGGCGACGGCGAGCAGCACGCAGAGCGCCGTGCCCGCCCCCGCCCGAGCCAGCCGCCGAGCCATCATCTGGTCATGTCCGTCCTGCGTCGCACGCACAGTCCCCACACGGTCGAGGCGACCCCCCGCCGCAGTTGCCAGCGTAGGACACAACGAGGCGGCTGTCTGCCCCCAGGGGAAACCAGTGGTGGCGCTCGGGGAAGCCGGACGCCGTGCCGGGTCCGTCCCCGCGACAAGGATGCGGTGTCGTCCACAGGAGCCGTCGCCTCGCCCCCTTGTCCACAGCAGCGGCCGCGCGGGTGGCGGCAGGTGCTCACGCAGCACCATGGTGGCGGGCGACCCGGGACCACCCCGGGGGGAGGAGGTGCCACATGGCGACTCGGCGGCCCCGGACGGCAGGCCCCCACGACGAGCCACCGGTCAACGAGGTTCGGCTCGTCGGCCGGGTCAGCGCCATCGACGCCCCGAAGGAGCTGCCCAGCGGCGACCTGCTGGTGGTCCTGCGGCTCGTCGTGCCGAGGCCCGCCGGCCGGGCCGGGGCTCGGGTCGACGCGATCGACGTGACGTGCTGGAGCGCCCGGACGCGTCGGGCCGCGGGTCGCGTCAAGGTGGGAGACACGGTCGGCGTCGCCGGCGCCCTGCGGCGCAGGTTCTTCCGTTCTGCCGGCGGCGCCGTGAGCCGCTACGAGGTCGAGGCGGACAGCCTGGCCAAGGTGGCCGGCGCCGGCTGACGCCCGGGGGAGCGCAGCCTGGGCTACCTGACCGGTAAAGGCGAGCAGCCGGCATACCCCGTCACACCCTCTCGTCGGCATAGGGTCCAGGCATGGACTATCGCACCCTTGGCCACTCCGGCTGTGCCGTCTCGGCGCTCAGCCTCGGCACGATGACGTTCGGCGTCGAGACCGACGAGGCGGGCGCACACGCCCAGCTCGACCTGTTCCGGGCGGCGGGAGGCACGCTCGTGGACACGGCCGACGTCTACGGGGGCGGGGAGTCCGAGCGGATCATCGGCAGGTGGTTCGCGGACCGTCCCGCGGAGGTCACCGACGCGGTGGTGCTCGCGACCAAGGGCCGGTTCCCCATGGGCGAGGACCCCAACGACGCCGGCCTGTCCCGGCGGCACCTCACTCGTGCGCTCGACGCGTCCCTGCGCCGGCTCGGCCGCGAGCACATCGACCTCTACCAGGTCCACGCCTATGACCCGTGGACACCGCTCGAGGAGACTCTGCGCACCCTCGACGACCTCGTCCGGGCCGGGAAGATCGGCTACTACGGCCTCTCGAACTTCACCGGGTGGCAGCTGACCAAGGCGGTGCACCTGGCCCGGATGTTCGGCGTCGCCGGGCCGGTCACGCTGCAGCCGCAGTACAGCCTCATCGTCCGCGAGACCGAGTGGGAGATCGTTCCGGCCGTGCTCGACGCCGGGATGGGGATGCTCCCGTGGAGTCCACTCGGCGGCGGATGGCTGTCGGGGAAGTACCGGCGCGACCAGCGGCCGAGCGGCGCCACCCGCCTCGGCGAGGATCCCGGCCGGGGGATGGAGGCCTACGACCGGCGGGGCACCGCACGGACCTGGGACATCATCGAGGCCGTGCAGGAGGTGGCCGAGCGGCGTGGGGTCTCCATGGTCGAGGTCGCCCTGGCCTGGGTCACCGGCCGGCCGGGCGTGACCTCGACGATCCTCGGCGCACGCACGGTGGGGCAGCTCGAGACCAACCTGCGCTCCATCGACCTCAGCCTCACCGCCACCGACCTGGCGGCACTGGACCAGGCCAGCGACCCGAGCGCGTCGGACTACCCCTACGGGACGATGGGCGCCGAGCAGCGGGCCCGTCGGCTGTCCGGCGGCAGGTGAAGGCGGCGAGCGGACGGGGCCCCGACTGCGCCGGGCGGTGCCCGGAGGCCCCCCCGGCCCGCCTCGCCGCAGCGGCCTACGGCGCCGGCCGAGACCTGGGCAGCTTGGCCAGCCCGAGGGCGAGACCGAGCACGAGGCAGAGGCCGATGACGACGTCCGGTGGCACCACGCTCACCCGGTAGAGGATGAGCACGAGGGCCAGGCCGAGGCCGAGGACGAGGCCGCCCAGCACCCCCCGGAACACATGACGGGACGGCTCGCGACGTGCCATGACCTCAGACTCCCTTCGCTTGTCGGTGGCTCATCGTCCGCCACCGCCCAAGAGCATCTTCAACAGCGGCCCCAGCGAGAAGCCCCCCAGCACGAGGAAGAGCAGCGCGACGAGGAACGCCGGTGTCGTGAGCGGGTTCCCGGCGATGTTGACGACCGTCGACCCGGTGCACGTCGTCGTGGCGTCGTGCACGTCCCACGAGACGCGGTAGACGCCCGTCGCGGCGTGGAACGACAGGTAGTCGCTGAGTCGCGTGCTCCCGCTCGTGCTCGTCCTGGCGGAGTCGTTGGCGACGTCCCCGTGTGCCAGGGTGCTCACGGCCAGCGCGAGGGCCCTGCCGCTCAGCCCGCCGCTCACCGGCTCGAGGCCGACCGACCACGTGCCGTGCTGGATGGGTGCGTTGCTCGACCCGGACCACTCGATGAGCCCCGTCCAGGTCACGTCGAACGGGTCGCTCGTCGTCCCGCCGCTGCCGGGCGCCGACACCGTGTCGAGCGGAGCGCCGCCGTTGGTCTGGGACCCGGCCTGACCATGGCATCCGGTCGCCGTGGCCTGGGGTGGGGGTGCGGCCCCGCCCACCAGGGCGACGGCTGACACCACCGCGATGAGAAGGTAGGAGAAGCGGGAACCCCGACCGGACATGACACCAACCCCTCGTCCAACGCCCCGTGCTTCGAGGCTACTGCCGTCAGGTAGCCGTTCGGGGGTTGCGACAGGCGACGTGGTGAGCATCACATCGGCCCGGGAGGCGCGGGCCGCGCGGGCGGGTGTGACATACCCCATGGGGCATACAGCGTTGAGACGTGCGAGACTGGCCGAAGCGGAGGACACGCCGATCTCGTGGTGTGCATTCCGCCTGACCCCAACGGATTCAGCAGGCGCGAGGCGAACCAGCAGTGCACATCATCACCGAGCGGGCGTACCTGTCGGACAGTGTCGTCAGGACCGTCGTCGGGGCCCCTGAGATCGCCCGCAAGCGCCGGGCCGGGCAGTTCGTCATCGTCATGATCGACGACCACGGCGAACGCATCCCGCTCACCATCGTCGACTCCGACGACCGGGCCGGCACGATCACGTTGATCTACCAGGTCGTCGGGCGCAGCACGGCCGATCTGGCCGAGCTGGAGCCGGGGGAGGAGATCGGGCATATCCTCGGCCCGCTCGGCCGGCCCACCGAGCTCGAGGACATCGGCACCGCCGTCTGCGTCGGCGGGGGCGTCGGCGTCGGCGTGCTCTATCCCATCGCGAGCGCACTCAAGGCCGAGGGCACCGAGGTCATCGCCGTCCTCGGGGCCCGGAGCCACGAGCTGCTCATCCTCGAGGAGGAGACCCGCAAGGTGGCCGACGAGCTGTACGTCACGACCGACGACGGCTCGTACGGCCGTCACGGGTTCGTCACCGACGTGCTCGCGGACCTCATCGCCTCCGGGCGGCGCATCGACCGGGTGTTCGCCATCGGGCCCGTGCCGATGATGAAGGCCGTCGCCGGCGTCACCAGGCCCGACGGCATACCGACCGTCGTCAGTCTCAACCCGATCATGGTCGACGGCACGGGGATGTGCGGCGGCTGCAGGGTCAGCGTCGGAGGGCACGCGAAGTTCGCGTGCGTCGACGGGCCGGAGTTCGACGGGCACGAGGTCGACTTCGACCTGATGACCAAGCGCCTGAGGGCCTACCTGCCGGAGGAGCGCCGCGCCATGGAGCGGCCGGGGTGCCGTGCCCATGCCTGACCAGGTCCCGGCCGAGGTCCGGCCGACCCGTGGCGAGCGTCCCGCGCGCGGCGAGCGCAAGCCCAAGGTGCGGGTGCCCCGCCAGCCCATGCCGGAGCAGGACCCTGCCGTCCGCATCACGAACTTCGACGAGGTCCCGCTGGGGTTCACCCCCGAGACGGCGATGGTCGAGGCGGCGCGGTGCATCCAGTGCAAGAAGCCCGGGTGCCTGGGGGCCTGCCCTGTCAACATCGACATCCCGGCGTTCCTCGAGCTCGTCGCCGGCGGCGACTTCCTCGGCGCGGCCAAGAAGGTGCGCGAGACCAACGCGCTGCCGGCGGTCTGTGGCCGGGTCTGCCCGCAGGAGGACCAGTGCGAGGGCGCCTGCGTGCTCGGCAAGCGGTTCGAGCCCGTCGCCGTCGGGCGGCTCGAGCGGTTCGTTGCCGACCTCGAGCGCGATCAGGGCGCCGCGGAGCTTCCCGAGCCCGCGCCGTCGACCGGTCGTCGGGTCGCCGTCGTCGGCGCCGGGCCGGCCGGGCTCACGATCGCCGGCGACCTGGTCAAGATGGGTCACTCGGTGACCGTGTTCGAGGCGCTGCACAAGGCCGGCGGAGTGCTGATCTACGGGATCCCGGAGTTCCGGCTGCCGAAGAGCATCGTCGACGCGGAGGTCGAGACCCTCGCCCGGATGGGCGTCCGGATCGTCACCGACGCGGCCATCGGGCGGCTCAAGACCGTGGACGAGCTGTTCGACGAGGGCTTCCACGCGGTGTTCCTCGGCGTGGGCGCCGGTGCGCCCGTCTTCATGGACATCCCGGGCGAGAACCTGTCGGGGATCTACTCGGCCAACGAGTACCTCACCCGTGCGAACCTCATGAAGGCCTACCGGTTCCCCGACTACGACACCCCGATCGCCCACGGCAGGAACGTCGCGGTCATCGGCTCGGGCAACGTGGCGATGGACTCGGTCCGCACCGCCCTTCGGCTCGGGGCGGAGAACGCCTACATCGTCTACCGGCGCACTCGTGACGAGATGCCGGCGCGGGCCGAGGAGGTCCACCACGCCGAGCAGGAGGGGGTGCAGTTCCTGTTCCTCTCCAGCCCGCTGCGCTATGTCGGCGATGACGACGGCTGGGTCCGCCAGATGGTGTGCCAGCGGATGGAGCTCGGCGAGCCCGACGACTCCGGACGACGCCGCCCGCTGCCCACCGACGAGGAGCTCACGCTCGACGTCGACACGGTGGTCGTGGCCATCGGGACCTCGGCCAACCCGCTGGTGACGAGCACCACCGAGGGCCTGGACACCAACAGGTGGGGCTACATCGTCGCGGACGAGGAGACCGGCCTGACCACGCGGCCGGGCGTGTTCGCCGGTGGCGACATCGTCACGGGGGCGGCCACGGTCATCCTCGCCATGGGGGCCGGGCGCAAGTCGGCCCAGGCCATCCACGACTACGTCATGTCCCTGGAGGTGTAGGGGAGAGCGCCAGGACCAGGCCGGCCGACGTCCTGCCCCGGCCGGCCCGGTCCCGGTATGCCGGGACGGTTGCGGCACGATGCCGGTCGCCGCGTCCTCCAGCCCACCATTGCTCGTCGCACAATGGGATGGTGCGCAGGCAGGTCGACGTGACGGCAACGGCGGATGGCCGGACGCCGCCGGACCCACCGCCGGCCCCTTGGGAGGGGACGGCATACGCCCGGTACGCCGGCCACCACCGGTCGGCGGACGACTGGTTCCTCGACACGTACCATCCCACCAGAGGCGACGTCGTCATCGACCTGGGCTGCGGCAGCGGGGAGTTCACGGCCAGGCTGGCGGCGCTCGTGCCCGAGGGCGCCGTCCTGGGGGTGGAGCCCGACGCGTCGATGGTGGCCACGGCCGCGCGGCACCAGGCACCCAACCTCGGCTTCGTCCGGTGCCTCGCGGAGGCCGTCGACGACATCGTCGCTCCCGGGGCGGCCGACCTCGTGGTCAGCAGGGCGATGCTCCACTGGCTGCCACCCCGCCGGCATCCCAGGCTGTTCACCGCGATCGCGGGCGTGCTGCGGCCCGGAGGCGTGCTGCATCTCGAGTCCGGGGGCGCGGGAAACATCCCGAAGGTCCTCACGCTGCTCGAGTCTCTCGCCGACCGGCACCACCTCCCGGCCCCACCTCCCATGCCGGAGACCGGCCTCGTCCTCGAGGCGGTCGAGGCCTCCGGGCTGGAGGTAGGCGTGGACGGGGTCCGGACCGTGGCTCAGCGCCGCCGGTTCAGCCGTGAGGACCTGCAGGGGATGCTCCGGTGGCAGGCCACCACGGTGCTGACCCGGCACGCCGACCCGTCGACCGCCGAGGCGCTCCGCGACGAGGCGGTCGCGCGGGTCGACGAGCTGGTCCGGCATGACGGCAGCTTCGACCAGACGTTCGTCCGGCTGGAGATCCTGGCCCGGCGACCGGGCTGACCGCGGCGGGTCCGGTCGGGTCCGGTGTCTCGGGCTACATCTCCTCGTGGACGTCCGGGTCGCCGCCGAAGAGCCGCCCATCGGGGCGGCCGAGGGCCGTGATGGCGGACATCTCCTCCTCGGCGAGCTCGAACCCGAAGACGTCGAGGTTCTCCTGCTGCCGCTGCGGCGTGGCGGACTTCGGGAGGGGGACCGACCCGAGCTGGACGTGCCAGCGCAGGATGACCTGGGCGGGGGAGACACCGTGCGACTGCGCCGCGGCGAGCACCGCCGGCTCGGCATACGGCGCGTTGCTCTTCCCCAGTGGGCTCCAGGACTCGGTACGGATCCCGAGCTCGGCATGCACCCCTCGCATCGCCTCCTGGGGGAAGTACGGGTGCAGCTCGAGCTGGTTGACCGCCGGGACGACCCCGGAGTCGTCGATGATGCGGCGCAGGTGCGCCTCGGTGAAGTTGCTGACGCCGATGCTGCGCACGAGCCCGTCGCGCTGGGCCTGGACCAGCGCCCGCCACGCGTGTGGGTACAGGCCCTGGCTCGGGTTGGGCCAGTGGATGAGCGCCAGGTCGACCGTCTGGACCCCGAAGGCCGTGGCGGACTCGCGCAGCGACCCCAGAGCCAGGTCGTAGGCGTGGTGCCGGCCGGGGACCTTCGTCGTGAGAAGGAGCTGCTCGCGCGGGACGGGGGAGCGCCGCACCGCCTCGCCGACCTCGGACTCGTTCCCGTAGTTGACCGCCGAGTCGATGAGCCGGTAGCCGTTCTCGATGGCGGCGAGGATGGCCGTGATGCCGTCGTCGCCGCGCAGTGGGTAGGTCCCGAAGCCGAGAGCGGGCAGCGTGGTCCCGTCGTTCAGCCGATATTCCGGTATGGAGCTCATGGCGACCACGGTAGGCGACCGCCGGCGGGGGCCGGGACGCGGCATACTGCCGGGATGACCGCACGCGTGGCCCACACGAGCGTCGACTGCCAGGACGCCTACACACTGTCGCAGTGGTGGAAGCAGGTGCTGGGCTATGCCGACCTCGACGGGGACCCGAACCTGCCGGGGCACGAGGAGTGCATGATCTGCGACCCTGAGGGCACCCACCGGATCCTGTTCATCGAGGTTCCCGAGGGCAAGGCCGTGAAGAACCGCATCCACTTCGACCTGGAGCCACTGGAGGGAACGGCCCGGGACGAGGAGCTCGCCCGGCTCGTGGCGCTGGGCGCCACCGAGGTGGCGGACCTGCGGGGGAGGTTCGGCCCCGGGACGGGCTGGGTCGTCCTCGCCGACCCCGAGGGCAACGAGTTCTGTATCCTGCGCAACCCCCAGGAGCGGGCCGCAGCGAACGCGGCCCAGGGCAGCTGACCGTCCGGATGTGGCACGATTTCGCAGGTGAGCAGCAGATCCGCCGCGGGGCAGCACCTCCACCAGCTCACGCTGCTGCGACGCGTGCGCGACCGGATCGACCGTGAGTACGCGCAGCCGCTGGACGTCGAGGCACTGGCCCGCGGTGCACACATGTCGGCCGGGCACCTCAGCCGCGAGTTCCGGCTCGCCTACGGTGAGTCGCCGTACGGCTACCTGATGACGCGGCGCATCGAGCGCGCGATGGCGCTGCTGCGCCGTGGCGACCTCAGCGTCACCGACGTGTGCTTCGCGGTCGGCTGCTCCTCGCTGGGGTCCTTCAGCACCCGGTTCACCGAGCTGGTCGGCGTGCCCCCCAGCGTCTACCGGCACCAGGCCGTGGCAGCGACGGCGGGGCTCCCGTCGTGCCTGGCCAAACAGGTGACCAGACCGGTCAGGAACCGAGAAGCGCCGGTCGCCGAGGCGCAGCTAGCGTGAGCGCCATGGACATCACGGTTCACTCGGCCTTCCTCCCGCATGACGACCCGGACGCCTCGCTGGCCTTCTACCGCGACACGCTGGGCTTCGAGGTCCGCGGTGACGTCGGATACGGCGGGATGCGCTGGATCACCGTCGGCCCCGCCGGCCGGAGCGGCACCTCGATCGTCCTGCACCCGCCGGCCGCCGACCCCGGCATCACGGCCGACGAACGCCGCACCATCGCCGAGATGATGGCCAAGGGGACCTACGCCATCATCACCTTGGCGACCCCCGACCTCGACGGCACCTTCGAGCGCCTGCAGGCCGGCGGGGCCGAGGTCGTCCAGGAGCCGATCGAGCAGCCGTACGGGGTCCGCGACTGCGCATTCCGCGATCCCGCGGGCAACCTGCTGCGCATCAACGAGCTCCGCTGAGCCGCGTGACCATGGCCCCGCGGACGGACGCACAGCCGCCGGCGCCGTACCACGCCGACAGTCACGACCTGATCCGCGTGCACGGCGCCCGGGTGAACAACCTCAAGGACGTCAGCGTCGAGATCCCGAAGCGCCGGCTGACGGTGTTCACGGGCGTCTCCGGCTCGGGCAAGAGCTCGCTGGTGTTCGACACGATCGCAGCCGAGTCCCAGCGGATGATCAACGAGACCTACAGCGCCTTCGTCCAGGGGTTCATGCCGACACTGGCCCGGCCCGACGTCGACGTGCTGGAGGGGCTGACCACGGCGATCCTGGTGGACCAGGAACGGATGGGGGCCAACGCCCGCTCGACGGTGGGCACGGTGACGGATGCGAACGCGATGCTCCGCATCCTGTTCAGCCGCCTGGGGGAGCCGCAGATCGGCTCGCCCAGCGCGTACGCCTTCAACGTCCCGTCGGTCCGGGCGAGCGGCGCGATCACCGTCGAGCGGGGCGAGGGCAGGACCCACGCCGTGAAGGCGACGTTCACGCACCTTGGAGGCATGTGCCCGCGCTGCGAGGGCATGGGCTCGGTCACCGACATCGACCTCTCCCAGCTCTACGACGAGAGCAAGTCGCTCGCCGAGGGCGCCCTCACCATTCCCGGCTACACGGCGGGTGGCTGGAACTACCGCCTCTATGCGTCCTCGGGCTTCGTCGACCCCGGCAAGCCGATCCGCGACTACACCAAGAGGGAGCGCCGGGACCTGCTGTACCGGGAGCCCATCCGGATGAAGATCGAGAACATCAACATGACCTACGAGGGGTTGGTGCCGCGGATCCAGAAGTCGATGCTGTCCAAGGATGTCGAGGCGATGCAGCCGCACATCCGGGCCTTCGTGGAGCGGGCGGTCACGTTCACCACCTGTCCGGACTGCGGCGGTACCAGGCTCAGCGAGGCCGCCCGGTCCTCCAGGATCAGGGGGACCAACATCGCCGACGCGTGCGCCATGCAGATCAGCGACCTGGCCGAGTGGGTCGGGGGTCTCGAGGAGCCGTCGGTGGCGCCGCTGCTCGGCGCCCTGCGGCATACCTTCGACTCGTTCGTGGAGATCGGGCTGGGCTACCTCTCCCTGGACCGGCCGTCGGGCACCCTGTCGGGCGGGGAGGCGCAGCGGGTGAAGATGATCCGACACCTCGGGTCCTCGCTCACCGACGTGACCTACGTCTTCGACGAGCCCACGATCGGGCTGCACCCGCACGACATCGCGCGGATGAACGACCTGCTGCTGCAGCTGCGCGACAAGGGCAACACCGTGCTCGTCGTGGAGCACAAGCCCGAGTCGATCGCCATCGCCGACCACGTCGTCGACCTCGGCCCCGGGGCCGGCGCGGCCGGGGGAGAGGTGGTGTTCGAGGGCACCCTCGAGGGGCTGCGGGCCAGCGGGACGCTGACCGGGCGACACCTCGACGACCGCGCCTTCGTGAAACCGTCGGTGCGCACCCCCTCGGGGGTGCTCGAGGTGCGCGGCGCCGACGCCCACAACCTGCGCGACGTCGATGTCGACATCCCGCTCGGCGTGCTCGTCGTCGTGACCGGCGTGGCCGGGTCGGGAAAGAGCTCGTTGGTGGGCGGCTCGGTCTCGGGCCGGGACGGCGTGGTGTCGGTCGACCAGGGCGCAATCCGGGGCTCGCGGCGGAGCAACCCGGCGACGTACACCGGGCTGCTGGACCCGATCCGCAAGGCGTTCGCGAAGGCCAACGGGGTCAAGCCCGCCCTGTTCAGCGCGAACTCCGAGGGCGCCTGCCCCGCCTGCAACGGCGCCGGCGTCATCTACACCGAGCTGGGCTTCATGCAGAGCGTGGCCACGACCTGCGAGGAGTGCGAGGGGAAGAGGTTCCAGCCGTCGGTGCTGGAGTACCGGCTCGGCGGCCGCGACATCAGCGAGGTGCTCTCGATGTCGGTGACCGAGGCCGAGGCGTTCTTCGGAGCCGGAGGGGCGCGCACGCCGGCCGCACACGCCGTCCTCGGCCGGCTCGCCGACGTCGGGCTCGGCTACCTCAGCCTCGGCCAGCCGCTGACGACGCTGTCCGGCGGAGAGCGGCAGCGGCTCAAGCTGGCGACCCGCATGGCCGAGCGGGGCGGCGTCCTCGTCCTCGACGAGCCGACCAGCGGCCTGCACCTCGCCGACGTCGAGCAGCTGCTCGCCCTGCTGGACCGGCTCGTCGACGCCGGCACGTCGGTCATCGTCATCGAGCACCACCAAGCGGTCATGGCGCACGCCGACTGGATCATCGACCTCGGCCCGGGGGCCGGGCACGACGGCGGCCGGATCGTCTTCGAGGGCACGCCCGCCGACCTCGTCGGCGCCCGATCCACCCTCACGGGCGAGCACCTCGCGGCCTACGTCGGCAGCTGACCCGGGGTTCTGCGCCGTCGACGACGACCCGGGGTGCGGCCCGCCCAACCCGGCTCTTCCGCTCAGGTCGCTGAATCTCTCTGGGCCCGCCGAACATTCAGCGAGTCGACAGAGATTCAGCGAGGTGGGTGCCGGCACCCAGCCCCTCGCTCGAATAGCCGATAATCAACATTATGTCAAGTTGCTCAACTCCGGCTGCCCGCCAGGCTCCTCCCCTGCGGATGGGCCGCTCCCCGCGGACGGGTAGAGGCCACGGCCTCGGACCCCCCGGAGCGCCGATCGGCCGGGTCGCGATCCGAGGGATCAGCGGACGCAGGACCCGACCGATGTCTGAGGGGTCAGCTCTTCGGCTTCTTCGTGGGCTTACCCGTGGCCGGGTGGGTCGGCGTGCTCGTCGAGGCATCGCCCGCCGTGGTGGGTTGCGTGGAGTGCGTCGGGTGCGTCGGGTGCGTCGGGTGCGGTGGGTTGGGTGGGTTGCGTCGGGTGGGTGGTCGGGCTGGGGACGGTGGACTCCACCGACGTGGCGCCCCCGGTGCCGCCCGGCGTGGTGGTGTCGCAGTAGGCCGCGACCTGGTCCCGCCCCCCGGCGGCGGCCTCGAGGTCGGCGTACCGGTTCGAGTTGGTCGGCAGGCCTCCGTGCGCCCATGCCGTGCACAGGCCGTAGGCAGCCGCGCCGAGGGCGTCGGTGCTGGTGGGGCCGGTGCTGGTGGGGTCGCTGCTGGTCGGCTCCGTTGACGTCGTCGAGCCAGACCCGTCAGACCCGTCAGTGCCCCCGCTGCCGTCCGTGCTCGGCCCGTCCGCCGCCCCGCCGGGGAGGTCCGCGGCCGGAGCCGGCGCCGCGATGACGGTGTGCGCCACCCGCTGGACGGCCCGGGGCAGCATGCCGGCATACGCCGCGGAGACACCGCTGAGCAGCAGCCCGCTCGTGGCCACGACGGCGACCGCCCGGCGGCGGAGCCGCAGGCTCGCGGCCTCCTCGCGCAGCGACTGGGCCTCGAGCATGGCCGGGGAGCCGGGCCCGACGGCGCGGAAGGCGGCCACGGCCGCCTCGGCTCCCCCGAGCTCGTCGGCGGTGGCCGGGGCCGCAGCCGCGGAGAACAGCGCGGCCAGGTCCGCGGGCAGGACATCGGTCCGTCCGGCCATGAAGGCGTCGGCTATGCCGACGTCCACGCCGTCGCTCGGGTGGCTTGTCATCTCATCCAGAGAACGACGCGTCGAGGCTCGGCGTTACATCCACGAGCTCGTGGGTCAACATCCCCTCGAGCCGGCGCAACGCGCGGTGCACGGCCACCCGGACCGATCCGGGGGTACGGCCGGTGACGTCCGCCACGTCGGCCACGTCGAGGTCGAGAAGCACCCGGAGCATCACGAGCTCGGCCTGGTGCCGCGGAAGGCGGCCGATGAGGTCGAGCGCCGCCTGGGTCGACAGGCGTCCGGCGGCGACGTCGGCAGGGTCCGGCGCGAGCCCGAAGAGCTCGGAGCCGACATCCTCGAGCTCGCCGACGGGCACGGTGGGGTGGCGCTGCTCGCGGCGGATGACATCGATGGCGTGGTTACGCGCCACGGTGACCAGCCAGCGGCGGAAGCCCGGCTCGCCGCCTGTGAAGGTGCCCAGGCCCTCGATGACGCGCAGCCAGGTGAAGGAGGCGATGTCCTCGGCCTGGTCGCCGACCATGACCCGGAGGTAGCGCAGCAGCATGGGCTGGGCGTCCCGCCACAGCTCGCCGAACGCCAGCGGGTCCCCCGACTGGGCGCGGTCGAGGACGTCGTCGAAGCGGCGGCCGAGCATGGCTGTCCTGGAGGTGGTCGATGGAAGGCGCCGGTTGCGCCTGATCTCAGTTCTACCGAGCCCGCGGTACTCACCGCCACGGCCGAACGGTCGCCGGGCCATCCCCCGTACGGCTGGCCGGGAGGGCTGGGTCCGACCGGCCTCCCGGCCGGGCCGGCCTGGGCGTGCCCCCTGCAGTGTTCGTATCCTGTCCCGGTGACCTTCTCCGTCGTCGCACGCGACGGGGACGCCGTCGGCGTCGCCGTGGCCAGCAAGTTCCTCGCCGTGGGGTCGGTCGTGCCCGGTGCCCGACACGGTGTGGGGGCCGTCGCCACCCAGTCCTTCGCCCGCGTCGCGTACGTCGAGGAGCTGCTCACCGCGCTCGCGGACGGGCAGAGTCCGCAGGACGCCCTCGCGGAAGCGGTCGCCGGCGACGACGGCCGGGACCGGCGTCAGGTCGGGGTCGTCGGCGTCGGCGGAGCGGCGAGCTACACCGGAGGTGCGTGTATGCCGTGGGCCGGCGGCCTGACGGGCACGCACGCCGACACGGCATACGCGATCCAGGGCAACATCCTCGTCGGCCCGCAGGTTGTGGAGTCGATGGAGCGCGCCTGGCACGACGGCGTGGCCCGGCCGCTGCCGCGTCGCCTGCTCGACGTGCTCCTCGCGGGCGACACGGCCGGTGGGGACGCCCGGGGGCGGCAGAGCGCGGCGCTGTACGTCCTCGCCCCCGGCGGCGGCTACGACGCGAGCGGGGTCCTGGCGGACCTACGGGTCGACGACCATCCGGCGGCGCCGCGCGAGCTGGCCAGGATCTACGACCTGCACGAGCTCTACCTGGGCGGGCCGGAGGATGTGCAGCCGCTGGTGGCGGCGCTGGCCGACGAGGTGGGCCGTCGGCTCGCTGCTCTCGGCGTGCCCGGTGCCGGGACGCACACCGCTGCCGCGTTGGAGCGGTGGATGGGCGAGGCCAACCTCGAGATGCGCCACTCCCCCGGCGGCATCGACGCCCGGGTGCTCGCCGAGCTCCGCGCTGCGACCCGCGGCGCCTGACCCACCAGGCCAGACCCGAGGCCGCTCAGTGCGGTGTGGCGACGGGGCCGCCGCGCACTCCCTGCCCCCACAGCTCGCGGGTCTGCAGGATCCAGAACGCGGCGAACTCCGCGATGAGCGCCGCCTCGACCCACAGGATGAGGTGGGCGAACGACACGTCGACGACCTTCAGGACGACGACGACGAGGAGCGTGGCGGCCATCGCCAGGCCGACCGCGGCATAGCCGGTGCGCAGCGCCGCCTGGAGCGTCCGCCCCGGCTCCGCGCGCGTTCGGCCGACACCGAGGGCGTTCAGGCCCATGACGACGATGAGGCAGAGGAACATCGACACGGCCGAGGCGTCGTGCGCCCAGCGCACGAAGAAGTCCCGGGCCGTGCCGAACACGACGGCCGTGGCGACCAGGATGGCGGTGGCCGCCATGCCGCCGATGTCGGAGACGACGTTCCAGCGGTGCTCGGCGCGCTGCTGCCAGGCGTTCCCCATCGCCCAGGCGAGGGCGGCGAAACCGACGACGAGCAGGGCCAGGACGTTGTTGCCGATGTTCTCCCGGATCGCGCCGAGGTCGGTCGAGGCCCCCGTTCGACAGCTCCCGAGCGCGGGTGTCGGGACGAGCGGCACGACGAGCGCCAGCATCCCAGCCAGGTTGAGCAGCACGTCCTCGGACTCGGTGCTGCCCTTGAGGGCGATCAGGCACACCCCGACCGCGACGAGCACGCCCACGAACACACCGCGCACCGGGGTGTAGTAGTACGAGCTGATCGAGGTCTCCCAGCAGCCCGGGTCGCGGGTCAGCCCCTCCCGGAGCACCGCCACCCCGAGCCAGGCCACGAGGAAGACCATGGCCAGGCGCAGGTAGCGATAGGTCTTGACGGCGTGCTCGTCGCTCGACGCCTCTGCCCGAACGGTCATGGCAGCTCCCTCACCTGTGGCCAGGACCAGCACCGACGGGGTCAGTATCCTCCCGGACGGTGCGCCACGCGCGGTGAGCGAGCGCGACTCACTCGAACCGTGCCGGGTCCCCCGCCCCGACGCGGACGACCTCGGCCTCGCCGTCGGAGAAGTCGACGACGGTCGTCGGCTCGGCACCGCACTCGCCGGTGTCGATGACCAGGTCCACGACGTGGTCCAGCGCCTCCTTGACCGCCCAGCCCTCGGTCATCGGCTCGCTCTCCCCCGGCATCAGCAGAGTGCTGGACAGCAGCGGCTCACCGACCTCGGCGAGGAGGGCCTGGACGACCGGGTAGTCGGGGATCCGCACGCCGACCGTGCGCTTCTTGGGGTGCAGCAGCCGCCGCGGGACCTCGTGGGTCCCCGGCAGGATGAACGTGTAGGGCCCGGGGGTCGCGGCCTTGACCGCGCGGAACACCGCGTTGTCCACGTGGACGAACTGACCCATCTGGGCGAAGTCCTTGCACACGATCGTGTAATGGTGCTTGTCGTCGAGGCGCCGGATGTCGCGGATGCGGTCCTTGGCCTGCTGGTTGCCGACCATCGCACCGAGGGCGTACCCGGAGTCGGTCGGGTAGGCGATGAGCCCGCCGTCACGCAGGACGTCGACGACCTGCCGGACCGCGCGGGGCTGGGGGTCCACCGGGTGCATGTCGACGTAGCGAGCCACCGACCTAGCGTATGCCGGGCCGGCGTCGCGCGCCCAGCGGGCGCCGGCCCGCAGCTCCGGGGCTGCCCCTCCGGCACCGGTCGGTGGCCGACGGCCTCAGGCTTCGCGCATCGTCACGGGCGAGCCGTGCTCGACCGTCCGCGAGACGGTGCACAGCCGGGAGTGCGACGCCTCGATCCCTCGGGCGACCATCCCCCGGGCGCGGTCGCCCGCCTCGCCCTGGGGGAAGCGCAGGGTGAAGGTCACCTCGATGGCGTCGAGCAGGTTGCCTCCGCCCCCGTCCTTGACCTTCTCCCCGCTCGCCCGGACCTCGAACGTGCTCGGCTCGGCCCGGCGGGTGGTGAGGTGGTCGACGTCGACCGCGCTGCAGCCGGCGAGGGCCACGAGCAGCAGCTCGACGGGGGTGAAGTCCTCGGCCTCGCCGTCGCCGACGTGGATGGTGCCGCCCCGCACGTTCGTCGCGTCGTACTCGCCCAGAGCGGTCCGCCTCAGGGTGACCTCGCGGTGTCCGGGGCCCGTGCCTCCCGTGGTCGGCTGTCTCATCTGCTTCCCCACCTCTCTGCGATGTCGCGGACGACCCCGAGGTCGCGCCAGGTGGCGGTGAGGCCGGTGACCTTCTCGATCCGGGTGTTGGTGAGCTTGACCCGGTGGAACGCGATGCTGAGCTCGGCCAGCACGTCGGGCCCGAGGACCCTGGCCCGCTCCCCCGGCCTGTCCCACGCCTCCAGGGTCGCGGATGCCTCGGGCGGCACAGTGCCGCTGGTGAGGCAGACGTAGCGCCTGGTCTCGCCCGGGCCCTCGTGCAGCGGCGGTATGGCGTCCACCTCCTCGACGAGGTGGCGCACGTCCCGGGGGCGACGGACGATGGCGGGGATCTCGAACCCGGCGCACTCCCCCAGCACCTGGGCGAGGGTGTCCGCGACCTTGTCGGGGGCCCGCATGGGGGTCGACACCAGGACGTTCCCACTCTGGATATGCGTCTCGACGTCGCTGAACCCGTTGTCGGACAGGGCGTTGCGTAGGCTCTCCATCTTGACGAACCGGCCACCCACGTTGACGGCCCTCAGGAATGCGACATAGCGCGGCATGGGCCCGATCCTCCCAGAGAGCGGCCGGACGGCTACAGCAGCGGCCAGGTGTGCACCGGTGCGTTGACGGTCATGTGCTCGGTGTAGAGCCGCAGCATCTCGCGCAGCGCGCTGCGCCGGTCCATCCCGGTCCGTTCGAGCAGCTCCACGGCGTCGGTCTGCCAGGTGGCGCCGTTGACTCCGGTGGTGCACCGCCCCTCGATGATGCCGAGGTACCGCTCGCGCACCTCGTCGGAGACCCCCCACTCCTTCAGGCCCTCGTGCGCGAGGGGCAGGAGGTGGCGCAGGGTGAGCTCCTCGACCCCGATCTCGCCGAACCCCGGCCAGTAGAACCGGGCATCCATGCCCTCCCGGGCGGCCCGCTCGAAGTTCTCCTTGCAGGCGGCGAAGCTCATCTTGGTCCAGACCGGCCGGTCCTGGGCGGCGAGGGTGCGTACCGCACCGTAGTAGAACGCCGCGTTCGCGAGCACGTCCGCGATCGTCGGCCCGGCCGGCAGGACGCGGTTCTCGACCCTGAGGTGCGGGCGGTCACCGACGTTGTCGTAGATGGGCCTGTTCCATCGGTAGATCGTGCCGTTGTGCAGCCGCAGCTCGGAGAGCTGGGGCGCCACCCCGGCCTCGAGCATCGCCATGGGGTCCTCGTCGCTCACCTCGGCGAGAAGCACCGGGAAGTAGCGGACGTTCTCCTCGAACAGGTCGAAGACCGAGGTGATCCACCGTTCCCCGAAGAACACCCGTGGCCGGACGCCCTGGTTCTTCAGCTCGACCGGCCGGGTGTCGGTCGCCTGCTTGAACAGGGCGATCCGGGTCTCGGCGTGCAGCCGCTTGCCGAAGAAGAACGGGCTGTTCGCGGCGAGGGCGACCTGCGGCGCCGACAGGGCCTGCGCGGCGTTCCAGTAGTCGGCGAACTCCCCCGGCGACACCTGGATGTGCAGCTGCACGGAGGTGCAGGCGGACTCAGGGCCGATGGAGTCGGCATACGTCGCCACCCGCTCCCCCGTCGGCCCCTCGATGTCGAGGAAGATGTCCTCCCCCCGGGCCCCGAAGATGGAGTCGTTGAGGGCGGTGTAGCGGTTGTTGGCGCTGATCCAGTCACCCGCATAGTGCTCGGGCATGATCGTCGGCAGGATCCCGATCGACACGATCCTCGAGCCGACCTCACGGGCCTTGGCGTCGGCGGCGTTGAGCGAGTCGCGCAGGTCCTGCTCGAGCTCGAGGGTGGCGTCGCCCGGCAGCGGGCGCGGGGGCACGTTGAGCTCGATGTTGTACCGCGCGAGCTCGGTCTGGAAGCCCGGGTCGGCGATCGCCTCCAGGACGGTCGCGTTGTGGAAGTGCGGGTCGTAGTGCTCGTCGACGAGGTTGAGCTCGATCTCGAGGCCGGTCATCGGTCGTTCGAAGTCGAAGGAGCTCTGGTTGAGCATCCGCTCGAAGACGTCGAGGTCCTGGCGCACCTTCTCACGGAACCGTTGCCGCTCCTCGCGGCTGTACCGCTGAGCGCTGGTCTCTACTCCCACGGGGACCTCCGACCTCCAGGTGCTGGGGGAGCCGGTGCCCCCGCCCTTGAGAACCTAAGGAACCACACACAAGTACCCCTTGGGAACCACTCGGCCGACGTGAGAGCGCGGCGCGCCCCACCGTCGCCGGTGCCGTCCTCCTCGTCCGGCGCCTGCCGGAGCCGCGAACCCCGGCCTGCGAGGTGTTTCGGTCCCCGACTCTGTCGGTGCCCTCTCCTAGCCTGACAGCGTGCGGCTGATCCACACCTCCGACTGGCACCTGGGGCGCTCGTTCCACCAGGTCGGGCTGCTCGGGGCCCAGGCGGCCTACCTCGACCACCTCGTGGAGGTCTGCCGGTCCGAGCGGGTCGACGCGGTGCTCGTGTCGGGCGATGTCTACGACCGGGCGATGCCCGCTCCCGACACCGTCGCGCTGCTCTCCGAGGCCGTCGAGCGGGTCATCGACACCGGCGCCCGGGTCGTCCTCTCCAGCGGCAACCACGACTCCGCGATCCGGCTCGGGTTCGCCGCCGGCGTGCTGGAGCGGGCCGGGCTGCACATCCGGACCTCGCTCGCGGGGGTCGGCCGGCCGGTGGCGGTCGGCGACGTGGCCGTCTACCCCCTCCCCTACCTCGAGCCGGCCCTGGCCGCCGATGCCCTCGGCAGCGACGAGCGCAGCCATGCCGGGGTCCTGCGGGCCGCCATGGCCGCCGTGCGGGCCGACCTGGCCGCCTCCCCGGCGCGCCGGTCCGTCGTGATGGCCCACGCGTTCGTCACCGGCGGCGCGACGAGCGACTCCGAGCGCGACATCTCCACGGGCGGGGTGGCCGCGGTCCCGCCCGAGGTCTTCGACGGTGCCGACTACGTCGCGCTCGGCCACCTGCACGGCCGCCAGCAGGTCAGCGCGACGGCCCGCTACTCCGGCTCGCCCGTCGCCATGTCGTTCAGCGAGGCCGACCACCACAAGGGCTCGTGGCTGGTCGACCTCTGCGGGCAGGACCCGGCCGTGGAGTTCGTCGACGCCCCGGTCGAGCGCCCCTTGGCGGTGCTGCGAGGCGACCTCGAGGACCTGCTGGCCGACCCGCGGCATACGGCCGCCGAGCGAGCGTGGTGCCACGTCACCCTCACCGACCCGGTGCGTCCGGTGGGTGCCATGGACCGGCTACGCCGACGGTTCCCGCACGCCCTCGAGCTGACGTTCGCCCCCGAGCGGGCCGCCGTGCCCGTTCGGGCGTATGCCGCCCGGCTGGCCCGGCGGGCCGACGTCGACGTGTGCTGCGACTTCCTCGACCACGTGCGGGGCGGCCGGGTGGCCACCGACGAGGAGCGAGCGCTGCTCGCCACGGCGCTCGAGGCGGCCCGGGTCGGACGGGCCTGCGACGCCGACGAGGGCGTCGCGCACGGCGCCCAGGCCGCGCCCGAGGGCGGCGCGGCGGCGGGTGCGGCGTGAGGCTGCACCGGCTCGTCGTCGAGGCGTTCGGACCGTTCCCGGGCCGGGTCGACATCGACGTCGACGACCTGACCGGGGGTGGGCTCTTCCTCATCCACGGGCCCACCGGCGCGGGCAAGACCAGCCTGCTCGACGCCGTCTGCTTCGCCCTGTACGCCGACCTGCCGGGCCCGAGGACCAGGCGGGGCCTGCGCTCCGACCACGCAGCCCCGGATGCCGTCCCAGCTGTCGAGCTCGAGCTGACGGCCGGTGGGCGCCGCCTGCGGATCCGGCGCAGCCCCGAGCACGTCCGCCCCAAGAAGCGCGGCACCGGCCTGCGGACCATGCACGCCACCGTGTCGCTCGAGGAGCGACGGGCCGGGTCCTGGGAGACGCTGAGCACCCGACCCGACGAGGTCGCCGAGGTCGTCAAGGACGCCCTGGGGATGGGCCTGGCCCAGTTCGCGAAGGTCGTCCTGCTCCCCCAGGGCGAGTTCGCCGCGTTCCTGCGCTCGAGTGCCGAGGAGCGGCGCGACGTCCTCGAGCGTCTGTTCGACATCAGCCGGTTCAGCGAGGTCGAGGAGTGGTTGGCCGGAGCGCGCCGCGCGGCGGCGGCTCGCGTCGAGGCCACGCAGGCCGAGCTCAACACCGACCTGGCCCGGCTGGGCGACGTCCTGGCCGACCAGCTCCCCGACGCCGCCCTCGGCTGGGCCGAGCAGCCCGCGTCGCTGCTACCGGAGCGCCTCGCCGAGGTCGAGCACACCCTGGAGGCCCAGGTGTCGACGACCGTCGCGGCCGTCGACGCCGCAGACAGTGCCGAACGCGCGGCCCGGACCGCGCACCTGGCCGGCCTGCGCCACGAGGAGCTCCGGGCCCGAGCCACCCTGACCCGCACCCGGCTGGCGGAGCCTCGCGGGCGGCCGCGAGCAGCACGAGGCCGACCGGGCCCGGCTCGACGCCGCCGGCCGGGCGGCCACGCTGTCCGGGCATCTGCTGGCCCTGCGCCGGGCCTCGAGCGACCAGCAGGCGGCCGACGACGAGGTCGCCCACAGCCGGGTGCCCGTGGCTCGACTCGGCGTAGAGGACTGGGCTGTCGATGCGCTCGTGCTGCTGCTGGACCGGGTGCAGGGCTTCGACCGGTCCGTCGACGACATCGCCCGCTGGGCCGGTGCCGTGGCCGAGCTTCGCAGGCGCGCCGAGCAGACCCGCGCCCGCGTGGCCGCCATCGACTCCGACGCCGCCACCGTGACGCTGGCCGAGGCCGAGGCCGTTGCGGCGCAGGGCGAGGCCCGGGAGCGGGTGGCCCGCCTGTCCGAACAGGCTTCCGGGCTCGACCTGCTCACCGAGCGGCTCGCACACGCCCGCGAGCGGCTGGCCCTGGCTCAGCGGGTCGAGCGCGAGGAGGCCCGGCTGGCCGAGCTCCGCACCGTGGCGGCCGACGCTCGACAGCGGTCCCAGGATGCGCGCCAGGTGGCCCTGGACCTGCACCAGCGCCGCATCGAGGGGATCGCGGCCGAGCTGGCCGGGACCCTCGCCCCCGGGGTGGGCTGCCCGGTGTGCGGGTCGCTCGAACACCCGGCCCCGGCGGCGGCGGGCGACGCCGTGACCGCGGACGACGTCACCGCGGCCCAGGAGGCCGCCGCCCGGATGGACGGGTCCTACCATCGCGCGCAGACCGAGGTCACCGTCCTCGAAGCCGGCCTCGCCGAGCGGCGCTCACGCCTCGGGGGGCAGGACGGCCGCGCGAGCCTCGCCGCTGCGGCCCGGTCCGCCGAGCGCGAGCATGCCGTGGCCGAGCGCGCCTGCGCCGACCTGCGGGCCGCCGAGCAGGGCCTCCTCCGGACCGATACCCGGCGACGCGAGGCCGCCGAGCTCGCCGCTGGGCTGGCGGCCGACCGCGCCCGCCTCGACGGCGTGCTCGCCGAGCTCGCGGCCGAGAGCGCCGCCATCTCGTCCACCCTGGGCCAGGCCGTCGACGACCACGACCGGCACTGTCCCTGCTCCTCCTCCGCCCGCACCGCCGCTAGGACCGCCCGCGCCCCGGCGTCGTCCGGCGAGCACGACCCGGGCCCGCTCAGTGACCGGGTGCCCGCTCTGGCCTCCGGGCACGCGGCGCTCGGCACCGCGCTCGTGAACCACGTCGCGGCCGTCGATGCGGCGGGGACGACATCGCTGCGAGTCGGCCGCGCGGGGCAGGATCTCCAGGCCGCCCTGAGGGCGGCCGGGTTCGATGACCTCGACGACCTCGCCGCGGCCGCCATGCCCAGCGCCGAAGCCGACGCCCTGGCCACTGGGTGTGCGACGTATGACCGGGAGGTCGCCCTCCTCCAGGCCGCCCTGGACGACCCCGAGGTCGCCGCCGCGGCCGACGCGGAGCCGGTCGACGTGGCGGGCCTCGAAGACGCCGAGGGCCTCGCCAAGGCCGCCCTGCTCGCCGCCCAGGACGCTCACACCCGGGCGACCCAGTGCCTGCGGGGCCTGCAGCGGCTCCGGCCGGCCATCGAGGACCGCTGTCGGCGGCTGGGCCCGGCCATCGACGAGCACGCCCGTCTCAAGGAGGTCGCCGACACCGTGGGCGGGCTCGGCCCCGACAACACGCTCCGGATGCGCCTGACCTCGTTCGTCCTCGCAGCCCGGCTCGAGAAGGTCGCCGAGCTGGCCAACGAGCGGCTGGCGGTCATGGGAGCCGGGCGCTTCGTCCTGGAGCACTCCGACGAGCTGGCCGCGCGGGGTGCGCGCAGCGGCCTCGGCCTGAGGGTTCTCGACCAGTGGACCGGGGCGGCCCGCGAGACCTCCACCCTCTCCGGTGGCGAGGCGTTCATGGCCTCGCTCGCCCTCGCCCTCGGGCTGGCCGACGCCGTGCGCGAGGAGGCCGGCGGCTTCGACCTGCGTACCCTGTTCATCGACGAGGGCTTCGGCAGCCTCGATGACGAGAGCCTCGAGCAGGTGCTCACCGTGCTCGACGCCCTGCGCGAGGGCGGCCGGGCCGTCGGGGTCGTCTCGCACGTGCCCGAGCTCCGCACCCGGATCCCCAGCCAGGTCGTCGTCCACAAGAGCGCCTCCGGCAGCACGGTCACGGTGCGCACCGCCACCTCACCGGCCGCCTGAGCCGGCGCTCGGCGCGCGCCCCGCCCGACCCGGCGGTCAGTCCGCGAAGGCCTCCGGCGGCGGGCAGGCGCACACCAGGTGCCGGTCGCCGTACGCCCCGTCGATCCGGCGGACCGGCGACCAGTACTTGTCGAGCGGGCTCACTCCGGGCGGGAACGCGGCGCGCTGCCGGTCGTAGGGGTGGTCCCACTCCCCCGCCAGGCACGCCGCCGTGTGCGGTGCGTGCCGCAGGACGCTGTCCTCGGGAGTGACCGCTCCGGAGCCCACCTCGTCGATCTCCGCCCGGATCGCGATCATCGCGTCGCAGAACCGGTCGAGCTCCTCGCGGCTCTCGCTCTCGGTGGGCTCGACCATGAGCGTGCCGGCGACGGGGAACGACATCGTCGGAGCGTGGAAGCCGTAGTCGATCAGCCGCTTGGCGACGTCGTCGACGCTGACACCGGTGTCATGGGTGATGCCGCGAACGTCGAGGATGCACTCGTGGGCGACCAGGCCCGCTGCGCCCGAGTACAGGACGGGGTAGGAGTCGCGCAGCCGCGCCGCTACGTAGTTCGCGTTGAGGACGGCGACCTGGCTGGCCCGGTCGAGGCCGCTCGAGCCCATGAGCCGGATGTAGGCCCACGAGATCGGCAGGATCGACGCCGAACCGAACGGGGCCGAGGCCACCGGCCCCACTCCGGTCCGCGGTCCTGCAGACACGTCGAGGGGGTGGTTCGGCAGGTAGGGGGCGAGATGCGAGCGGCAGGCCACCGGCCCGACACCGGGGCCGCCGCCGCCGTGCGGGATGGCGAACGTCTTGTGCAGGTTGAGGTGCGAGACGTCGGCGCCGAACCTCCCCGGCCGGGCGATGCCGACGAGGGCGTTGAGGTTGGCACCGTCGACGTAGACCTGTCCGCCCGCGTCGTGGACGAGTGCGCACAGGTCGGTGATGGTGTCCTCGAAGACGCCGTGGGTCGAGGGGTAGGTCACCATGATCGCCGCCAGCCGGTCCCGGTGCTGGGCCACCTTGGCACGCAGGTCGTCCATGTCGATCGAGCCGCTGGAGGCGTCGGTGCCGACGACGACGACCTGCATCCCGGCCATCGCCGCACTGGCGGCGTTGGTGCCGTGGGCGCTGGCCGGGATCAGGCAGACGCGCCGCCCCGTGTCGCCGTTGGCGCGGTGGTATGCCGCAATGGCGAGCAGGCCGGTCAGCTCGCCCTGGGAGCCGGCGTTGGGCTGGAGGGAGACGGCGTCATAGCCGGTGATCTCGCAGAGCCAGCCCGAGAGCTGGGCGATGATCTCGCGGATCCCGGCGCTCTGCCCGGCCGGGGCGAAGGGATGCAGATCGGCGAACTCCGGCCACGACAGGGCGACCATCTCGGTCGTCGCGTTGAGCTTCATCGTGCACGAGCCCAGCGGGATCATCCCGCGGTCGAGGGCGAAGTCGCGGTCGGCGAGCCGGCGCAGGTAGCGCAGCATCGAGGTCTCGCTGTGGTGGCTGGAGAACACCGGATGGGTGAGGTAGTCGGTGGTCCGCACGAGGTCATCGGGCCACTGCGGCGGGGCCACCGCGGTCTCGACGGGCAGCGCGGCTCCGAACGCTCGTGCCACCCGCGCCAGGTCCTCGGCGTCGGTCGTCTCGTCGACGCTGACCGTCACGGCGTCGGCGTCGACGCGCCAGATGTTGACGCCTTGGGCAAGGGCGGCCGCCACGAGCGCGTCGGCGCGGCCAGGCGCGCCGACGCGCAGGGTGTCGAAGAACGCGCCGTCGGCGACGGAGAGCCCGGCGCCACGCAGCGCCTGGGCGAGCCCGACGGCCTTGTCGTGGACCTCGGCCGCGATGGCGCACAGCCCGCGGGGACCGTGGTAGACGGCATACATGCTGGCCAGGACCGCGAGCAGGACCTGCGCGGTGCAGATGTTCGACGTGGCCTTCTCGCGGCGGATGTGCTGCTCGCGGGTCTGTAGGGCGAGCCGGTAGGCCGGATTGCCGTCCTCGTCGACCGAGACGCCGACCAGCCGGCCGGGCAGGCTGCGCTCCAGCCCGGAACGGACGGCGATGTAGCCGGCGTGCGGGCCGCCGAAGCCCATCGGCACCCCGAACCGCTGGGTCGTGCCGACGGCGACGTCGGCACCCCACTCCCCGGGAGGCGTCGCGAGGGTGAGGGCGAGGAGGTCGGCTGCGGCCGTGACGAGCGCGCCCACCTCGTGGGCCGCCGCTGTGACGGCCCTCCAGTCGTGGAGCAGCCCGTCGGCGTCGGGGTACTGGACGACGACGCCGAAGACGGGCCGCCCCTGGGCCGCCGCGGTGAGGGACGGCGCGTCGGTCACCGAGGCGAGGTCGGCGACGACGACGTCGATCCCGAGGGGCAGGGCCCGGGTCCGCACGACACCGAGGCTCTGCGGGAACACCGCATCGTCAACGAGCAGGACGGCGCCGGAGGCGACCTTGCTCGAGCGGCGCATCAGCGTCATCGCCTCGGCGACCGCTGTGCCCTCGTCGAGCAGTGAGGAGCCGGCCGTCGCCAGCCCGGTGAGGTCGGCGACCATGGTCTGGAAGTTGAGCATGGCCTCGAGCCGGCCCTGCGAGATCTCGGGCTGGTACGGCGTGTAGGCCGTGTACCAGGCGGGGTTCTCCAGGACGTTGCGGGCGATGACGGCCGGCACGACCGTCCCGTAGTAGCCGAGCCCGATCATCGAGGTGAGCCCGGTGTTGTGCGAGGCGAGGCCGCGCAGCTCCGTGATCACGTCCCGTTCGGACGCCGCCGGCTGGAGCGACAGGCCCGCCGTCGCCCGGATCGCCCCGGGCACCGCCGCGTCGACCAGGGCGGCGAGGGAGGGCTGGCCGACCACGTCAAGCATCGCGGCGACGTCGGACTCGCGAGGCCCGATGTGCCGGGCTGCGAAGGCCGGCAGGTCGGTACCGGCGGGGGCGTTGGTGGTGGGGGTGGTCGCGGTCATGACGGGCTCCTGAGGCGCGGAACAGCGGCGGACGCCTCCCCCTCTGTCACGGCGAGCCGCTCCAGAGTGCCTGACCGTGCGGTCCTGGCGCCTGAGAGGTTCCGGGGAGTTTGCCCCTTCGGCGCCCCGCAGCCCGACGGCCCGGGGGCTCTCCCGCACGATGTTGACAGCCAGGTCAATCTAGCAGGCTGCAATGGGTGGGCCCGGGGCGCCGGCCCGTAGAGCGCTGGGCGGCCCACCGCGTCGACGGACGGCACCGCCGCCCAGCGGGCGCGTGGAGCGGGCTGCCGCCCCCAGCCGGGGCCGGATCAGGTGGCCTCAGGCGGTGCGAGTGCGGCGCCGCAGGCTCAGCTCGTCGGTGCTCTCGGCAGCGAGGTCCTCGTCGGCCCGCTCGCTGGGCAGCTGGGCGAGCTCGCCCTCGACCTCGCGCCAGACCCGCCCGACGGCGATGCCGAAGACCCCCTGGCCGCCCTGGAGGAGGTCGATGACCTCATCGGACGACGTGCACTCGTAGACGGTGGCACCGTCGCTCATCAAGGTGATCTTGGCCAGGTCCTCGACCCCGCGCTCCCGCAGGGCCTGGACGGCCACCCGGATCTGCTGGAGGGAGACGCCGGTGTCGAGCAGCCGCTTGACGACCTTCAGGACGAGGATGTCGCGGAAGCCGTAGAGCCGCTGGCTGCCCGAGCCCGAGGCGCCGCGGACCGAGGGCTCGACGAGCCCGGTGCGCGCCCAGTAGTCGAGCTGGCGGTAGGTGATCCCGGCGGCCCGGCAGGCGGCCGGACCCCGGTAGCCGACCTCCTCGTCGAGGGCCGGCAGGTCGTCGGTGAAGAGCAGCCCTTGGGCCCCGACCGGGACCGCAGCCCGGTCCCGGGTCCCCTCGCTGGGAATGACGATCGAGCCCACGACGACCTCCGAATGACAAGTCCGAGACTACACGGACGTGGTTTAACTCCTGTGACGGTAGAGGCAGGTGTTACGTGCGTCAACCACCACTGGACCGTGTCGGCCGGCGTGTCGCCGACATCACGGACATCTCTCAACATGAAGTAGAGGGTTAGGGCGCATCGTCGCCCGCTCCCTCGGCGCCGAAGTCCTCGGCGGTCACCTGGTCGAGGAACTCCTTGAACCTCTCGACCTCGTCCTCCTCCTCGATCGCCATCGCCACCCCCGCCTCGTCGAGCAGGTCGTCCTCGGCCACGATGTCGGCGCCGGCCCGCAGCGCGAGCGCGATCGCGTCGGAGGACCGGGACTCGATCTCGGCCCCACCACCGGCGGCCCCGCCGTCGAGGTCGAGCTTGGCGTGGAAGACACCGTCGCGCAGCTCGACGATCCGCACCCTGGTCAGGGTGTGCCCCAGCTCGTCGATGACGCTCCTGAGCAGGTCATGGGTGAGCGGCCGCGGCGGGACGACGCCCTGCTGGGCGTAGGCGATGGCGGTGGCCTCGGCCGCCCCGATCCAGATCGGCAGGTAGCGGTCGCCGTCCCGCTCGCGCAGCAGGACGATCGGCGCGTTGGTGGGCATCTCCACCCGCACCCCGAGCACGTCCAGGACCTTCACCTGCTCACCGTACCTCCCCCGAGGTCGCGGGCGGCAGCCTCACGGAGAACCCGCCGGGGTGCGGCCCGGTCCGGCGCGCCTAGGCGTCGCCCCGCTCGGCGGCCAGGCCCCCCTTGACGAGCGCGGTGTGCAGCAGCAGGCAGAGCCGGGCGACCTCGCCCGTCGCGGCATCGCGGGCCCGCCCGGCATGGGTCGAGCTGACGGCCTGGTCCACGAGGCCGACCTCGCGGTCCGCCGCGGTCCGGAACGGACGCAGGTGCCGTGCCTCGATCCCGTATGCCGCGAGGCCGGCGGCGGCCCGCGCCACCTGGAGGTCGTGGCCGGTGAGGTACCCGTCGTCGTCGGGGCGCAGCAGGCCGTACCCGGCCAGGGCGTCATACTCGGGCGCCGCGAGTTCGGAGGCCTGGCACAGCTCGGCCCGGGTGAGCCGCACCGACGGGGGGTCGACGAGGTCGGCTGGGTGCGCGACGTCGGGATCCCCTGCGGACTCGGGCGGGCGGGGGCGGCCGTCGCCCGCGTCGGGCACCAGGCCGCGGTCCAGTGCGTCGAGAGACTCCCGGATCACCTTCAGCGGCCAGAAGCGGTCGCGCTGCGCCCGCAGGACGTATCGGAGCCGGTCGACGTCGGAGGCCGTGAACGATCGGTACCCGGAGGCCGTGCGGTCGGGCTCGACCAGCCCCTCGGCCTCGAGGAAGCGGATCTTGGACACGGTGATGTCCGGGAACTCCCCGCGCAGATCGCCGAGGACGGCGCCGATGCTCAGGCGCCGGGCGGGTGACGTCGCGGCCACGGTGCTGGGTGGCTCAGTCCTTGGCGGCGTAGAACACCAGCCGGAACTTGCCGATCTGGACCTCGTCACCGGTCTGGAGCACCGCCTGGTCGATCCGGTTGCGGTTGACGTAGGTGCCGTTGAGCGAGCCGACGTCGCGGACCACGAAGCCCTCGGCGGTGCGGGAGAACACGGCGTGCTTGCGGGACACGGTGACATCGTCGAGGAAGATGTCGCTGTCGGGGTGGCGGCCCGAGCTCACCTCGTCGTCGTCGAGGAGGAAGCGGGCGCCGGTGTTGGGCCCGCGCAGCACCACGAGCAGGGCGGTGCCCGGCCGCAGGGCGTCGACGGTGGCCTGGTCGGCCCGGGTCAGCGTGAGGTCGGCGTCGGTGCTCAGCTCGACGAGGTCTGCACCGGCTTCGACCGCCTGCAGGTGCATCGTCGTACCGTCCGGCGAACCACCCGGGATCGCGTCGGACTCGGGAACGCCGCCCTCGGGCTCGCGCTCGTCACCAGTCATCGCCTTGGGCTCCTCACTGCGTCACGGTCCTGCGGCTTCACCCTAGATCACTGGATGAGGGTCTCGCACCCTGCTGTGAGAATGTCAGGAGAGCTGGCCCTGGTAGGTCTCGGGGTCCATGAGCGCATCGAGGGCGGCCGCGTCCGACGGGCGCATCTCGAACATCCAGCCGTCGCCGTAGGGATCGCCGTTGACGAGCTCGGGCGCGGAGTCCAGGGCGACGTTGACCTCGGTCACCTCGCCGCTCACCGGCGCGTAGACGTCGCTCACCGACTTCGTCGACTCCACCTCGCCGCACGCCTCGCCGCCGGTGACGGCGTCCCCCGCGGTCGGAAGGTTGACGTAGACCACGTCGCCCAGCGCGGCCTGGGCGTATGCCGTGATGCCCACCCGCAGGGTCCCGTCACCGCTCACGCGGACCCACTCGTGCTCGGCGGTGTACTTGAGGTCCTCGGGGTACTCGAGCTCGCTCATCGCGCTCCTTGTCGATGGAGGTCGCCCCTCGGCGCCGGGCGTGGGCTAGGGGGTGGCCGTGGGAGTGGGGACGGGGCGAGCGTACTCAGGCTGTGAAAGCGAGTGCAACGCGGTGATGTCCACACTCGTCTTGGGGGTCACGACGGTGTCGCCGCCCACGCTGCGCACGGACTCGCTCACCCCACCGGGGATGTCCATCGCCGAGGCGAGGGTCTGGCTGTCCCCGATGGCGGTGATGACGTAGGGCGTCTGCAGCGGAGCGCCGTCGACAGAGATGCCCTGCTGGGTGTCGGTGAAGTAGGTGCTCGCGACGACCCGGACATCGTTGATCTGGATGGCCTCGGCCCCGGCGTCGCGCAGCTCCTCGACGGTGTCGAGGAGCAGCGGCGCGGTGACCCCGTGCTTGGGGTCGTGGATCGTCAGGCCCATGCCGGGGCCGGTGGCCGCGACCGTCCCGGTGAGGATGCCGAGCCGGTCGAGGCGGTCCTGAGCCGCCGCGACCGCCTCCTCGCGGCTCGTGGCACCGGAGCGCAGCCGGTCGCGGGACGCCTGGAGAGACGCGATCTCCTGCTCGAGGCGCTGACCGTCCTGGTTGACCGTGTCGAGGATCCGCACCAGGTCGTCCTCACGCAGGTTCTCGAGCCCACCGAGCTGGGTCTGGTGCACCTGGGCGGCGATCGCGAACCCGAGCAGCACGGCCAGCAGCGTCACCAGGAGCGTGGTCGAGTTGGGCCGAGGGCTGCCGAACCGCGCGAGGCGACCCCACGCGGCGCGGCCATCCACGGGGCCGGCGGCCGGCTCCGCCACGGCACCGTCGGGCCGGTCGGTGGGCTCGCTCATGCCCGGAAGAGGTGCCGGCGGATCGACGCGACGTTGGAGAAGATCCGCACTCCGAGGACGACGACGACACCGGTCGACAGCTGGCTGCCGACCCCCAGCTTGTCGCCGAGGAAGACGATGAAGGCCGCAACCACGACATTGGAGAGGAAGGAGACGACGAACACCTTGTCGCTGAAGATCCCGTCGAGGACGGCCCGCACCGCTCCGAACACCGCGTCGAGCGCCGCAATGATGGCGATGGGCAGGTAAGGCTGCATCCACACCGGGACCTCGGGATGGATGAACAGGCCGACGAAGATGCCGGCCAGCAGGCCTAGCGCGGGGATCACGGCGAGCCTCCGGTGCTCGATCTCGGGGACGGGCTGGACCCAGTATCGCTGGGCGTGGCCCATCGGGTCAGCAGCGACGCCGCCGCGGGGACGGTGAGCGACCCGCGCGGGCTGGTGCTGACCTGGATCCCGTACGTCGACTTCAGCGTGGCGAGGTAGGCGCCGCCGTCCCCGGTGGTGAACAGGCGAGGCATCGAGGCCGGGTCGCCGATGGCGGTGATGACGTAGGGCGGGGTGAGCGGGCGGAAGTCGACGAGGATGGCCTCGCCGGCGAAGCGGATGGCTGAGGTGGAGGTGAGCCGCAGCCCGTTGATCGACACCGCCTCGGCACCGGCCTGCCACAGGCTGTTGCTGACGATCTGGAGGTCCCTCGCGAAGACGGTCCCGCCGTTGCCGGTCGGGTCGGCCGCGGGGTCGGCGTTGGCGCCGGCGGCCCCTGACCCGGGCGCGTCGTCAAGGGTGACGACGAGGCCCGGCCCGGTGACGGCGATGGCGCCGGCGACGGCCGACGCGGTGCTGAGCCGGGCCTGCAGGTCGCCGTTGGCCGAGCCCAGGGCCTCGGCGTCAAGGCGGTTCACCTCGACCTGGAGGGCGGCGATCTGAGCGGTCTGCCGGTCGACAGCGACGCGGCGCGCGTCGATCTGCGAGATGAGCTCGGCGCGGGCCTGGCCCTTGGTGGTCGCGCTGCCCCGCAGGCTTGATGCGCCGACGCTGACGAGCAGGCCGATGAGAACCATCGCGAGCACCAGCAGGACCGAGCGGGTTCCGTGCGAACGCGGCAGCCCCGCTGCCGCGCGCGCGTCCGCGGCCGCGGCGTACCCCGGGTCGAGCGGCCGCTGCAGCATCGAGGTGAGGAGGGTCATCGACTCGTCGGGCCGACGCTGGGGGTCCGAGGGCATCACGCCACCCGCGCCCGGCTGGAGACGATGTCGCGCAGCTGAACGGCATACAGCGCTGCGGCCACCCAGTACAGCGCGGTCCCCCACCACGCGAAGCCCCACCCGATGGGCAGGGCGACCCGCCCCACGGCGCCGCCGACGTCCGACAGCAGCAGGACGGGGAAGGCATAGAGGAGGTTGAAGGTCGCAGCCTTCCCGATGTAGTGCACCGGGAGCCCGACGTACCCGTAGCGCTGCGCGATGAGGACGACCACGCCCATGAACGCCTCCCGGGCGAACAGGACGACCACGAGCCACCAGGGGATGATGTCGCGCCACGCGAGCCCGAGCAGGGTGCTCACGATGTAGAGGCGGTCGGCGACCGGGTCGAGCAGCTCCCCCACGCGCGAGACGAGGTGGTAGCGCCGGGCGATGTTGCCGTCGAGGTAGTCCGTGACGCCCGACAGGACGAGGACCACGAGGGCCAGCGCGTCGTGGTGCGTGAGCAGCGCCCAGACGAACAGCGGCACTCCGACCAGGCGCAGCGCCGAGAGCGCGTTGGGGACGGTGAGCACCCGGTCGCTGGCCGGCCCCGGGTCCCCACTGCTCATGGCGTCACCCTATGCGCTGGACCCTAGAGTCGGCCCATGGACTCTCCCATCCTCGGCACCCCCCTGGCGCAGCTTCGCCGCGACCGGACGAGCGTGAAGTGGCGCCTCTTCGGCGAGGACGTCCTCCCGGCCTGGGTGGCCGAGATGGACGCGCGACCGTGCCCCGCGGTCGTGGACGCGGTCACCGCGGCGGTGGCGCGAGGGGACACCGGCTACTCCTGGGGGCCGCCCTACGTCGCGGCCCTCCAGCGGTATGCCGCGGACACCTGGGGCTGGGCGATCGACTCCGAGGCCACCAGCCAGGTAGCGGACGTCATGATCGGCGTCGCCGAGGTGCTCCGCCTGCTCACCGACCCCGGGGCTGCCGTCGTGCTCTCTCCTCCGGTCTATGACTCCTTCTACGGGTTCGTCGACGCCATCGGCAGGCAGGTCGTCGAGGCTCCGCTCACCGAGAGCGGCCGGCTCAGCCCGGACACCCTCGTGGCGGCGTTCCGGGAGGCACGCGACCTGGGCGGGCGCGCGGCATACCTGCTGTGCAACCCGCAGAACCCCACCGGAGCCCTCCACTCCCGTTCCGAGCTCGCCATGGTGGCGGCGGTTGCCGAGGAGTACGGCCTGCGGGTGGTCAGCGACGAGATCCACGCCCCCCTGGTGTATGCCGGAGGCACGTTCACGCCGTACCTCACCGTGCCGGGGGCCGAGCGCGGGCTCAGCGTGCTCTCGCCGTCGAAGGGGTGGAACCTCGCGGGGCTCAAGGGTGCCCTGGTCGTGGCCGGTGCGGCGGCCGTCGACGAGCTGCGCACGCTGCCCGAGGTCCACCGGCACGGCGCCGGCCACGTCGCCGTCCTCGCCCACATCGCCGCCCTCGACGACGGCCGCGAGTGGCTCTCGCAGCTCCTCGGCGAGCTCGACGCCAACCGGCGGCTGCTCGGGTCGCTGCTCGCGGAGCACCTGCCGCAGGTCGGCTACCGGATGCCCGAGGCGACCTACCTCGCCTGGCTGGACTGCCGGGATCTCGGCCTCGGCGACGACCCGGCCGCGGTGTTCCGGACCCGGGGCAGGGTGGCCCTCTCCCCCGGCCGGCGCTACGGCACCCCAGGGCGCGGCTTCGCCCGGCTCAACATCGCGACCTCACCCGAGATCCTCGCCGAAGCCGTCACCCGGATGGCCTCCGCCGGCTGACCTGCGGTGACTCCTCGTCGGGCTGACAGGATTTGAACCTGCGACCCCTTGACCCCCAGTCAAGTGCGCTACCAAACTGCGCCACAGCCCGTGGCTGCTCCCTCATGAGAGCGAACGAAACCTTATCGCACGGCGCGGGCCCGGGCCGAATCCCCCGCCGGGTCAGGACGCGCCCGACACCGGCATACCGGCTGGCGACGGGCTCAGCGGCGGCCGCGCTTCTCGCGGACCCGGACCGAGACCTCGATCGGGGTTCCCTCGAAGCCGAACTCCTCCCGCAGCCGCCGCTCGACGAACCGCCGGTAGCCGGCCTCGATGAACCCCGACGCGAACAGCACGAACCTCGGCGGCCGGGTCCCTGCCTGGGTGGCGAACAGGATCCGGGGCTGCTTGCCACCGCGAACCGGGTGCGGGTGCCCGGCGACGACCGCGCCGAGGAAGGCGTTGAGCCGTCCCGTCGAGACCCGGCTGTCCCAGGAGGCCAGCGAGGTCTCGAGCGCAGGGACGAGGCGGTCGGTATGCCGTCCGGTCAGGGCCGAGAGGTTGACCCGGGGAGCCCAGGGGATCTGGACCAGATCCTGCTCGATCTCGCGCTCGAGGTAGTGGCGGCGTTCCTCGTCGGTGAGGTCCCACTTGTTGTAGGCGATGACCAGGGCGCGTCCGGCGTCGATGACCTGCTGGATGACCCTGATGTCCTGCTCGGTGATCGGCTCGTGGGCGTCGACGAGCACGACGGCGACCTCGGCCTTCTCGAGGGCCGTCTGGGTGCGCAGTGAGGCGTAGAAGTCGGCGCCGCGGGTCTGGTGGACCCGGCGGCGGATGCCCGCGGTGTCGACGAACCGCCAGGTGCTCCCACCCAGCTCGACGAGCTCGTCCACCGGGTCACGCGTCGTACCGGCCACGTCGTCGACGACGACTCGCTCGGCGCCGGCCAGCTTGTTGAGCAGGCTGGACTTGCCGACGTTCGGCCGCCCGAGCAGCGCCACCCGGCGCGGGCCGCCCGGGAGGTAGGCCCCGGCCACCTCGGAGGACTCGGGCAGGACGTCGAGAAGGGCGTCGAGCACGTCGCCGCTCCCCCGGCCGTGCAACGCCGACACAGGCCACGGCTGGCCGAGGCCGAGGTTCCACAGGGCCGCGGCGTCGGCCTCGGTGCGCTGGTCGTCGACCTTGTTCGCGACGAGGATGACCGGCTTTCCCGAGCGGCGCAGCAGCCGTACGACGGCCGCGTCGTCGTCGGTCGCGCCGACGACGGCGTCGACGACGAACATCACGGCGTCGGCGAGCTCAACCGCGATCTCGGCCTGCTCGGCGACGCGCAGGTGGATGCCCGTGGCGTCGACCGCCCAGCCGCCGGTGTCGACGAGGGTGAACGGGTGGCCGGTCCACTCCGTCTCGTAGGCGACCCGGTCCCGCGTCACGCCGGGCACGTCCTCGACGACAGCCTCGCGACGGCCGAGGACGCGGTTGACGAACGTGGACTTCCCGACGTTCGGCCGACCGATGACGGCGACGACGGGCGGCGCCGACCGGTGGCCCTCCTCGTCGGTCCCGGCGTCACCGCGGTCGAGCAGGAGGCGGTCCTCCTCGCTCAGCTCGAACTCGTCCAGCCCGGCGCGCAGCGCGCGGGCGACGGTCCCGTCGTCGAGGGACTGCGGGGGCGGCGGGGTGTCGGTCACCGCACCATTGTCCCCGAGGTTGGCGGTGCCCCCGTCCACCTCCACGACACACCCCGCGCGCACCTGGCTGCGTCCGAGTAGGTGGTCGTCATGGCCACCAGTCACTCGGACACACCCCGCGCGCACCTGCCTGCGTCCGAGTAGATGGTGGTCATGGCCACCAGTCACTCGGACACTGCGCGGGGACCCGCTGGTCCGAAGTCATGGCCACCTGTGCGCCTGCCTGCGTCCGAGTAGGTGGTGGTCATGGCCACCAGTCACTCGGACACTGCGCAGAGGGGCACGGGGGCAGGGGGCAGGGGCAGGGGGGCTCAGGGCCCGGCGACCTCGCGTACCACGGTGAGCACGGCCTCGACACTCTGCTCGAAGGTCAGGTCGGACGTGTCGACGAGAACCACCCCGTCGGCCGCCGTCGTGAACTGCGAGACGGTGGAGTCGTCGCGGTCGCGTCGCACGACCTGGTCCCGCGTCGCCGCCACCGAGGCGGCGTCGGCCTGCCCGTGCAGCTCCGTCGAGCGCCGCCGCAGCCGGGCCTCCTCGCTGGCCGTGAGCAGCACCCGGACCACCGCGTCGGGCGCCACGACGGTCGTGGTGTCCCGGCCCTCGGCCACCACTCCCCCGGTGGCCCCGGCGATCTCGGACATCAGGGCGCGCTGACGTCGGCGCATCTCGGCCCGGACCTCGAGGTTCGTCGCGACCGCCGACACCTGGGTCGACACGCTCGTCGTGCGGATCTCGGCGTCGATCCCGCGGCCGGCGATGCTGACGTGCGGCTCGGTCGGGTCGGTCCCCATCTCCAGCGGCAGAGCCACCGCGGCGGCCGCCACCGCGGCGGTCGAGCCCAGGTCGACGCGCCGGTCGAGGCACCACCAGGTCAGTGCCCGGTACATCGCGCCCGTGTCGAGGTAGCCCACGCCGAGGCGCGCCGCGACGGCCTTGGACACGCTCGACTTCCCCGATCCCGAGGGACCGTCGATGGCGATGGTGAGCGGGGTCGGCACGGGGGTCCTCCTGGATGTCGGGTGGGGGGTGCGGCCGCGGCCTCAGTCGTGCAGCTGCCAGCCGCGGGCGGTCAGAGCGTGCTCGAGGGTCGTCGCCGACGCCGGTAGGACGTCGACCTCGGCGACGCCGAACGCCTGGCCGAGTCCGTGGTCGATGCGGAGCTCCTCGATGTTGACCCCCTCCGTCCCGATGTCCTGGAAGAGCCGGCCGAGCTGTCCCGGCTCGTCGGGGATGAGCACGCGGACGGTGGTGTATGCCGTGGGCCCCGCCCCGTGCTTGCCCGGGATCCGGGCGTGGCCGGCGTTGCCCGCGGCGATCGCTCCCGCCAGGGCCGCCCGGGCCCCCGGGGCGTCGGCACCGGCGTCGTCGGCGAAGTCGCCCAGCGCGCCGATGAGGTCGTCGAGGTCCGCAGCGAGGTCCTTCAGGACGCTCCGGACGGCCGACGCGTTCCCGGCCAGGATCTGGGTCCACAGCTGGGGGTCGCTGGCGGCGATCCGCGTGACGTCGCGCAGTCCCTGCCCCGCGAGGGCGACGGCGCTGTCGGGGAGCTGGGCCAGCCGCGCCGCCACCAGGCTGGCGGCGACCTGCGGCACGTGCGAGACCACCGCGACGGCCGCGTCGTGCTCGGCGGGCGGCAGGACGGTCGCCACCGAGCCCACCGCCCGGGCGACCTCCGTGACGAGGTCGGCGACGTGCGCGGCGGTCTCCGGGGTCGGGGTGACGACCCAGGCCCGGCCCTCGAAGAGATCCACCCGCGCCGAGATCGCCCCGGAGCGCTCCCGGCCGGCCATGGGGTGCGAGCCGCAGTAACGGGCCAGGTCGGCCCCACCGGCTCGAAGATCGGCCAGGACGGCACCCTTGACGGAGGCGACGTCGGTGACGGCGCAGGACGGGAAGCGCTGCAGGGCGGCGAGCACCGCGCCGGCCGCCACGTCCGGTGGCGTGGCGACGACAACGAGGTCAGGGCTCAGCCGGCCCTCGGGCAGGCTGCCCGCGCCGAGGTCTCGCGCGAGGGCCGCGGCCGTCGGCGAGAGGTCCTCGAGGGTGACGACGGTGCCGCGCCTCGTCAGCGCCAGACCCAGGCTTGCCCCGATGAGGCCGGTCCCGATCACGTGGACGTGGCGTACCCCGGGCGGGGTCGTGCTCACAGGCCGGCCTCGGCATACAGCGCGCCCACCTCGGCACGGTTGAGGGTGCGCCACCTGCCGGGCTTGGTGTCGCCGAGCCGGATCGGGCCGACCTGGGTGCGCACGAGGGACAGGACGGGGTGGCCGACCTCGCCGAGGAGCCGCCGCACGATGTGCTTGCGGCCCTCGTGCAGGACGATCTCGACCAGGGCCTTGCCGGGCCGGGAGTCGACGATCTTGAACGAGTCGACCGCCACGGGTCCGTCGTCGAGCTCGATGCCCTCGCGCAGCCGGCGGCCGAGGTCGCGCGGGACGGGCCCGGGGACCTCGGCGAGGTAGGTCTTGGCGACTCCGTACCGCGGGTGCTGCAGCCGGTGGGCGAGGTCGCCGTCGTTGGTGAGCAGCAGCAGGCCCTCGGTGTCGGCGTCGAGCCGGCCCACGTGGAAGAGCCGCTCCTTGCGAGCGCCGAGGAAGTCGCCGATATCGGCCCGGCCGAGGTCGTCGCTCATCGACGTGACCACCCCGAGCGGCTTGTTGAAGGCGAGGTAGACGCGGGACTCGTCGAGCTGGACACGCACGCCGTCGACGCGCACGGTCCGGTTCGGGTCGATCCGCACCCCGAGCTCGGTGACGACCTGCCCGTCGACCTCGACCCGGCCCTCGGTCATGAGCCGCTCGCACACCCGGCGCGAGCCCACCCCGGCGCCGGCCAGCAGCTTCTGGAGCCGGATGCCGTCGGGGTCGTGGACGTCCTGGTCCCGCTTCTTGGCGCTCATCCGCGGCCCCGTTCCTCGATCTCGTCCAGGATGTCGACCTCCGGCAGGTAGGGAGCGAGCGCCGGCAGGTCCTCGAGGGAGCGCAGCCCGAGCCGCTCGAGGAAGTACGAGGTCGTGCCGTACAGGATGGCCGTGGTGTCCTCGTCGTGGCCCACCTCGGCGATGAGGCCGCGGCTGAGCAGGGTGCGGATGACCCCGTCGACGTTGACGCCGCGCACGCCCGAGACCCGCGAGCGGGACACCGGCTGGCGGTAGGCGATGACGGCGAGGGTCTCGAGCGAGGCCTGGGTCAGTCGCGCCTGCTGGCCGTCGAGGAGGAACTTCTCGATGACGGGGGCGAACTCGTGCCGGCTGTAGAACCGCCAGCCGTCGCCCACCTGGCGGACGGTGAAGCCGCGGCTGTCGGCGGCGTACTCCTGCTCCAGCTCCGCGAGCACGCGCTCGACCTGCGGCTGCGGGACCTCCAAGGCGGTGGCCAGCGCGACCGCGCTCACCGGCTCGTCGACGACCATGAGCACGGCCTCCACGGCGCCGCGGAGCCCACCGGGCAGGTCACGCACGTCGACGTCCTCCGCCTCGGCCGGGCCTGCAGGCGGCTCGAGGCCGGCGTCCGGGTCGCTGCCCACCGCCGTGTCCACCGCCTCGATATCGGGCGGGACCTCGGCGCCCGGCCCTGGGGACGGTGTCGTCGGGAGTTCGCTCATGCGTGCCGCTCCTTGGTGGGGGGTGCGAGGACGGGCGGCGGCGCAGTGTCGTCGGCCGGCTCCTCGTCGAACTCGCCGTCGAACTCGCCGTCGACCTCGATGTCGCCCTCCTCGGAGCCGGTCCAGCGCACGGTCAGCTCGCCCAGGGCCTCGACCTGCTCGAACCCGATGGCCCCGTCCCTGAACAGCTCGAGCAGGGCGAGGAAGCGGGCGACGATGACCAGGGTGCTGTCGGCATCGGCGACCAGGGAGCGGAACGACGACACGCGGTCCCGGCGCAGCCGAGAGCCGATGATCGCCGCCTGCTCGCGCACACTGACCGCCGAGGCGTGCAGGTGCTCCAGGCCCACCGACTCCGGTGTCCTGGGGGTCAACGCCCGCGCCGCGATCATCGCGAGCTGGTCGGGTGTGATGCCGATGATGAGCTCGGGCAGCAGCGCCGCGAACTGGGCCTCCACCCCGGCCGAGCGCGGGGACATCCGCCCCGCCGTCGCCATCCGCTCGGCGAACGTCGCCGCGATGTCCTTGAACGCGCGGTACTGCAGCAGCCGGGCGAACAGCAGGTCGCGGGCCTCGATGAGGGCGAGGTCGTCCTCGTCCTCGGGGCCGAGCTGGGGCAGCAGCCGGGCCGCCTTGAGGTCGAGCAGGGTGGCCGCGACGAGGAGGAACTCCGAGGCCTGGGAGAGGTCCCAGCCGGCGTCGCTCGCCCGCTCGGCCTTGATGTGGGCGATGAACTCGTCGGTGACCGACGCCAGCGAGATCTCGGTGATGTCGAGCTTGTGCTTGGAGATGAGCCCGAGGAGCAGCTCGAACGGCCCGGAGAAGACGTCGAGATGGACCTCGAAGGCCGTCGCGGGGGCCCTTCGGGTGAGGATGCCTCCCGGCGCCTCGGGCACTGCCTCGGTCATCGGCCTCAGGCCGCTTCGCCGCGCGCGATGAGCTCGCGGGCCAGCTGCCGGTACGCGTCGGCGCCCTTGTGCGTCGGGTCGTATGTGGTGATGGGCTCGGCTGCGAGGCTGGCGTCGGGGAACTTCACGGTCCGGCTGATGACGGTGTGGAACACCTGGTCGCCGAAGTGCTCGACGACGCTGGCGACGACCTCGCGCGAGTGCAGGGTCCGGCCGTCGTACATCGTCGCGAGGATGCCGTCGACCTGCAGGCGCGGGTTGAGCCGGTCGGTGATCTTCTCGATCGTGTCGACGAGCAGCGCCACCCCGCGCATCGCGAAGAACTCGCACTCGAGCGGGATGAGCACGCCGTGCGCCGCCGTCAAGGCGTTGACGGTGAGCAGGCCGAGCGAGGGCTGGCAGTCGATGAGAACGACGTCGTAGTCATCGAGGACGGGCCGGAGCACCCGCGACAGCGCCTGCTCCCGCGCCACCTCGCTGACGAGCTGGACCTCGGCGGCGGACAGGTCGATGTTGGCGGGCAGGACGTCGAGGCCGGGCACTCGGGTGTGCTGGATGATGTCGCGGACATCGTGCCCCCGCTCCAGGAGCAGGTTGTAGATCGTCACGTCGAGCTCGTGGGTCGGGAGCCCGAGCCCCACCGACAGCGCCCCCTGGGGGTCGAAGTCGACGAGCAGGACCCGGCGCCCGTACTCCGCGAGGGCGGCGCCGAGGTTGATCGTCGTCGTGGTCTTGCCCACGCCACCCTTCTGGTTGCACAGGGCGATGACCCGGGCCGGGCCGTGCGAGGCGAGCGGGGCGGGCTCGGGGAAATCGGGAAGGGGCCGTCCGGTGGTTCCGAGCGGGCCCGCGCCGTCGGCTCCGGGCAGGCGCCCCACGCGGCCGGTCCCCTCGGAGGACGAGGTGGCCTGCGAATCCATGTCTCTGCGGTCCCATCCGTGCGTGCGCGGTCAGCATCTCGCTGATCGGGACGACCCTATCAGCGGCCGGGCGACGGTTCAGCGAGCGCGCGGGTGGCTCTGTGCGTAGACCTCGCGCAGCTGCTGCACGGTCACCATCGTGTAGATCTGGGTCGTCGTCACCGACGCGTGACCGAGCAGCTCCTGGACCACTCGCACGTCGGCGCCGCCCTCGAGCAGGTGGGTCGCGAAGGAGTGCCGCAGGGTGTGCGGGCTCAGGTGGCCGGGCAGCTCGGCCCGCTCGGCGCAGGCGCGCAGGATCGCCCAGGCGCTCTGCCGGGACAGCCGCTGCCCCCGCTGGTTGAGGAAGATCGCGGGGGTACCCCGGCCGGCCGACGCCAGCGCCGGACGGCCCCGGACGAGGTAGGCGTCCAGGGCGCGGGCCGCATACGACCCGAGCGGGACGAGCCGCTCCTTGCTGCCCTTCCCGAACAGCCGCACCACACCCTCCTCGGCGTCGACGTCGTCGAGGTCGAGCCCGACGGCCTCCGAGATGCGCGCCCCGGTCCCGTAGAGCACCTCGAGCAGGGCCCTGTCGCGCAGCGCCGCGGGGGTGTCGCCGACGGAGGCCGCCTCCAGCAGGCGCACGACCTCGGCCACCCCGATCGCCTTGGGCAGCCGGGCAGGTGGGCGGGGTGGGCTGACCGCCTGGGCCGGGTCGGCGGCGGACTCCCCCTCCAGAGCAAGGAACCGGTGCAGCCCCCGCACGGCGACGAGCGTCCGCGCGGCCGACGAGGCCGCGAGGGGGGGCCGGTCGGCGTCCCCCTCACGGAGCCGGGCGAGGAACTCGGTGACGTGCGCCTCGGTGACGTCCTGCGGGCCCGTGACCCCGACGGAGCCCAGGTATGCCGCATAGCGCGCCAGGTCGCGCCGGTAGGCCCGCAGCGTGTGGGCCGAGGCGCCCCGCTCGACGTCGAGGTGGGTCAGCCAGGCCGCGACGGCCCGCTCCACCGCGGTGGTGGGGCGGGCCGGCGTGGGCTGCTCCGGGCCGGTCAGGCGTTCCTCCCGGGGAGGCTCAGGCGAGGACCGACGCGGTGTCCTGGCAGGGCAGGTCGAAGGCGTCGGCGACGCCCTGGTAGGTCACCGCACCGGCGCACGTGTTGAGGCCGAGCGCGAGGGCAGGGTCGGCGCGCATGGCGTCCTTCCAGCCCTTGCCGGCCAGCTTGACGGCATAGGCGAGGGTGGCGTTCGTCAGCGCCCACGTCGAGGTGTTGGCGACCGCGCCCGGCATGTTGGCGACGCAGTAGTAGACCGAGTCGTGCACCGAGAACGTGGGGTCGGCGTGGGTCGTGGGGCGACTGCCCTCGAAGCAGCCGCCCTGGTCGATCGCGACGTCGACGAGGACCGAGCCCGGCTTCATCTGGGCGACCATCGCGTCGGTGACGAGCTTGGGGGCCTTGGCGCCGGGGATGAGCACGGTGCCGATGACCATGTCGGCTCCGAGCACCTGCTCGCGGACCGACAGGGAGGACGACACGATCTGGTGCACCCGGTTGTCGTAGCGCCAGAAGCTCATCCGCAGCTTCTCGAGGTCGGTGTCGAGCAGGGTGACGTCGGCCCCCATGCCGAGAGCGATGTTGGCGGCGTTCTGCCCCGCGACGCCGGCGCCGAGGACGACGACCTTGGCGTTGGGGACACCGCCGACTCCGCCCATGAGGACGCCGCGCCCGCCCTGGGCCTTCATCATGGCGTGCGCGCCCACCTGGGGCGCGAGGCAGCCGGCGACCTCGGACATCGGGTACAGCAGCGGCAGCAGGCCCGAGGGGAGCTGGACCGTCTCGTAGGCGATGCCGATCGTCTTCGTCGACATGAGCTCCTCGGTGAGGGGCTGGTCGGCGGCCAGGTGGAGGTAGGTGAACAGGACGAGGTCCTCGCGCAGCCGGTGGTACTCCTCGGCGACGGGCTCCTTGACCTTCAGGACCATCTCGGCGTCGCCCCAGACGTCGTCGGCTGAGTCGAGGATCGTGGCCCCCTCGGCGACGTAGTCCTCGTCGGAGATCCAGGAGCCGAGACCGGCCCCCTTCTCGACGAGGACCTGGTGACCGTGCGCGACCAGCTCGTGGACCCCGACCGGGGTGATGCCGACACGAAACTCGTTGTTCTTGACCTCGCGAGGAACGCCGACCTTCACGGATATCAACCCTTCGGCTAGGACCGTCGCGGTGACGACGCTGTCACCGTGGCGCCCACCCGGGCGCGCTGCGAGTCTAGTCCCGGCCCGACCTCCGTCCCCGACCCCCCACGAGCCCTCGTGAGGCGCCACTCCGGCCTCCCCTGGCGCGGTCCCCGGCCCGGGTCAGCGGACGACGAGCCCGGGGCGCAGGTCCTCGGCAGGCGGATCCCACCCGGACGGCTCGGCGAGGACCTGCTCACCCGAGCGGATGTCCTTGACCTGGTCGCCGTCGGCGCCCGCACCCGGGAACCACACATAGGGGATGCCGCGCCGGTCGGCGTACCGGATCTGCTTGCCGAACTTCGCGGCCGAGGGGGCGACCTCGCACGGTATGCCGCGGGCCCGCAGCTCCCCCGCGACGCGCACCGAGGCGCTGCGGGACGCCTCGTCGGTGACGGCGACCAGGACGCACGACGGGGTCGCCCGGTCGGCGGTGAGCCCTCGCCTGCTCACGAGGAGGTGGACGAGCCGGGTGAAGCCGATCGAGATGCCGACACCCGGGTAGGTCGTGCGGCCGTCGGAGGCCAGCGAGTCGTAACGCCCGCCCGAGCACACCGAGCCCCAGTCCTCGTCACCGACGAGCTGGGTCTCGTAGACCGTGCCCGTGTAGTAGTCCAGGCCGCGGGCGATCCGCAGGTCGGCGACGAGGATGCCCGGCGCCTGCGCCATGCCTGCCGCCATGACGGCCGCCAGAGCAGCCAGGCCCTCGTCAAGGGTGGGGTGGCTCACCCCGAGCGCCCGCACCTGCTCGATGAAGCCCAGGTCGTCGCTGCGGATCTCGGCCAGCGCCAGGCACCGTCGCGCCTGGTCCTCGCTCGCCCCCGTCTCGAGGAGCATCTCGGCCACGGCACCGGGTCCGACCTTGTCGAGCTTGTCGACGATCCGCAGCGTGCCGGCCACGTCCTCCAGGCCGATGCCGCGGTAGAACCCCTCGGGGATCTTGCGGTTGTTGACCTGGATCCGGAACGGGCCGACCGGCATCCTGGTGAAGGCCTCGGCGATCACGAGCGGCATCTCGGCCTCGAAGTGCGGCGCGAGCTCGCCGACGTCGACAACGTCGATGTCGGCCTGGGTGAACTCGCGGAACCTGCCCTCCTGGGGCCGCTCGCCGCGCCATACCTTCTGGATCTGGTACCGGCGGAACGGGAAGGTGAGCCGGCCGGCGTTCTCCAGGACGTAGCGCGCGAACGGCACGGTGAGGTCGAAGTGCAGGCCGAGCCGGGCCTCGCCCGAGGCCGAGCCGTCCTCTGCGCCGGCCAGACGGGAGACGGCATAGATCTCCTTGTCGGCGTCACCCCCCTTGCCGACGAGCCGCTCGACCGGCTCGACCGCTCGCGTCTCCAGCGGGGCGAAGCCGTGCAGCTCGAAGGTCTCGCGGACGATGTCGAGCAGCTGGGTCTCGAGGATGCGCTCGGCCGGCAACAGCTCGGGGAAGCCGGAGAGGGGACGGACCTTGGCCGCCTTGGGCCGGCTCTGCGCCGGGTTGGTGTCGCTCACGTGGTCAATCCTTGCAAATAGGGATTGGTGGCCCGTTCCCGACGCACCGTGGTGGCCGGGCCGTGGCCGGGGAGGACGAGGGTCGAGTCGGCGAGCGGCATGACGACGTCGCGCAGCGAGCGGAGCATGGCGGGATGGCTCCCGCCGGGCAGGTCGGTGCGGCCGATCGACCCGGCGAACAGCACGTCACCGCTGACGACGGTGCGGTCCAGGTGCTCTCCTGCGTCGACCAGGTCGGGCAGCCCCGGCAGGGCGAACATGACCGAGCCCTCGGTGTGGCCCGGCGCGTGCAGCACCTCGAGGTCGAGCCCGGCCAGGGTCAGCCGCTCCCGGTCGACCAGCTCGACGACCCGCTCGGGCTCGGTCCAGGTCGCCCGGGTGCCGAACTGGCCCTCCAGCATGGCCACCAGCCCCGGGTCGAGGGTGGCGATGGGGTCCGCCAGGCGGTACCGGTCGGCCCCGTGGATGTATGCCGCGAGCCCGCCCCGGCAGACCGGGGTGACGGCATACACATGGTCGAGGTGGCCGTGGCTGAGCAGCACCGCCGCGGGGCGCAGCCGGTACTCCGCGAGCACCTGGCTCAACGGCTCCTCGATCCCGATCCCCGGGTCGACGACGAGGCACTCCTCGCCCGCCTGCGAGGCCAGGACGTAGCAGTTGGTGTCGAAGGCGGCGGCAGGAAAGCCGATAGTCAGCACGGGGCACCAGCGTAGCCTTCGCGGCGGTGCCTAGACTCGTGCGCGGTCCGCACCGACGACGACCCTGGAGAGAGACCCACTGTGGCAACGAAGAAGCAGGAACGCGCTCGCGCCCGCCGCCGCTACGAGAAGCGGCGCGCCGTCCTCGACCGGCGCGCCGACCTCGACGACCGCACGGGTCGCCTGCTGGCCATCGTGGGCACCGTCGTCGTCGTGGTGGCGCTGCTGGCCCTGCTCGGCTCGAAGTTCGCCCAGACCGAGTCCGGCCCGACCCTGACCGCGGCGGGGTGCGAGCAGCCGCCCGCGATGCTCGGCACCGCCGCGAAGCTCTCCCTCCCGGACAAGAAGGCCGCCGAGGGCAAGACGTTCACCGCCGACATCGTGACGAACTGCGGCACCATCACGGTCGACCTCTATGGCGACAAGGCGCCGCAGGCCGTCGCGTCGTTCATCCAGCTCGCGCGGGCGGACTACTGGAAGGACTCGCCGTGCCACCGGTTGACCACGACCGACAGCCTCAAGGTGCTCCAGTGCGGTGACCCGACGGGGACGGGCCAGGGCGACCCGGGCTACGGGTTCGGGGTCGAGAACGCCCCCAAGGACGGGATCTACCCCCGCGGGACCCTGGCCATGGCGCGGACGTCCGACGCTGCCAAGGGCAATGGCGGACAGTTCTTCATCGTCTACGGCGACTCCACACTGCCGGACAAGAACGGGTACACCATTTTCGGCACGGTGACCGCGGGGTTGGATATTGTCGACAAGATCGCGAAGGCGGGCGTCGCCGCAGGTGGCGCCGCGACAACCGACGGTGCCCCAGCGGCACCCATCAGCATCCTGCGGGTTGCTGTCACTGAGAAGAAGGCGTGAGCCGTGACCGACGAGAGCACCACCCCCGAGCCCGACGCCACCGGCACCGGCGCACCGGCGGAGGAGCGGGACGCCACGGCGCTGACGCCGTCCATTTCCGAGGCGGCGCCCGACCCCTCGGCAGGGGCTGTGCCCGAACCGTCGGGAGAGGCACCGGCCGACCCCTCGGCAGAGGCACTGGCCGACGCCGAACCGGCAACCGAGCCCGCCACGTCGGAGCCCGACCTCGAGCCCGCCCCCCACGCCGACGCCGAACCGGCAACCGAGCCCGCCACGTCGGAGCCCGACCTCGAGCCCGCCCCCCACGCCGACGCCGAACCGGCAACCGAGCCCGCCACGTCGGAGCCCGACCTCGAGCCCGCCCCCACGCCGACGCCGAACCGACCGAGCCGATCGGCCCGCCACGCCGCGCCGCGTGCCCGACCTCGAGCCCGCCCCCCACGCCGACGCCGAACCGGCGGCCCCGCCGGTGGTGCCCAAGCCCACCGTCCCGGTCCCGTCCCCCGCCGCCGTCGCCTCGATGGTCCACCCCCGATCGCAGGTCCCGACCGCTCCGGCGCCGCCTCCGCTGTCCGAGTCGGCGCGGTTCGGCCGCGCCGACGAGGAGGGCCGGGTCTTCGTGCGGGTCGGCGACGAGGAACGCGAGGTCGGCTCCTACCCCGGGGTCACTCCCGACGAGGCCCTGCAGTACTTCGCCCGCAAGTACGACGAGCTCTTCGCCTCCGCCGACCTGCTGCAGCAGCGGATGCACCTGCCCGACGTCACGGCCAAGGAGGTCGCCGACGGGCTCGGCACCCTCAAGGACCACCTCGAGGGCGCCAACGTGGTCGGCGACCTGCCCGCGCTCGACGCCACGGTGACGGCCATCGAGGAGGGCCTCGCGGCCAAGCGCGAGACCGAGTCCGCTGAGCGCGCCAAGGCCAAGGAGCTGGCCGCCGCCGAGCGTGAGCGGATCGTGCTCGACGCCGAGCGCATCGCCGGCCAGCCGGCCGGGTCGACCCAGTGGAAGACCAGCGGCGAGCAGATGCGCACCCTGCTCGAGGAATGGAAGTCGCACCAGCGCCGCGGCCCGAAGATCGACAAGACCGTCGAGAACGACCTGTGGCATCGCTTCAGCCATGCCCGCAACACCTTCGACAAGGCGCGGCGCACCTGGTTCGCCCAGCTCGAGTCCACCCGATCCGACGCCAAGTCCACCAAGGAGGCCCTGGTCAAGGAGGCCGAGGCGCTCTCCTCGAGCCGGGACTGGGGCCCGACGGCTCGCGCCTTCAAGAACCTCATGGACCAGTGGCGCCGGGCCGGGCGTGCCGCTCGGGCCGACGACGACGCCCTGTGGGCCCGGTTCAAGGCGGCCCAGGACTCGTTCTTCTCCGCCAAGGACCAGGTGGTGGCCGCCGAGGACGAGGAGTTCCGGGCCAACCTCGCCGTCAAGGAGCAGCTGATGGCTGAGGCCGAGGCGATCCTGCCGGTCACCGACCTCGACGCGGCCAAGGCGGCCCTGCGGGTCATCCAGGACAAGTGGGAGCGGGCCGGCAAGGTCCCCCGCCCCGACATCGAACGCACCGAGAAGGTGATGCGTCGGGTCGAGGGGGCGGTCCGCGAGGCCGACGACAAGCGCTGGCAGCGCAGCAACCCCGAGGTCGCGGCCCGCGGCCGCTCGATGGTCTCCCAGCTGGAGGCGAAGGTCGCCGCCCTCGAGGAGGAGCTGGCCTCGGCGCAGGCCTCGGGCAACGCGCGCAAGGCCGCCGACGCGGCCTCGCAGCTGCAGACCCAGCGCCAGTGGCTGGACCAGGTCCGCTCAAGCCTCGACGAGTTCTCGGGCTGACCGACCTGTCCCGCGCGGGGTCCGCCGGTCAGCCGGCGCCGACCCCGCTCGTCACGGTGGCGCCACCCGGCCGCCGGTCACGCGGTAGACGTCGAACACACCGTCGATCCGGCGGACCGCCTTGATGACGTGGTCGAGGTGACCCGGGTCGCCCATCTCAAAGGTGAACTTCAGCCCGGCCACCCGGTCCCGCGAGGTGTGGACGCTGGCCGAGAGGATGTTCACCCCGTTGTCGCTGAGGATCCGGGTGACGTCGGAGAGCAGCCGGGCCCGGTCGAGGGCCTCGACCTGGAGCTGGACGAGGAACACGCTCCCCGACGAGGGCGCCCACTCGACCTCGATGATCTTCTCGGGCTGGGACAGGAGCGAGTCGGCGTTCGTGCAGTCGCGTCGGTGGACGGAGACCCCGTTCCCGCGCGTGACGAACCCGAGGATGTCGTCGCCCGGCACCGGCGTGCAGCACCTGGCGAGCTTGACCCATACGTCTGACATGCCCTTGACGACGACCCCCGGGTCCCCGCCGCGACGGCGCGACCGCGCGGCCACCGGGATGGTCGCCTCCGCGAAGTCCTCCCTGGCACCCTCCTCGCCGCCGACGTTGGCGACGAGCCGGGCCATGACGTGCTGGGCCGAGACGTGGCCCTCGCCGATGGCGGCATACAGTGCCTCGATCCCGCTCAGGTGCAGCTCCTCGGCGACCCCGGTGAGGGACTCGACCGAGGTGAGGCGCTGCAGGGGTAGGCCCTGCTTGCGCATGGCCTTGGCCAGTGACTCCTTGCCGGACTCGACCATCTCCTCGCGGCGTTCCTTGGTGAACCAGTGCCGGATCTTGTTCCGAGCTCGCGCGGACTTGACGAAGGTCAGCCAGTCCCGGGACGGCCCGGCGCCGTCGGCCTTTGAGGTCAGCACCTCGACGACATCACCGTTGTCCAGCCGGCTCTCGAGCGGGACGAGCCGCCCGTTGACGCGGGCGCCGATGCAGTGGTGGCCCACCTCGGTGTGCACGGCATACGCGAAGTCGACCGGCGTGGACCCTGCCGGCAGGCCGACCACCTGCCCCTTCGGGGTGAAGACGTAGACCTCGCTGGCGTTGATCTCGAAGCGCAGGGACTCCAGGAACTCCCCCGGGTCCTCGGTCTCCTTCTGCCAGTCCAGGAGCTGACGCAACCAGGCCATGTCGTTGATGGGGCCCGTCTCACCCTTGGCGGTGCTCGCCGGGGTCGGGCTGCCGGCGAGGGCGTCCTCCTTGTACTTCCAATGGGCCGCGACGCCGTACTCGGCCCGACGGTGCATCGTGTGGGTCCGGATCTGGATCTCGACGGCCTTGCCCTCGGGTCCGATGACCGTCGTGTGGAGCGACTGGTACATGTTGAACTTCGGCATGGCGATGTAGTCCTTGAACCGGCCGGGCACCGGGTTCCAGCGGGCGTGCATCGCGCCGAGGGCGGCGTAGCAGTCGCGCACGGTCTCGACGAGGACGCGCACCGCGACCAGGTCGTAGATCTGCTCGAAGTCGCGGCCGCCGACGATCATCTTCTGGTAGACGGAGTAGTAGTGCTTGGGACGGCCCGTCACGGTGGCCTTGATCTTGGCCAGCTTCAGGTCGGCGGAGACCTGTTCGCGCACGCTCGTGAGGTACTCCTCGCGGGCCGGCGCACGTTCTGCGACCAGGCGGACGATCTCGTCGTAGACCTTGGGGTAGAGCGCCTGGAAGGAGAGGTCCTCGAGCTCCCACTTGATGGTGTTCATGCCGAGCCGATGCGCCAGCGGGGCGTAGATCTCGAGGGTCTCCTTCGCCTTGCGCTGGGCCGCCTCCTTGGACACGTGCCGCCAGGTGCGCGCGTTGTGCAGCCGGTCGGCGAGCTTGATCACGAGCACGCGGATGTCGCGTGCCATCGCGATGACCATCTTGCGGACCGTCTCGGACTGGGCGGCGTCTCCGTAGGTCACCTTGTCGAGCTTGGTGACCCCGTCGACCAGCATGGCGATCTCGGGCCCGAAGTCCCGTTCCAGCGCCTTGAGGCTGTAGGGGGTGTCTTCGACCGTGTCATGGAGCAGCGCCGCGGCCAGGGTGGCAGGCGTCATGCCGAGCTCGGCGAGGATGGTCGTCACCGCGAGCGGATGCGTGATGTAGGCGTCGCCGCTCTTGCGCACCTGGCCGGCGTGGGCCCGCTCGGCGACGTCGTAGGCGCGCTCGATGACGGACAGGTCGGCCTTGGGGTGGGTCTCGCGGACCGTCTGGAGCAGCGACTCGATGACCGGGTTGCCCGACACCTTGTGGCCGCCGAAGCGCGCCAGCCGGGCCCGTGCACGAGACCGGTTCGAGGAGTGCGCGGGCGCGTCGACGGCCCCCGGGGTGGGGGTCGTGGTCGTGTCCTCGCTCATGCACCGAGTGTAGTCGGGGGGCCCTGCCACCCTCGCGGGCGAAGCGTCCTGCGCCCGGCCTCGAGAAGGAGCGTCAGACGGTGAGAACCGCCTCGACAGGACGCTCGCCCAACCGGGCCCGGCCGCCGAGGGCGACCAGCTCGATGACGACGTCGAGGGCCACGACGTGCGCCCCGACGCTCGTCAGGAGGTCCCACGCAGCGAGCGCCGTCCCGCCCGTCGCGAGGACGTCGTCGACGAGGAGCACCCGCTCGCCGCCGGCGAAGGAGTCGGCGTGCACCTCGATGGTGGCCGAGCCGTACTCGAGCTCGTAGGAGATCGACACCGTCTCGGCCGGCAGCCGTCCCTCCTTGCGGATGGGGATGAACCCGACGCCGAGCTCGTGGGCGAGCAGCGCCCCCACGATGAAGCCGCGCGCCTCGACGCCCGCGACGAGGTCGACCTGGCCCGTATGCCGCGCCGCGAGGTCAGCGACGACCGCCGCGATGGCGGCGGGGTCGGCCAGCAGCGGCGTGATGTCCTTGAAGACGACCCCGGGCTGGGGGAAGTCCGCGATGTCGCGCACGAGAGCAGCGACGACCTGGTCGGCCGGGACGGGCACGCCCGCCACCTACCGCTTGGCCTTGGGGACCCGCTTGGGCTGGTTACGAGGTCCGGACGCAGCGTAGCGGTGCACCTGTCGCCCGGTGAGCGTCGACTCCTCCGGGTCCACCCCGTCGCGAGCGGCGACCTCGTCCGCGGTTGCCTCTGCCTCGTCGCTACCCTCAGGCCCCTCGCCGCCGTCGGCCGTGGCCTGCGCGGCCTTGAGGTCGCGCGCCCGCTTGGCCTGGGCGCGCTCCGCGCGCTTGGCCAGGTCGAGCACGACCGGCTCGCTGGAGCGGAGCGAGACCAGCAGCGGCGTCGCGATGAAGATCGAGGAGTAGGCCCCGACGAGGATGCCGATGAAGAGCACCAGCGAGAGGTCGAGCAGCGTGCCCGGCCCGAGCAGGAGCACGCCGACGACGAGGATCGACAGGATCGGCAACAGGGCCACGACCGTGGTGTTGATCGAGCGGACCATCGTCTGGTTGACAGCGAGGTTGGCCGCGTCGGCGAACGACCGGCGCCCGTTGGCGAACGCCTCCGTCGTGTTCTCGCGCACCTTGTCGAACACGACGACCGTGTCGTAGAGCGAGTAGCCCAGCACGGTGAGGAAGCCGATCATCGTGGCCGGTGAGACCTCGAAGCCGACGAGCGCGTAGATCCCGATGGTGATGGCGAGGTCGTGAGCGAGGGCGATGAGCGCTGCGAGCGACATCTTCCAGGTCCGGAAGTACGCCGCCATCGCCAGCGCCACGAGGAGCAGGAAGATGATCAGGGCCTTGAGCGCGGCCTGGCTCACCGACGCGCCCCACGACGGGCCGATGAAGGTCGCGCTCACGGCCTTCTCGTTGACCTTGAACTCCTTGGCCAGAGCCGTGCGCACGGCATCGCTCTCGGTCTGGGTCAGCCGCTCGGTCTGGGCCCGGACGGTGTCCGAGCCGATCTTCGTCACGTTGACGTTGGATCCCGCGCGGACCGAGGTGACCGCGCCACGTGCCCGGATCTCGTAGTTGCCGATGTCGGCGGTCCCGGAGACCCGGAACTCCGAGCCACCCTTGAACTCGAGGCCGAGGTTGAGATGGCGCACGCCGAGGCCCAGCATGGCGATGACGATGAGGGTGAGCGAGCCCAGGTAGAAGATCCGGCGCTTGCTGACCACCGGCACCGAGCGCTTGCCGGTGTAGAGGTCGTTGCCGAAGTCGGCGAAGCTCATGCCTGGCTCCCCTCGCTCGAGGCGACCCGGGGTGTGGCGGGCACGAAACGGCCCCGGCCGGCATACCGCGTGGTCTTGGCCCCCAGGCGGCGCGGGTCGAGACCGGACCACGGGTGCCCGTCGCGGAAGAAGGGGCGCCGGGCGAGGGTCGCGACGGTCGGGTGGGTGAACAGGAAGACGATGACCAGGTCGAGCAGGGTCGTCAGCCCCAGGGTGAAGGCGAACCCGCGCACGTTGGCGGACGCCAGCAGGTAGAGGACGAAGGCCGCCAGGAAGTTCACCCCGTCGGCCGCCAGGATGGTCCGCTTGGCGCGGGCCCACCCGGTCTCGACGGCACTGGCGAGGGAGCGCCCCTCGCGCAGCTCGTCACGGACGCGTTCGAAGTAGACGATGAACGAGTCGGCGGTGAAGCCGATGGCGACGATCAGACCCGTGACACCGGCCATGTCGAGGCGGTAGTTGTGCGACCAGCCGAGGATGGTGATCGACAGGTAGGTCATCAGCCCCGATACCAGGATCGAGGCGACGGTGACCGACCCCAGTACGCGGTACTGGAACAGCGAGTAGATGACGACGAGGAGCAGGCCCGCGAGACCGGCCAGCAGGCCGTAGCGCAGCTGCTCGGAGCCCAGGGTCGGGCTGATCTGCTGCTGGGTCTGCAGGTCGAACGAGAGGGGCAGCGCGCCGAACTTCAGCTGCTGGGCGAGGGCCTTCGCCTCGGTGAGGGTGAACCCGCCGGTGATGCTCGCCCGGCCGTCGAGGATGGCCGAGACGAACCGCGGCGCGATGATGACCCGCGAGTCGAGGGTGGCGGCCAGCTGGTTCCGGGCGCTGGGGGTGGCCGGGTCGGTGATCGTACTCGGGTCGGGCAGGCCGACCATCTTGGTGCTGATGTCGCCGTACTCCTTGGCCCCCTGGCCGTCGAGGCTCAGCTGGATCTCGACCGTGCTCGTGACCTGGCCGGTCTGGTTGCTCTGGTAGCCGGCGGTGGCGTCGGTGATCCGCTGGCCGCTGACGATGACCGGGCCGAGGATGTACTTCTCCGAGCCGGTCTGGTCACAGGTGACCAGCGGCTGGTCGGGGTTGTCGGCGATGTTCCCGACCGCGTTGGGGTCCGAGCACTTGAGGTCCTGGAACTGGGTGAGGATCGCCGGGGTGACCCAGCTGGGGCTCGTCGGGTCGGTCGGGGCGGCTCCGGGGCTCGCGGTGGCGCTGGGCGACGGCGAGCTCGTCGCGGTCGCGCTGCCCGACGGCGTCGGGGTGGCGGCGGTGCGGACCCGGCTGCGGCTCGCGGTGCCGCTCTGGGAGGGCCGGGCGCTGGCTGCCGGTGTCTGGGTGGTCGTACTCGTACCCGTACTCGTGCCGCTCGGCGACGGAGTCCCGCTCGGGGTGGTGGTGGGCGTGGGCAGCGGGGCCCCGGACTCCTCGGCGAGGACCGCGCGGAACTGCAGCTGCGAGGAGCGCCGGATCGCGTCGAGAGTGGCCTTGTCGGGCACGCCGGGGATGCTCACGACGATGTTGGTGTTGTTCTGCGTGGTCACCTCGGCGCCCGCGACACCGTTGGCGTCGACGCGCTGGACGATGATGTCGCGCGCCTGGCTGATCTGCTCGGGCGAGGCGGTCTTCCCGCTGGTGACCCGCGGGGTGAGGATCATCTGCGTGCCGCCCTCGAGGTCGAGGCCGAGCTTGGGGGCCAGACCCGCGGTGCCCCACTGGTGGGCGCCCGCGAGCAGGGCGCCCAACGCGACGATGACCACGGCCAGGCTGATCAGGGCCCGCCGTGCGTAGGTGTGCTGGGAGACGGCCACGTCAGCTCTCCTGGCCGGTCGTAGGGGCGTGCGAGCCGATGGCCCGCCGGTCGTAGCGGACCTGGACACCGGGGGCCACCTCGAGGGTGGCGACCGCGTCGTCGAGGCCGACGATGCGTCCGAACAGGCCGGAGGTGGTGACGACGTCGTCGCCCACCGAGATGGAACCCTGGAACGCCTGGGACTGCCGCTGACGGCTGCGCGACAACCCGAACAGGTAGAGCAGCAGCAGCAGCGGCAGCGCGAGGAGGATCAGGTTTCCGATCCCGGTCGTTGGCATCAGGGGTTCCTTCGGTCTGGGTCACGCGCCACGGCATCCGGGCCAAACGCGTCAGTGGCCCGGTCGCCGCCGGGCCGCGGGTCAGTCTAGGTCACGCGCTCGAAGGGAACCAACGCGCCGCGCCTCCCCCACGTCCCCGGGTGGGGTCCCGGGGACGTGGCGCACCGGACCCTGCCGCGGCAGCGAGCCCGGCCCCGCGCCGTATGCCGGGCCGCCTCACCCGCCGAGCCGCCCGGGGCCGTCGACGAGCGGGAGGGCGGGCTGGGCCTGGACGTGGCGGGGCACGCTCAGGCCCAGGTGCTCCCAGGCCCGGGCCGACGCCGCGCGCCCCCGCGGTGTGCGGACCATGAACCCCTCGCGCACGAGATAGGGCTCCGCGACCGTCTCGACGGTCTCCGCCTCCTCACCCACGGCCACCGCGAGCGTCGTCAGGCCGACCGGCCCGCCGCCGAACCGGCGGCACAGGGCGTCGAGCACGGCCCGGTCGAGCCGGTCGAGCCCGCACGCGTCGACGTCGAACAGGCCGAGCGCCTCGTGGGCGCTGTGCAGCTCCACGGCCCCGGACCCGTGGACCTCCGCCCAGTCACGCACCCGGCGCAGCAGCCGGTTGGCGATGCGGGGGGTGCCCCGGGACCGCCCGGCGATCTCGGCGATCCCGGCCTCGTCGGCCGGGACCCGCAGCAGGCCGGCGGAGCGGTGCAGGATCGTCACGAGGTCGGCGACCTCGTAGTAGTCCAGGTGGGCGGTGAAGCCGAACCGGTCACGCAGCGGCGCCGGGAGCAGCCCGGCCCGCGTCGTGGCCCCCACGACCGTGAAGGGCGGCAGCTCGAGCGGGATGGCGGTGGCGCCCGGCCCCTTGCCGACGATGACGTCGACCCGGAAATCCTCCATGGCGAGGTAGAGCATCTCCTCGGCGGGGCGGGACATCCGGTGGATCTCGTCGAGGAACAGCACCTCGCCCTCGTCGAGCGAGGAGAGCACGGCCGCGAGGTCGCCCGCGTGCTGGATCGCCGGACCGCTCGTGACCCGGATGGGGCGCTCGAGCTCGGCCGCGACGATCATCGCCAGCGTCGTCTTGCCGAGCCCCGGCGGACCGGACAGGAGGATGTGGTCGGGCACGCCGCCACGCCGCCGGGCGGCCTGGAGCACGAGGTCGAGCTGCTCGCGCACCCGCGGTTGCCCGGGGAACTCCGCGAGCCGCCGCGGTCGGAGCGCCGCCTCGACGGTGCGGTCGTCGTCGTGGCTGCCGACGTCGACGATGCGGGCGGTGGCGTCGAGCGACCCGTCGGGCTCCCGCCCGTCGTCCTCGGGGTCCCCTCCGCCCACGCCGTCGTCCCAGGCGCCGCCCTCGGTCACGTCGGAGCGAAACCGCCGGTCGCGGTCGGCGCCGCTCATCGCGCCAGCTCGCGCAGGGCCAGCCGGAGCAGGGTGGCGACGTCGGCGTCCTCGCCCGCCTGGGGCGCCACGGCGCTGACGGCGTCCACGGCCTGCCGGGCGCTCCAGCCGAGACCGACGAGCGCCTCGGCCACCTGGTCGCGCCAGGGCCCGCCCACGGCGCCCGCCGCGGCGCTCCCGGCGGGTGCGCCACCCACCGCGCCGACCTTGTCGCGCAGCTCGAGGACGAGTCGCTCGGCGCTCTTCTTGCCGATGCCCGGGATCTTGGTCAGCGACGCGACGTCGGCGGTGCTGAGGGCCACCCGCAGGTCCCCGGGGGCCATCACCGACAGCATGGCCAGCGCCAGCCGCGGCCCGACCCCCGACACGGTCTGCACGGTCTCGAAGACGTCGCGCTCGTCGGCCGAGCCGAACCCATAGAGGGTGAGCGAGTCCTCGCGGACCACGAGCGTCGCCGCCAGGGTCAGCTCGTGGCCGCGGCGGCACCCGGCGGCCGTGGCCGGGGTCGTGTGGAGGAGGATGCCGAGCCCGCCCACCTCGACGACGACCCGGTCCAGCCCGACGGTGGCGACGGTGCCGCGGACCGACGCGATCACCGGGTGCTCGCCTTCGCGAGCGCGTCGAGACGGGCCGTCGCCTGGCCCCGCCACACGTGACAGACCGCCAGCGCCAGGGCGTCGGCGGCGTCCGCAGGCCGCGGGGCCACCTCGAGACCGAGGATGCGGGTGACCATGGACGTCACCTGGGCCTTGTCGGCGCGCCCGTTGCCCGTCACGGCCGCCTTGACCTCGGTCGGGGTGTGGAAGACGACCGGTATGCCGCGCTTGGTGGCGGTGAGCAGGGCGACCGCGGTCGCGTGCGCCGTCGCCATCACGGAGGAGACGTTGACGTCGGCGAAGACCCGCTCGACGGCGACGACCTCCGGGGCGTAGCGCTCCAGCCACGCGTCGAGCTGGGTCTCGAGGTAGACCAGCCGCTCCCCCGGGTCCCCGTCGGACGGGGTCCGCACGACGCCGACGGCCACCATCGCTGCCCGGCCCGGACGGCCGTCGACGACGCCGAGCCCGCAGCGGGTCAGCCCTGGGTCCACACCGAGGACACGCACGTCAGCGAGGTCCCTTCGTCGGTCGGCACGCGGCATACCGCGCCTGGTCCGGAACGCGGTGCCCGGGCTCGGCGGCACCGGGTCCGAACACCTGTTCGGGTGGCAACGCTACACAGGTGCGGGCCGAGGGGCGGTGACCAACACGCCAGAGCCGGGACCGCGCCGTGCGGCCCGGCCGCGGCCTCACTCCTCGTCGAGCTCGGCGAGGACGTCGTCGGGGATGTCGCCGTTGGCGAAGACGTCCTGGACGTCGTCGGAGTCCTCGAGGGCCTCGATGACCCGGATCATCTTCTTGGCGCCGTCGAGGTCGAGCGGGACCTGCATGCTGGGCACCCAGGACGCCTCGGCCGAGTCGTAGTCGATCCCGGCGCTCTGTAGGGCGGTGCGCACGGCGACGACGTCGGAGGCCTCGGTGACGATCTCGAAGGACTCGCCGTTGTCGTTGACCTCCTCGGCCCCGGCGTCGAGGACGACCTCGATGAGGGAGTCCTCGGTCGCCTCACCGGTCGGCTGGGCCTTGGGCACGATGACGACGCCCTTGCGGTTGAACAGGTAGGACACCGAGCCCGGCTCGGCCAGCGAGCCTCCGTTGCGGGCGAGCGCGGTGCGGACCTCGGCCGCCGCGCGGTTGCGGTTGTCGGTGAGGCACTCGATGAGGACGGCGATCCCCCCGGGGGCGTAGCCCTCGTAGGTGATGGTCTCCCAGTTCGCCCCGCCGCTCTCGGCTCCGGAGCCGCGCTTGACGGCCCGGTCGATGTTGTCGTTGGGTACCGAGGACTTCTTGGCCTTGTAGATGGCGTCCCAGAGGGTGGGGTTGCCGTCGGCGTCGCCGCCGCCGGTCCGGGCCGCGACCTCGATGTTCTTGATGAGCTTGGCGAACAGCTTGCCCCGCTTGGCGTCGATGGCCGCCTTCTTGTGCTTCGTCGTCGCCCATTTGGAGTGGCCGCTCATACCTTGTCCTTCACGAAGTCCTGCACTGCCTTGACGAACATGCGGTGCACCCGATGGTCACCGGTCACCTCCGGGTGGAAGGAGGTCGCCAGCAGGGCGCCCTGCGCGACGGCGACGATCCTACCGGCGGCCGGGCCGTCCTCCACCCGCGCCAGCACCTCGACACCGGGCCCCACCTCCTCGACCCAGGGGGCCCGGATGAACACCGCGCGCAGAGGGCCCTCGAGGCCGGTGAAGGTGATGTCCTCCTCGAAGGAGTCGACCTGGCGGCCGAACGCGTTGCGCCGCACGGTGACGTCCAGCCCGCCCAGGGTCTCCTGGTCGGGCCGGGCGTCGGCGATCCGGTCGGCGAGCATGATGAGGCCGGCGCACGAGCCGTAGACCGGCATACCGGCGGCGATCCGGGTACGCAGCGGCTGCTGCAGCCCGAACGCGCGCACGAGCTTGTCCATCGTCGTCGACTCCCCGCCGGGGATGACGAGCCCGTCCACGGCCTCGAGCTCGGCGGGGCGCCGCACGGTGCTCACCCGGGCCCCGCTGGCCTGCAGGACCCGCAGGTGCTCGCGCACGTCGCCCTGGAGGGCGAGCACGCCGATGCTGGGGATGCAGGTCACGGGCGGAAGGCTACGTGGACGGGGCTGCCGGCCCCAATCCGGGGTCGGCCCGGGTGGGCCGCTACTGGGCGGCACGGGTTGGGGTGACGGCTCTCGCGGGCCCCGCTGCCCGGCGCCCTGGCTGAGAAGTCACCATCTGGCTGAGTACCTTCTGAGCCAGATGGTGACTTCTCAGCCGGACCACCGGGTGGCCGGCCCGGGCGCGGGCGCCGGGGTCGGCCTACCAGCCCCGCTCGGCCAGCCGGTGCGGGGCGGGGATGTCGTCCACGTTGATGCCGACCATCGCCTCGCCCAGGCCGCGGGAGACCTCGGCGAGGATGCCCGGGTCGTCGAAGAAGGTCGTCGCCTTGACGATGGCGGCGGCGCGCTCGGCCGGGTTGCCCGACTTGAAGATGCCGGAGCCGACGAACACGCCCTCGGCCCCGAGCTGCATCATCATCGCGGCGTCCGCCGGCGTGGCGATGCCGCCCGCGGTGAACAGCACCACGGGGAGCTTGCCCAGCTCGGCGACCTCCTTGACCAGGTCGTACGGGGCCTGCAGCTCCTTGGCCGCGAGGTAGAGCTCGTCAGTGGCGAGGGAGCGCAGCCGGTTGATCTCGCCGCGGATCTGGCGCATGTGGGTGGTGGCGTTCGAGACGTCGCCCGTCCCGGCCTCGCCCTTGGAGCGGATCATCGCCGCGCCCTCGCTGATCCTGCGCAGCGCCTCGCCGAGGCTGGTGGCGCCACACACGAAGGGGACCGTGAAGGCCCACTTGTCGATGTGGTGGCTGTAGTCCGCCGGAGTAAGCACCTCGGACTCGTCGACGTAGTCGACTCCGAGGCTCTGCAGCACCTGCGCCTCGACGAAGTGGCCGATCCGTGCCTTGGCCATGACCGGGATCGAGACGGCCTCGATGATGCCGTCGATCATGTCGGGGTCGGACATCCGGGACACCCCGCCCTGGGCGCGGATGTCGGCGGGCACCCGCTCGAGGGCCATGACGGCGACGGCGCCGGCATCCTCGGCGATCTTGGCCTGGTCGGGCGTGACGACGTCCATGATGACGCCACCCTTGAGCATCTCGGCCATCCCCCGCTTGACGCGGCTGGTGCCGGTCGTCGTGGTGCTCTGGACGGAAGCGTCGGTCATTGCGGTCCTTCGGTCGATGGATGCCGCGGGAGCGGCGCAGGTGCGGCTGCCACGGGGCCGCGCGGGGCGCGGTGCCGGCACGCGGCATACCCAGTGTAGTTGCGGGCGGCGGGTGCCTGGTCAGGGTCTCATCGAGGCGGGCAGCGCGTCGTGGAACTCCACCGGCTCGGGGAGGTCGGCGTGCCCGGCCAGCCGGAAGGCCCGCACGACGGCCTTGGTGCGCACCCGGCGGACCTCGCGCACCGCGTCGTTGTGGAACCGGCGGGCCATCTGGACCCGCAGGGCCGAGGACTCGACCCGGCGCAGGACCTCGGGCCCGAGGTCGGGGTCCTCGTGCAGCACCGGCACCACCTCGTCGCCCAGCGCGAGGTTGAGGGCCTCGGTGAGGTCGGACTCGACGCTCTCGCGACCCGCGAAGTGCTGGCCCTCGAGCAGGTCGTCGCCGATGTGCTCGGTCTGCCGTTCGAGTGACTCGCTCGCCGCGTCGGCGAGCAGGAGGGAGCTCGCCGGGTCGAGCAGCCCGCTGTTGGCGAGCTCGAGGGTGGCCTCGGCACGCCGGACCAGCTGGGCGTCCAGCGCCGAGAGCGCCCCCTCGACCTTGGCATGCAGCCGGTCCAGACGGGAGGCCGAGTAGGAGAGGTACCACGCGACGGCGATGAGCACCGCGAAGACGATGGCCGCGACCTCGGCGAGGTCGAGCGAGGAGTCGCTCATGCCTCACTCCCTCTGCTTGCGCCACGGATGAACCGCCCCCACAGGGTGGGCTGACGGGACGCCTCGAAGGGCGCCGCCTCGGCGCTCTCGATCACCGTCTCATAGACCGCCATGATCCGGTCGGCCACCACGGACCAGTCGAACGCCAGAGCTCGCCGGTGGCCGGCGGCCCGCAGGGCGGTCCGGTGGGCCTCGTCGCCGAGGAGCGCGAGCACCCGGTCGGCGAGGACAGCGGGGTCGCCGGTGGGGAACAGTGCACCGGCGACCCCGCCGTCGAGCACGTTGACGAACGCGGTGAGGTCGCTCGCCAGGACCGGAGCCCCGGCGGCCATCGCCTCGACGAGCACGATGCCGAAGCTCTCGCCGCCGATGTGCGGCGCGACGTAGACGTCGACCGAGGACAGCAGAGCGGCCTTGTCGACCTCGCTCACCCCACCGAGGAACTCGGTCGCCGCCGCGACGCTCGCCGGCAGCTTGGCCGCCACCTCGCGCACGTCCCCGGGGCCCGCGACGAGCAGGCGGGTGCCGGGTGCGCGCTCGAGGACGGCCGGCATCGCCGCCAACAGGACCGCCAGCCCCTTGCGCGGCTCGTCGATCCGGCCCAGGAACGCCATCGTCGGGCGCTCGGGGGTGCCGGTCCAGCGCGGGTCGGGCACGGCCCGCTCGAACACCGCCACGTCGACCCCGTTGGGGATGATGTAGGCGTCCCCGCCCAGGTGGGAGCGCACGGTGCGGCGCGCCTCCTCGGACACGGCGATGCGGGCCCGGATCTTCTCCAACGACGAGCGCAGCAGCGGGTTGGCGGCGTGCATGGCCCGCGACCGGAGGGTGGACGTGTGGAAGGTCGCGACCACCGGCGCCGTCGCCGACCACAGGGCCAGCATGGAGACGCTGGGGGTGACCGGTTCGTGGAGGTGGACGACCTCGAAGCCGCCCTCCTCGAGCCAGCGGCTCACTCGGGCGGAGGTCACCGGCCCGAAGCTGAGCCGGGCCACCGAGCCGTTGTAGCGCACCGGGACGGCCCGTCCCGCGGACTGGAGGTACGGGGGCAGGGCGGTGTCGTCGTCGGCCGGTGCGAGCACCGAGACGTCGTGCCCCAGCCGGATGAAGTGCTCCGCGAGGTCCCGGACGTGGAACTGCACCCCTCCGGGGACGTCGAAGGAGTACGGGCAGACGATCCCGATCCTCACTCGGTCACCTCCACGGCAGGCAGCCGGTCGGCGTCGAGGTCGGCGACGAACACCCGCTGCAGCATGTGCCAGTCCTCGGGGTGTGCGCGGATCGCCTCCCCCACGACATCGGCGCAGGCCTGGGTCATCGCGGCCACCTTCTCGCGGGTCGTCCCCGTGCCCGGCACCGCCACGGGGTCGTGGAAGGTGATGGCGATCCCCCAGCCCCCGCCGGCGCGCCGCTCGTGCCGGATCGTCACCGGGAACAGCGGTCTCCGCTCGGAGAGCGCCAGCGCCGCCGGCCCGATGGCCATCCGGGCCGGATGGCCACACAGGTCCACCTCGACCCCCGTCGAGGTGAGGTCCCGGTCCGCCAGCAGCGGGATCACCACGGGCGTGCGGGCGTGCTCGCGTAGCGCGGGGAAGACGTTGCCGGCGCCGGTGAGGGGGTAGATCGTCATGCCGAGGCCGGTCCGGAACTCGAGGAACTCGGCGAACACCTCCTCGGGCTCGAGCCTCTCGGCGACGGTGACGACCGGGCCGAGATGCAGGCACCCCCAGGCACCGGCGAGGTCCCAGTTGCCGAGGTGGCCGAGGAAGCACACGGCCGACCCACCCTCGTGGAGGGCCGCCCGGACCGGCCCGTCGCCCTCGACCCGTACCCGCGCGGCGATCTCGTCGGAGCTGAGCACCGGCAGACGGAACGCATCGCAGTAGTACCGCAGGTATGCCCGCATCCCCGTGCGGACCAGCGCGTCGAGCTCGGCCCCGTCCAGGTCGGGTCGGACGGTCGCGTAGTTGGACCGCAGCCGCGCCGCCCCCCCACGGGCGACGGCGAGGTCGGCGATCCGGTCGAAGATCCCGTAGGCCGCACGCTCGGGGAGACGTCGGACCACCGACCAGCCGACGCGGTAGCCGCCGACGGTGAGGGCGTCGCTCACGGAGCCGGGCAGGCCGATCATGCGACCTCGAAGGCCTGCCGGCGCACCTCGAGCATCCGCTGGACGACGGTGACCAGGCTCGCGACGGCCAGCAGGGCCAGGACGACGGTGAGGAGGATCTCGGGCAGGCCCAGCCCCACCAGCCCGGTCGCGAGGAGCACGGCGACGAGGCGCTCGGCGCGCTCGGCGATCCCGACGTTGGCGGTCATCCCCAGCCCCTCGGCCCGGGCCTTCGCGTAGGACACGACGCCGCCGAGGATGAGGCATGCCAGCGCGAGAGCGGCCATGACGTTGTCGTCGCCCTCACCGGCGTACCACAGGACGAGGCCCCCGAAGATGGCCGCGTCGCCCACCCGGTCCATCGTCGAGTCGAGGTAGGCGCCCCACCGGGAGGACCGGTCGAGCATCCGGGCCATGACGCCGTCGACGGTGTCGGAGAAGACGAAGGCCGTGATGACCAGGGTGCCGACGAGGAACTGGTGACGCGGGTAGAACGCGAGCGCGCCGACTCCCACGCCGAGGGTGCCGACGATCGTGACGATGTCGGGGCTGACACCCAGCCGCACCAGGGCGGCGGCCACCGGCGTGAACACCTTCGTGAAGAAGGCGCGCGCGTATTTGTTCAGCATGGTTCGGCCAGCCTAGTGGCCCGGCCACGTGCCGTGGCTCACTCCTGGGCGGGCGCGCCGTGGACCCGGTTGTGCCGGAGCCCTGGTTGGGGGAAAGGTAAGGGCATGACCGGCCCAACCACGCCCACCCAGGCTCCCGTCGTCCCCGCCCTCGAGGCGATCCGCAACGTCGTCCTCGTCGGACCGACCGGCGCCGGGAAGTCGCGCCTGTTCGACCACATCGTCACGACGCTCACCGGGGCGGGCAGGCCACCGAAGGAGGGCGAGCGGAGCCCGGGGCTGAGAGCCGCCACGGTGCAGGGCGACGGGGTGGTGATCACCCTGCTGGATGCGCCCGGCAACCCTGACTTCGTGGGTGAGGTCAGGGCGGGACTGAGGGCCGCCGACGCGGCCCTTTTCGTCGTCTCGGCAGCGGACGGCGCCGACGCGCAGACCCGGGCGCTGTGGCACGAGTGCGCGATCGTCGGTATGCCGCGCGCCGTGGTCATCACCCAGCTCGACGCACGCGACGCCGACTTCGCCGCGACGCTCGAGGACTGCCAGGCGCACTTCGGCGCCGGCGTACAGCCGCTCGGCGTGCCGATCCCCGGCTCGGAGGGCGCGGTGACCTCGATCGCCGACCTCCTGCTGGGCGAGATCCACGACTACGAGGGCGACCGGCGGGCGGTGCGCAAGGCGGGCGACGAGCACGCCGACATCTTCGACTCCTACCGCGGCGGACTCATCGAGGGGATCATCGAGGAGTCCGAGGACTCCTCGCTCATGGACCGCTACCTCGAGGGCGAGGAGCTCGACTTCGCCACGCTCGAGGCCGACCTCCTGGCCGCGGTGGCCCACGGCTCGTTCTTCCCGGCCATCCCCGTCTCCGCCGAGACCGGCGCGGGCGTCACCGTCCTGCTGCACATGGTGGGCGCCGCGTTCCCGCACCCGGGGCTACGTCCGCTGCCGGGGGTCGCCCCCGTCGACGGTGGCGACCCGGTCGTGCTCGAGGCGGACGCCGCCGGCCCGCTCGTCGCCGAGGTCGTCCACACGCGCAGCGACGCCTACGTCGGGCACCTCTCCCTCGTGCGCGTCTTCTCCGGGACGCTGCGCGCCGACCGCGCCGTCCACGTCTCCGGGCATCTGGACCGCCTCGGCGTCCCGACGGGTGAGGGTCACGCGGCCCATGACGAGGACGTGCGCCCGGGCGCGATCGCCGCGCCGTTCGACGACGAGCTGCTCACCAAGACCGAGGCGGGGGCCGGCGAGGTCGTCGTCGTCACCAAGCTGTCGACGGCCCAGACCTCGGACTCGATCTCCTCCCCCGAGAGGCCCCTGCTGGTCACCCCCTGGGCGCTGCCCGAGGCGCTGCTGCCGGCGGCCGTCGCCGCCAAGACGCGCGCCGACGAGGACAAGATGCCAGGGGCGTTCCGCGAGCTCGCAGCCGAGGACCCGTCGCTGCGCATCGAGCACGATGGCCTGACCTCCCAGGTCGTGCTGTGGACGACCGGCCCGGCCCACCTCGACCTGCTCCTGTCCCGCCTCAAGCAGCGGTTCAACGTCGACGTCGAGCAGGTCCCCGTCAAGGTCGCCATGAAGGAGACCCCCGTCGCCCGCGCCGAGGCCCTGGGCCGCCACGTCAAGCAGTCGGGCGGTCACGGCCAGTACGCCGTCGTCCACATGACGATGGAGCCGCTCCCCCGCGGCTCGGGCGTCGAGTTCGCCGAGACGGTCGTCGGCGGCGCGGTGCCGCGGCAGTTCATCGCCAGCGTCGAGAAGGGCGTCCACATGCAGCTCGACAAGGGGCTGCTCGCCGGTTGGCCGGTCGTCGATGTCAAGGTCACCCTGACCGACGGCAAGGCCCACTCGGTCGACAGCAGCGACATGGCGTTCCAGACGGCTGCCGGGCTGGCCCTGCGCGAGATGGCGGGCCCGAAGTCCATCGCCCTGCTCGAGCCGATCGACACCGTGCGGGTCACCGTCGACGACGAGTACCTCGGGGCCGTCATGACCGACATCGGGACCCGCCGGGGCCAGATCATCGGGTCCGAGCCCGCCGACGGCGAGGAGGGCCGCAGCGTGCTCGCGGCAGCCGTCCCCGAGCTCGAGCTGCTCGACTACGCGATCACCCTGCGCTCCCTCGCGCACGGCACCGGGACGTTCCGGCGCGAGCTGCGCGGCTACGAGCAGCTGCCCGACAGGCTGCTCGCCGAGCACATCGACGACAAGAAGTAGCCGGGCCCTCCCTGCGCCTACCCGGGCCAGGCCTCGACGAGCTGGGCCCGGACATCCTCGAGCAGCATCGGCAGCGCCTTGGTGTGCGCGATGATCGGGAGGAAGTTGCTGTCCCCGCCCCAGCGCGGTACGACGTGCTGGTGCAGATGCGCGGTGATGCCGGCCCCGGCGACCCCGCCCTGGTTCATCCCGATGTTGAAGCCCATCGGCGCCGAGGCGGCGCTCAGGGCCGCGACCGACTGCTTGGTCAGCAGGGTGAACTCGGTCGTCTCCTCGTCGGTGAGGTCGACGTAGGACGACACGTGCCGGTAGGGGCAGATGAGCACGTGGCCGGGGTTGTAGGGGAAGAGGTTCATGACGACGTAGCACTGCTCGCCGCGATGGACGACGAGCCCCTGGGCATCGTCGTCGTGCGTGGGCGCGAGGCAGAACGGGCACCCGTCGCCGGGGTCCTCCGAGGGACGCGCCCCCTGGATGTAGACCATCCGGTGCGGGGTCCACAGCCGCTCGAAGCCGTCCTCCTCACCTGCGAAGACGGTCGGGTCCTCCGGGGTGGGCGGTGGGCCCGGGACGTCGCTGGCGGGCTGGTCCGGCATACCCGCAAGCCTAGGGGCTGCACCCGGCGGCCTGTCGGCGGCCCGTGCGAAACTGGCTCGGTGCCGTCACCGCCGCCGAGCCGCTACCTGCTGCGCGCCAAGGACCTCGTCGACGCCCGCTACGCCGACCCGCTCACCGTGGCCGACCTGGCAGGTGCGGCGCACCTGTCACCCGCCCACTTCAGCCGGCAGTTCCGCCGGGCCTTCGGCGAGTCGCCACACCAGTACCTCCTCTCCCGCCGCCTCGAGCGCGCCGCCGCCCTGCTGCGGGGCACCGACTGGTCGGTCCTGCGCATCTGTCTCGAGGTCGGCCTGACGAGCCTGGGGTCGTTCACGACGAGCTTCCAGCGCAGCTACGGGATGACGCCCGTCGCCTACCGGGCCGGCCACCCGCCGGCCGCCGAGCTCGCCAGGGTCCCGGCCTGCGTGGTGCGGGCGTACTCCCGGAAGGTGCGCACGTTTGAAGAAGACGCGTCGGCCTCATAGCGGGTGAACTGGTCCCACGCGATCACGACGACCAAGGAGACCACGATGATCCGCATCGCCACAGCCCAGCTCTGGGTCGACGACCAGGACGAGGCGTTCGCCTTCTACACCGAGAAGGTGGGCCTCGAGGTCCGCCAGGACGTCACCGTCCCCGAGATGGGCAACTTCCGCTGGCTCACGGTCGGACCCCCCGGACAGCAGGACGTGGCCATCGTCCTCATGGCGATCCCCGGCCCGCCGGCCTTCGACGAGGCCACCGTCGGCGCCATTCGCGAGGTCATGGGCAGGGGCGTCGCCGGGGGCATCTTCCTCGAGACCGACGACTGCCAGAAGGCCTACGAGGAGATGTCGGCCCGGGGCGTCGAGTTCGTCGAGACGCCCACGAAGCAGCTGTACGGCATCGACGCGGGGTTCAGGGACCCCTCGGGGAACAACCTGCGGCTCACCCAGCTGTCCGAGGAGTTCGGGCGCTGACGCCCCGGCGGGAGCCGACGGCATCCCCTCGACGACACCGGTCCACACAAGGTGAGGCCGCGCCAAGTATGAGTTGGCGCGGCCTCGGTGACCCGGCATGATGCTCCGCGTCTCACGAGAGCTTCTCACTCGCCTCCGGCCTCATCACCGGCCGGCTCCGCTCGGGTTGCCCCGCGCGGTGGGCGCGTGTCCTTCTCTCGATCCCTCGACCACCGAGGTGATCAAGTGCCCTAATTTCTATCGCCGATTCCGCTGCGCCGCAACAGGTCCGGCGAACATTCCCCAGGGATTTCTCGGGATCGGCGTGTCGTCGGCGTGTCGCGGTGCGGCTGTGACGAGAGCGCCGTGGGAGCACAGTGGGGAGCGGCCCCGTCAGACCTGTCGCTTGGCCGCGATGGCCTCGAGGACCTCGGCGATGGCCTCGGCCACCGGCACCCCGTTCTTCTGCGACCCGTCGCGGAACCGGAACGAGACCGCGCCGGCTGAGCGGTCCTCCTCGCCGGCGATGAGCGTGAACGGCACCTTGGCCTTGCTCGCGTTGCGGATCTTCTTGGGGAAGCGGTCGTCCGACTCGTCGAGCTCGACGCGCACCCCCTGGGCGGCCATCTGGTCGAGAACCTCGCGCAGGTAGGGCACGTACTCGTCGGCCACCGGCACGCCGAGCACCTGCACCGGCGACAGCCAGGGCGGGAAGGCCCCGGCGTAGTGCTCGACGAGGACGCCCATGAACCGCTCGATCGACCCGAACTTCGCCGAGTGGATCATGACCGGCTGCTGGCGCGACCCGTCGGCCGCCTGGTACTCCAGCCCGAAGCCGGCCGGCTGGTTGAAGTCGTACTGGATCGTCGACATCTGCCAGGTGCGGCCGATCGCGTCGCGGGCCTGCACGGAGATCTTCGGGCCGTAGAAGGCTGCGCCGCCCGGGTCCGGGACGAGGTCGAGGCCGGACTCCTCCCCGACATCCTCGAGGATCTTCGTCGCGATCGCCCACTGCTCCTCGCTGCCGATGAACTTGTCCTTCTTCTCGCCGTCGTCATCGCGCGTCGACAGCTCGAGGTAGAAGTCGTCCAGTCCGAAGTCGCGCAGCAGCGACAGGACGAAGCCGAGCAGGTGCTTGATCTCGTCGGGCGCCTGCTCCGGGGTCACGTAGGAGTGCGAGTCGTCCATCTCCAGCCCGCGCACCCGGGTCAGGCCGTGGACGACGCCGGACTTCTCGTAGCGGTAGACCGACCCGAACTCGAACAGCCGCATCGGCAGGTCGCGGTAGGACCGCCCGCGCGACTTGTAGATGAGGTTGTGCATCGGGCAGTTCATGGCCTTGAGGTAGTAGTGCGCTGCCCTCGAGCTCCATCGGGGGGAACATCGTGTCCGCGTAGTACGGCAGGTGCCCGGAGGTGTGGAAGAGCCCCTCCTTGGTGATGTGCGGGGTCCCGACGTAGAGGAAGCCCTCCTCGATGTGCCGCTGCCGGGCATAGTCCTCCATGACGCGCTTGAGAACCCCGCCCTTGGGGTGGAAGACGGGCAGCCCGGAGCCGAGCTCGTCGGGGAAGGAGTACAGGTCGAGCTCGGTGCCGAGCCGCCGGTGGTCGCGCCGCTCGGCCTCGGCGAGCCGCTCGAGGTAGGCCTTGAGGTCGTCCTTGGAGGCCCAGGCGGTGCCGTAGACCCGCTGCAGCTGCGGGTTCCTCTCCGAGCCGCGCCAGTATGCCGCGGCGCTGCGCATGAGCTTGAAGGCGTTGCCGAGGACCTTGGTCGAGGGCACATGCGGGCCGCGGCACAGGTCGCCCCAGGCCCGGGAGCCGTCGCGCCGGAGGTTGTCGTAGATGGTCAGCTGGGCCCCACCGACCTCGACGGACATGCCTTCGGCGCTCTCGGCGTCCGGCATACCACCACCCTTGAGCCCGATGAGCTCGCACTTGTACGGCTCGTCGGCGAGCTCGGCGAGGGCGTCGGCGTCGGCGATCTCGCGGCGGTGGAAGGTCTGCCCCTCGTTGATGATCCGCTGCATGACCTTCTCGAGGGCCTTGAGGTCCTCGGGGGTGAACGGGGTCTCGACGTCGAAGTCGTAGTAGAAGCCGTCACGGATCGGCGGGCCGATCCCGAGCCGGGCCGCGGGGTTGACCTCCTGGACGGCCTGGGCGAGCACGTGGGCGGCGCTGTGCCGCAGGACGTAGAGCCCGTCCTCCTCGGCCGCGGTCACCGACTCGACGGTGTCGCCGTCGGCGAGGACGTGGGCGAGGTCGCGGAGCTCGCCGTTGACCCGGGCGACGAGGACCGCCCGGTCGTCGCCGAAGAGGTCGCCGGCCGTCGTCTGCTCCGGCACCGATCGCTCGCTTCCGGCGACGTGGACGGTGATCTGGGCAGACATCGGTCGAGCTCCTGTGCGGTGGCGGTGAGTACGGGTCCGGACGGATGCCGGCCGCCCGCCCAGGGTATCGAGCGGCGCCCGCGCGCCGCGAACCCGTTCCACCGCCCGGGTCAGCGCTCGGCGTTCGCTGGCGGGCCGAGGGTGAACCGACCGGTGTCGAGCCAGTGGCGCAGCCGCTCGACGGTCGTGTCGAGATAGGCCTCGGAGGCCTCCCGCCACTCGGCCGTGCTCGACGCCAACAGGCTGTTCGCGAGGAGGAGCTGGCGAGCGGCGACGAGGCCCTCGAAGGCACCGACCTGGGTGTCCGGCAGGGGCGCGACCGCGGCATACCCCTCGCGCAGCGCCGCCTCGAGAGCCGGGTCCGCGTCCCGCAGGTAGAACGTCGCGACGGCCAGGTCCAGGGCCGGGACGCCGAGCCCGCTGTCGTCGAAGTCGAAGACGGCGAGCCGCCCCTGGTGCCACTTGAGGTTCCCGCCGTGCAGGTCGGCGTGCAGGATGATCGGGTCGGCGCCGGCAGCCGACATGGCGAAGCCCTGCCGGGTGCGCCGGAACGCCTCGTCGACGACCCTCCTCCCGTCCGGCGAGAGCCGCGGCGAGCCCTCGAGGAGGTTCCGGTCGCCGAACAGCGGCTCGTCGAAGCGCTCGAGGTCCCCACCGCACGGCACGGTCCACGTTCGCGCGTGCTCGTGCAGGATCGCCATCGTGGCACCGAGGGCGCGAGCCTGCTCGACGTCGCACTCCCCCACGTCCGGTCCGTCGAGCCAGGTGTTGGCCACGACGAGGAACTCGCGCCCGGTGTCCGGCCCTGACACGGTGACGAAGGTGCTGCCCTCGGGGGTGGCCAGCGCGTCCGGCACGAGGATGTCGGTCTCGCAGGCGATGGCGTGGACCCACCCCTGCTGGGCGACCAGGTGAGCCGGCGTCGTGGACGAGTTCGTGTTGACCCGGATGGCGACCGGTTCCCCGCCGACGGTGTCGACCCGGAACGTCGTGTTGAAGCCGTGCAGGACCAGGGCCAGAGCGCTCACGTCGAGGGCGAAGGCGTCGGCCGCCTCGAGGGCCACCGCGCGCAGGGCCGCCACCTGACGCTCGGTGCCCCACCCGGCGTACGCCGGTCCCGGGACGCCGTCGGCCGCGACCGTCATGGCCTCAGCGAACCACCTCGCCGGGGTCGTCACCAGCGGGTTTCGCGGCGCTGAGGACGAGGTGGTGCCGGGAACCACCTCCGGCGGGCGTCACGCTCAGGCCCCCAGCAGGTTCTGCCCGCACACCCGCAGGACGTTGCCGCTGACCCCGGCGTTGGCCGTCCGAGGCTGACCGGTACGGACCGTAGCAGGTACTTCTGGCACCTGCTACGGTCCGACCTCATGGCCCCCACCCCGCCCGCCGGAGCGCGCCCGCGGACCCCGGCCGGGGCCTTCGTGGTCGACACCGCCGACGGGCGGAGCACGCACCGGGAGGGCCACCGGGCCGCCCGCCACCGCGAGCTCGTCGACGCCACCCTGCGCGCGATCCGCCAGCACGGGGCGGGCGCGGGAATGGACGAGATCGCCGCCGCGGCGGGAACGTCCAAGACCGTGTTCTACCGGCACTTCACCGACCGCGCCGGGCTCTACGACGCCGTCGCGGAGCGGGTCGACGAGCTCGTGCTGCGCGACCTCACCCACGCCCTCGGCAGCGGCGACGGGCCGCTCGCCGAGCACGATGCCTCACCACGGGCGATCCTCGGGGCCGCCGTCGACTCCTACCTGCGGCTCGTCGAGCGCGACCCCGAGGTCCATCGCTTCGTCGTCGCGGCGCCCCTCCTCACCCAGGGGCGGCTCCAGGTCCGCACCGACGCGGCCACCGACATCTCGCGACGGGTGGCGACCCAGATCGCCGGTCTCATCGCCGACGCGATGGCCGCCCACGGCCGCGATCCCGCGCCCGCCGAGATCTGGGCCCATGCCGTGGTGGGCATGGTGCGGGCGGCGGCCGAACAGTGGCTGGCCACCGGAGCGGGCGATGGTGCGGTGACCCGTGAGGACCTCGCCGGCTACCTCACCGAGCTGATCTGGAGCGGGCTCTCGGACACCATGGCCTGACGCGGCCGTGGTGGGCCGCGCCGCGACCGCCGATGCTCACCCGGGGGTCGCCCGGTCGCTCAGGCGGCCCACCAGGGGCGCAGCTGGAGGCCGGAGCGGCCGTCGGCGTGCGGCTTGACGGCCAGCACCTGGTGCAGCTGGACCTCGTTGCGCTCGAACCCGCGCCGCGAGCCGGCCATGTAGAGGCCCCATACCCGGGCCGTCCCCTCGCCGACCTCGGCGACCGCGTCGTCCCAGTGGCTCTCGAGGTTCGCGCACCACTCGCCGAGGGTGAGGGCGTAGTGCTCGCGCAGGTTCTCCTCGTGCATGACCTCGAGGCCGACGTCCTGGATCGCGGTGATGATCCGGCCTGATCCGGTCAGCTCGCCATCGGGGAAGACGTAGCGGTCGATGAACGCCCCGGTGCTCAACGGCCGGTTGTCGGGCCGGGTGATGCAGTGGTTGAGCATGAGGCCGCCGTCGCGCAGCTTGTCGCGCATCCACGAGAAGTAGGCGGGGTAGTTCGCGATGCCGATGTGCTCGGTCAGGCCGATGGAGGACACGGCGTCGAACCCGCTTTCGACGACGTCGCGGTAGTCCGCGTGCCGCACCTCGGCGAGGTCCTGCAGCCCCTCGTCCCGGATGGCCTTCTGGGCCCATACGGCCTGCTCCTTGGACAGGGTGACGCCGAGCACCTGGACGCCGTGGCGCGCGGCATACCGCACCATCCCGCCCCAGCCACAGCCGATGTCGAGCAGGCGGTACCCGGCCGACAGCGCGAGCTTGTCGAACACGAGGCGGTACTTGTTGACCTGCGCCTCCTCGAGCGTCGCCGAGGCCTGGGGGTAGCAGGCGCAGGTGTAGGTCATCGACGGGCCGAGGACCTGCTCGTAGAAGCGGTTCGACACGTCGTAGTGGTGGTGGATCGCCTCGGCGTCGCGGCTCTTGGAGTGGCGCAGACCCTCGGCGACCCGCCGCCAGCGGGGCACGGACTCCTGCGGTGGCGGGGGTGGGGGGGTGAGGCCCTTCAGGCCCAGGGTCCGGGCCATGTCGATCGCCTGGCGCGCCGTAGGCCGACGGAAGGCGAGCCCTTCGAGGGCCACGAGAGCCTCGTAGGGGTCGCCCGGGTGGACGCCCGCGATGTCGAGGTCGCCGGACACGTACGCGCGAGCGAGCCCGAGGTCACCGGGGGCGGTGGCGAGGTAGGCCGCGCCGCGGGGGCTGCGCAGGTGCACGGTGAGCGGTGCCTCGACCGAGCCGGTCACCGACCCGTCGTATGCCGTGAACCGCACCGGCAGCGGGGCCTGGGTGACGGCCTCGACGATCTGGGCGATCGTCATCGGCGTCGAGGGGTGGCCGGACGATGGTGGTAGGGAGACCCGCTCCTCGGCGCTGGTGGTCGGGTCCTCGAGAGTCGTCATGCGCGCTTCACCGCCTTGGCGTAGAGGTCGAGCAACCTGTTGTCGGGGTCGTAGCGCCCCTTGAGCCTCGAGTACGCCTCTCCCCCGTAGAGGCCGGCGAACTCACGTTGGTCATAGTAGGAGTCCGAGTACAGGGACTTGTGCCCCCCGAGGGCGGTCACCTGGCGTTCGATGACGCGGTTGGTGGCCCCCTCGGGCGCACCCGGAGAGATGGGCACCGTCGACCAGAACCCCACGTTGACGTAGGTCTGGCCGCTGCGCAAGGGGTAGAGGTCCCAGGGCCGGTCGCTCCCCGGGGCGGCCAGCGCCGCCGACTCGTCGCGCAGCCGCAGGGGGCACAGCCAGATGGGCTCGATCGGCACGGTGTCGAGGAACCACCGGATGAACTCCGCGGTCCGATCAAGCGGGATCTCGACGTCCTGGATGACCCGCTCGCGTGGTGGCCGGTCGTGTCGGGCCTCGATCCGGTCGCCGATGTGCCAGCGGGAGTCCAGGGCGATGAGCTTCCAGTAGACGCTGCTGCGCCGCCAGCGACGCGGCCACAGCCGGCGCACCCGCGGGATCTGCGCACCGAACGCCCGGGAGCACCAGAACCAGTCGGTGTCCCACCGCCACAGGTAGCCGTCGATCGTCAGCAGGTCGCGCTTGGCCTCGACGCCGTCGTGCTGGATCGAGCGGTAGTAGATGTCCTGCCCCGTGTAGTCGCTCGTCGGACCCTGCTCGTCGGTCTTGCGGCCCAGGCTGAGGTAGCACTCGTGCGCGGTGAAGACGACGCCGTCGAGGTAGTCGACGTCCTCCCCGGCATAGCGCCCGGCGGCGACGATCTCGCCGATCGCGTTGACGAGCGCCTCGATCCCGTGGAAGCGGACGTGTCGCACGGCGACGGCCCGCCGGACGGGCTCCAGCCCGATGCGCAGGCGGGTCGCGTAGCCGAGCGAGCCGTAGGAGTTGGGGAAGCCGCGGAACAGGTCGGCGTGCTCGCCGGTCGGCCTGGCCGTCACGATGTCTCCGGCGCCGGTGAGGATGTCCATCTCGAGCACGGACTCGTGCGGCAGGCCGTTGCGGAACGACGTCGACTCGATGCCAAGGCCCGTCACGGCTCCCCCGAGCGTGATGGTCTTGAGCTGCGGGACCACCAACGGGGTGAGGCCGTGCGGCAGGGTCGCGGCGACGAGATCCTCATACGTGCACATCCCGGCCACGTCGGCCGTCCGCGCCTGGCTGTCGACCGAGATCACCGCGGCCAGGCCGGAGACGTCCAGGCCGGGCGTGCGGCTGCGCTCCCTGGCGCGGAACAGGTTGGAGGTCCGTTTCGCCAGCCGGACGCGCTCCCCCGCGGGTATGGCGTGGTAGCTCTCGACCAGCCGCGTCACACCGTCGGTCTGCACCAGCCGTCCTCGCTTCGCTGTGGGGAGGTCCGTCCCTCCGCCGGGTAAGGGTGCCCTACGACCCTATGCCGAATCGCTGACCCCTGCCTGACGACCCCCGGCGAATCCGGTGAAGGTCATCCGTGGTGGTCTCCAGCCTCGACGACGAGCAGCGGGTCGCCGACCCGGACCACCCCCACCTCGCCGACGGCGGCATACGCCCCGGGGCAGGACCCGGCCGGACGCTCGACGGTCAGGACCGCCTCCCCGATCCGCACGACCGAGCCGACCAGGGCCTCGACCTCGCTCGAGGGTATGTCGAGGACGATGTTGGAGCGGGTCGAGGGCGAGTCGTTGCCGACGAGCGAGATGGCCGCCTTCTTGCGCCGGTCGCCGGCAAGCCCCTCGGCCTCGACGGCGATCGACTCGTGGCTGGCGCCGGGCTCGCCCTTGACGGGGAAGGTGTGCAGCGCGGTGACGTGCGTCGGCCTCATGTCCACATCATGGCTGACCGTCCGGCTGCGGGGACGGGCCGCCGCGGCTCACTTCGCAAGGGAAACACCAGGTTCGCCGGGGTTGACAACACATGCGAACCTCGGGTTTCCCCGATGGGGCGGGAAAGTTGTGGCGGGTGGGTTGAGCGGGGCTCGCGTGCCGTGGTGGACGTGAAGGGACTCGAACCCATGACCTCTCGCGTGTGAAGCGAACGCTCTAACCGACTGAGCTACACGTCCGGGCCCGCCTGCGCGGGCGGACCGAGGATACCCGGCCCCACCGGGGCGGGGAAATCCGCATCACCTCCGCGTCGGGCCGCCCAGCACCGCCCAGTACCGCCCCAGCCGGTATGCCGCGGGCTCCGCGGCGCGCTACAGCCCGGCGTGGTCGTGCAGCCAGCGCGCCACCGCGTCGGGGGTGAACCCGGGCAGCCCCGACACCTTGAACACCGCCCAGACCACGGCCAGCACGAACGCGGCGGTCAGTAGCCCGATCAGGCCCTGCCCCCACCAGGGCTGACGCTGCGTCCACTCGGTCCACCCGCGCAGGATCCCCTTGCCCCAGTCGAGCAGCCGCTGCGCCGGCTCGAACTCCGACGCAAGAACGGCGATCCCGAAGAAGACGATGAGCCACCCCGGCCCCGGCAGGGGCACGAGGAAGAGCCCGCCGACCGTGATGACCAGGCCGACGACGAGGACGACGATCCGGTATGGCACGGCCAGCGTCGGGCTCGGACCGGATCTTGCGCCGCCAGGCCCAGTCGTCGTCGTCGCCCGCCTCGACGAAGACATGGTGGTGGTGCTCGGCCGCCGGTGCCACGCCGGCTCCGGCGTCGCCAGCCCCCGACTGCTCCTCGGGCGCTCCACTCACGGGTCGAGGCTCTCCGCGGCCCGCGCCGCGAACACCTGCGCCGCCCGCGCGGTGACCGGGCCCGGCGCCGGCAGCGTGCGGCCGTCGACGCTGCCCACGGCATACACGTCCCGGGTGGAGCTGGTGAGGAACACCTCGTCGCAGGTCCCGAGCACGGACAGCGCCATCGCCTCCTCACGGATCTCGACGCCCGCCGCCGCACACCACTCGAGCACGAGCTCGCGGGTGATCCCGCCCAGGGCGCCGCTCGAGAGCGGGGGCGTGCGGAGCATCCCGTCGACGACGACGAACACGTTGCTGCCGGTGCCCTCGCACAGCTCGTCCGCGGCTGTTCCCGAAGACCGCCTCGACCGCGCCGCGCTCCTTGGCGAAGGCCAGAGCGACGACGTTGTCCGCGTACGACGTCGTCTTGAGCCCGGCCGTGGCCGCCCGCTCGTTACGGGTCCACTCCACGGTGACGACCGCACCGCCGGCGGCCGGCTCCGGCTGCGGGCCCGCCGTGACGATGTAGGTCAGCGTCGCGCCCCACGGTCCGAGCCGAGCGGCCCCGCGCCACCCGTCACCGTCCAGCGCAGCCGCCCGAACCCGATCGGGTCGCCTGCCGTGAGCACGGCCTTGGCGCCGGCCCGGATGACGTCGTGGTCCGCTGGTGGGAGCCCCAGGCCGGCCAGGGTGCGGTCCATCCGCCGCAGGTGCCGGGTCATCGCGAACGCCTCGCCGTCGACGACCTTCGCCGTCTCGAAACCCCCGTCGCCGACCGTGACGCCGTGGTCGACGGCGCTCACCGCGGGCGCTGCGGGGTCGACGAGGCTGCCGTCGACCCAGACCCGGATGTCGCTCATGAGGTCAGCCTTCCCATGGCACCCACCCTGGCAGATCACCGCGCGCCGGCGCGAGCACCCTGCAGGACGGGCTGGTCACCGGGATCTACCTCGTCCGCAAAACCCGACAAGCTGCGGCGCGTCGACACGCCGGTCAGGCTCGGCCGATGACGGCGGTGGCCGCCAGGGTCGTCAGCCGGGCGGCCTTGAGCTCGCTCTCGCGCCACTCGCTCTCGGGGTCCGAGCCCCAGGTGATGCCGGCGCCGGTCCCGAACCTGAGCAGCCGGCCGCCGGCGGCCGGGGTCGCGCTCGGCCCAGAAGGTCCGGATCCCCACGGCGAGCACCGCCCGGTCGGTGTCGGCGTCCACCCATCCGACCGCTCCACAGTAGGGGCCGCGCGGCGCCGGCTCGAGGTCGGCGATGGCCTGAAGCGCTGTGTGCTTGGGCGCCCCGGACACCGACCCGGGCGGGAAGGTCGCGTCGAGGATCTCCGGCCAGCCGACCCCAGCCCTCAGGTCCCCGGTGACGTCCGAGACGAGGTGGACCAGCCCCGGATGCTCCTCGAGCGCACACAGCCGGTCGACCCGGACGGTGCCGGGGCGGCATACCCGGGCCAGGTCGTTGCGGACGAGGTCGACGATCATGACGTTCTCGGCGTAGTCCTTCGCCAGCAGCCCGGCCACCTCGCGAGCCGTGCCCTTGATGGGCCTCGAGGTCAGCTCGTGCCCCTCGTCGGACGAGGAACGCCTCGGGCGAGGCGCAGGCCACCTCGACCCCGGCCTCCGGGATGTCCAGCGTGCAGGCGTACGGGGCCGGGTTGCCGCGAGCGAGTACCCCGCCGAGTCCTGTCATCGACGCCTCGGGCGCCAGGTCGTGGCTCAGCACCCGGCAGAGGTTGACCTGGTAGACCGTGCCGTCCTCGACCCGCCCCCGGATCGCTCCGGACCCCGGCGACGTATGCCGGGTGGTCCAGGCTCGTCGCCCACGCGCCGTCCAGCCCCGGCCAGCCCGCCCGCTCCGCCTCGGTCGGGCCGCACGTCCCGCCGGACATGCTCGAACCGCACCGCGGTCAACCTCCCCTCGAAGGAGAGCACCACCGCCCAGAACCCCGCGACGAGGTCGGCAGGGTCTGCGGTCACGGCGGCGACGCCGGTCGCCACCGTCCCACCGAACCGCGCGAACGCCATCGGCCGATCGTAGGGCCGTCCGGGGACCCCCGCGGCCCACGGTCGTTGCCCTTTCATCGGAGCGTGACCTTGGACCCAATCGCGGCTACTGACGAGTACGAGTTGGCGCAAGCGGTTACGCGGGGGCAGGCTCGAGGGTGAGCATCCGGACCACGACAGGAGACCCGCGATGAAGATCGCCGTGCTGGTCAAGTACGTTCCCGAACCCACGGCGAGCCTGGAAGTTCGCGTCCGACCTCACCGCTCGACCGGGCCGGCGTCGAGGGCCGGCTCTCCGAGCTCGACGAGTACGCCGTCGAGCAGGCCGTCCGCCTCGCGGAGGCCGGCGTCGCCGACGAGGTCGTCCACGTGACGGTCGGCCCGGCCAAGGCCGTCGACGCGCTGCGCAAGGCCCTGGCCATCGGCGGCGACTCCGCCGTGCACGTCACCGACGAGGCGATGCACGGGTCGGACGCCCTCGCCACCTCGCTCGTGCTCGCCAAGGCGCTCGATCACGTCGGGTTCGACCTCGTCCTCACCGGGATGTCCTCGACCGACGCCGAGATGTCGGTCATCCCCTCGATGGTCGCCGACCGGCTCGGCATCGCGCAGGCGACCTTCGCCGGCGAGATCTCCGTCGACGGCACCACGGTGACGATCCGCCGGGACAGCGACGTGGCGAGCGAGCAGGTCACGCGTGAGCCTGCCGGCGGTCGTCTCGGTCACCGACCAGGCCGGCGAGGCCCGCTACCCCGCCTTCAAGTCGATCATGACCGCCAAGAAGAAGCCGGTCGTGACCCTCTCCCTCGCCGACCTCGGGGTCGACCCGGCCGAGGTCGGCGCGGCCGCCGCGGCCGTCGAGGTCCTCGACATCTCCCCCACCCCGCCGCGCGAGGCCGGCACCGTCGTCGTCGACGAGGGGGACGGCGCCGACCCAGGTCGCCGAGTTCCTCGCCGCCCGCGGGTTCATCTGAGCAGGCCGAAGGAGCCAGCACCCATGAGCGAAGTCCTCGTCCTCGCCGAGACCACCGACACCGGTGTCCGCAAGCCCACCCTCGAGCTGCTCACCGCCGCCCGCCGGCTCGGCGAGCCCAGCGCCGTCGTCTTCGGCGCGCCCTCCGATGCCGTCGTCGCCGCCCTCGGCGAGTACGGCGCCACCCGGGTGTATGCCGTGACCGCCGCCGAGGCGACGACCTACCTCTCGGTTCCCAAGGCCGAGGCGATGGTCGAGCTGGCGACCCGGGTCTCCCCCGTCGCCGTCCTCGTCGGCTCGGGCCCCGAGGGCAAGGACGTCGCGGCCCGGGTGGCCGTGCGTCTCGGCGCCGGGATCGTCACGGACGCCGTCGACGTCCAGCCCGACGGCGACACCGTCATCGTGACCCAGAGCGTGGTCTCCGGCCGCTTCCTCGCACGGACCAAGGTCGTCGCGGGCCCGGCCGTCATCACGGTCCGCCCCAACTCCATCGGCGCCGAGCCGGCCCCGGCGACCCCGGCGGTCGAGACCGTCGAGGTGGCCCTGAGCGACCAGGCCACGCCTCGCTGCGATCACCTCGACCGCACCCAAGGCCGGCACCGGGCGCCCCGAGCTCACCGAGGCGGCGCTCGTCGTCTCCGGCGGCCGCGGCGTGGGCTCGGTCGAGGGCTTCGCCGTCGTCGAGGCGCTCGCCGACGCCCTCGGCGCGGCCGTCGGCGCATCACGCACCGTCACCGACGCGGGCTGGGCCGCTCACGAGCTCCAGGTCGGCCAGACCGGGAAGACCATCGCCCCGCAGCTCTACGTCGCCGCCGGGATCTCCGGGGCAATCCAGCACCGGGCCGGCATGCAGTCCTCCAAGACCATCGTCGCCGTCAACAAGGACCCGAAGGCCCCGATCTTCGCCATCGCCGACCTCGGGGTCGTCGGCGACCTCCACACCGTGCTGCCCGCCCTCACCGCCGAGGTGCGCCAGCGCAAGGGATGACGCTCCAGGACCGACCTGGGAGACGCATCCCGACCCTTACGGGCCCGGGTGGGGCCCGCAGCTAGACCATCTGCAGGGAGGCAGGAATGGTCGTCAGGCTCGTCCTCGGGCTGGTCATGACCGTGGTGCTCCTCGGCATCGCGGGACGCCGGCTGGCGTTCCTCTACCGGCTCGGCCGCACCGGCCAGCCCGTCGAGGCCGGCCGCCGCGGTGCCGTCGCGACGACCGTCAAGGCGGAGCTCGCCGAGGTCGCCGGGCAGCGCCGCCTGCTTCGGTGGACGGCACCGGGGGCCGCCCACGCCGCGGTGTTCTGGGGCTTCCTGGTGTTCCTCCTGACCATCCTGGAGGCGTTCGGGTCGCTGGTCGACGCCACCTTCCAGATCCCGGTCGTCGGCAACTGGCCGGCGCTGGGCTTCGTCGAGGACCTCGTTCGCCCTGCTCTGCCTCGCGGCCGTCCTCGCCTTCGTCGTCATCCGGCTGCGTGAGGCGCCGGCCGAGCGGGGACGAGGCTCACGGTTCTTCGGGTCCCACCTCGGCGCGGCCTGGTTCACCCTGTTCATGATCGCCAACGTCGTGTGGACGCTCCTGCTCACCCGCGGCGCCCAGATCAACGCCCAGCAGGTCAACACGACCTCCCACATGCCCTTCCTGCGCGGGGCCTTCGTCTCGCAGTGGGTCGCCGGGCTGCTCGAGCCCCTCGGCCGCAGCACGAACGACGTCGTCGAGACCGTCGCCCTGCTGGCCAGCCTCGCCGTGCTGCTCGGCTTCACCGTCTTCGTCACCTACAGCAAGCACCTCCACATCATCTTCTCGATCCCCAACGTCGCCCTGGCCCGCCGGCCACGGGCGCTGGGGGCGCTGCTGCCGGTCTACTCCGGCGGTGCCGAGGTCGACTTCGAGGACCCCGGCGAGGACGACCTGATGGGCGTCGGCAAGATCGAGGACTTCACCTGGAAGGGCCTGCTCGACTTCGGCACCTGCACCGAGTGCGGCCGCTGCCAGAGCCAGTGCCCCGCGTGGAACACCGGCAAGCCGCTCTCGCCCAAGGTCCTCATGATGACCCTGCGCGACCATGCGCTCGCCAAGGCGCCCTACCTGCTCGGGGTCGAGACAGAGAGCCCCCTCGCCGAGGTCCCGCTCGTCGGCGCGACCGGGTATGCCGCGGACGCCCCGCTCGCGGCATACGTCGCCGCCCCGGCGGACCCGTCCGGCGCCGTCGTCGACGCGGACGTCCTCTGGGCCTGCACGACGTGCGGCGCCTGCGTCGAGCAGTGCCCCGTCGACATCGAGCACGTCGACCACATCGTCGACATGCGGCGCCACCAGGTCCTCATGGAGGCGGCCTTCCCGGACGAGGCCGGGATCATGCTCACCAACCTCGAGCACGCCGGCGACCCGTGGGGCCGCGGCGCGTCGATGCGCCTGGACTGGGCCGAGCCGCTCGACTTCGAGGTCCGGGTCCTCGGCGCCGACGGGTCCGACACCGTCCCCGACGACGTCGACTACGTCTTCTGGGTGGGGTGCGCCGGCGCTCTCGACGACGTCGCACAGCGCACCACCCGGGCCGTCGCCACCCTCCTGCACGAGGCCGGTGTCGAGTTCATGGTGCTCGGCAACGCCGAGGCCTGCACCGGCGACCCCGCCCGCCGGATGGGTCACGAGTACCTCTTCCAGATGCTCGCCCGGCAGAACGTCGAGACCCTCAACGCCGCGGGCGTCACGACGATCGTCGCCACCTGCGCCCACTGCTTCAACACCCTCGCCAACGAGTACCCACAGGTCGGCGGCCACTACGAGGTCGTCCACCACACCACCCTGCTCTCCCGGCTCGTCGCCGAGGGCCGGCTCACCCCCGTCCACCGCGTCGACACGAGCGTGACCTACCACGACCCGTGCTACCTCGGCCGGCACAACCGGGTCTTCACCCCGCCGCGCGAGGTGCTGGGTGCCGTGCCCGGGCTCACCCTCACCGAGATGCCCCGCAACCGGGAGACCTCCTTCTGCTGCGGGGCCGGCGGAGCACGGATGTTCATGGACGAGACGATCGGCACCCGGATCAACGAGGCCCGCTCCGCGGAGGCCCTCGCCACCGGTGCCAGCACCGTCGCAGCCGCCTGCCCGTTCTGCATCACCATGCTCACCGACGGGGTCGCCACCCTGCGCCCCGACGGCTCCGCCGACCCGCCGGTCGAGGTCACCGACCTCTCCGAGCTCCTGCTGCGCGCCGTTCGCCCGGACCTGTCCGAGTCCGCGCCCAGCACCCCATGACCCACCGTTACCGACCGACCCGAGTGAGCCGAACATGACCGAGACCACCACCCAGACCGCGAGCCACGTCGGAGGCGCCGGGCTCGACCTCGGCAGCCTCACGATGATGCTCGAGGCGCTCGACGACTTCGTCGCTGCAGCCCTCACCCCCGAGCTCATCCTCGACCTCGACCACGAGGACCGCTGCCCCGAGGACATCGTCCGCGCGATGTCCGACCCCGAGCAGCTCGGCGTGCAGCTGGTCTTCATCCCCGAGGCCTACGGGGGCATGGACGGCGGAGCCTTCGACTCCTACCGGGTGTGCGAGGTCATGGCCCGGCGCGACCTCGGCCTGGCCACCGCCGTCTTCGCCACCTTCCTCGGCTCGGACCCCATCGTCGTGGGCGCCACCGAGGAGCAGCGGGCCCACTGGCTCGGCGAGATCGCCGACAAGGGGCTCGTCTTCGCCTACGGCGCCACCGAGCCCGAGGCCGGATCCGACCTCGGTGCGATGACGACCGTCGCCGTGCCGGTGACCGACGACGACGGCGCGGTCACGGCATACCGGATCACCGGGCGCAAGCAGTGGATCTCCAACGGCTCCATCGCCGACTACACGACGATCCTCGCCACCACCGAGGCGGGGCCATCCTGGTTCGTCGTCCCCAAGGACGCACCGGGCTTCACGACCGCTCCCCCGGAGGACAAGCACGGGATCCGCCTGTCCAACACCGCCGCGCTCTTCCTCGACGACGTCGAGGTCCCGGCCGAGAACCTCGTCGGCGGAGTCGAGGGCAAGGGTCTGGTCCAGGCGCAGCTCGTCTTCGGCTACACCCGGGTGATGGTCGCAGCCTTCGGGCTCGGCGCCGGCTGGGCCGCCCTGGACCGCGCCATCGAGTACTCCGTGCACCGCGAGCAGGGCGGCGGCCCGCTCTCCGAGAAGCAGGGCTACACCCACAAGCTCATCGTCCCGCACGCCGTCCGGCTCGAGGCCTCCCGCGCCTTCATCGAGCACACCTCGGTCCGGCTCGACGCCGGCGAGGGTGAGGGCGGCACCCTCAACACCGAGGGCGCCATCGCCAAGCTCATGGCCTCCGAGGCCGGCAACGCGGCGGCCGAGGCCGCCATCCAGGCCCACGGCGGCTACGGCTACACCCGCCCGTACGTCGTCGAGAAGATCAAGCGCGACGTCCGCATCACGACGATCTACGAGGGCACCTCCGAGATCCTCGAGATGACCATCGCCCGCGACCGCTGGCAGCACCACCTCAAGACCCAGGGCCGCTACTACGCCGACCTCGCCGCCGAGCTGGGCGCCGTGCACCAGCGCCACCCCGACGTCGGCGCCGACACCGCCGCGCTGGCCGTCCAGGCCCTTGGCGTGGTCCTCGAGGCGGCCCGCACCGGACGGCTCACCCGCAACCAGCACGTGCTCTTCCGGCTGGGCGAGCTCGTCGCGTTCACCGAGACGGCAGGGGTCTTCGCCCGCAAGGCCGCCGACGCGGCCGACGGAACCCTGCACGAGAAGTGCCTCAAGCGCTTCGACGCGCCCGCGCTCGCCGCGATGTCCCGGGTGTTCGCCCGTGAGGCCGCCCACAAGGTCGCCCTCGACGGCGCCCGCTGGGTGGCCGGCGCCGCCGACCCGGGCTCAGGCAGCGTCGCGGCGACCAACGCCATCCCCATCGCCGCGATCCTCGCGGCCCAGGCCGGGCTCGTCGCCGACATGGACCGCGTCGCCGACGTCCTCTACGGCCGCGCCGACGGCTGACCCCATCCCGCACTCACCGCGCACCCGCCAGACACCCCCCGTGACAGACCCGAGCCAGACCGCAGAACCAAGGAACCTCTCATGACCACCAGCCCCGCCCTCCGACCGGTCGCCATCGTCGGCCACGCCGCGATCATGCCCGAGGCCCCCAACGGGGACGCCTTCTGGGCCAACATCACCGGGGGGCGGTACTGCGTGACGGAGGTGCCGCCGGACCGGTGGGACCCGGCCCTCTACTTCGACGAGGACCACTCCGTCCCGGACAAGACCTACTCCAAGATCGGCGGCTGGGTCCGCGCGTTCGACTGGGACCCCCGGGCCTGGCGCCTGCCCATCCCGCCGACCGTGGCGACCCAGATGGACGAGGGCCAGCGCTGGGCCCTGTCGGCGGCCCGGTCGGCCCTGACGATGGCCGGCTGGCCGGCCTGGGGCGTCGACTCCGACCGAGTCGCCGTCATCCTCGGCAACGCCATCGGCGGCGAGAAGCACTACATCTCCTCGATGCGGATCAAGCTGCCCGAGGTGCTCAAGCAGCTCCAGGCCTCCCCCACCCTCTCCGGGCTGTCGGCCGACGTGCAGCGCGCCGTCGTCGAGGAGACCCGCACGGCCTACCTCGCCAGCACCCCCGCCATCACCGAGGACACCATGCCCGGCGAGCTCTCCAACGTCATGGCCGGGCGCATCGCCAACCTGTTCAACCTGCGCGGCCCCAACTTCACGACCGACGCGGCGTGCGCGTCCGGGCTCGCGGCCCTCGACGCCTCGGTGCGTGGGCTCATCGAGCACCAGTACGACGCCGTCGTCACGGGCGGGGTCGACCGCAACATGGGTGTCGACGCGTTCGTGAAGTTCTGCAAGATCGGGGCCCTGTCGGCCACCGGGACCCGACCCTTCGACGCGGGGGCCGACGGGTTCGTCATGGGCGAGGGAGCGGCCCTGTTCGTCCTCAAGCGCCTCGAGGACGCCGAGCGCGACGGCGACCACGTGTATGCCGTCATCCTCGGCATCGGCGGGTCCTCCGACGGCAAGGGCAAGGGCATCACCGCGCCCAACCCGGTCGGGCAGCAGCTGGCCGTGCGGCGCGCCTGGGAGAACTCCGGCGAGGACCCGGCGAGCGTCATGGCCGTGGAGGCCCACGGCACCTCGACCCGGGTCGGCGACGCGTCCGAGCTGACCAGCCTGCAGGAGGTCTTCGGCCCGGCCGGGGTGGCGCCACGCTCCGTGGCGCTGGGGTCGGTCAAGTCGAACATCGGCCACCTCAAGGCCGCCGCCGGGAGCGCCGGGCTCTACAAGATGGTCCGTTCGCTCGACGAGAAGGTCATCGCACCGAGCCTCGGCTTCGTCCACCCCAACGAGAACGTCGACTGGGACGCGAGCCCGTTCGCCGTGAACACCACCCTGCGCGCGTGGCCCGACGCGCCGTCCGGCGCGCGCCGTGGCGGCGTCAGCGCCTTCGGTTTCGGTGGGACCAACTTCCACGTGGTCGTCGAGGAGCACGTCCCCGGCCGGCACCGGGCCGAGCCGCGCGTGTTCGCCGCCACCCAGGCCTCGGGCGCACGGCCCACCACGGCCGGCATCGCCTCCGCGGCCGCTCCCGCAGCGCCGGCGACGAAGGTGCCGCTGCGCGGCGCCCTCGTCCTCGGCGGCGCGACCGACGCCGACGTCCTCGGCCGGCTCCGCGCCGCGCTCGAGTCCGCAACGGCGGGGCACGCCCCCGCCCCTGCGGCACCCGACCCGTCCGTCGCCGGTGCCGCCGTGCGGGTGGCCGTCGACTTCGCCGACGCCACCGACCTGGCCGGCAAGCTCGGCAAGCTCGTCACGGCCTTCGAGACCGGGAACCCCGCGGTGTTCAAGATGCTCCGCCAGCAGGGCGCGTTCGTCGGGCGCGGGCCGGCCCCCAAGGTGGCCTTCCTCTACACCGGTCAGGGCTCGCAGTACGTCAACATGCTGCACGACCTCGTAGCCGCCGAGCCGATCGTCGCCGAGACCTTCGCCGAGGCCGACGCCGTGATGACCCCGCTGCTCGGGCGCTCCCTGTCCTCGTTCGTCTTCAGCGACGACACCGACCAGGCGACGATCGAGCGCCTCAACTCCCAGCTCATGCAGACCGAGATCACCCAGCCGGCCGTCCTCGCGACCGACCTGTCGCTCACCCGGCTGCTCGCGGCATACGGCATCCAGCCCGACCTCGTCATGGGGCACAGCCTGGGCGAGTACGGCGCGCTCGTCGCGGCCGGCTCGCTGACCTTCGAGGCCGCCCTCGAGGCGGTCAGCGCCCGAGGTCGGGAGATGACGAAGGTCTCGATGGCCGACAACGGCGCGATGGCCGCGGTGTTCGGGCCGCTGCCCGAGATCGAGCGGGTCGTCGCGGAGGCCGACGGCTACGTCGTCATCGCCAACATCAACAGCTTCAACCAGGCCGTGGTCGGCGGCGCGACCGACGCCGTGGAGCGTGTCATCGAGACCTTCGTGTCGTCGGGGATCAACGCCGTCCGGATCCCGGTCAGCCATGCGTTCCACACCTCGATCGTCGCGCCCGCGTCCGAGCCGCTGAAGGTCGCCCTGGCGCGCCTCGACGTGCGTGGTCCCCGGATCCCGATCGTCGCCAACGTCACCGGCGAGCTCTACCCCGCCGGCGCCGACACCGCGACGATGCTCGACTACCTGGGCCGACAGGTCGCCTCCCCCGTGCAGTTCGTCAAGGGCCTCGAGACGCTCTATGCCGAAGGTGCCCGGGTGTTCGTCGAGGTCGGGCCCAAGAAGGCCCTGCACGGGTTCGTCGAGGATGTCCTCGGCACCCGGCACGACGACGTGCTCGCCCTGTTCACCAACCACCCCAAGCTGGGCGACGCCGCCGCGGTCAACCAGGCGCTGTGCGGCCTGTATGCCGCGGGCCTGGGCTACTCACCTGCCGCCGCAGTGTCCGCGCCGATGGCTGCCATGACGACCACCCACTCGGACACAGCGGTCGCCCCGGCCGCAGTGTCCGCGCCGATGGCTGCCATGACGACCACTCACTCGGACGCAACGATCACCGAGCTGGGACGGCTCCTCGCCGGCGTCCTCTCCGAGGGCATGCGGGTCATCGGCGGTGCCCCAGCGGCCGCCACTCCCACCCCGTCGCCGACGCCCGCCGTGGCGAGCGGCCCCGACGGCCTGGCCACCCGCGAGCCGGTCGTCGTCACCGGCGCGGCCCTCGGGCTGCCCGGGGTCCCGCAGACGTTCGACGACGCCAACATCGCCAAGATCCTGGCCGGCCAGTCGTTCATCGAGGTGCTCCCCGAGGACGTGCGCGCCCGGATGGTCGACCAGCGCATCACCCGACTGGTCAAGGACGCCGCCGGCGGCGGCTCGTTCGTCACGATCGACGACCCCGCAGATGTCATCAAGCTCGCCGGGCGGCACGCGCCGCTCGATGTCGTCGAGCAGTTCGGGATCGACCGGGCCCGCGACGACGCCCTCGACAACACGACCCGGATGGCGCTCGCATCCGGCTTCGACGCCATGCGCGACGCCGGCATACCGCTCGTCATGCGCTACAAGACGACGACGCTCGGCACCCAGCTGCCCGACCGGTGGGGACTGCCCGAGGCGCTGCGCGACGACACCGGGGTCATCTTCGCCTCCGCCTTCCCCGGCTACGACCGGTTCGCCGAGGCGATCGAGGCGTATGCCCTGGACAAGGGGCGGCGTGACAACCTCCTGGCGCTCGAGGCGGTCCGAGCCGCGATGACCGACGGCGACCCGGCCGCCGCCGAGGCCGACCGGCTCATCGCCTCACTGCGCGAGGTCATGGCGGCCGAGCCATACGCCTTCGACCGCAAGTTCCTCTTCCGGGTGCTGTCGATGGGCCACAGCCAGTTCGCCGAGATCATCGGCGCCCGTGGCCCGAACACCCAGGTCAACGCGGCCTGCGCCAGCACGACGCAGGCGCTCTCGCTGGCCGAGGACTGGATCCGCGCCGGCCGATGCAACCGCGTCGTCGTCGTCTCCGCCGACGACGCGACGGGCGAGCACCTCCTGCCCTGGGTGACGTCCGGGTTCCTCGCCACCGGTGCGGCCGCGACCGACGAGCGCGTCGAGGACGCCGCGACCCCGTTCGACCTGCGGCGGCACGGGATGATCGTGGGCGTCGGCGCTGCGTCGCTGGTCGTGGAGTCGGCCGAGGCCGCCCGCGCCCGCGGCATCCAGCCGATCTGCGAGGTGCTGGGCGCTGTCACGGCGAACAGCGCCTTCCACGGCACCCGGCTCGACGTCGAGCACATCGGCGGGGTCATGGAGTCGCTCATCCGCGAGGCCGAGGGGCGAGGTGTGTCCCGGCACCAGATCGCGCCGTCGACGATGTTCGTCTCGCACGAGACCTACACACCCGCCCGCGGCGGCAGCGCCGCGGCCGAGATCAACGCCCTACGCCGGGTCTTCGGTGCCGACGCCGACAAGGTCGTCATCACCAACACCAAGGGGTTCACCGGGCACGCGATGGGCGCGGGGATAGAGGACGTCGTCGCCGTCAAGGCACTCGAGACCGGGATCGTCCCGCCCGTGCCGAACTACCGGGAGCCCGACCCCGACCTCGGCTCCCTCAACCTGTCGACCGGCGGGTCCTACCCCGTCGAGTACGCCTTGCGGCTGGCCGCCGGCTTCGGCTCGCAGGTCGCCATGACCCTGCTGCGCCGCACCCCCATGCCCGACGGGGCCCGGCGCTCGCCCGAGCAGCTGGGGTACGCCTACCGCATCATCGACCCGACCGCCTGGCAGCGCTGGCTCGACGCCCTGTCCGGGCACCCGGGCAGCGTCCTCGAGGTCGACCGCCGCCGGCTGCGCGTCGCCGACGTGGGGGCTCCGGAGGTTCCGCTCACCCAGGTGACGCATGTCCCGGTGCCGTATGCCGGCATCGCCGGGCCGGCTGCCGCTCCCGCCGCCGCGGCGGTGGCCACCCCACCCGCCGCGCCGCACCTCGCCCCGGCTCCCTCGGTGGCCCCTGCCCCCTCGGCCGCCCCCGAGGTCCCGGCGGCACCCCTCGCGGCACCCACCCCGGCACCCGCCCCGGCCACCCCGGCACCCGCCCCGGCCGCCGCGGTCAGCGCCCCGGCACCCGAGACGGCAGCACCGGCCGCCGACCCGATCCTGGCCCGCGTCACCGCGATCGTCGCCGAGATGACCGGCTACCCCACCGAGCTCCTCGACCCCGACCTCGACCTCGAGGCCGACCTCGGCGTCGACACCGTCAAGCAGGCCGAGGTCTTCGCCGCCGTCCGCGAGGAGTACCACGTCGAACGCGAGACCACCCTCCAGCTACGCGACTTCCCCACCCTGGGCCACGTCGCCGGCTGGGTCCACGACAAGACCGGCATCCCCGCCACCCCGGCACCCGCCCCGGCCACCCCGGCACCCGCCCCGGCCGCCGCGGTCAGCGCCCCGGCACCCGAGACGGCAGCACCGGCCGCCGACCCGATCCTGGCCCGCGTCACCGCGATCGTCGCCGAGATGACCGGCTACCCCACCGAGCTCCTCGACCCCGACCTCGACCTCGAGGCCGACCTCGGCGTCGACACCGTCAAGCAGGCCGAGGTCTTCGCCGCCGTCCGCGAGGAGTACCACGTCGAACGCGAGACCACCCTCCAGCTACGCGACTTCCCCACCCTGGGCCACGTCGCCGGCTGGGTCCACGACAAGACCGGCATCCCCGCCACCCCGGCACCCGCCCCGGCCACCCCGGCACCCGCCCCGGCCGCCGCGGTCAGCGCCCCGGCACCCGAGACGGCAGCACCGGCCGCCGACCCGATCCTGGCCCGCGTCACCGCGATCGTCGCCGAGATGACCGGCTACCCCACCGAGCTCCTCGACCCCGACCTCGACCTCGAGGCCGACCTCGGCGTCGACACCGTCAAGCAGGCCGAGGTCTTCGCCGCCGTCCGCGAGGAGTACCACGTCGAACGCGAGACCACCCTCCAGCTACGCGACTTCCCCACCCTGGGCCACGTCGCCGGCTGGGTCCACGACAAGACCGGCATCCCCGCCACCCCGGCACCCGCCCCGGCCACCCCGGCACCCGCCCCGGCCACCCCGGCACCCGCCCCGGCCGCCGCGGTCAGCGCCCCGGCACCCGAGACGGCAGCACCGGCCGCCGACCCGATCCTGGCCCGCGTCACCGCGATCGTCGCCGAGATGACCGGCTACCCCACCGAGCTCCTCGACCCCGACCTCGACCTCGAGGCCGACCTCGGCGTCGACACCGTCAAGCAGGCCGAGGTCTTCGCCGCCGTCCGCGAGGAGTACCACGTCGAACGCGAGACCACCCTCCAGCTACGCGACTTCCCCACCCTGGGCCACGTCGCCGGCTGGGTCCACGACAAGACCGGCATCCCCGCCACCCCGGCACCCGCCCCGGCCACCCCGGCACCCGCCCCGGCCACCCCGGCACCCGCCCCGGCCGCCGCGGTCAGCGCCCCGGCACCCGAGACGGCAGCACCGGCCGCCGACCCGATCCTGGCCCGCGTCACCGCGATCGTCGCCGAGATGACCGGCTACCCCACCGAGCTCCTCGACCCCGACCTCGACCTCGAGGCCGACCTCGGCGTCGACACCGTCAAGCAGGCCGAGGTCTTCGCCGCCGTCCGCGAGGAGTACCACGTCGAACGCGAGACCACCCTCCAGCTACGCGACTTCCCCACCCTGGGCCACGTCGCCGGCTGGGTCCACGACAAGACCGGCATCCCCGCTGCTGGGAACGGCGCGCCGGCCGCCGAGACAGCACCACCACCGACGGCCGCCGCCGCCGTGGTGGTGCCCACCGTCCGTGGAGACCTCTCGGCCATCGACGCGCTGCCCCGCCGGGTCCCCGTCCCCGCCCTGCGACCCAGCCTCGACCAGTGCGCCACCACGGGCATCGACCTCGACGGCACCCGCGTCGTCGTCATGCTCGACGAGGGCGGCATCGGCACCGCACTCGTCAAGCGCCTCGAGAAGGCCGGGGCGATGCCCCTCGTGCTCGACCCGGGTGTCGACACCGACGACCTGCTCGCCGCCCTCGAGGGCTGGCTGGCCGACGGCCCCATCGCCGGCGTCTACTGGCTGCCCGCACTCGACGACGAGGGCGACCTCGACGCGATGGACCTCACCACCTGGACCGAGGCCCTGCGCCGCCGGGTCAAGAGCCTCTACGCCACGATGCGGCGGCTCTGGGACACCGACGCGTTCCTCGTCAGCGCGACCCGGCTCGGCGGCCGGCACGGGTACGACGCCGCCGGAGCCACCGCCCCGATGGGCGGCGCGGTCACCGGCTTCACGAAGTCCTACAAGAAGGAGCGGCCGGACGCGCTCGTCAAGGCCGTCGACCTGCCCGCCAGCCGCAGGACCGCCGCGGTCGCCGACATCCTCCTCGAGGAGACCCTCGGCGACCCGGGGACCGTCGAGGTCGGCCGGGCCGACGGGCTGCGCTGGGGCGTCGTCCTCGCCGAGCAGCCGTTCGCGCCGCTCAACGACGACGGGACCGCCGACCACGAGGGTGGTATGCCGCTCACCCACGACTCCGTCGTTCTGGTGACCGGCGCCGCCGGCAGCATCGTCTCGGCCATCACCGCCGACCTGGCGCAGGCGGGGGCCGGGACGTTCCACCTGCTCGACCTCACCCCGGCGCCCGACCCGGACGACCCTGACCTCGCGGCCTTCGCGACCGACCGGGACGGCCTCAAGGCCACCTTGGCCGGGCGGATGAAGGACCGGGGCGAGAAGGCCACCCCCGTGGCCATCGAGAAGGAGCTGGCGCGGATCGAGCGGCTGGCCTCGGCCCGGGCGGCGATCACCGCGGTCGAGGCCGCCGGAGGCACCGCGTACTACCACAGCGTCGACCTCACCGACCCTGAGGCGGTGGCGACGGTCATCGACGCCGTTCGCGACACCAGTGGCCGCATCGACGTCCTGCTGCACGCCGCGGGCCTCGAGATCAGCCGCAACCTGCCCGAGAAGGAGCGCGCCGAGTACGACCTCGTCTTCGGCGTCAAGACCACCGGCTGGTTCAGCCTGTGGCAGGCGGCGAAGGACCTCGACATCGGCGCCACCGTCGTCTTCTCGTCCGTGGCGGGCCGGTTCGGCAACAACGGCCAGACCGACTACTCGGCGGCGAACGACCTGCTCTGCAAGATCAGCTCGGCCATGCGCCGCACCCGCCCGCAGACCCGGGCGCTCGCGCTCGACTGGACGGCGTGGGGCGGCATCGGCATGGCGACCCGCGGGTCGATCCCCAAGATCATGGAGATGGCGGGCGTGCAGATGCTCCCGCCGGAGGCCGGGGTCGCCTGGATCCACCGCGAGCTGGCGTCCTCCTCCTTCGGAGGCGAGGTCGTCGTCGCCGGACGTCTCGGGCTGATGGCGACGGAGTATGCCGAGCACGGCGGCGCCGACCTGGCCCGCCTCGTCGGTGGCGCAGCAGACCACGGGCCCCTGGTCGGGGACGTGGTCGCCAGCGCCCACCACGGCCTCGTCGTGACGACCACCCTCGACCCGGCGGCCCAGCCGTTCCTCGACCACCACCGGATCGACGGCATCCCCGTGCTGCCCGGTGTCATGGGCATGGAGGCGTTCGCCGAGGCGGCGGCGCTCATCGCGCCGCCCGGCTTCGCCGTGGGGGCGGTCGAGGACGTCGCGTTCCTCGCGCCGGTGAAGTTCTACCGGGACGAGCCGCGCGCGATCACCGTGACCGTGCGGGTCGAGGAGGCGGACGACGGCTCGGGTGACCTGCTCGCCCGGTGCGCACTCACCGCCGAGCGCGTCCTGCCCGGCCACGACACCCCGCAGGTGAGCACCCATTTCACCGGCACGGTCCGGCTGACCCGCACACCCCCTCAGACCGAGTCAGCCCCCTCGGTCGCTGACCCGGCCGGCCGGGTCCTCACGCCCGAGGACGTCTATGCGCTCTACTTCCATGGGCCGACCTACCAGGTGGTCGGCGCCGCCTGGGAGGCGGACGGGGCGTCGGTAGCGCGCCTCGCCGACGACCTTCCCGACAACCACGTCCCGGCGTCCGCTCCGCTCGTAGGAGCGCCGCGGCTGGTCGAGCTGTGCTTCCAGGCGGCCGGACTCTGGGAGGCCGGGCGCGACGGGCGGATGGCCCTGCCCTATGCCGTGCGGTCGGTGCGGGTCCTCGGCTCCCCCGGCAGTGGCGCCGTCCGCGCGGTGGCGCGTCAGGTCGACGACGGTGCGTTCGACTGCATGGTCGTCGACGACGACGGCCGAGTCGTCGTCCGCTTGGACGGGTACCGGAGCATCCCGCTACCGTCGCCGATCTCGGGTGACGTCGTCGCGCCGCTGGCCGAGGCGTTCGGCGCCCCGGTCCCGGACACGCACTGACAGGGGAGCCGATACCCATGGAGCCGATCACCCGCCTGGCGATCCTCGAGCGCGGCGAGCCGGCCGTGCGTCTGCTCGCGGCGATCGGGAACCTCGGGGCCCAGACCGACGACCCCGAGATCACCCGGGTCCTCGTCCTCACCGAGGCCCGCGAGCGGGCGTGGTACGCCCGGGAGGCCGACGAGACGGTCTTGGTCGCGCACACCGGCGCGGTCACGACGGCCGACGTCGTGGCGGCCCTGCGCGCCGCCCGGGCCGACGCCGTCTGGATCGGCCAGGTCCCGTGCCAGGACCAGGTCGCGCTCGTCACGGCCTGTGAGGAGGCGGGGATCGCCGTCATCGGCCCCGACAGCGCCACCGTGCGCCGGCTCGCCGACCGGGACAGACCTGGCCGACGCGGTCGGCGACGCCGGCCTCGTCCTGCTCGACCCCGACCGGGACCGCTCCGGTCACCGGGTCCTCGAGGTCGAGATCCTCGCCGACTCGGCCGGAACCGTGTGGGCGTTCACCCCCCGCGAGACCACCCTGTCCCGTGGGCCGCACCTCATCATCGCCGAGACCCCGGCGCCGGGCCTGGACCCCGACACCGACGAGGCCATCCGGGCGGGGGCCCGCGCGCTGGCCACCGTCGTCGGCTACCGCGGCGCCGGAGTCGTCCGCTTCCTGCTCGACCCCGACGGCACGACGGCCTTCGTCGAGTCGGTCGACACCCTGGCCCGGGCCTCGCACGCCCTGTTGGAGGAGACGACCGGGTCCAGCTTCCTCGGCCTGCGCCTGCGGCTCGCCCGCGGCGACGTCCTCGTCCACGAGCAGCCCCGGCCCGACGGCCACGCCATCGAGGCCCGGCTCCTCGCCCACGACCCCGAGCGCGGCTTCACCCCGAGCGGCGGCACCGTGCAGCTGCTCGCACTGCCGGTCGGCACCGGGGTCCGGGTGGACGCGAGCCTGCACGACGGTGATGTGGTCGACGCCGTCGTCGACCCCCTGGTCGCGACCGTGACCGCTTGGGGGCACGGACGCGCCGAGGCCGAGGCCCGGCTGCACCGCGCCCTCGAGCGCACGCTGGTCGTCCTCAGCGGTGGCGCGTCCAACCGGTGCGGCCTGCTGGCTCTCCTGTCGCGTCCGGAGGTCCGCGCCGGCGCGGTGGGCTACGGCTGGTACGACGAGCTGGTTGCCAGCGGTGGCCTGATCCCGCCCGCTGACCCGCTCGCCATCGTCGCGGCGGCGGTCCAGGCCTACGAGTCCGACTTCGCACTGGTCCGCGCCGCGTTCTTCGCCAGCGCCGCGCGCGGACGGCCAGAGCAGCCCGAGCAGGTCGGCGCCGGCGTCCAGCTCACCTATCGCGGAGCCTCCTACCGGCTCCGGGTCGACAGCACCGGCCCGGACCGCTACCGCGTCCACGACGGTGTCACCGTCGAGGCCCGCGTCGAGCGGTTGGGCGACTTCGAGCGGCGGATCACCTGTGGCGGCAGGCGCCGCCGGGTCGTCGCCGTCGAGCAGAACGGCGCGTTCCGCCTGGAGATCGACGGCGAGGCCCACACGGTCACCCGCACCGACGGCCTCGTCGTCCGGGCGGGGTGGCCCGCCCTGGTCGGGCAGATCCTCGTCGAGCCGGGCCAGCAGGTCCATGCCGGGGACCCGATCGCCGTCCTCGAGTCGATGAAGATGGTGACGACCGTCAACGCACCCTTCGACGGGCTCGTCACGGCGGTCCCCGTCGTCGCCAACGCCCAGGTCGAGCGGGGAGCGCCCCTGCTGCGTATCCGCGCCTCCGGCGAGCTGGCCGCCGAGGCGGTGCTGGCCTCCGCCGAGCCTGCCGGCGAACAGCTGGACCTCGGCGTCCTGGTCCGCGAGTCCGAGCTGGCGCCCGAGAGCCCGTGCGCGGCCGTGTACGCCGACCTGGTCCCCTACCTGCTCGGCTACGACCGCGACCCGGCCGAGGTCCGGGCCCTGATGCGCCGGCAGCGCTCGCTCGCGACGACCCACCCGGTCGACGACCCGGAGCTCGCGGCGTGTGAGGACTCGCTGCTCGACCTGTTCGCCGACATCGCCTCGCTCTACCGGCCCCGTACCGAGGCCGAGGAGCTCGGCGACGACGGCCTGGTCGCGGGGAACGCCCAGGAGTACTTCATCGCCTTCCTTCGGTGGCTCGACGCCGACCGGGCCATGCTCCCGGCGAGCTACCGCAGCCGGCTCGAGATCGCTCTCGGCCGCTACGGGGTCCGCGGGCTCGGACACACCCGAGCCCTCGAGGCCGCCCTGCTGTGGATGTTCCGCTCCTTCGCCCGGGTGCCCGAGCTCGCGCCGGTCATCACGTCCATCCTCGAGCGCCGCCTCACCCACATCGACCGGCTGCGCGGCTCGGCCGGGCCCGACCTGCGCCACCGCCTGGGCCGGCTGTCCCGGGCCACCGAGGGCCGCCAGCAGGCGGTCGCCGACCTGGCCCGGGACGTCGAGTTCCACTACTTCGACGCGCCGGTGCTCGACCACGTCCTCGCCGACGTCGAGGCCGAGATGACCCGCCACCTCGCCGCGCTGCACGCCGACGCCCACCGCGCCGACCGGGCCGACCGGGTCGACCGGCTCGTCTGGTGCCCCCACCCGCTGCGCGGCCTGCTGCTGCGCTCCTGGCTCGACGGTGTCGACGACCCCGGCCTCGCGGCATACCGCGAGTGCATCCTCGAGGTCTACGCCCGTCGGTTCTACCGGATCCGCGACCTCCACGGACTCGACCACGAGACGGTGGTCGGCCGGCAGATGGGCTTCGCCAACTACGAGCACGGTGATCTCGACGTCCACCTCGTCGTCGCGTACCTCTCGGCCGAGGACCTGCCCGAGCTCTCCCGGGCCGTCGCCGTCCATCTCGACACCGCCCCGCGCAACCGGGAGATCGTCCTCGACCTCGTCCTGTGGCGCAGCGGTGAGGTGCAGGACATCTCCGCTCTGGCCGCCGAGGCGGCGACGTGGCTCGCCCAGTGTGCCTTCGGGCGGCCGCTGCACCGGATCGACCTCACCGTGACGAACGTCGACGGCGACGACACCGGCGCGTTGCGCACCCAGCACGTGACCTTCCGCCAGGGACCCGAGGGAGGTCCCTTCGAGGAGGACCAGCTCTACCGCAACCTGCACCCCATGCTCGGCAAGAGGCTCGACCTGTGGCGGCTCTCGAACTTCGCCCTCGAGCGGCTCCTCTCTCCCGAGGACGTCTACCTCTTCTCCGGTGTCGCCCACGACAACCCGAAGGACCATCGCCTGTTCGCGCTCGCTGAGGTCCGCGACCTGGTCAAGGTCCGCGACGAGGTCACCGGGCTCGAGACCTACCCGCGGCTCGGGCGGATGGGCCTGCAGGCGCTGGCGGCGATGCGCAGCGCCCTCGCGGCCTACCCGCCACGGGAGCGACCGGCGGCCAACCGGCTCGTCCTGTCGATCCGCCCGACGTGGGACATCCCGCCCACCCAGATCCCCGCCCTCGCCGCGTCGTACGAGCCGCTGGCGCGAGGCGCGGGGTTGGAGAAGCTCGTTCTCCACATCCAGGTGCCCGCCGTCGACGAGGAGGGCCGGCCGACCCTCAAGGACCAGGTCATCCAGGTCGAGGGCATCGGGCGGGCGGGCACGTCGATCCGGATCTCCGACCCCGGCCCCAACCCGGTGCGCCCGCTGACCCGCTATGCCCAGAAGCTCCTCACGGCCAAGCGGTTCGGCGTGCCGTACCCCTATGAGATCGTCCAGATGCTCGCCCCGGCCGATGAGAGCGCGTCCGCCTTCCCCCGCGGAACCTTCGTCGAGCTCGACCTCGACGAGGACGACCACCTGGTCCCCGTCGACCGGCCCCCGGCCGAGAACAGCGCACACATCGTCGTCGGGCTGCTCACGTCCTACACCCGGGTCGTCCCCGAGGGCATGAGCCGCGTCGCACTGCTGTCGGACCCCACGCAGGGCCTGGGCAACCTCGCCGAGCCGGAGTGCCGGATCGTCAACGCCGCGCTGGCATACGCCGCCGCGCACCGGATCCCGGTCGAGTGGTATGCCGTGTCCTCCGGTGCGCTCATCGCCATGGACTCCGGCACCGAGAACATGGACTGGATCGCACTCACCCTGCGCCGGCTCATCGAGTACACCCAGGCAGGTGGCGAGATCAACATCATCGTCACGGGCATCAACGTCGGCGGCCAGCCCTACTGGAACGCCGAGGCGACGATGCTCATGCACACCAAGGGCATCCTCGTCATGACTCCCGCCAGCGCGATGGTCCTCACCGGCAAGCAGGCCCTCGACTTCTCCGGCGCCGTGTCCGCCGAGGACAACTTCGGCATCGGTGGCTACGACCGGGTCATGGGGCCCAACGGTCAGGCCCAGTACTGGGCGCCGAGCTTCCAGGAGGCCTGCGCACTGCTGCTGCATCACTACGACTACACGTATGTGGTTCCCGGAGAGCGTTTCCCGCGGCGGCACCCGAGCGTGGACCCGGTCGACCGTGACGTGCGGAGCGCACCCCACGCGCTCGTCGACGGGACGACGTTCACCAGCGTCGGGGACGTCTTCGACCAGCGGACCAACCCCGACCGCAAGCAGCCCTTCGACATGCGCTCGGTGATGCGGGCGGTGGCCGACACCGACTGTGAACCGCTGGAGCGGTGGCAGGACTGGTTCGAGGCCGACACCTCGATCGTCTGGGACGCGACCATCGGCGGCATCCCCGTCTGCCTCCTCGGCCTCGAGTCCCGCACCGTGCCGCGCAAGGGGTTCGTCCCCGCCGACGGGCCACCGTCGTGGACGTCCGGCACCCTGTTCCCCCAGGCATCCCGGAAGACCGCCCGGGCCGTCAACGCCGCCACCGGCAACCGCCCACTGGTCGTCCTCGCCAACCTGTCCGGGTTCGACGGCTCGCCCGAGTCGATGCGGCGCTGGCAGCTGGAGTACGGCGCCGAGATCGGCCGCGCCGTGACGAACTTCGACGGCCCGATCGTCTTCGTCGTCGTCTCTCGCTACCACGGCGGGGCCTTCGTCGTGTTCTCCAAGGCGCTGACGGACTCGATGGAGATCGCGGCGGTGCACGGGTCCTACGCCTCTGTCATCGGCGGGGCCCCAGCAGCAGCGACGGTGTTCGCCCGCGAGGTCAAGCAGCGCACGGAGAAGGACCCGCGGGTCGCGGCCGCGCGGGCGGCGGCCGACGCGGCGACCGGCCCCGAGGTGGGCAAGCTGCGCGCAGCCATCGGCCACGTGACGGCCGCTGTCCGCTCCCAGAAGCTGGGAGAGGTCGCCGACGAGTTCGACGCCATCCACACCATCGAGCGCGCCCTGCAGGTCGGCTCGGTCGACCGGATCATCGCCGCCGAGGAGCTCCGTCCCTACATCGTCGACGCGCTGCACCGTGGGATGGCGAGGTTCGTGCCGCAAGGCTGACCCGGCATACGGTCCCTCAGCCCACGCTCGGACCGGCCAGCCACGAGTGCACCGGCTCGGCGGCCGCCAGGTCGGCTCCCCCGCCCATCAGGGCCGGAGGGTCGTGCGGTCGCGCGAACGCGATCGTGAGGACGAACACCCCGTCCCGCCTCCACCACCCGGGGAACGTCTCCCCGCGCACCGACCGCACCGTCAGTGCGGCCCAGCCGTCGTCGCGGACCCGGTGGTCCACCTCGACCTCGACGGTGCGCGTGTCGGCCATGAGGCCGACCCGCAGCACCTTGAGCGCGGCTTCCTTGGCCGACCAGAGGAGGTTGGCGGCGGCCTCCCAGCCGTCCTGGCCATGGCTGTCCCGGCGTCCGTGGACATAGGTCACCTCCCTGGCCGTGAGGAAGTCCGCGACGAACCGCTCGGTCCGGGGCTCGACGAGCTCGAGGTCGACCCCGAGCGAGCCCGCCGTCGTGCCGGGGGCACCCACGAGGCCGACCGCCCAGCCGGCCCGGTCAGTCAGCGAGACATCCATGCCGGCCGGCGCGCCGTCGATCTCCACGAAGGGCGCGCCCGTCGGGTGGTTGAGCATCTCGATCCGGGCCATCGCGTCGCCCGGTGGCCACCCCACGGCCGCGGCGACGGCGCGTTTGCCGGTCCACCGGCGCAGCAGGAACTCGGTGCGCCGCTTGGTGAACCTCAGCTGGCCGAGCCGGGACCGCTCCCGCTCCGACATCCAGTCGACGCCGTCAGGGATCTCGTGCTCGCCACAGGCCAGCCAGCGCATCCGGTCACCTCCTCGCCCGTCCGTGGCCATTGTGCAGGATGGGGTCGCCCACTGCCCGCTCGACGTGGTCCTCGGCGGTGACGGCCCCCTGGCACCAGTCAGGTCAGCCGCACCACGAGGTCCGCCCGGGGGCGGGTGGAGCGGATGAGGGCGGCGTTCGGCTCGTCGACGGTCGCGACCCAGGCCCGGGCGTGCTCGGGACTCTTGCCGAACTCCTCGTGCCGGGCAACGAGGCGTGCGAGCCGCACGGAGGGGTCGGTCTCGACGTACCAGGCCTCGTCGAGCAGGTCGCCGACCCGGCGCCACGGACCCTCGTCGACGAGGAGGTAGTTGCCCTCGGTGACGACGACCGGGACGTCGGGGGCCACGACGATCGCGTCGACGACGCGCTCCTCGACCGCGCGGTCGTATGCCGCGGCCCACACCTCGCCGTGGTCGTCGGACCGGATCCGTGCCAGCAGGTCGGCGAAGGCGTCAGCGTCGAAGGTCTCCCGGGCACCCTTGCGGTCGGCAAGGCCACGCCGCGCCAGCTCGGCGTTGGTGAGGTGGTAACCATCCATCGGGACGCCGACCGCGAGGACCCCCGCGTCGTGCAGGGCGCTGACGAGCGCAGCCGCCAGGGTGCTCTTGCCGGCGCCGGGCTCGCCGACGATCCCCAGGACCACTCGGCGGTCCCCGGAGGTCAGCGACCGGACCCGAGCGACGAGGCCCGCCAGGGGCGGCGCACAGTGCATGCGCCCTACCCTGGCATGCACCGGCCTCGGCCGCACCGGCGCCGCACCGTCGTGTGGGCGCAGGTCGCCCAACTGACCGACGACGACTCCGAGCCCAAGGCAGACGTGAGCGCCGCCGTACACTCTGGCCCATGCAGCGTCGACCCGGGCTCGTGGGCCTCACCATGGCCACGGCCCTGCTGCTGTCGGCTTGTACGGGAGCGCGGGCCGGTGACGTGGGCGCCGCCTCGACGACACCGGCCACGACGCAGCCCGCCCCCGCGAGCCCGGCCACCCCCACGACGACCCCGCTGCCGACGGCGACGCCACTTCCGGCCACCATCACCGTGGCCTTCGGGGGTGACATCCACTTCGCCGACTACCTCGCCCCGCTGGCCACCCGGCCCGACGGCCTCGCCTCGCTGCGGTCCACCCTCGGAGCGGCCGACCTGTCGATGGCCAACCTCGAGAGCGCTGTGACGACCGGCGGAGCAGAGGTGCCGAAGGAGTTCCACTTCAAGGCCCCCCGCTCGGCGCTGACGACCCTGGCCCACGCGGGGGTCGATGTCGTGACGATGGCCAACAACCACGGTGTCGACTACGGCGCAGGGGGGCTCAAGGACACCCTCGCGGCCAAACGCACCAGCCCGATCCCCATCGTCGGGATCGGCGCCGATGCCGCCGAGGCCTTCGCCCCGGCGACGTTCACCGTCGGCGGGGTCCGGATCGCCGTCTTCGGCGCCGACCAGGTCTTCGACATCACCCTGGCGAGCCACCGGGCGACCACGACGTCAGGCGGGGTCGCAGCGAGCTCGCCGGTCACCCAGCTCAAGGCGGCGGTGTCGTCCGCGCGCAAGAAGTTCGACCTCGTCATCGTCTACCTGCACTGGGGCGCCGACTACCAGTCCTGCCCTCGCCCGCTCGACCAGAGCACAGCCGCCACCCTCGAGGCGGCGGGCGCCGACATCGTCGTGGGCTCGCACTCGCACCGCGTCAACGGCGCCGGCTGGCTCGGCCGGGCCTACGTCGACTACGGCCTCGGCAACTTCGTGTGGTGGCGCAGCCATGAGCCCGACTCACGCACCGGCGTCCTCACCCTGACCGTCGACGCCGCGGCCGCAAGGGCAGGCCGGCACCGAGGCGCGAGCGTGGTCACCAAGGCGCGGTGGACGCCCATGCTGGTCGGCAGCGACGGCATACCCACGGTGCCCGGGGAAGCGGATCGGACCCGGCTGCACGGCCTCTGGGCCGACGCCCGCGCCTGCACCGGCCTGTCGTCCACGCCGAGCTGAGCGCAGACGTGCGCGCTGGGCGGCACCCCCTCATCGGGTGCCGCCCAGCGGCGATCTGGGGTCGAGCGCGGGTACCCGGGCTCGACGGGCGAGGGTCAGCCTCCGGAGGCGCTCGCGCTCGCGGTCATCTGGTCGCTGGTCGTGGCGAGGACCTTGAGGGCACTCGCGTCGAACTGCCAGCCGGCCGGGAGCTCGGTCGAGTACGCGCCGTGGTTGGCGAGCCAGGTCATGACATAGCCGAGGTCACCGACACCCTCGTTCTTCGCGCCGCCACTGTAGGCCTGGGTCTGGGCCATGAAGGGGTAGCTGTGGGCGATGAAGAAGTTGTACATGTCGAGAACGTTGGTGTGCGTGACGCCCTTGAAGGTCAGCTCGCTGGCACCGGTGTGGCCGAAGATGGTGGCACCCGGCTTGGCGTTGTAGGCGGCCGTCACGATCTGCTCGGTCGTGGCAAGGCTCCCCTTCGGCTTGGGGTCGATGGTGACGTACGGGTGGCAGAAGAGGGTGGTGTGGGTATGCGCCCAGATCTTCTGCATGAACGTGATGTCCGCCGTCAGCGCCGCGCGGCGGGCCGTCTCGGTGGCCCCGGCGCTCAGCAGCCGCGAGTTGTTGGTGATGCTCGAGCCGGGCAGCGTGTCGTTGCCCATCGTCAGCATCGGCTCGGCCGAGATGGTGCCGGTGCCGGAGATGTTCACCTCGGCGACCATCGCGTTGGTGTCGTACTTGCCGGCGAGGTAGGTCATGAGCGCCTGCCAGCGCGCCTGGTACGCGGTGGTCCAGAACCGGCCGATCGTTGTCGAGGCCTTGGCCTGGTGGTCGTAGAACGGGATCGCGGCTCCGCCGATCTTCTTGACGTATGCCGGTGCCTGGGTTCCGGCGATGACGCGGAGTCGGACCCTCAGACCCTTCTTCGCAGCGGCCGCGAGCTGGCTGTCGATCACGGTGGTGCTGTACTGGCCCTGGCTCGACTCGAGCTGGCTCCAGTTGGCATCGACGACGACGATGCCGACGGCGGCCTGGGCCGACGCGGGCGCCTTGGTGATGGCGTTGAGGGCGCGGCTTCCGTTGCCGGCCGCAGAGGGCTTCATGGTGGCGGTATACGCCGCGTTCTCGGCGAGGAGCGCGGTGGCGGTGTTGGCAGGGGCGGTGGTTGGACGTGCGGAGGGGGCGCCGTGGTCGACGGCGGAGCCACTCAGCACGACGAAGCCGGCTGCCGCAAGGGCAACGACTCGGCTGATGTGCATCTGTGTTTCCTTCCAGAGGGGGGTCCCCGGAGGGGGCAGGGACCGCTGAGTACCACTCTCGCGACAGGGCGGGGCCGACACATCGGCTGATGGGTCCGGTGTGGCTGGTGCACGACCTAGACCGCCACTCACCTGTTCGGCTGACGAGGCGGCCCTTTCTCGGAAGGCCTACCGCATGGGTTGCGGGACAACCGTTTCCGTATCCTTTACCCTCCCTTGACCAGCCCTTGCCCGGGCCTGGACGCCGCAGGCGTGGGGCAGCGCCGATGACGGGCCATCGGGCGGGCGCGGGTCGACTCCTCCGCCCCGTGGAGGGATGCGCTCCAGCTCGTCGTGGGCGGCACCGGCCGGACCGTCCCCGAGTCGGTCAGGGCGGCACCCCGGCCGTGCCGCCGCGACGGCCCCCTCAGCCTCGGCGCAGCTGCGCCGACTCGCCGGTCAGCGCCTCGATGTCGGCCTCGGCGGCGTCGAGGAGCTCGTCGGCCAGGTGACGCAGCGCCCGGGCGACGGCGACCTCGTCGCCGATCTCGGGAACGACCATGTCGCTCGACGAGCGATGGCTCGTGCCGTGGGCCCGTAGGTGCTGCGTCGCGTCGGACAGCAGCACGACGGACGCACTCGTGTCGTCCCCCGCCTCGAAGATCGACACCCGGATGGTCCACTCCCGCACGTGTGCCGACGCACCGGCACCCGGGGCAGCCGGTCCGGCCGCCGCCGCCATGGCCCGCGGGAGCTCGTCGAGCCCGCTTCCGGCGACGGGCTGCTCCTCCCCAGGAGCGTGGCCGCCGATGCGCAGCACGGCACCAGGGCCGGGGTAGATCACTCCGATGTGCCCGTCGCTCCAGCGCACCATATAGGGCGGAGCGCCGTCGGGACCTCTGACCTCGACGACCTCACCACTGCGGGTGGGCTCGTCGACGTGGACCGCCGCGAGCACGATCTGGTCACCAACGTGGGCCTTCATCGCGCACCTCCGAGCGTTCACGGCATACCGGGACGTCCGTATGCCGACCATCCGGCGCCGCGGCCTGGGGACCACGAGTCATGCCCGCGGCCGCTCGACCCGGTGCTGTCCCCAGTACAGCACCGGCCCGAGCACCCGGCAGCACTCTGCCTCGTTCGTCACAGCCGAGGACGCAGTGGCCCCGCACCGCGCCCATCGCCGTCAGAGTGCGCGGGAGGCGGCGAGCAGCTGAAGCAGCACCAGCCACGTGGCGGCCGCGCTGACGACCGCGAACGAGAGGGTCCACAGCAGCCGCGGGACGTGGGTGAGCCGGGCCAGCACGCCGGGGTCGTCGGACGCGCTGCCATAGCGCATGACGGTCACGAGGTGCCGCCACCCCCCGGCGACGAGGACCAGGCCCACGGCGAGGAGCACCTGCTCCTGGACGACGTCGTTGCGCCACCACCACAGGGCGGTCCCGCCGGCCGCGGCGACCGCCACGACGACCGCGGTCAGCAGCGACCGCACCCGGACGGCCACGAGGACGAGGACGACGAGAGCCCCGGAGGCCACCGGTGCGGACCAGCCGCGCACCGCGAGCCACACCATTGCGGCACCGACCAGCGCCGGCATCGGGTACCCCGCCCAGGCCGAGAGCACCCTGCCCGGGCCCCGGGCCGGGCCGGCGGTCACGGCATGGCCCGACATGTCGCCGCGGACCACGAACCCGACGAACCGCCGGCCGACGAGCACCCCCACGACCGCGTGCCCGAGCTCGTGCACGAGGGTGACGGCCAGGCGGACCCGCACCCAGGCCGGGCGAGCCAGCACGAGTGCCAACGCGACGGCCAGGGCCGCGCCCCAGCCCGCCGCCGACAGGTGCACTCCCCCGGAGACGGGCGTCACCCGGTCACGCACCACCTCGAACCAGTCCACGAGTGCAGACCGTAGCCGTCGTTCCTATGGTCCGGTGGCTGCGCCGACATACGGTGGCCGCATGCATCCGTCGGCACGCGACCGGTTCGCGGCGGCCCGGGTGGCTCGGCTCGCCACCGTCACCGCCGACGGGCGAGCGCACGTCGTGCCCCTGACCTTCGTCCTCCTCCCGGGCCCCGCCGGCGACGTCGTGTGGAGCGCCGTGGACGCCAAGCCGAAGACCACCCTGGCGCTGCGCCGCCTCGCCAACATCGCTGCCGAGCCGCGGGTCAGCCTCCTCGTCGACCACTACGCGGATGACTGGGCCGAGCTGTGGTGGGTCCGCGCCGACGGCCACGCCTCGGTCGTCGAGGTCGACGCCGAGCCGGCGGCGCTCGCCGCGCTGACCGCCAAGTACCCTCCGTACGCCACCCAGCCGCCACCCGGCCCCCTGGTGCGCATCGACGTCGACCGCTGGACGTCGTGGTCGGCGCGGTAGTGCCCATTGCCGCGGCATGGCCCGGCGAGGCAAGGTTGACCTTACTGACCCGGCATCCGCCGTCATCCACCCCGCACCCGTCCAGGAGGACCCGTGGCCACGACACGCAAGGCAACCGCCCACTGGGAGGGCTCGCTCTTCGAAGGATCCGGTGAGGTCACCTTCTCCTCGTCCGGGCTCGGGACGTATGCCGTGACCTGGGCCTCGCGCGCGGAGGAGCCGAACGGCCGGACCAGCCCCGAGGAGCTCATCGCCGCGGCGCACTCGACCTGCTACTCGATGGCCCTGTCCAACGGCCTCGCCAAGGCCGGCAGCCCGGCGCAGAGCCTGGACACCAGCGCCGAAGTGACCTTCGTGCCCGGTACCGGGATCACCCAGATCGCTCTGTCGGTCGTCGGGAAGGTCCCCGGGATGAGCGCCGACGACTTCGCCGAGCAGGCCGAGGCGGCCAAGGTCGGCTGTCCGGTGAGCCAGGCGCTCTCCGCCGTGCCGATCTCGCTCACCGCCTCGCTGGCCGAGTAGCCCGGGGCGCGCTCGTCGGCGCCCGAGGGGCGCCGGCGGCCCGTGCGTAGACTGATCCTGCGGCGATGGATCCCGCCGGGGCCCCGCAGCGCGGTCCGAACCGCCGTGGTGGCTGATGGTTCCTGTTCGTCGATGAGTGGCGGGCCGGACGGCCGTCCCCCGCGAGGAGGGTGAGCGTGTCGCCCAGTCGTGTTCCGCCCCAACCCAGCCCGTCGCGGATGACGCCGTTCGCCGGGCACCCGATCGTTGCGGGCGTGGTCCCCGGACAGCCCGAGCTCGTGGTGCTGACGGCCGCGTCATGGGCCAAGGCTCTCGGAGTGAGCCTCTTCCTCGGGTATGTCGACCGCACCCGGGTCACCATCGAGGAGTACCCCGACGGGACGGTTCGGCACGCCGAGGTCGACACCGACGCGGTGGACGACTCGTGGCGGGAACGCTCGGACCAGATCGAGAAGTTCCTCGCCGCGCTCCTCGAGGGAAGCGGGGTGCCCTGGCACTTCCGCTACCTCGCCGGGCGCCCCGACCGGGCGCTGACCCACCTGGCCCGGGCCGTCGACGCGTCCGCCCTCGTTGTCGGCACCCACGAGCCGGGGGTGTCCAGCCGGTGGCACGACCTCCTGGAGGGGTCCATCGGCGGGCGCCTGGCACACCACCAGCACCGTCCGGTGCTCGTCGTGCCGCTGACCGTCGTGGACTGGCACGCCCAGACCCCATGGCAGTGAGCATCCGGCGGCGTCAGCCCCCCGGCCCACGCGCCTCCGCGCGCCCTCGTCCGTGGCGCGCCCGCACCCTCCTCCTCGTCGGGCTCGGCGGAGCCGTTGGCACGACGCTCCGGTCGCTCCTCGGTGAGGCGTTCCCTGCCGGGGCGGGCTCGTGGCCCTGGGCGACGTTCTGGATCAACGTCTCGGGGGCCGTGGTCCTCGGCGCCCTGCTCGAGGCCCTGTCCCTGCTCGGCCCCGATGCGGGGTGGCGGCGGCGAGTGCGCCTCGGTGTCGGGACCGGAGTGCTCGGCGGCTACACGACATACAGCTCCTTCGTCGTCGAGACGGTCACCCTCGGGCGCGGGCGGCACTACCTGACCGGGGCCGGCTACGACCTGGCGAGCCTGCTGCTCGGCTTCGTCGCGGCCTACGCGGGGACGCTTCTCGTGAGCCGGACGTACCGCCGCGTCCGGAACCCGCAGACGGCACCGGGCCGATGACCACCGTGCTCATCGCCCTCGGGGGTGCCCTCGGCGCCGCCGTGCGCTTCGTCGTCGACAGCTGGGTCGCGACCCGGCTCCGAGCGACCCTTCCGACCGGGACCCTCGTCGTCAACGTCACCGGGTCCTTCCTCCTCGGCCTGCTCACCGGCTGGGCCGTCGCTCACGGCGGTGGTGGCGACGTCAAGGCCGTCCTCGGCACCGGAGTACTCGGCGGGTACACCACCTTCAGCACCGCGAGCGTCGAGGCCGTCCGGCTCAGCCGCGGCGGGCGGGGCGTCGGCGCCCTCGTGCACGCCACGCTGATGATCCTGCTCAGCCTCGTGGCCGCCATCGCCGGCCTGTGGCTGGGCGAGCTCTGACCGGGCAGACCCCGACGCCGCCCGGGCAGGCAAGGGGGCGCCCGCGGTGGGGGGCATCATCCGTTCGGTCAGACTTGGCTCGGCCGGCCGGTCGGATGTGAGCCGCCAGGTAAAGAGAGAGTAAAGTCCGGCCCGGTGAAACGTGGGAGTGCGGCGCCGGGGGCGCCCATCGGAGGGGAGTCCGTGATGCAGGTCCGGCTGGGTGACCTCGGCCCCGACGCCGTCCCGGGCTCGGAGGGCTACGTGACCGCCACCCGGGTCGGTGACGAGTGGGCGTTCCTCGCGATGGTGGGTCGCGGGCTGCCTCCCGACGACGTCGAGGAGTTCGTCGTGTGGGCGGACGAGGTCGTGTCCCGGATGGTCCAGTACGGGCCGGCCGTCGACGGCTGGCGACCCGGCCGCGACGGCGGCTGGCAGTGGTGGGCGCGGCGTCACCAGCGCTTCACCGGCTGAGGCCGGGCCGCTCCCCCATCGCCGGGTGGCCTGCGCGTGGGGGCACCGCCCGGCGCCCTGGCTCGCCCCTGCCCGCGCCCCTGATGCGCTCGGAGGCTCCTCCCCCACCGCCGGGCTCGGCGCCGGCTGCCGGAACATCGTCGGAGAATGGGCACCATGCCGCACCAGAAAGTTCACTGCGCCCCGTCATACTGCGCTCCGTGACGACTGACGCCCCGCGCCCGGGCGGCCGCCGGTGACGCTGCACCGTGCCCACCTGGCGAGCGCCCCACGAACGCTCGTCGACGTCTTCAGAGAGACGGCGGCCGACTGCGCGGAGCAGCCTGCGGTCGACAACGGGGTGGAGCTGCTGACCTACGCCGAGCTCGCAGAGGCGGCCGACGCCGTCGCGGCCGAGCTCAGCGCCCTCGGGGTGGGCCGGGGCGACCGGGTCGGCATCCGGGTCCGTTCGGGCACGACGGCGCTGTACACGGCGATCCTCGGTGTCCTCGTCGGCGGGGCGGCATACGTGCCCGTCGACGCCGACGACCCCGACGAGCGGGCGCGGCTGGTCTTCGGCGAGGCGCGGGTAGTGGCCGTCATCCGCGACGACCTCGAGATCACCCCCACCGCGGGGGAGTCGCTCGTCGGAGGGGCCGCGGCGGCCGAGCCGGAGGATCCCGACCCCGCGGACGACGCGTGGGTCATCTTCACGTCCGGCTCGACCGGTGTGCCCAAGGGGGTCGCCGTCTCGCACCGGTCGGCCGCCGCCTTCGTCGACGCCGAGTCGCGGCTGTTCCTCCAGGGCCGCCCGCTCGGGCCCGGAGACCGGGTGATGGCGGGCCTGTCGGTCGCGTTCGACGCCTCGTGCGAGGAGATGTGGCTCGCCTGGCGGTATGGGGGCTGCCTCGTGCCCGCGCCGCGCTCTCTGGTGCGCAGCGGGATGGAGCTCGGCCCCTGGCTGGTCGCGAACCGGATCTCGGTCGTCTCGACCGTCCCCACACTCGTCGCGCTCTGGCCGATGGCCGCGCTGAGCACGGTCCGTCTGCTGATCCTCGGCGGCGAGGCGTGCCCCCCCGAGCTGGGCGTGCGGCTCGCCGCCGAGGACCGCGAGGTGTGGAACACCTACGGACCCACCGAGGCGACGGTCGTCTCCTGTGGGGCACCGCTGGCGGCCGAGGGCCCCGTACGGATCGGGCTCCCCCTGGACGGCTGGGACCTCGCCGTCGTCGACGGCTCCGGGCAGCAGGTTGCGCCGGGTGGGACCGGCGAGCTGATCATCGCCGGAGTGGGTCTGGCGCGGTATCTCGACCCGGCCAAGGACGCCGAGAAGTACGCCCCGATGCCCACCCTCGGCTGGGACCGGGCCTACCGCAGCGGTGATCTGGTCCGCTACGAGGAGGAGGGCCTGGTCTTCGTCGGCCGGGCCGATGACCAGGTCAAGGTCGGCGGCCGCCGGATCGAGCTCGGAGAGGTCGACAGCGCCCTGCTCTCCCTCCCTGGGGTCACCGGCGCCGCCGCCGCCGTCCGCAGCACCGGGTCCGGGTACCCCCTGCTGGTCGGGTATGTCGCCATCGACGACACCTTCGATGTCGACGCCTCGCTCCGCGCGCTGCGGGAGAACCTCCCGACGCCCTTGGTGCCCCGCCTGGCCGAGGTGGAGTCCCTCCCCACGCGGACCTCGGGCAAGATCGACCGCGATGCCCTCCCCTGGCCGTTGCCGACGTTGGGGGCCACCCGCGCCGCCCCTCTCGAGCTGAGTGGGACGGCGGCCTGGCTGCAGGAGCTGTGGTTGGAGGTTCTCGGCGCCGTCGTCACCGACCTCTCGGACGACTTCTTCGACGTCGGCGGCGGCAGCCTGGCGGCCGCGCTCCTGGTGTCCCGGCTGAGGGAGCGGTTCCCCGAGGTGACGGTGGCCGACGTCTACGAGCGACCCACCCTCGGCGCCATGGCCGAGGCGCTCGACGAGATGGCCGCACCCGCCGCCGCCCAGAACCGGCGGGTCCGCCCCGTGCCGCACAAGACCCAGGCCGGTCAGGTCGCCTTCTCCCTGCCGCTGCAGACCCTGAGCGGTCTGCGCTGGATCACCTGGGTCGCGGTGGGCAACGACGTCGCCTCCCACTGGCTGGGCCTGAGCTGGCTCCCGACCCTCCCGTGGGCCCTGGTGCTGGCGGCCTGGCTGGTCCTCGTCACTCCTCCCGGCCGGATCCTGCTCAGCGCCGCCGGAGCACGGCTGCTGCTACGCGGTATCGGCCCCGGCGAGTATCCCCGTGGCGGGAAGGTCCACCTGCGGGTGTGGGCCGCGGGTCGCCTTGCCGACGAGATCGGCGCGGGCAACCTCAGCGGCGCACCCTGGATGCGCCTCTACGCCCGAGCGCTGGGCGCCACCGTCGGCAGGCACGTCGACCTCCACACCATCCCACCGGTCACCGGCATGCTCGTCCTCGGCGACGGGTGCTCGGTCGAGCCCGAGGTCGACCTCAGCGGGCAGTGGCTCGACGGCGACGTGCTCCACGTGGGACGGGTGGCGATCGGGCGAGGGGCCAGGATCGGCGCCCGGAGCATGCTGCTCCCCGGAGCGAGCGTCGGGGACCGGGCCGAGATCGCACCCGGCTCCGCCGTCTTCGGCGAGGTCCCGGCCCGCGAGTGGTGGGCCGGCGCCCCGGCGCGGCGGTCGGGCCTGGCCCGAGGCCCATGGGACGACGTGCGCCCCCGCAACAAGCCCCCGTGGATCATGGCGTATGCCGCGATGGCCGTCCTCATCGCGTCCCTACCGGCGCTCGCGGTCGCGGCGGGGGTTGCCGCGACCTGGCCGTGGCTGGCCGACGCAAGGACGCTGGCCGATCTCGGCCTGCGCGCGCTCGCGGCGCTCCCCCTCGGCACCCTGGTGGGCCTGGTGTCGCTCGCGACCCTGGTCTGGGCACTGGTGAGGCTGCTCGGTCTCGGCCTCTCGGCTGGGCACCACCCGATCCACGGGCGTCAGGCCTGGCAGGCCTGGTCGATCCTCCGGGTCCTCGACGAGGCCCGGACCTGGCTCTTCCCCCTCTACTCCAGCAGCCTCACCCCCTTGTGGCTGCGGCTGCTCGGGACCCGGATCGGCCGCGACGTGGAGGCCTCCACGGTCCTGCTCCTGCCCACCCTCACCACGGTCAACGACGGGGCGTTCCTGGCCGACGACACCCTGCTCGGCGGTTACGAGCTGGGCGGCGGCTGGCTTCGGGTCGAGCAGGTGAAGGTCGGCAAACACGCCTTCGTCGGCAACTCCGGCATGACTGCACCGGGGCGGAGAGTACCCAAGCGTGGGCTCGTCGCCGTGCTGTCCGCCGCGCCGCGTCGGACCAAGGCCAGGACCGGGACATCGTGGCTGGGCAGCCCCCCGACCGAGCTCCGCCGGACCCCGGCCGAGCACGACGCCAGCCGGACCTACCACCCGACCCGGCGACTGCGGGTCGCGCGAGCCACGGTCGAGTCCGGACGGATCCTCGCCGTGCTCGTCAACGTCGCCCTGTTCTGGGCGAGCCTCCTGGTGCTGGAGGCCCTCGCCTCGACCGGTTGGTGGCTGGCCGCGGCCCTCGGCGGCGTGGTGCTGCTCGCCGCCGGGGCCGTCGGGGCCGTGGTCGCCACCGCCGCCAAGTGGGTGCTCGTGGGGAGGGTGCGGGTGTCGGACCACCCCCTCTGGTGCTCGTTCGTGTGGCGCAACGAGCTGGCGGACACCTTCGTCGAGGTCGTCGCCGCGCCGTGGTTCGCGCGCGGAACGGTCGGCACGCCGATCCTCAACCTCTGGCTGCGCGCCATGGGCGCGCGGGTGGGCAAGGGCGTCTGGTGCGAGACCTACTGGCTTCCAGAGGCCGACCTCGTCGAGCTGCAGGACGGGGTCACCGTGAACCACGGCTGCGTCGTCCAGACGCACCTGTTCCACGACCGCAAGCTGCGCCTGGGCCAGGTCACCCTGCGTGCCGGATCCACACTGGGCCCCAACGGGGTCATCCTCCCGGCCGCGGTCCTCGGCCGTCACGCTACCGTCGGCCCCATGTCCCTGGTGATGCGAGGCGAGTCGGTGCCAGACAAGACACGCTGGATCGGCAACCCTATCGGCCCCTGGGCCGAGGACGAGGACCGGTGAGCACCACCGCCACGGAGGCCGACGAGTACCTACCCGGCCACGGCGACCTGCGCTACCACGTCACGCACTACGACCTGGCCCTGGCGTACACCGTCGCCAGCAACCATCTCGAGGCCAAGGCCGGTGTCACGCTCACGGCCGAGCGGGACACCGACGAGATCGCCTTCGACCTGGCCGGTCTCACCGTGACGAAGGTCGTCGTCGACGGATCTCGCGGCAGCAGGTACACCCACCGCCGCGACAGGCTCGTCGTCCACCTCGCGCATCCGCTCGGGCAGGGCCAGGAGTGCCGCGTGGTCGTGACCTACCACGGCAACCCCGCTCCGCTGCACGCCGTCGACGGCGAGGCGGGGTGGGAGGAGCTGCGCGACGGGGTCATCGTGGCCGCCCAGCCGCACGGGGCTCCGTCCTGGTTCCCCTGCAACGACCGTCCGGCGGACAAGGCGGCCTACCGGATCCAGGTCGAGACCGAGACGGCCTACACGGTGATCGCCAACGGCACCCTCGTGGCGCGGCACCGCGGCGGCAGCCGGACCACCTGGCTGTACGACCAGCCCGAGCCGATGGCCAGCTACCTCGCCACGGTCCAGATCGGTCGGTACGGGGTCCGCGAGCTCGCGGACGAGCCGGTTCCCGTGAGCGTCAGCCGCCCCACCCGGCTGGCCCGCCAGGCCGACGCCGCCGTGGCCAGGCTGCCCGAGATGGTCCGGACCTTCTCGCGGCTGTTCGGGGCGTACCCCTTCGCCCGCTACACGGTGGTCGTCACCGACGACGACCTCGAGATCCCGCTCGAGGCCCAGGGCCTTGCCACCTTCGGCGCCAACTTCGCCTCCACCGACTGGTCGTCCGAGCGCCTCGTCGCCCACGAGCTCGCGCATCAGTGGTTCGGCAACAGCCTGACCGTGAGCACCTGGAAGGACATCTGGCTGCATGAGGGGTTCGCCTGCTACAGCGAGTGGCTGTGGTCGGAGGAGAGCGGGGGCCGGACAGCGGCACAGCACGCAGCCACCCACTGGGCCCGGCTGCGCAAGACCCCGCGCACGATCGTCGTCGGTGACCCCGGCCCGGAGCTGATGTTCGACGACCGTGTCTACAAGCGGGGCGCCCTGACCCTGCACGCGCTGCGCCTCGAGCTCGGCGACGGCCCGTTCTTCGACATGCTGCGAGAGTGGGTGTCGCGAAATGCTCTTGGCAGCGTGACGACTGCGATGTTCATCGACCATGCCGAGTCCTATGCCGCGTCGTCCGTGCGGGGCCTCTTCGACAGATGGTTGTTCGCGGCGACGCTTCCGACACTGCCCATGGCCTGAGGTCCGAGCACGCGGCGCGGCCACCCGCCCGGAGGCGGGCGGCCAGCGAGCGAGGTCAGCTGGCGGCGGCCGTGGGGCCGGTGGAGCTGAGGGCGGCGAGGATCTGTCTGCTCTCGCGCTCGACCAGCAGCGGCACATAGTCCCGCACCGGACCGGTCAGCCGCGCGTGAACCCCGTCCACGGTCACCCGCACCTGACCGGGCGAGACCTGGGGGAACCGCGCCACCAGCCTCCGATAGACCTCATCCACCGCACGATGCTCGTCCAGATGGGACATGCGACAACGGTCCCGCATCAGAGCCGTGCTGACAAGGCCGGATCTGTCCACCTCCGACCCCGCACCGAGCATGTCCTCCTGCGCCGCACTGACCCCGCCCCGCGGACCCCTCCCAGGGGGGCGGACGTGGGATGATGGAAGACCGGGGCACTGACCTCCTCGCTGACGCGCGTGCGGTCCGTGCCCGGCGACAGCGACGTAGCCGGCGCAGCCAGGAGGGCCAGATGCCCCGAGCAGACCTCGTTCTCGAAGGCGGCGGTGTCAAGGGGATCGGCCTGGTGGGCGCGATCAGCGTGCTGATGGAGCGTGGCTACACGTTCCAGCGGGTTGCGGGGACCTCTGCGGGGTCGATCGTCGGTGCGCTCGTGGCGGCCGGGTTCACAGCCGACGAGCTCATCGCCACCGTCAAGGTCGTCGACTACGCGAGCTTCCAGGACGGCACGCCCTGGGACGAGGTGTTCGTCGGCAAGGCCATCGACCTGTTCGTCCACGAGGGGGTGTACCACGGCGACCACCTGAGGACATGGCTGACCGAGCAGCTCGCCTCGAAGGGCAGGACCACCTTCGGCAGCATCCCCTACACCGACCCCGACGGTCGCGCGGTCCCACCGGCGAAGGCCTACAAGCTCGTCGTGAACGCGTCCGACATCACCCAGGGACGGTTGCGCCAGTTTCCCTGGGACTACCAGGAGCAGTACGGCATCGACCCGGACAGCGCAGCGATCGCCGACGCGGTCCGCAGCTCCATGTCGATCCCGCTCTTCTACCGTCCGGTCAAGCTCCGGACCACCCGGGGGGACACCTCGTGGATCGTGGATGGCGGGATGCTCTCCAACTTCCCCGTGTCCCTGTTCGACGCCCCTGCCGGGGTCACACCCCGATGGCCCACCTTCGGGATCCGGTTGTGCGCCGACCGCAGCCTCGCCCAGGCCACCGACGCCAACAACGTCCAGAACCTCCCCAGCATGCTCAAGGCGATCCTGAGCACGCTGACCGGCTTCTACGACCGCATGCACATCAACCAGCCCGACGTCGTGGCGCGCACGATCTTCGTCGAGACCGGGGACATCAGCTCAACCGACTTCCATCTGAGTGACGCCGACCGCGACACCCTCTTCCAGAACGGGCGCGACGCCGCAGTGAAGTTCCTCGACGGTGGCCCGGGCCATCCTGGCTGGAGCTTCGACAGCTATGTGGCGACCTACCGCAGCTAGCGCCCGCCCCGCGGGCGCCCAGCCGTGTCACGCGCGCGCGTGAGCTAAGGAGATGAACCATGGCCGCCGTTTCGGGGTTCCATCCCAGCACCAGCGCACCGCTGTTCCACAACGGGCCGTGGCCCCAGGGTTTCGCCCTCCACCTCAACGTCGGCGGGCTACCGGCGGTGGACCTCAACGCCACGCACTTCGGACTCTGTGGCGGGATGTCCTTCCTGACCCGGGACATCGTCGAGAGCGGCACGCCCCAGCTGCGCAACACGACCTCGACCGCCGTCCCGATGGCCCTCGCCGACCATCTGCTCACGCGCCTCGTCGACTCCTTCTCCGCAGTGGTGCCCCAGTGGCTGCACAAGACCCAGGAGCTGGACCACTCGACGTGGCTGGGCGGGCCGGGCCTGTTCTCGGAGACGGTGGACGAGGCCCACAAGGTCATGTCGGTGGTCGACTCCGGCACGCTGTGCCCGATCGGCGTCGTCCTGACCCAGTCGTGGGCTCCGTGGGACGTCTTCAACAACCATGTCGAGCTCGTCTACGCCTACGACCTGTCCGGGAGCCAGCTGACGCTGCACGTCTATGACTGCAACCATCAGGGCGACGACACCATCACGATCGGGATGGACATCTCCTCGCACAGCCCGGCGAGGACCATCGCGACGAACGGCACCTCCAACCTCTCCCAGCAGGGCGTGATCCGAGGCTTCTTCGCCCTTCCCTACACTCATCGCGACCCGTCCCCGGCCTACGTCGACGACGGCGCGGTGACGATGGTCACCGGTCCACCGTCCCCCATGACGCCCGGCCAGAGCGCACAGGTCACCGTCACCCTGTCCAACACCGGGTCGACCACCTGGGACCCCGGGGCGGGCTACCGGCTGGGGACCCAGTCGCCGCAGGACAACGCCGAGTGGGGCAGTAACCGGTACGCCCTGCCCGGGTCACTCGACCCCGAGCAGCATTCGGCGTCGACCTTCACCGTCACGGCCCCGGCCGCCGCGGGGACCTACCACCTCCAGCTGCGCCCCGTCCGCGAGGGCGTGCGCTGGTTCGGGAGCCCGACCTCCTCGGTGGCCGTGGGCGTCGGCGTGACGTCGAACGAGTGCGCGCCTCTTCAGGCGCAGTACCGAAGCCTCGAGGCCCAGGTCGCCGCGTTGAAGGACGAGCTGGCCCAGGTCGACTGGTCCGACCCCGTCGCGGCACGGCACGAGGCGGTCATCCTCAACGCGCGGCTCACCGCGCTCACCCGGCAGGCTCACCAGGTCGAGCAGCAGCTTGTCGCGCTCGGCTGTCCGCCGGGCGGGTAGCCGGCAACCTCGCCTGAGACCCTCAGAGCTCGAGGGTCACCCCCGTCAGCTCCTCGCTGACGCTCCACAGCCGTCGAGCGAGTCCCTCGTCCGCGGCGAGGTCGCTCATCGTGGCGGGGCCGACCTTGCCCCGCACCTCGCCCGGCCCCCTGGGGCCGGTGTACGAGCCGGGGGCTGCCACGGTCGCGGCATACAGGATGGACTCCGCTCCGCCCTCGGACCCGGGCAGGACGAGCCGCATGAGCGGCGGGGCGAAGGTCCGGACGACCCAGCGGGCGCCCATCCCATCGCGGCTGGTGACCAGGTTGGTGACCGCCACACCGGGGTGGGCCGCCGTCGACGTGAGCCGTGAGCCCGCGGCGGTCGCCCGTCGGTGCAGCTCGAGGGCGAAGAGGAGGTTGGCGAGCTTGGAGCGCCCATAGCTGACGGTCGGGCTGTAGTCGCCGGGCGGGTCGGGATCGACGACGTGCTCGTCCCCCTGCTTGTGTGCCAGTGACGCGACGGTCGTGACCCGGGGGGCGGGTGCCTCGAGCAGTGCGGGCAACAGCCGAGCCGTGAGGGCGAAGTGGCCGAGGTGGTTCGTCCCGAACTGGAGCTCGTGGCCGTCCTGCGTGGTGTGTCGGGTCGGCGGCGCCATCACTCCGGCGTTGTTGACGAGAAGGTCGACCCTGGCGTCGATGCCCTCGGCGAACTCCCTGACCGACTGCTGGGAGGCGAGGTCGAGAGCCCGGACCTCGGTGTCGCCCCGGATCGTGGCGGCCTTGGCCCGGCCCGCCTCCACGTTGCGCACCGCGAGGATGACGTGGGCACCGTGCTCGGCCAGCGTCCGCGCCTCGACGAACCCGATGCCCGAGTTGGACCCGGTGACGACCGCGGTCGTGCCGCTCAGGTCACCGATCTCGGTGGGCTTCCAGGCCATGGCGTCGCTCCTCGTGCGTCGGGGTGGGCGGGGGTGGGTCGTCCCTGCGCGAAGGGTGAACCTCAGCGGGCGCCGGATTATGCCGAGGACCGACGATCCTGGTCCCGGCGATATGTTGGGGCCATGACGAACAGCCTGCTGGTCGTCCAGGTGGACGTCCAGGTCGTGCCCGGGCAGGTCGAGGCGTTCCTCGCAGCATCGACCGCGAACGCCGCCGCCAGCCGCCAGGAGCCTGGCGTCGTCCGGTTCGACGTCCTGTCCGACCGCGGCGACCCGACCCACCTCGTCCTCCTCGAGGTGTACCGGGACGAGGCCGCCGCGGCCGCACACAAGGCGACGGCCCACTACGCGACCTGGCGCGACGCCGTGGCGCCGCTGATGGCGCGGCCCCGGTCCCGCGCGACCTACGTCAACATCTCTCCCGACGACGCGGGCTGGTGACCGGCGTGACGGGTGTGCCGTCCACCCCCGTTCGCTTCGACCTCGCCCTCCCCGGCGACGTCCGGTTCGGTGCCGGACGGGTCGCCGAGCTACCGGCGGTGGTCTCGGGGCTGGGCGTCCACCGGGTCATGGTCGTCACCGGGCGGGCGGTCTCTCGCGCCGAACCGTCCCGGCGGGCGCTGGCCGAGGCCGGGGTGTCGAGCGAGGTCTTCCCCGTGGCCGGCGAGCCGTCGGTCGACACCGTCCGCGAAGGCGTCGCCGCGATCCTGTCGGCAGGGTGCGACGGCGTCGTCGGCTTCGGCGGCGGCGGGGCCGTCGACACGGCCAAGGCGGTCGCGCTGCTCGCGGGCAGCGGGGCCGACCCTCTGGACCATCTCGAGGTGATCGGCCGGGGCCTACCGATCGAGCGCGGCGGCCTGCCGTGCGTCGCCGTGCCGACCACTGCCGGGACCGGCTCGGAGGCGACCCGCAACTCGGTTCTGGTCGGTGAGGGTGTCAAGGCCAGCCTGCGCAGCCCGCTCCTGGTGCCGCGGGTCGCCATCGTCGACCCCGACCTCCTCGCGGGTCTGCCCGGTTCGACGATCGCCCACAGCGGCAGTGACGCCCTCACCCAGCTCATCGAGCCGTTCCTGTCCCGCCGCGCCAACCCGTTCACCGACGCCCTCGTTCGCGACGGGGTGCGCCGCAGCGCGCGCTCGCTGCGGCCGGCATACGACCACGGCCTGGACGGGGAGGACGCCGCCATGCTGCGCCAGGACCTGGCCCTGGCCAGCCTCCTCGGCGGCCTGGCCCTGGCGAACTCAGGGCTGGGCGCGGCGCACGGGTTCGCCGGGGTCGTCGGTGGCGGGTTCGGCGCACCGCACGGCGCGGTCTGCGCGGCCCTGCTCGCACCGTCGGTCGCGGTCAACGCGTCCGCGCTGGCCGAGCGCGCCCCCGGCCACCCCGCCCTGGCCCGCCTCCCCGAGCTCGCGGCCCTGCTGACCGGCCGGTCGACCGCGACGACCGGGGACGCACTGGAGTGGCTCGACGATCTCAGGCATGCCCTCGCCATACCGGGCCTGGGGACCTACGGCATCACCGAGGCGGACGTTCCGGGTCTCGTGGCGGGTGCGAGACGGGCCAGCAGCATGAGGGCCAACCCCATCGAGCTCACCGACGCCGAGCTGACCGACATCCTCAGGCGAGCCCTGTAGCGCGGACGGCTGCGCGCTCGCGCGGACGTCGGCGTGCGGGTCCCCGGGTGCGCGGCGGGCGGCCGGCCACCGGTGCGGTCGGTGTGATGGAGCCCTCGTTGGGCCGTTCGGACGGTTCCTCCTCGACCGTTCGGTCCTCTCGACGCGTCAGGGCGCGGGAGGCGGCCGATGCTGCCGATACGTTTACCGAGACGAGGAGAACTCTTTACCTTGTCTTTGCTCAGACCGGCACCAGGGACGACGGCATCGCGCCGTCCCCCAGGGATACAGAAGGACGCCACGCATGCGCACTTACTCGAAGAAGAAGAAGACGACCATCGTCGCGCTCGCGCTGATGCTCGTCACCGGCGGGGGCGCGTTCGCCTACTGGACCACAGGCGGTGCAGGCACGGGCGAGGCGACCACCGGCTCCACGGTCGACATCACCGTCCAGCAGACGAGCACGGTAACGGCGATGGGACCTGGTGACGCGGCTCAGACCCTCTCCGGCAACTTCGACAACCCCAACGCCGGGCCCGTCTACGTCTCGACGGTCACCGCGAGCATCGCCTCCGTCGACAAGGACGCCGGAGCCCCCGTCGGCACCTGCGACGCGAGCGACTACACCCTCGGGTCGGCCGTGATGACCGTCAACGCCCAGGTGCCGGCCGGTACGGCGCAAGGCGCGTGGACCGGCGCCACGATCCAGTTCAACAACACGGCCGCCAACCAGGACGCCTGCAAGGGGGCCACCGTCAACCTCGCCTACACCGTCGGCTGAGCCATCGACCGGTGCCCACCCATGTCCGGCTGGGCACCGGTCGGCCGTCGACACGGGAAATGGGGACCGTTCACCATGAGCCTCAGGCGAGTGCTGGCACCGGTCCCGCGCACCGTGACGGGGCTGGCTGCGTGCGGCGCGCTGCTCGTCCTGGGACTTCCAGGAGCGGGTGAGCCGTCGCTGTCGCTGACCGCGGGAACCGCCTCGTTCACGATCGCGGGCACCGTGCTGGCCGTCCCAGCCGGCTCGGACCCCGACGCCGGCTGCCCGGGAGGGCCGGCGGCCCTGCTGCCGGGCGTCCCGCGCTGCATCGTCTACCGGGTCGACAACCACCTGGACACCCCCATCACCGTCCGGACCATCACCATGACGCTCGACCCGTCCTTCCCCCCGCCGCCGACGACCTGCTCGAGGGGCGCGCTCGTCCTGCCCACGTTCACCGGCGCGCTGACCGTGCCGGGCAACGGGACCGCTCACAGCCCCGGTCTGGCCATCATGCTCGAGTCCACCGGCACCAACCAGGACAGCTGCAAGGACTCGGTGCTGCACTTCGCCTTCTCAGGGACGGCCGTCGAGAGCGACAGCGGGAAGGTCGTCGCGAGCGACAGCGGACGACCGCTGGCCTACACCGGGGCGGACGTGGGCCCGGCCGCGCTGCTCGGCAGCGGGCTGCTCGTCCTGGGAGCGATCCTGGTCCTCGCCGCACGACGTCGCCGCCCCGCGGACGGGCATCCGCGATGAGCGGCCGACGCGCCGAGCCGCTCGGGGCAGCACGGCGCCCACCCTCGAGGGGAGGCGCCCACGCCCCCAGGGCGGCCGGCATGCACGCGTCACGGGCCGGCCGTGCCTCGGACCTGAGGACCAACCGCGACCACACTCCCACCCATGCCCGCAGGTCCCGTGGCGCGCACGCCGCGGGGCCCTGCGGGGCGCACGCCGCGCGGCGGCGCCCGAGCCCCCGACCCGCACTGCGGTTCCTCGCACTGGCCTGCGCCGTGACCTTCACCTTCGTCGCGCTGGGCGGGCCGGCCTTCGGGTACTTCACGGCACTGAGCGGATCGGGCACGGCCCAGCAGAGCACCGGAACCCTTCAGGGCGTGGCGATCCTCGCCGCCACCACCGGCTCACCGTCGTCCTCCTTGCTGCCCGGGGACTCGGCGGACCTCCTCCTCAAGGTGACGAACCCGAACCCCACCACCGTGACGATCATCGCCGTCTCACAGGGCGGCGGCGTGAGCGTCCAGGGTGGGTCCGGGTGCACCGGCGATCCGGCCTGGCCCGGGACCCTGGGCAACTCCGGCGTCTCGGTGGCCAGCTCCACCGGCTTGAGCATCCCGGTCGCGGGCGTCGCCACGGCCGAGGTCCACGTGGCCGCGGGAGCGGCGATGGGTGTCACGTCGTACTCGGGCTGCCAGGGCGCCTCGTTCCAGGTCCCCGTCACCGTCGTGGTGAGCCAGTGACCGCGCCCCTGCCCCGACCTCGCCCGCTGCCGCCCCGAGGGCCGCGGCGGGGCGGCCTGGTGCTCACCCTCACGACCATGCTGCTGCTCGCTCTGGCGGGCCCGGCGCACAGCTACTGGACCGCCAGCGCCACCGGCCCATATGGGCAGGCCCAGGCCGCCACGCTGACCGCCCCCACCCTCTCGAAGGGGTCGGTCACGGCGACGTCGGCCCTCTTGTCCTGGACGCAGCCCTTCGCCCCCACCTCATACGCCCTGAGCCAGTCCCCCGGGACCCTGACCGGCTGCTCGACCACCCCGGGCGTCGCGACGACGGGCTGCACGGCGACGTCGCTGGCCCCGAACACCGGCTACACCTGGACCCTCACGGCGTCGTACCGCAGCTGGCTCCGCACCGCGACCGTCTCCGCCACGACCGCCAAGCAGTCGACCACGACGACCCTGAGCAACCTCACGCCCACCTCAGCGGCGTCCGGCCACAGCTTCAGCGCCACGGCGACCGTCACGGGGGCATCGGGCTACGGCACCCCGGCCGGAACAGTGACGTTCTCGCTGTTCACCAGCGCCACCTGCGGCGGGACGGCCAGCTACACCAGCGCGGCGACCGCCCTGTCGGCCGGAGCCGCCACCGGCACGTTGCAGCCAGCTGCTGTCGGCACCTACTACTGGCGGGCGACCTACACCCCGACCGACAGCTACAACCTCGCCAGCACGAGCGCCTGCAGCGCCGCCATCACCGTGGTCGACCCCACCTACATCGTCTTCAACTACTACGTCGCCTATGTGACCTGGAACTACGGGCCGCCCGTGGTCGAGGCCGGCCTGAGGGTGGGGAACGACCACGGCGTCTCACGGACCTTGACCTCGATCACCGTGACCACCAGCTTCTCCGACGCGAGGGTTCCCGGAACGGCGCCCGCCGCAGTCACCGGGGCAGGGTGGGCATACCAGAGCAAGGCCCACGTGGGATCTGAATGGGTGTACACCTTCAAGTGGACCGGTTCGCTGCCACAGTGGTCCTCGACGAGCGACCTCGTCTTCCACATCGACATGAGCAGCCCCACCCCGGGGGCCACGTCGACAGCCACCGCCACCAACCCCTTCACCAACACCTTGACGAGCACCTACGGGTTCTGAGCCGAGGACGGGTGGCGATCCGGTGTCTCTCGGCATGCCCCGACTTGACAGTGCCTTTGCCCAAACCATGCCAAGGCCAGACCCGCTGACCGCACCGCGGCGGGGGCACCGCCGCATACGCTGCCCTGACGGCAGCGCGGGCTGCCCCCTCACCCACCAGGAGCACCCATGTCCGTGCGTCTGAAGCTGGCCGTGGCAGCGGCCGCGGCCCCCACCCTCGTGATGGGTCTGTTCGCCGGGCCGTCCTCGGCCTCCCAGGTCCAGCGCGGCTTCGCGTTGGACCACTCGCACGGGAAGCGGGTGTGCGCCGCGTCGACCTCCACGACGACGGCCGCGTGCGACGCACGCATCCTCGTCGACGACCAGAGCGGCACGCCGGTATCGCCGTTCTCGGTGTCGGGCAAGACGCCCGCGGACATCCGGTCCGCCTACGGGCTCACCAACACCTCCAGCGGGGGGCGCACCGTCGCCATCGTCGACGCCTACGGGTACCCGAACGCCGAGCGTGACCTTGGCGTGTACCGCGCCAACTTCGGGCTGCCGGCGTGCACGCGGGCCAACGGGTGTCTGCGCATCATCAACCAGAGCGGTGGCACCAAGGCGCCACGGACCAACCTCGGCTGGTCCCAGGAGCAGGCCCTCGACCTCGACGCGGTCTCGGCAGCATGCCCCGACTGCAAGATCGTCCTCGTCCAGGCCACCTCGGCGACGATCGCCAACCTCGGCAAGGCAGTGAACACCGCGGCGGCCCAGCCCGGCGTCGTGGCCGTCTCCAACTCCTACGGCGGCGGGGACCTGGCCGACAGCTCCTACGGCTCGTACTTCAACCACCCCGGGATCGCCATCACGGCCTCGACCGGCGACAACGGCTACGCCGGAGCCTCCTTCCCGGCCTCGTCGGGCTACGTCGTCGCCGTGGGCGGCACCTCGCTCACCGCGGCCTCCGGCACCGCACGTGGCTGGTCCGAGACGACCTGGTCCGGCTCGGGCTCCGGCTGCACGACGCACAACGTCGCGCCTTCCGGTCAGAGCTCGGCGGTGACACACTGCTCCGGCCGCGCCATGGCCGACGTCTCCGCCGACGCGGACCCGGCGACCGGTCTCGCCGTCTACGCGCCCACGAGCAACCGCAGGTCGTCCTGGGCCCAGTACGGCGGGACCTCGCTGTCCTCCCCCATCGTCGCCTCGGTGTTCGCCCTCTCGGGCCACACCTCGGGTTACCCGAGCGGCCTGCTGTATGCCGCGTCGTCCGGCCTGAACGACGTCACCGCCGGCTCGAACGGCACCTGCACCTTCTGGTGCCATGCCGCGACCGGGTGGGACGGACCCACCGGGCTCGGGACGCCGAACGGCACCTCGGCCTTCTGAGGACCACGGCCTGGGGAGTCCGGGTGGCCGTGAGGCCGTCCGGGCTCCTCGGGCTTGCGGGACCCGCCCGTCCTGCGGCCCACCGCCACCGGCGGGCCCCCCAGCGGGGCCGGCCGGCTTCTACAGGCACGCGGTGTCGTCGGGGACCAGGTCCAGGACCTCGTTGGTAGGCCCCAGGTGGCGGCCCCCCGGGCCGAGCGGCAGGGTTCCGACATAGGGCGCGTGGACCAGCCAGCTCCCAGGGTCGAGCCTCAGCAGGCCCCGCTGGGCGGGGTCGTCCCCGGGCTTCTGGAGGTCGATGTGCCCGGTCGCTGTCACGGGCGCCCGTCCGGGGGACCCGGGGAACACCCCGCCCGTGCCCGAGAAGGAGTACGTACCGGACTTGCCCGCCGGATCCGGTGACGGCGTCACGGTGAACGTTCCGTCGATGCCGGCGACGGTCGACTTCCCCTGCAACGTGAAGGGTCGCTCGAGGCTGCACACCTGTCCGGTGAAGTGGTAGTCCGCGAACATGCCATCGACCCGCCAGCCCGCGAACCAGTCCTTCATGTTGAACACCCACTCCCCCAGGTCCCACGTGGTCGTCTTCAGCACATCGAGCACCCCCTTGAGGGCACTTCCGTTGCCTCCACCGTTGCCGAACTTGAAGCCGTCGATGAACGTGCTGATGATGCTGTTGATGTCGGTGGCCTCGATCTGCGAGCTGACGACGAAGGAGAACTCCCTCGTGAAGGCATGCGCGGAGTCCGGCTTCGTCTTCTTCTGCTTCAGCGCCTTCATCGGAATGGTGACCTCGCCGTTGGCGTTCGTCGTCAGCCGCAGCGAGCTCATGTCGAACACGACGTAGTCGCCGATCCCGATGCGGGGCTCGAGGTCGACCTCGGCACCCTTGAGTACCTGGTTCTTGGGCAGCTTGAGCGACACCCCCAGCGTGCTGAGGAACATCTTCGACGCGCACGCCACGAAGTCCGCGCTGTTGAAGCCCTGGCCGAGTCCGGCCAGGGCCTTGTCCGGATCCGACGAGATCTGCAGCGTGATGGTCGAGGTGTTGCCGTCCGAGCTCGCAGAGTGGGTACGCTCCAACGGGTCGGGCTCCATGACGCCCTGCAGGCTGAGCGCCTGGACCTGGATGAGCAGGTCGAGGATCGACAGCAGCAGGCCGATGCTCTTGGCGGCGGACTTCGAGTCGGCGATCGCCTGGGAGTTCCAGCCGGCGGCCTTCTGCGCCTGCTCGATGAGCCCGCTGAACGACAGGTCCGTACCCGGGATCGAGGCACCCTGGGCGAACGCCTGCAGGATGGTGTTGATCGCCTTGGTGTTGTCCTCGCCGCCGAAGACGTTGGAGCAGTCGGTGCCGCCACCCCCGTCCTCCCGCAGAGCCGCCGGTACGGCGGCGGCGACCGCCGCGCCCCGGCTGACCGCCTGCGCGACGGGTGGTGCGGTCCCGGCAGCCTGTGGTTTCGTCGTCGCGAAGATCCGGCTGACCACCCCACGCTCGAACTCGGTCGCCAAGAGCCACGCGGTGGCGGCATCGATGGCGACCTCGTCCGCGGTGGCCTTGGGCGACAACGGGTCCACTCCCGCGGGCGTGTTCCTGGCCTTGTCGGCGACGAAGTAGGCCAGCAGCTGCCTGCCTGCGTCCTTGCCCGAGGCGTCGGCACGCAGGTCGGCGAGCAGGGCCGTGGCGGCAACCTTGGCGTCGAGGGACCCGACGCCGACGGACAGGTACCTGGCAAAGTCGCTGAGCCGCAGGTCGCTGTGCACGGTCGTCCCGACCCCGGCATACCAGACCTGCCAGTAGGGGATGGCGAGCGGGTCGGCCTGCGTGGTGCCCAGAGCTGCTCCCGCCCGCGACACCACAGGCACCCCCAGGGCGTCGTAGGCGGTGAGCCACCCGGCCACGGACGTCGCGCTGCCGGGGTCGGTGGCGTCGGCGAGGGCTTGGGCGCGCTGTCGCGGTGTCCCCTGCGGCATGGGGGCGGGCGGCGGCGGATCCGGAACGGTGACGGCCACCGGAGCGGTCGAGCCGGAGCCCGGGGCACCACCGGACGTGCAGCCGCTCGCGAGGAGCACGGCGGCGATCCCCGCGGCGGCCAGACGGTGCGCCCTCGTCCGCATGGCCCACGCCCCTTCGGTCCAAGCCGTCGCCCGGTCGGATGCGACCACTGCGCCGTCGTCGCCTCACCTCGAACCGGGCGTCGGGATCGATCGGAACGTATCGCCGGCGCCGATGTCCGGTCAACCGTCATCACGCCGGTGACGGCGCGCCGCCCTCTCGCCTGGGACGCATCAGGGCGCCGTTGACCGCGCCGCGCAGGAACGTCAGACCTGGAACCCCGCCATGGCGCTCTGCAGGCGGGACGACGTGCCGGACAGCTCCTGGGCCTCGGCCAGAATGGTCTGGAGCTCCCGCGTCGTCTCCTGCGTCGCCTGGCTGACCTCGTCGAGGTTCGCCATCATGGTCCCGCTCGCGCCGGCCACCCCCGATGCGCTGTGCGCCATCGCAGCCGTGGTGGCGGTCTGCTCCTCCACGGCCCCGGCGATGGTGGCCTGGTAGTCGTTGACCTTCCCGATGATCTGGGTGATGTGGGCGATCTCGCCCGCTGCCTTGGTCACGGCGGCCTGGATGGACTCGACCCGTTCGGAGATGTCACCGGTGGCCCGGGCCGTCTCCCGGGCGAGGTCCTTGACCTCGCTCGCGACCACGGCGAAGCCCTTGCCGGCCTCGCCGGCCCTCGCCGCCTCGATGGTGGCGTTCAGGGCCAGCAGGTTGGTCTGTTCGGCGATGGCGGTGATCACGTTGACGACGTTGCCGATCTCTCTCGAGGAGTCGCCGAGGGCGACCACCGTCTCCGTGGTGGCCTCGGCGGCGAGGACAGCCTCGGCGGCGATACCGGCGACCGTGACCGCGTTCTGGGCGATCTCACTGATGGATGCGCCCATCTCGTCGGCGCCGGACGCCACCATGTCGATTCCCGAGCTGACCTCGCGCGCGGCCTCGGTGACAGCCATCGTCAGCTGCTGCGCACTCCCGGCGGTGCGGGTGATCCCATCGCTGGTTCCCATCAGCTGGGCGACGGCCCCGTCCAGCTGGGCCACCGCAGCCGTCACCTCTGTGACCACGGAGCCCGACCGGTCCAGGGTCTCGTTGAGAGCCTCGGCGAGCTTGTCCAGCTCAGTGCGCCCCTGACCGGCGTCGAGGCGCGTGGCGATGTTCCCGCTCTTGAGGACCTCTGTGGCCTCCCGGATCGGGCGCACGATGCTGCGCACGACGACCATCGACAAGCCACCGACCAGCAGGAGGATCCCCAGTGCGCTCAGGCCCAGCACACGGGAGTCACCCAGCGCGACGCTGCGCACGTCGTCCACATAGATCCCGGAGCCGACGACCCAGCCCCACGGCTCGTAGCCGGCCACGTAGGAGACCTTGGGCTGGGGGTCCGAGACTCCTGGCTTGGGCCACTGGTACTCGACGAACCCGGCATTGTGGGCCTTGACCACGTTGACCATGTCGACGAACAGGTGCTTGCCGTCCGGGTCCACGCTCGCGCTCAGGTCCGTGCCGTCCAGCTCGGGCTTCGTCGGATGCATGATCATGGTCGGGCCCATGTCGTTGATCCAGAAGTAGTCGGTGCCGTTGTAACGCATCGTCGACAGCGTGGAGATCGCGGCTTTCTGGGCCTCCTCCTTGGTCATTCGACCCGCTTCGGCCTCGGCCCCGAAGTGTTGCACCACCCCCAGCGCGGTCTCGACGACGGCACGCGTGGCGTCCTTGCGCTCGGTCATGACGCGCGACGAGTCCTTCGCCGCGGCGATCGCTGCCAGGCCACCCAGGCCGAAGGCCGCGAGAATGACGACAGCGACCATCCGCGACGAGATCGACAGTGATGAGAGAGTCCGCATGGGCCTGTTCCTTGGGTGAACGAGGATCGGTCGCTGATCCAATCGACCGCTGCGGCGCCGGTGTGAGGAATCGGCCGGCCCCTGTCCCGATCCTCGGGCTCTGCTCGGCAGCCATGGTGCGCCATCCGGCCGGCCGCCACCCGTCCTTCGACGGTGACGACCTCACCCCTGGGGCCCCACGACGGCGGCCACCGCCGGGACGCCTCCGGCCGTACTCCCGACCGCGCACGATGTCCTGCCCCTCGGGCCGCAGACCCGCACCACGATCCCCGCAGGGACGACCCAGGTCGTGGTGGTCAGCGGCGCGCGACCGGAGTCGGATGTCGCGACGGTCGAGCTCTACGAGCTCGTGAAGGCGAGCTGGGTGCGCGTGGCGGCGTGGCGCGGGCATATCGGCAGGAGCGGCTGGACCGTCCATCATCCGGAGGGTGACCTGAGGACCCAGGTCGGCACCTTCACGCTGAGCGACGCCGGAGGCCGCAGGCCCGACCCAGGGTCCGGCCTGCCCTACCACCGGTCCGCGGAGTTCACCCCTCCGCCGAGCCAGCCGCGCCTCGGCGACTCCACGGCCGACGCGTTCGACTACCTCATCGCCGTGGACGACAACCGGGTCCCAGGGCACTCACCTCTGGACAGCGCTCGCCCGCTCGGGGCCGCACGTGGGGGTGGCATCTGGATTCACGTCGACCATGGTAGGCCCACCCATGGCTGCGTCTCGATCCCCCTGGCCGATGTGCGTCACCTCCTGCGTCACCTCTCGGTCACGGCGCATCCCGTCGTGGTCATGGGCGACGCCGCTCGGCTCGCGCGGTGAGGCGGTCCGGCCGCGCACCGGGCACCGACGCTCGCGCTGGCGCCACAAGATGTGATGGGCTGGGCGGCATGAGCCCCAAGAGCCGTGGCCGCCCCAAGAACCGGGGCCGTCGGCCCACGCGTCGCCAGGACCATCCGATCCGCGAGGTCGACCCGGTGGACCAACTTCTGCTCGAGGCGCCCCGGCTGGCCGACGAGAGCGAGCTCGTCGCGCAGCTCGTGGCCAGCACGTGGCTCGGCCAAGCATGGGCCGTGCGGGGCATGGGCCAGCGCGACGCCGAGACGGACCTCGTCGACGGGCTCACCCGCGCGACGCGGGGTGCCCGCCGCGACGCGGCGTACGCAGCGCTCCAGGCGCTGGCGACGGTCGCCGTCGACCCGTGGGCGGACCGTCTGACGGCTGCCCTGGCGCAGATGCCGGACACGGCGCGTATGCCGTGGGCCGGTAGCCTCGCCGCCCGCGCACCGGAGGAGCCCACCCGGGCGCAGCGATGGTCGGACCCGTGGGGGTCGGAGCTGGTCTACCTCCTGCGGTACGACCTCCCGGAGCCGCACTCGTTCCTCGCGACCGTCGACACCGTCGGTGGGCTGATGGTCGAGCTATTGGAGGTCGGCCGGCAGGACGGCGAGCCCGACCCGGAGGTCGGCGCGATGGTGGTGCAGGACGTCGAGCCCGCCGAGGCGCTGGCCGACCTGGCCGACGCCCTCGCCGCCACCGACATGTACTGGCCGCCACAGGACTCCCCCGACTACGTCCACTGCCGTGCCCTGGCGCATTGGCGGACCCGGGGGCACCGCCGCGACGACGACCCGTACGAGCCGATCCCTGACGCCGAGCGGCGTGCCCTCATCGACGGATTCCTGGCCGGCTGGGTCGGCTCGCCGGACACCGCCGACGCCGACATCGAGATCCTCGCCGACACCTTCGTCGACTTCGGCGACGGCTACCTCCACGGTGGGGTGCTCGCCTGGAGCCCAGGCGAGGTCGAGCGGTTCCTCGTGGACTGGGTGCATCGCAAGGTGCTGCTCGACCCGGCCGACGCGCGCGCGGTCCCCGAGGTCCTTGCGGGCTGGGTCCGGTTCGCCCTGCGCCGACGCGGCCTGGCCGAGGAGCACATCCAGCCGGTCGTCGCGACGGTCGAGGAGCTCGCCGACGAGTACCGGAGGGTGGGCCAGGACGGGTCGGCCGACGGGCCCGCCAAGGAGCTGGTCGCCCGGATCGTGGCCGCGGGCGTCGACCCGAGCGACCGCGAGGCCGTGGACCGCGTCATCGGGGCGTACAACGCCGAGCAGAACGCGCGCCGGCTGCTCGACTCGTGACGGGCCTCGGCGTCGAGCGCGCGGCGCCCATACTGGCACGATGCGCCCCACGCGACCCATGCTTCTGCTCACGCTGCCTCTCGTGGCGGCCGTCTATGGTCGGTATGCCCGTCCCTGGCAGCTCACCTGGGGGGCCTCGCCGGCGGAGGTCTCGCGTACCCTGCCGAGCGACGACCTCGTGCACGCCCCGCACTTCAACGCCACCCGGGCCATCACCGTCGCGGCACCGCCCGAGCGGGTATGGCCGTGGCTGGTGCAGATGGGCGTGACCCGGGCGGGGTGGTACAGCTACGACCTGCTCGACAACCTCGGCCGCCCCAGCGCCCGGCGCATCATCCCCGAGCTCCAGAACCTTGCGCCCGGCGACATCGTGCCGATGAGCCCGGACGGCAAGCAGGGCATGAGGGTCCACTCCATGGATGCGCCGCACTCCATGGTGTGGGGAGAGCCGGGAGGAACGACCTGGGCCTGGCAGCTCGACGAGACCGACAGCGGAGCGACCCGGCTGGTCACGCGGGTGCGCTCGCGTTACCAGTGGCTCTCGCCGTCGATCGCCTTCTCAGCCCTGGTCGAGTTCGGCGACATCTGGATGATGCGCAAGATGCTGCTGAACCTGCGTCAGCGCGCGGCGACCGCCTCCCAGTGATGCGCTCCCTTGAGGGGCAGCAACGGGTGCGTCAGTAGACATGTTGCCGGGTTGGTCGTCGCCAGGACGTGCACGGAGCTACTCGGTCACCGTGACCTTCTCCACGTCGCCACCTGAGGCGTCGGGGCCGACCATGACCAGCACCTCCCCGGGGTCGGTCCGCAACGCCATGGTGCGGTCGTAGTAGGAGAGCTGCCCCGGGGTGAGCGTGAAGCGTGCCGTCCCGGTGGCTCCGGGATCCAGATCGAGGCTCACCCAGTCCGCGAGCGGCGTCCTCGTCAGAATCGTTCATCAACACCCTTGCCGTGGTGGGTGAGGTCGCGACCGACAATCAAGCTCAAGCGGACTGCCGCCCCGCGTCCGAATGCGAACCGATGACCTCCACTGTATCCGCCGAGCGCCCCCTGCCACCCGCCCCGAAGTGGCGTCCCCCAAGGGTCGGCCGTCGTCGGCTGCGACGCTAGGCCCCCTGGCGGGCCGCCAGCTTCGCCGCGCGCTCCTCGCGGCGGGCGACGAACCGCGCGGCCTCCTGGTCGAGGGAGGCGACGGCGGCCGCCAGCTCCTCGCGGGCCTGCTCGCCCTCAGCGTCGAGGCCCTCGAGGTCCCAGACGCCCCAGTGGTGCAGCAGCGGCGCCACGATGTCGTCGTGGTGGATCCGCAGGTCGTAGATGCCGGCCATGGCCATCTGCACGGCCTTGCGGCCGAACCCGGGGATGATCGCGCCGGGCATCTGGAACGTGACGACCTCGTCGGTGATCGCCCGCATCGTCTGGCTCGGCGTCAGCTCCAGCGCCGCCTGGACGATGTTCCGATAGAAGATCATGTGGAGGTTCTCGTCCTTGGCGACCCGCGTGAGCAGCTTCTCGGCGATCGGCTCCTCGGTGTAGCGGCCCGTGTTCCGGTGTGACACCCGGGTGGCCAGCTCTTGGAACGAGACGTAGGCACACAGGTGGAGCAGCGGCTTGTCGCCCGAGCTGTAACCGGTCTGCATCGTGTCCATGCGCGCCCGCTCGAGCTCGACGGGGTCGACGCCGCGAGTGACGAGCAGGTAGTCGCGGATGCAGTATGCGTGCCGCCCCTCCTCGGCGGTCCAGCGGTTGACCCAGGCCCCCCACGCGCTGTCGCGGCCGAAGGCCCGCTCGATCTCCCGGTGGTAGCTCGGCAGGTTGTCCTCGGTGAGGAGGTTGACCTCGAGCGCCGTCCTGGCGATCGGCGAGAGCTGCGACTGGTCGGCCGACCACGCCTCACCCCCCAGGTCGGCGAAGTCGCGGCCCAGCGACCACGGGACGTACTCGTGCGGCATCCACTCCTGGGCGGCCGCGAGGTGACGGCTGAGGTTCTCCTCGACCATCGGCTCGAGGGCGGCGAGCAGCTGGGCGCTGTCGAGTACGGCCATGGGGTCCTCCTCGCTGACGAACGCGCGGGTCGCGCCATCCCCTTGCCTACACCCTCAGCGGCCGCCGATCCAGAGCGGTGGGCAGGGCTGCGTCGGCCGGCGACGCGGTTCGTCACTCGGTGGGCGGCGAGCCGAGCCCTCGGTGAGCGTCAGGTGGAAGGCGAGCCGCGCGGCCGGCGGTGGTGACGGGTCAGGTCCCTCGGCGGCCCTCGGGTAACGTCGCGGCATGCGCACGCTCTCGCCCGGCTGGGCGACGGACCTCGCCGTCCTCGAGCTTCTCCGGCTCCGTCGTCGAGGACCACGGGGACCATCTGGTTGTCCGCACCCCGCACAACCCCGACTTCCACTGGGGGAACTGCCTGTTCGTCACCGACGAGGACACGGTGGACGAGGCAGCAAGGTGGGTCAGCGCCTTCAGGTCGGCCTTCCCCGAGGCGCCGTGGGTCGCGATCGGTCTGACCCGGATGCCCGAGGACCAGGACGCCTGGCTCGCCCAGGGGCTCGACCTCGAGCTCGACGACGTCCTCACGACGCGCACCCTGCCCCGGCAGACGGCGCTTCCCGATGGTTACACCGTGCGCCGACTCAGCGGGCAGGACTGGGTGCAACACGTGGCCCTGTCCGTGCAGGAGAACGACCGAACGGGCGACTACGACCCGGAGCTACATCGAGCGATTCGCCACGATGCGGGCTCAGGCGACTCGAGCACTCTCCGAGCAGGACCTCGGAGCGTCCTTCGGCGCCTTCGCGGACGGCATACTCGTCGCCGACCTGGGCATCGTCCGGTGTGGCACCACGGCCCGGTACCAGAGCGTCGGCACCAACGAGCAGCACCGTCGCCGCGGGCTGGCCTCCCACCTTCTCGGCGTGGCGGCCAGGTGGGCCGCCGATCGTGGCTGCGACCAGTGGGTCATCGTCACTGAGGCCACGAACCCGGCCGGGCGCGCCTACCGGAGCCTCGGTTTCGAACCGGACACCGGCAACGCCCAGGCGTACCGCAAGCCGCCGCGCTAAGGCCGCGCTCCCGCTACCAGCCGGCAACGTGCTGCTGCCACCTGAAGACGATGAACGGGCCGGCCCGTGTGAGGGGCTCGATGCCACGGCGCCGGCGATGATGGCCGCTTCGACGCCGGGCGTGCGGCCCGAGCGCCCAGGTGACACGCGAGCAGATGCACCGGGCCCGGTGGATGGCCTCGGCCGGCGCAGACCGGAGCCCTTGGTTCGTCGCTACAGGTCGATGGCCCCGGTAGCGTCACACACGTCGTTCCAGCGTTGGTTGCGGACCTCGTGCCAGGTGCTCGCCCCGGGATCGGCCGCCACGTGGCTCACCAGGGCCCTGCGATGGGCGAAGCTGACGACATGCGCAACCGGCGTGGTGCCGATGTCGTCGGGACGGGTGGGCTGGCAGGCTATGGCCTCGACCACCGGCTCTGGTAGCCCCCACAGACCCAGGATGTAGGCGCTGGCCTCCGGGACGGTGCAGCCGAAGGCGTCCAGCTCGGCCTGGCTGCGAGCCCACTGGTCCTCACGCGACACCGCACGCACCTGGTCGTACGCGGCGACGTCGGCCGCCAACGCCAACAGGCCCAGGTCGCGCAACAGTGCCGTGAGGAAGGCGCGGCCGACGGTTTCCGGGGCCCACCTCTCCGAGGCTGCGATCGCGCGCGCGTAGCCGGCCGCTCGCATCCCTGTCCGGCGCAGCTGAACGACGTCGAGGTTCTTCGGGGTCGCGAGGCCGACGCCGAAGACCTTGCCACCGAGGGCCAGCGCGTGGACCGTGTCGAGCCCGAGCAGACCGACGGCCCGCCCCACGCTCTCGACGTGGCGGGCGAGCCCGAAGTAGGCCGAGTTCACCAGTCTGAGTATCTCCGCGCACAACGCGAGGTCGCTTTCGAGGACGGCGACCACGTCGGCGAGCCCACTGTTCAGGCGCGACGACACCTCGACCAGGCGGAGATGTACCGAGGGCGGTGCGGGCAGCGCCTCCACGTCTCCCAGGATCCCCCGCAGCCTCTCGTCGGCGACCCGGTCGCGACCGGCCAGAACCCGGTCGATCGCCCGGACCAGGGTGTCGGCGTCGCACGGCCTGGTCACGACCTTCTGGGCCGCCCCGACCGCGGCGATGACGTCCTTGCCGTCGCCATCCCCCGCCAGGATCAGGCGGGCGGTCGACGGGTAGAGCCGCTGCACGTGGGAGAGCAGCTCGCCGCCGTCCATGCCTGGCATGCGCATCTCGCTGACCACGACGTCGACCGGCTGGGTCACGAGGTGGGCGAGGGCCTGTTCGGCGCTGTCGGCGAACGTCAGCTCCCAGTCGACCTTCCCCCGCAGCATCCGCCTGAGCCCGGTGAGGGCGTGCGGTTCAGCGTCGACGAACAGGACGCGGCGCGGGCTCATAAGGAGGACTCCTTCGTGGTGGGTCCGGGGTGTCGGAGCGATCATCGGGACTGGCTTGCGCGCCGACCGGGCCGGCGACCGGAGTGGAGCCCCGGTCGCGCGGCACCCACCCGGGCCTCGAAAGGCGGTGCTGCCTGTCCTACCGTCATGACGACTGCCCGTTCCGGTTCGGGTCGACCATGCTGCCGTCCGGGCGGGAGCCGGCCTGCTCTGTTGTCGGGTGGAGGGTCTTCGTGTTCTCGAGGGCCGTGATGAGGACGTCGTAGGCCGCGCGGCCCGGTTGACGGTCCGGGCCGGCGATGGCGGTCAGCTGTTCGGCGGTGGCGTCATCGAGGTGGATGACGATGCGGTGGGCTCGCCGCTTGGCGGTGGGCAGCGGTGGCCGTCCGCGCCGCGGTGGCTTGGTAGCGGTCGAGCCGTCGGGGATCTCGATGGCGCTCATGTGGATATCCCTCACGAAGAGGCGGATTCTGCTGGCAGGTATATTCCTCATCGGCATCCGACGGGTCCACCTGCATGACCTGGGCCCACGAGTTTCTGGCGCTGGGCTGATCCGTCGACGACCTCGGCGGTTTCTGGACCCCGCCGGGCATCCAGGTCCTAGCGGTCAGGCGGCGCGGCGCGGCCGCCGGGTGGTGTCACGGGCTCCGTACCCGGTCCGACAACGTTCTCCGGACGATCCGCCGATCGGCGGCGACGCCCTTCGCGGGCTGCGCTGGGCCGCGTCCTCCCGCGCGGACCGGGCATCGCCTCAGCTGGCCCAAGGGCCGACGCCTCCGACGCGCTCGACGTCGTACCGCACGACCCACCCGGCGGCGCGCGGCGCCGGGAAGGTGTCATCGGGGTGCTGGTAGACCCTGGTCAGCCGGTCGAGGAGGTCCCACGCCTGGTCGCTGGGCTCGAGCGTGGCCCGGGCATGGAGCACCGCATAGGGGTTGAGCGTGACGTCGCGGTCGCGGGGTGCGAGGAAGGACAGGACGACGCGGGGGTCGCGCTCGATGTTGCGCAGCTTCGCGAAGTAGCCGAGGTGGCCGCTGACGACCTGGCTGCCGTCCACGCCGATCCAGATGACACTCACCTGGGGGCTGCCGTCGGCGTTCGTGGTGCTCAGGTGGGCCAGGGGTCCGGAGGTGATGAGGTCGTGCAGGGCGGGGTGGAGTGTCATGGCTGGTCAACCGCCACGGGTTCCGTGGTGTTCCTGCGGCCATCGGCCCTCAAGCCTCGCGCTCGACCGGCGATGTACCAAGGCATCGCCGACTCGCTCACCCGCAGCGGAGCGGCCGCACGCTCCTCGTGCCACGTCGGGCGGTCGAACGTGCCGATGACCGCACGCCGGTGGTCAAGGCCGGTCAGACCAGGGCGAGGATGATCGCTGTGACGTCGTACTCGCTCGTGGTAGACCCGAGGGAGGGGTCGACCGGCGCCCCTCCGGGCCAGGTGTGCCCGCCGCCGTGGACGGTGACGAGCTGGGCGCCGCAGGGGTATGTGGTGCTCACGACGTGCGGTGAGATCCTCGCGGTGGTGGCTGTCCGGCAGCCGTCGAGGGCAGCCCATGCTGCGATGGCCGCAGCGGCGGCCGGGATCGCAGGATAGCCGGACCGCCCGTCGGGACCGCCGCGGTACGGATCGAGGGGGTCGCTGTCGCCATGCACGGCGACGATTCGGATCGGGCGGCACCCGGCGCGAGGGTTGATCGACGCCGCGACGGTCACGGCCGCCCGGAACCTGCCGGGCAGGGCGCAGGCGGCGAAGGCGGCCATGTCGCCACCGTCGCTGATCCCAGTGATCACGACGCGGGCTGGGTCGGCGCATTCGGTGGCTGCCAACCGCGTGACCAGTGTGGACAGAAAGGCCACGTCGTCGTTGCGCGCGCTGCCGGTGAAGTTCCAGGACTTCGCCTGGCCGGCACCCTGGGGCAGCACGGCAAGCACGCCGGCAGCCATGGCGCGACGCGGGATCCGGCTCTGGGCCGCCAGCTCCTCCGATGTCCTCCCATAGCCGGGCAGCGCGACTACCAGCGGTAGCCGGTGGTGACCGTCATCCCCTGCGGGGACGGCCAGCAGCGCCCGACGTCCGCCCGGCAACGAGAGGGCCACCGTGCCGGCGGCGTGCGTGCCGCCACAGGTGGGCGTCGGGGACGGCCGTGGGGTGGTCGCGACTGCGGCCGGTGGACTCGCCGACATGCGGGCTGGGTTCGGCCCGGGTGAGACAGCGGCGGGAGGGGACCCGGTGCAGCCGGCGACGACCAACACGAGTGCGAGCGGGGCTCCACGTGGCAGTAGGTGCACCGCCCCAGCATCCCCGCCGCGGGCAGGGCTGTCGCCTCCCGGGCTTCGCCTCCAACGGTCGACCTGGTCCCCGCTGCCGTACGGATACCGCTCGAGGGGAGCCTTCACCAGCGTGGTCGCCGCGACGGACAGCACGACGCCGAGGGCGACCAGTACTCACCTTGCTCCCATCGCACGAATCCGATGGTCCGGCAACCCAGCAGGGGGATGGCAGCGCCACGTCAGCCCAACATCGTCACTGACACCACTCAGACGAGGCACTCCCTTGGGCGCCCTCGGCGGGTGGGACTCCTGATGGCCTCAGGGTCATCGTGGTGACGATGCTGGCCGTCGCGCTCCGCCGAGCGCCAGGAGCGCGTCCGCGTCGTGAATGGCGACGCCCGCGGCGCCCGGCGTCTCGGCCACATTCGACAGGACCGTCGTAATGGTCGCGTCGTCAGCTCCCCAGAGAGAGGACGACGGGGCGTCATCCACGGGCTTGCTGAGGTTCACGCCGACCCAGACCGGAATGCCGGCCCGCGCCGCAGAGTCGATCGCCGCTGTGGACACCCGCTCTATCGCAGACTCCCGATCTTGGTATGCCATGACCGTGATCGAGGAGGCGACGCCGCAGACCGCGGTGAGGCCGTCCATCCCATCCGTGGCGTGGACGGTGTTCAGCCAGTAGGGCACGTCGGCATCGACGGGCAGACCTGCACGGACGGCGGCCCTGAGGGCGTCCAGCATGCCATTCAACAGCTGAGCGCTTGAGGTGTTCCATCCAGCGAGTGCATGTGGCTCGATGTCGAGGTGGAGCCGTTCGAACCAGCCGCTGCCCACGGCCTCGGCAGCCCATCGCGCCGCAAGGTCCGGATGCACTGCCCACTCTGGGTCACCTCCGAGGGCGTCGAGGGTGATGCCGCGTGCCCCGGCTGCGCGGTGCAGCTGCCGAAGCCACTCGATGGTGCTCGACTCCTTGGAGAAGCCCGGGGCGACCCACACCAGCAGGCGACCAACCTGGTGGCTGGCAGCGGTGGCTACGAGCTGGTCGGGCGCGGCCTCATGCCACACCCACAGCGCGTTGGTCCGCTGCGTCGCCGTGCCCCTCAGGACAGCCGAACCGACTCCGATCGCACCCGCGAGCATCAGCAGGCCGAGACAAGCACTCAGCACGAGGCGCCGGCGCCGGGCCGGCGGCGAGGTCGCACGTTCCCAGAGTCCGACGTGAGGTGGGTCTGGGACAGCGCTGCTGAGGTTGGCCGACCCACCCGTCAGACCCTACCCGGTCGAGCACCCTCAGCAGCGCCCGGGCGATCGGTGGCGCGAGCCCCAGGGCGTCGTCGTCGGTGTCCCGTCACCCGAGGTGGTCGTCGATGAGTGACTGGGTGCCGAGGACGATGGCGAGCTCGAGCCGCTCGGCGTCCTCGGTGCTGGGCTCGGCGGTGTAGGCCATGATGCGGAGGTCGTCGCCGGCGACGACCAGGGTGTCGCACTCAAGCGTTATCGGGCCGACCGCCGGGTGATCGACGACCTTGTGCCGCGACATCTCGGCAGGGGCCGGGTCGGGCGCCGCCTCCCAGAGCTCGACGAATCGTGGGCTCGCGGCGCGCAGGTCGGCGACGAGCCGTCGCAGCCTGGGGTCGTGCGGGTAGCGGGCTGCGGTCATGCGCAGGTCGGCGACGAGGCGGGCGACCTGCTGGGTGTGCTCCTCGGCGGTCTGGACCGCGCGCGAGCCGCTGCCGACGACGTGTCGCCAGACGCCGTTGCGCTCGTTCCCCTTCAGCGTCGAGGTCTCGCCCATGAGGGCGTCGTACGGGGCGTTCGCGACGAGCAGGTTCCATGCGGCGTCGTAGACGGCGAGCGGCACACCACCGAGCCGGTCGAGGAGCCGTTGCACGCCCGGGGTGATCCGCATGGGGACCAGGCCCGGGCCTGGCGCGGACAGGCCGGCCAGCCGGAAGAGCAGGTCACACTCGGCGTCGCCAAGCCGCAGGCTCCGGGCGAGCGCCTCGACGACCTGCGCCGACGGCGAGGTCGCGCGGCCCTGCTCGAGGCGGGTGAGGTAGTCCACCGAGATGCCCGCGAGCCCCGCGAGCTCCTCACGGCGTAGCCCGACCGCCCGGCGGCGACCACCGGTGGGCACACCGACGGCGTCGGGGGCGATGCGCTCTCGCCAGCGGCGCACCGCCCCGCCGAACTCCGAGTCCTCCACCATCCCAGTCTGAGCCCCGTCACGACGATGTGTCCTGGCCCTGCCAGTCCCACGACAAGCAGACCCCTGCCTACCGACGCGGGCGCGGATCATCATCGTCGTATGACGACGACACTGATCACCGGGGCGAACAAGGGCCTCGGCAAGGAAACGGCCCGGGTCCTGCTCGAGGCGGGCCACACCGTGTGGCTGGGAGCGCGCGACGAGGGCCGCGGCCGCGCCGCCGCCGCCGAGCTCGGCGCCCGGTTCGTCCAGATCGACGTCACCGACGACGCCTCGGTCGCCGCGGCCCTCGCGTCGATCGCGGGCTCCGGCACCGGCCTCGACGTCCTCGTCAACAACGCCGGCATCGCCCCGCGCGCGAACGGCGCGAGCATGACCGAGGCCCTGGACGGTCCCAGCGTCCTGGAGGTCTTCGACACCAACGCTGTCGGCATCGTCCGGGTCACCGAGGCCGCGTTGCCGCTGCTGCAGCGGTCCGAGAACCCGGTCATCGTCAACGTCTCGAGTGCCTTGGGCTCCTTCTGGGCGACCCACGAACCGTCGAGGCCGGCCTCGCACTTCGTCGCCATCGTCTATGGGGCGAGCAAGGCGGCCGTCTCGATGCTCACCGTGCAGTACGCGCGTGCTCACCCCGAGATCAAGGTCAACGCGGTCGAACCTGGCATCACCGCCACCGAGCTCGGCGGCGGCGACCCGGGAAGCCACCCGGGCCGGCCGGCCGCGCAGAGCGCCCGGATCGTCGCCGCCCTGGCCTGCATCGGCCCCGACGGCCCGACCGGTACCCTCCAGGAGGACGACGGCGAGCTCGGCTGGTAGCGACGAAGGCGAACGCCCAGTGGCCGAGGCCGGCACCGGCCCAGGGTCTACGTCTTGAGTCCTGGTGCCCCGGGGCCGCCGCGTCATGCGAAACTCGAGGAGATGCACACACGCTCGGGTGACGTCGAGTTGACGATGGGCGAGCTGCGGGCGATCGCCGGGTACGCCGAGGCGTGCGCTGGACCCGCACTCGTCATCTTCCAGAAGGACCGTCCGGACGACTCTCGCCCGGCGGCGGCTCTGCACGCCGCGCGGGTCTTCGCCGAGGGGGCGCCCCGTTCCCGCCTCCAGCGCACGGCCGCGACCGACGCCCACCGCGCTGCTCGGGACGCTGCGACCGAAGCGGCCCGGCATGCAGCGGCCGCCGCCGGTGATGCCGCCGCCGCGGCATACCTGCATCCGCTGGCGAAGGCGACGCAGGTACGCCACATCCTGGGGGCGGCCGCCCATGCCGCCCGGGCGGCCGAGCTCGCGCGCGGCGATGACCCGGTGGTCGCGGAGTATGTGATCACGGCCGCCGCCAAGCGCGCCACGCCGGTGGTTCTCGAGCGTGCTGACCCGCTACCCGCGGGCGCCGACAGGGCGCACCCGGGTCGCAGTCCTGATGGAACGGCTCGACGGGATGCTGCGCGATCCGGCGCCGACGCCCCGGATCGTCGACGACCCCGGGCCGTTCTTCCACGGGACCAGAGCCGACCTGGCTCCGGGTGACCTGCTCACACCGGGCTGGCGGTCGAACTACGGCTCGGGGCGTCGGGCCAGACACATCTACCTCACGGCCATGCTCGAGGGCGCTCCGCTGGCTGCCGAGCTCGCGCGCGGCGAGGGTCCGGGACGGGTCTACCGGGTCGAGCCACTCGGCACGATCGAGGACGACCCGAACGTCACCGACAAGCGCTTCCCCGGGAACCCGACCCGGTCCTACCGAACCACCGAGCCACTGCGGGTCATCGAGGAGATCACCGGCTGGAAGCCACCACCGCCGGAGATGATCCAGCACATGCGTGAGCGCATGGCCGAGCTGGCCGAGCTCGGGATCGAAGCGATGGACGACTGACCGCCGCACCCGAAGGGCTGCATCTATCCGGCGAAGCGGCAGTGCGACGGTTGTCGCTGCGACATGCTCTACTCTCAGGCGAACTGCGCGCCGACAACGTGAGGGGAGCAGGCATGCCGAGTCCCCTGGTCCGGACCAAGCTCTATGTCCCGCAGGCGCGACATGTCGTGGTGCCGCGCTCGCGGCTGGTTGACCTACTGGGCGGCAGCGCGCGACCGCGGTTGACGTTGATCTCCGGGCCGGCGGGGTTCGGCAAGACCACTCTCCTGGCGACGTGGGCAGGGGCCTCGGCGGCTGCTGGTCGCCCGGTTGCGTGGGTTTCGCTCGAGGAGACCGAGCAGCAGCGTGCGTCGTTCTGGACCTATGTCATCACCGCCCTCGACACGGCGGCGCCGGGCACGGGCGTCGGGGTGCTGCCGCTTCTGCAGGCTGCGCACCCACCGATGGAGTCGGTCCTCGCGACACTGCTCAACGAGCTCGGCGCCCTGCCCGATGGCATGGACCTCGTCCTCGACGACTACCACCTCGTCGACGGCCCTGAGATTGCCGACGACGTCGCGTTCCTACTCGAGCCACCTTCCCCCCGACGTGCATCTGGTGATCAGCACGCGCGCCGACCCGGCCCTGCCGCTGGCCCGGCTGCGGGCCCGCGGCGAGCTGGTCGAGGTCCGGGCGGCCGACCTGCGGTTCACGCTCGAGGAGGTGACGGCATACCTCAACGACGTGGTCGGGCTCGACCTCGATGCCCCCGAGATCGCAGCCCTGGAGGGCCGGACCGAGGGCTGGATCGCCGCTCTCCAGCTGGCCGCCCTCTCGCTCCAGGGGCGTGATGACGCCGCCGGCTTCATCGCCGGCTTCGCCGGGAACGACCGCTACGTCGTGGACTACCTCGTCGAGGAGGTGCTGGGCCGCCAGCCCGAGGCCGTACGGAGCTTCCTGCTCGACACCTCGATCCTCGATCGGCTCAGCGGCCCGCTCTGCGACGCCGTCACCGGCGGTAGCGACGGCAAGGCAGTGCTCGAGTCGCTGGAGCGCTCGAACCTCTTCGTCATCGCCCTCGACGACAGCCGCCACTGGTACCGCTACCACCACCTCTTCGCCGACGTCCTGCGTGCGCACCTGCTCGAGGAGCGGCCCGATGACCTCGCTGCTTTGCACCGGCGGGCGGCCGACTGGTATGCCGCGGCCGGCGAGCCGGTGCCTGCCGTACGGCACGCGCTCGACGCCGGTGACGTCGAGCGGGCCGCCGACGTCATCGAGCGCTCCGCCATCGGCCTGCTGCGACAGCGTCAGGAAGCGACGGTACGGGGCTGGCTCGACGACATCCCGTACGACGTGGTGCGGCGCCGCCCGGTCCTCGCGATGGGCTTCATCGGCGCGCTGATGTCCCGCAACGACGTCGAGACGGTGGGATCCCGGCTGGACGATCTGGAGCGGCTGATGGCCGATCCGCCGGCGAACATCGTGGTGCTCGACGAGGTCGAGCTGGCGCGCGTGCCCGGGGCCCTGGAGACCTATCGAGCAGCCCTCGCGCTCGTCGCCGGCGACCGGGAGGGCACGGTCACCCACGCCGATCTGGCGATCGCCAGAGCCGCCCCGGGCGACGACCTCACGGTCGCAGCCGCGGCGGCCCTGGCAGGGCTCGCCTCCTGGGCCGGCGGAGACCTGGAGGCGGCCCACCGCGGCTACGCTGCCGCCGTCCGAGGCCTGGAACGCGCGGGGAACATCTCCGACGTGCTGGGCTGCTCGATCACGTTGGGCGACCTCCGGGTCACCCAGGGCCGGCTGGGCGACGCCCTGCGTACCTATGACGAGGCGCTCAGGCTTGCTGCTGCCCACGAGGTCGACGAGCCCCTGCGTGGCACGGCGGACATGGTGGTAGGCCTCAGTCAGATCGCCTTCGAGCGCGACGACCTCGGTGCGACGGCCGCCCACCTTCTGCATGTGGACTCGCTGGGCGAACGCCTCGGTCTGCCCCAGTTCCCCTACCGGTGGCGGGTCGCCCGCGCGCGGCTTCGGGAGGCCGAGGGAGACCTGGCCGGGGCCGTGACTCTGCTCGAGGAGGCCGAGCGGGTCTACGTCGGCGACTACTCCCCGAACGTACGACCCGTCGCGGCGCAGCGTGCGCGGGTGCTCGTCGCGCAGGGTCGCATCGACGAGGCCCTCGACTGGGCGCGCACACAACACCTCGCTCCGGACGACGAGCTGGCGTACGTCCGCGAGTACGAGCACGTCACCCTGGCCCGGATCCTCATGCACCAGCCAGACGCCTCCGGGACGGCCCTGCGTACGGCGCGAGGCTTGCTCGACCGGCTTCGGGTCGCGGCCGAGGAGGGGGGACGGTTCGGCAGTCTGATCGAGATCCTGACCCTGCAGGCTCTGGCGCATCACGCCGAGCACGGCCCGCGCGACGTATCGGGAGCGCTGACCCCGCTGGAGCGGGCGCTCCGGCTGGCGGAGCCGGAGGGCTATGTGCGGGTCTTCGTTGGCGAGGGCGCGCCGATGGCCGCACTGCTCGAGGCGCTCGTCCGCCAGGATCCGTCGTGGCCCTACCCGCGGCGTGTGGTGGCGGGGACCCACCGCGCACCGTCCGGACCGGTGGGCCGGAGTCTCGTCGACCCGCCGAGTGCGCGCGAGCTGGACGTGCTCCGGCTCCTCGCCACCGACCTTGACGGGCCGGAGATCGCGCGCCGCCTGCTACATCTCGCTCAACACCGTGCGGACGCACACGAAGAACATCTACGCCAAGCTCGGCGTCAACAGCCGCCGGGCGGCCGTCACGAAGGCCCGTGGGCTCGGGCTGCTCTGAGCGGCTCCGCCTGGGAATCACCATCCCGCTCACCACATGATGTGATCCCCGCTCACCATGTCGGCTCCTAGCTTGCGGACATGAACACCGCAGCCACCAACCCGGACGGGTCCGGTTGGTACGAGGTCCGCCTCCAGGGGCGCCTCGACCCCCGATGGGCCGCCCGCTTCGACGGGATGACCCTGACCACGGTGGACGGCTTCACCCTGCTCGCGGGGCCCGTCGTCGACCAGGCCGCGCTGCACGGCCTACTGCACCAGCTACGCGATCTCGGTCTGCCCCTGGTCTCGGTCTGCCAGGTCGAGACCGGTGTCGAGTCGCGCCCACGTCCCACACCGACACCACAACCACAGGAGCCTGACATGACCATCACCGCGCCCACCACCACCGTCCCCGGCGTCCGCCGTGACCCAACGCGCAACCACGCCCGGGCCGCCGGCATCTTCTACCTGCTCACCTTCGTGTCCTCGATCCCCGCACTGATCCTGATCGGGCCGATCCTCAACGACGCCGGCTACGTCACCAGCGCCGGCCACGACACCCGCGTGATCTGGGGCTGCCTGCTCGACACCGTGAACGCCCTCACCGCCATCGGCTCGGCCGTCGCCGTGTACTCGGTGGTGAAGCGGCAGAACGGGTCGATGGCCATCGGCTTCGTCACCTCCCGCCTCGTCGAGGCCGCCGTGGTCATGATCGGCGTCGTCAGCCTGCTCGCGGTCGTCACGATGCGCCAGGACTTCGCCGGCTCCGGTGCCGACGCCGCGTCGGTGACCGTCGCCGCCAACGCCCTGGTCGACGTCCGGAACTGGACCTTCCTCTTCGGCCCCGGCCTGATGCCGGTCTTCAACGCCGTGCTGTTCGGCACCCTGCTCTACAGGTCCCGCCTGGTGCCCCGCATCATCCCGACCGTCGGCCTGATCGGTGCGCCCCTGCTGTTCGCCGCCTTCATCGCGAACCTGTTCGGTGTCTTCGACCAGGTCTCGGCCGCCTCGTTCCTTCTCACCCTGCCCATCGCGGCCTGGGAGCTCAGCGTCGGCATCTGGATGACGTTCAAGGGGTTCCGCCCCGAGGCCGTCGCCGCCCTCGAGGCTCGGGACGACGACTGACCACCTCCCCCATCTCATCCAGTCGACACGAGGGTGGCTCCGCGTCAGCGGAGCCACCCTCCTGGCCATCGTTGCCGGGCTCGAGCACCCCACACGTCGGGTCGGCAGTCCACTCCCCGACCTGCCGGCCGACCCCGTTGGCCGAACGGGCTGCACCGCGGAAGCACCAACGGATGCGGCGCGTAACCTGCCTGTCATGCTGATAAGGGATGTCCCGGCGCACGCCGAGAGGCTCCCCGAGCCGACGCGCGACCTCCTGGGTCGGGCGTCGAGCTTGTCCAGGCGGCCCCGGTGATCGAGGTCGACGGGCTGACCCGCCGGTTCGAGGATGTGACGGCCGTCGAGGACCTGACGTTCTCGGTGGGCCAGGGCGAGGTCTTCGGCCTCCTCGGGCCCAACGGCGCCGGCAAGACGACGACGGTGCGCATGCTGGCGTGCCTCATCGGGGTCAGCGCGGGGAGCGCCACCGTCGGCGGCCGCCGGGTCACCGACCCGCGGCAGGCCCGCGAGGTCCGGGCGATGGTCGGCCTGGCACCGGAGGATGTCGGGCTCTACGGCGAGCTCACCCCGGTGCAGACCCTGGACTTCTTCGGCAGGCTCTACGGCCTGCCCGCCGCCGCGCGCCCTGACCGCATCGAGGAGCTGCTCACGAGGTTGCGCCTCTGGGACGTGCGTGACCGCCGGGTCGCCACGTTCTCCAAGGGGATGAAGCAGCGGCTGGCTCTCGCGCGGGCACTCGTCCACGACCCTCCGGTGCTCTTCCTCGACGAGCCGACCGCCAACCTCGACCCCGAGGGGGCCAAGGACGTCCGCGAGATGCTCCTCGCGCTCCGCGAGGAGCACCGGACGATCATCCTCAACACCCACCACCTCGAGGAAGCCGAGAGGGTCTGCGACCGCGTCGCCATCCTCGACAGCCGGCTCGTCGCCCTCGGAACGCCCGACCAGCTCCGGGGGTCGACGTCACGGCACACGACGCTGCGACTCGACGCCGTGACCCGCGCCGTGACCCAGGCCGTCGCCGCGCTCGGCCACACCGACGTCACCGTCGAGGGCAGCCGGCTCACGGTGGCGCTCGAGGACCCCGACCGGGACACCCCGGACCTCGTTGCCGCGGTCGTGGCCGCGGGGGGCCGCGTCCACGAGGTCGGCAGCGGGGCCGCCTCGCTCGAGGAGACCTACCTGGCCGTCCTGAGGGAGGGACGACCGTGAGAGGCCTCGACCCGATCCTGACGATCGCGGCCAAGGACCTGCACCTGCTGCGGACCAAGCGCAGCGTCGGCATCTCGATCATCGCCTTCCCGCTCGCCGCCGGGGTGGGGCTCCCGTTCGTCCTGCGGTTCGCCGGCCGCAAGGCGTCCGGAGGCATCCCGCCCGAGACGCTCACCCCGTTGCTCGACGCGTTCCTCTTCTTCTTCACGATCGCGGCCGGGGTGCTGCCCACCGCGATCGCCGCATACTCGATCGTCGGCGAGAAGATCGAGCGAAGCCTCGAACCGCTCCTCGCGACGCCGGCCAGCGACCTGCAGATCCTCGTCGGCAAGGCGGTCGCCGCCGTCGTCCCGCCGGTGGTCGCCGTCGAGGTCAGCGCCGTCGTCTTCATGGTCACCTCCGACCCGCTCGCCCGGCAGCAGCTGGGGCACAGCTACTTCCCCAACCCGACGATGTGGCTCATCCTCCTGCTCGTCGTACCGCTGTCGGCTCTGCTCGCCGTCGAGTTCAACGTCATCGTCTCCTCGCGGGTCAACGACGTGCGCACCGCCCAGCAGGTCGGGGCACTGACGATCCTCCCCTTCGCGACGCTCTACCTCCTGCTCGAGATCGGGGTCCTCACCCTCACGACGACGATGCTCTGGCAGCTGTCCGGGACGCTCGTCGTGCTCGACGCGCTGCTCTTCGTCGGGGCCAGGGCGACCTTCCGGCGCGAGGAGATCCTCACCCGCTGGAAGTAGTAGAGGCACCAGGGTCAGCGGCGCCCGAGGCCACCGCCGCGCAGGTAGTGGCTACCGATCCAGGCTCCGAGCCGCGCTCCCATCCGGTCACCGACCTCGTCGGAGTTCCGGAAGTGGATACCGGCCCAGACGCGAGCACCGATGCCGTCGGCGCGCAGCTGCTCGCCGGTCTCGTAGTGTCGGACGGTGCCGGTCACCGCTGACGGCAGGTTCAGGTCGACGTGGCCGGTGCGCTCGAGCCTGCCGAGTGCCGTGGTGACCGATCCCATGACGACCGTGTGCGCGCTGACGTAGTCGGGGAACGGCGGGGTGGTCAGCAGCGGCGTCCAGGTCGGGTCGGCCGTGGTGCGGGCGTTGCCGTCGGTGTCGGCGAGACGGATCGCCGTGATGGGCCGCCAGAACGAGTAGTGGAGCTTGGCGTCCCAGGCGCCGATGACCGCGTCGGACTGGGCCATGTTCGCGACGGCGAGGTAGAGCGAGGCAGCACCGGCGTCGAGGTGATGCCGCGTGATGTGGTCCCGGTACCCGGCGTTGAGCTGGTCGGTGAGGTTGCCGCCGAAGAAGCGGGCGATCTCGGTCTGCTCGGGCGTTCGGGTGGTGCTGGTCGACGATCCCAGGTCAGCGACCTCCTGGACGTCCCGCGCGTACCGGGCGGAGGTCAGCCTGGGCGGGCTGCCCGGGCGGAACTGGTCGGGCCGACCGGCGAAGAAGGGCTTCATCCTCCCCAGCCAGGCCGCGAGCACTGGTGCGTATGCCGGCGGCGTCGGCTCCCAGACGCCCGGCGCCGGTGTCACGGTGTAGGGGACGGACGCCTGCCAGCCGTCCCCGGCGCGCAGATCGAGGATGTGCTCGGCGGCGCGCTGCCCGAAGGCGAGGCCGTCGACCTTGGCTCGGCCGTCGGGGACCGCCGCCATGGCGGCGTCGAACGCCGGTCCTACGCGTGCCACACTGCTCGGGAAGTAGTGCAGCAGAACGGTTCGGGCCGCCGAGGCGGCAGCGGCGTCGGCGGAGGCACAGCGTGGGCCACGAGCCTCCCAGTCGTAGAGCGGGCGCCCGCCCTCGACGCCGGCCACGGCGTTGTAGACGGCCGACTGGACGTAGGACATCGGGATCGACATCAGCGCTGCCGGCAGTGCTGCGTCGATCCCGGTGACCTGGGAGGCGACGAGGTTCCAGGTCACGACGGCAGCGCCGTCTGCACGGCTGCAGCCCGTCGTCGAGCCGTGGGGGTGGGCTGACCGCGGTGGTGATGGCGGACGGGACGCCGACCAGCAGCGCACCGAGGGTGAGAGCGCCGACCGACATCCGGGCGCGCTTGAACGGGTTGATGCTCATGATGGTTCCTCCTGGTCGGACTCGGCGCCGGTCGGCTCCGAGGAATCAACTTCAGTGGGGGCTTCAGTGGGGACGTCAGGTGGGGCTGGGTGATGTCGATGGGTCGGCTGCCGACGGCGCGTCGTTGCTTCCCGCCTGATGGGTCGAGGCAGGCCGTCTCCTCGATCTGACCCGACCCCGGGCGCGGGGGGTCAACAGCGGCCCAGCACCATCGACACGACAGGTCATGCCGGAGGGCCAGCCCTAGCGTGACTTCTCGAGCAACCGGGCGAGCGCGGGGACAGCCTGACTCAGGCCCTGTTGAGCATCGGCCAGAACTGCGCCCTCCCGTGAGATATGCCCGGTGCCGAACTCGGCACGGGTTGTCAGCGCCGCGATCCGAGCCTCCAGCTCCGTCCGCAGGGCGCGGAGCTCCGGATCGGGGGTGGGGGGCGTCGCCTTCTGGGTGTCCGCGAGTCGGGAGCGGCCCGGGGCGAGCCCGTTGGGCGGCGGGACCGACACGGTTGCGGCTGTCGGTGTGGGGGTCCGAAGGTCGCCGCCCCCGGGGTGCGCCTGTGCGCTCGTTGCCGCGCTGAGCGCAGCCAGAACGCCGAGGAGCAAGGCGAGAGCCCTGCGTCGGGGCCAGCCTGGCAGTCCCTGGCGTGGCGCACCGACGGTGAGCGCGGTGACCGACATCCGGGCGCGCTTGAATGGGGTGATGGTCATGAGGGTTCCTCCTGGTCAGACTCGGCGCCGGTCGGCTCCGAGGAATCGACTTCAGATGGGGACTTCAGACGGGCTGGGTAACGTCGACGGCGGGACGTTCTGGTTGAGCCGGAACAGGTTGGTGGGGTCGTAGCGGTCCTTGACGTCGACGAGACGGCGATAGGTGGCCTCGGGGTATGAGCGCCTCATCAGCTCCGCTCCCCCCTCCCCCGTGAAGTTGACATACGTGGCCCCCCCGGGACGAAGGGCCTCGGCGACCCCACGGGCCCAGCCAACGACCTCGTCGAACCCCGCCGCCGTCGGTGTGCGGGCGATGACGTTGACGATGTGGCTGGCATCTCGGGTCGCGAAGGCCGTCGCCTCGGGTGACACCCCCGCCACGGCTCCGCCGAGCTGATGGACCACAACCTCGGTCGACGCGTTGGGCAGGCTGTCGGCGATCTGCCGCAGAGCGGCGGCCTCCGGCGCGTCGAGCTCGGTGACGAAGACCGACCGGAAGTAGCTGTGCCGGCCGGGGGGGAAGGCCGCGTCGAGCGCTTGCTGCCACTGCACGTAGTCGCGGACGGCGAACGTGTCGCAGATGACGGTCCCCAGGCGCCGGAAGGGCTCGGTGCCCTCCTCGGCTGCCTCCGGAAGGCCGGCCCAGCAGCCGAGCACGGCCACGACGCTCCGCCCGTGCAGGTTGGCGGGGAATGCCGTTGTCGCAGGGGCCGTTGCCAGCTTCAGCACGGTGGTCAGCGCGTCGTCGCAGTCCCGGCACGCCCGGGCGTAGCCGGAGAGGACCTGCTCAGCCTCGTCGCCGGGGTAGAACACCATGCCCGCAAACACGTTCGTGCCGATGTGGTGCAGGGCGAGCTCGAACGAGGTCACGACGCCGAAGTTCCCGCCACCACCGGTAAGCGCCCAGAACAGGTCCGGATGCTCGGTGGGGCTCGCGTGGAGTCTCCGCCCGTCCGCGGTGACGACGTCCGCCGAGCGCAGGTTGTCCGCCGCCAGGCCGACCTTGCGGGCGAGCCAGCCGATCCCTCCCCCCAACGTGAACCCGGCGACTCCGGTCGACGAGACCAGGCCCCCGGTCACGGCGAGCCCGTACCGCTGCGTGGCGGCATCCACGTCACGCCACAGGCAGCCTCCCTGAACGTGTGCCCTGGCAGCCGCTGGGTCGACGCGGACCTCGCTCATCGGGCTGGTGTCGAGAACGACCCCGTCGTCGCAGGTGGAGAATCCGGCGGCGGAGTGGCCCCCGCCCCGCACCGCCAGGAGCAGGCCCTCGCTGCGCGCGAACCGCACGGTCTCGGCGACGTCCGGCGCGCCCTGGCACCGGATGACCACGGCGGGCCGCCGGTCGTGGGCGGCGTTCCACACTTCCCGGGCTGCGTCATACCCGTCATCGGTCGGCAGCACTACCGCCCCGGCGATCTGGCCCACGAGCTCGTTGAGCGTGGCTGGTCCTGGCTGATGCTGCATGGTCAGCTCCGTTCCTCGATCTGAACCGACGCTAGGCGCGGGAGATCAACAGCGGCTCAACATCATCGAGACGACAGGTCGAGCCGTCGGCACAGTGCGTCCAGGCGCTCCTGCGCCAGCAGGGAACGCTGCAACTTCAGCAGCGTGGCGGCCCCGGCCACCTCGGACCGAGCCGCCCGTTCGTCGCCGAGCTCGACGCTGACCTCCGCGAGCACGATGCGGTACCACGCCTCGACCCGCGGCCACGACTGGCGGACGAACCCGGTGACCGTGCGGGAGTACCACTCCCGGGCCTGGGCGAGGTCACCGGATGCCAGGGCGAGGGCCCCGAGAATGCCGAGGGTGTTCGCAATGGACGGCATGTCCTCGACCGCCTCGAATGCCGCCAGGCAGGTCAGTGCCTGATCGCGGCCACCGACGATGTCCCCCTGCAACGACCGGGAGAACGCGGCGTTGGCGCGGGTCATCCACTCGCCGCGCCGGTCCCCCACCTCGTGCCGCAAGGCGTAGGCCTCGCGCAGGCAGGTCTCGGCGTCCTCGAACCGACGCTCGTCCCGAGCGATGCACCCAAGCTGGTTGAGGGCCTGGGCCCGCCCCAGCTTGTCGCCGAGCCCCTCGAACTGGCGCACCGCCTGGGTTACCGCAGCCGCCGCCGCGCCCAGGTCGTCGCGCAGGCGCAGCGCGTACCCGCGGGCGGCCAGGACGAAGCCGATCGCCTGGGCGGTCCCCACCCGCCGACCGACGAGCAACGACTCCTCGTGCGACGGCAACAGGCGGCCCGCCACCGGGACCAGCACGACGCAAGGTGTGACGATGGTGAGGAAGGGAGCACATCGGGGATCCACCTCGCCCAGCTGCGCCAGGCACTCGCCCAGCAGGCGCTCGGCGGTGTCGCCGTTCTCGCGGGTCAAGGCACAGTGCGCCTGCAGCCAGGTCGCGGCGGCGAGCAGCTCAGGGCGTCCGAGGTCGGCGACATCGTCGACCACCTCGGCGGCCAACCGCTCGGCCTCAGCCACGTCGTGAGTTGCCCACACCATGCTCGCGTGGACGAGCCGGTGCAGCGCGACCCCCACCGGGTCGTCGAGCTCCCGCATGACCTGCACCGCGTCGGCAGCCTGGTTCCTGATCCTGTCGGACAGCCCCCGGCGGGCGTTGAGACCGGTCAAGCCCACCAGGGCCTGGGCACGGGCGCTGCTGGGTGCCGGGGCCGCCTCGAGTGCCCGGTCCACCCACTGCCCACCCTCGACGACCTGACAGCGCAGGAACCAGAACAGCCACAGGCTCGCAGTGAGGGCGAGCGCCGAGTCGGGGTTGTGCTCGATGGACCACCGCAACGCGGCGCGGAAGTTGTCGTGCTCGCGCTCGAGCAGTCCGAGGACCTGGTCCTGGGGCGCATCGCCGTGCTCAGGGTCGAGTCGCTGGGCCTCCGACAGGTAGTGGGCGCAATGCCGGGCCGCCACGACGTCGGCGTCGCCGGCCTGCGTCAGCTTCTCGTTCCCGAACTGTCGCACCGTGTCGAGCAACCGGTAGCGGGTGCCACCGCGACGACGCACGACCAGGACGAGGGACTTGTCGACCAGCCGGGACAGCTGGTCGACCAGATCAGTGCCCAGCGGTGCACCGCCGCACACCGCCTCGACGGCAGGGAGGTCGAAGGAGCCCGCGAAGCAGGACAGCCGCTGCAACAGGACCTGCTCCTCCGGCGAGAGCAGGTCGTGACTCCAGTCGAGCGCGGCCCGGATCGACGCGTGCCGGTTTCTCCCAGGATCACCGGAGGCGAGCACCGACAGGGCTCGGTCGAGTCGTTCGACGATCTCGCCGGGCTCCAGCAGGACCACCCTGGCTGCGGCGAGCTCGACCGCGAGGGGGATGCCGTCAAGAGAGCGACACAGACGCACGACGGACTCCGTGTTGTCACCTGCGAGAGCGAACTGGGGTCGCACCTGCCGGGCCCGGTCGACGAACAGCCGCACGGCGGCGAACCCGGCCACCGGCTCCGCACCCCCGTCGTCACTCCAGCCCGCTCCGGCTGGCGGCAGGGCGAGCGAGGGGACCCGGAAGCGGATCTCTCCTGCGGCGTGCAGGGGCTCTCTGCTCGTCGCGAGGAAGTGGACCTCCGGGCACTGCTCCATCAGCGCCTCGACCAGCTCCGCGCACGACGGGAGGAGGTGCTCACAGGTGTCGAGGACGATCAGCGCTCGCCAGGCCCTCAGCTGGAGGCCCAGGGATCGCAGCGGGTCGGCACCCGCGCCCGGCCTCAGCTCGAGGGCATCGGCCACGACGTCGGGCACCCGCTCGCCATCCGAGAGCGCCCCGAGGTCGACGAACCAGGCACCGTGCGAGTACGCACCCTTGAGCGCCCTGGCGGACTCGATGGCCAGCCGCGTCTTGCCGCAGCCACCCGGCCCGGTCAGGGTGACGAGACGACCATGCCGCATGAGCTCTCCGACATCGCCCAGCTCACGCTCGCGCCCGACGAAACTGGTGGCCGGCGAGGGGAGACGACCCAGCGACGCCTCGGCCGGCTCCCGCGAGTGGAGCAGCTCGCGGAACAACTGCCGAGACTGGGCGTCGGGGTCGGTGCCGTACGCCTCGAGGAGGCTCTCGCGCAAGGCCTCATACCGCTCCAGAGCGGCGGAACGTCGGCCTGCGCCCGCGAGCAGGAGCATGCTCGCGCGCACGGCGCCCTCGTGGACCGAGTCCTCGAGGAGCACCCGTTCGAGCACCAGCTGTGCCGCCTCGGACAAGCCGTCCCGAGCCTGCGCCTCCGCCAGCCGCACCAGGACGGCATGGTGTGTCTCCCGCAGGGCGGCGCGGCGCTCGACGGCCCAGTCCGCGTAGGGCAGCTCCGGGAGCAGGTCACCGGCATACATGCCGTCGACCTCGGACAACAGATCGGCGTCGGCGTCCGCGGGCGACCTGGCGAGCTCGAGCGCAGCACGGCGCTCGAACTCGAGGGCGTCCACCTCCACGACCCCGGTCGGACACAGCGCCACCTGATCCGCGTCCATGGTCAGCACGTCGGCGTTGCCGGGATGCCGGAGCACTCGGCGAGCGACGTACATCGCCTGGTGCAGGTTGTGGCTCGCCGCCTCCGGATCCTGCTCGGGCCACAACGCCTCCAGCAACCGGTCACGCGGAAGGCGGTGTCCGTTCGCCAGGGCGAGCATCGCCACCAGGTGCCGGGCTCGACGCAGCCGCCATTCGCGGGGACCGACCGTCGTGCCGTCGATCTCCACCGCGAAACCGCCGAGCACGCGGACACGCACACCCCATCATGGACCCCGAAGGGGTCCCGGTCCTGTCGAGACCGGATGCAGCGGGCACCATCGGTCGGTACAGGCGCCGCATTCGCACAACCCCACCGACGAGGTGGGCCCGGTGATGATCCGGAGTCAGGTGAGGTTGATGTGCCAGCGAACCGCGTGGCCGCCACCGAGACGATCCGTCTGCTCGAACTCCTCGACGCGCACCCCGCCGTTGCGCTCCACCACCCGCTGCGACGCGACGTTGTCCACGTCGGTGACCAGCTCGACCCAGGTCATCCCCTCAGCCTTGGCAAGGGCAAGCAACAGCGACAGCGCCCTGGTCGCATACCCGCGACCTCGCTTCCACTCCACCGTCGCGTACCCCACATGCCCAGGGATGTCATCGGGCAACCGGCCGTCTCCCCAGGCTGCCACCGCAGGTCGATGTTCCCGGCGAACCCCCCGTCCCACACCCACCGGAACAGCGCAGGCACACGCGGACCCGCCGACCCGTCCCTGTAGTACAGGACGCCGTCCGTGGACCGGTCTCGCAGCCGGTCCAGGACCAGCTGCGGGTCCTGCTCCGCCAACGCGAGCAGCTCCTCGGACGAACCGAACAGGACCCGGTCACCCATCCACCCACGCCGCACAGCATCGAGGTAGTCAGGCAGGAGCTCGAGCGAGGGAACGACCAGCTCCACCCGCGCCGCGTCCTCGGTCTGTCCCACATTCGCCACCCTGGCCATTGTGCCCGCCAGGAGGCGGATACCGCGCGACGGGCGAGCGCGGACGGCCCGTCGTCACTCAGCTGGTCACTCACGGGGCACCATCCGTCGAGGCCGACCCTGACGAGGCCGCTCACAACAGCGGCGCCCGACCCACATACGTGCAGGTCAGGCGCCGTTCTCGTCTCTGGTGGGCGATGGCAGGTTTGAACTGCCGACCGCTTCCGTGTCAAGCATTCTCAATCTGTTCGCGGACGTTCCTACACGTGCGTCCGAGCACGGCACCGGTCCCCCAACGTCCCTGCATGTGCGTCGAAGTCGGCCGCGGTTGTCAAGCAGTTGGTCAAGCACCCACACCAGCGTGCGTCAGAGCGTCCAGGCGATAAGCGAGACCGCCGTCCCTGCACTGCTGGACCAGATCAACGGCGACCCTGTACCTCGCGCCGAGTACATCTTCCGCCCAGAGCTGGTCGTGCGTGGATCGACAGGTGCGGCACATCGCGCAAGATGGCCGGTGCGGTGCTTCGGGAGCTGGCTGCGGACTGCTTGAGCGAGCAGCGTCAACCTTGCGGACGCCGCACGTCGACGAACAGCTTGAGCAGCTCGACGACGGCCTCGGGGTCCGGTACCCGTTGCACGGCAACGGTTTCGCCGGCACCGGTCTTGACGGTCAGGTCGCCCGACAAGGGGTGGAGCGCGGCGAACGCTCGCTCATCTGTCACGTCGTCCCCAACGTAGAGAGTCGCGTCCGAGCTCGACGCTCGCGCCAGGTCGGCCAGGGCACTGCCCTTGTCCGCCGCGGACACAGACAGCTCGACGACCTCCTTGCCGGGTATGACATGCACCCCCGTATGCCGTCGGCCCGCCTCGTATGCGGCCTTGGTGGCTGCCTCGGCCGCCGACGGCTCGACGCCCCGGGTATGCAGCACGACAGCGGCAGGCTTGTGCTCCAGTCGCACCGCGGGGTAACGGGATCTGATCGCCTCAAGCTCGTCACGCAAGGTCGCCAGCAGAGCCGCCGCGGCCTCGTCGAGGAAGGCAGCACCGGCGGCCGACACGAGCCCGGCCCGGTCCCTGCGGTTGGTCTGGGCGCCGTGGCTGCCGATCAGGGTGATGCCGTCGTCTGGACCAATGCCGGTCAACATCTCCAAGGTCGCGAGGTCGCGCCCCGACACGACCGCCGTGGTGACTCCGCCCAGGGCTGCTGCCTCGCGCAACGCCTCGAGACCACCGGGCACGGCCCTGGCTTGCAGGGGGTCAGTGACGAACGGAGCGAGCGTGCCGTCGAAGTCGACAGCCACGAGGACTCGGGGCCGGGCAGCGAAGGCGGCGAGCGCGATACGCAGGTCCTCGCCCACCTCGCTCAACTGCCGATCCGCTCTGAGGCTCTGTCGGATGCCCGGAGGTTGGCCCGGTTGGCACGTTCGACGGCGAGTAGCTCCTCTTCGCTGGCCCGGGTCGGCCGGTGCGGTCTTGACGGCGCCGACGCGAGTGCCTCGAGGTAGCGGGATGCCCACCGCTGAACATCGTGGTCAGCGACACGCTTGCGCATCGCCTTCATCCGGCGGCGACCGCTCGTCCTCGGGGGTCATGATCGCGCGCATGATCGTCTGCTTGACGCCCTCGATGTCGTGCGGGTTGCAGATGAAGGCCTGGTGCAGCTCGTGCCAGGCACCGGTGAACTCGGACAGCACCAGGGCGCCACCAAGATCGTTGCGGCAGCTGACGTACTCCTTGGCGACCAGGTTCATGCCATCACGCAGCGGCGTCACAAGCATGATGTCCGCGGCCACGAACATCGCGGCCATCTCTTCACGGGGATAGGAATGGTGCAGGTAGTGGATCGCGGTCGAGCCCAGAACGGAGTACTCGCCGTTGATCTGCCCGACCGTGCGCTCCACTTCCTCGCGCAGCACGCGGTAGGCGTCCACGCGCTCCCGACTTGGCGTCGCAACCTGCATCAGCGTCACGTTGGGTGGGGCCAGCGCCTTGTCCCGCAGGAGCTCTCCGTAGGCCTTCAGCCGGTGCCGGATGCCCTTGGTGTAGTCGAGCCGGTCGACGCCCAGCATGAGGATCTCCGGGTCACCCAGCGAGGCACGGATTTCGGCCGCGCGGGCGAGGACCTCCGGGGTGCGGGCCAGCGCCGACAGCCCCCGGAAGTCCACCGAGATCGGGATGGCGCTCGCCCGCACCGTTCGTCGTACCGGGTCGTCACCAGGGGGGGTGAACGTCACGGTGTCGCCCTTGGTCGACATGCCCAGCAAACGGCGGCAGGAACGCAGGAAGTTCTCGGCATCGGCGGTGCGCTGGAAGCCGAGGAAGTCCGCGCCCAGCAGCCCCTCGACCAGCGCCCGACGCCATGGCAGCTGGGCGAAGAGCTCGACCGGCGGGAAGGGTATGTGGTTGAACCATCCGATGCGCAGGTCGGGCCGGATCGCCCGCAACATCGCCGGCACCAGCTGCAGCTGGTAGTCGTGCACCCAGACGGTGGCAGCCGGCGCGGCCACCTCAGCGATGGCCTGCGCGAAGCGTTGGTTGATCGCCCGGTAGGTGTTCCACCAGTGGCGGTGGAACGTCGCCTGAACGATCACGTCGTGGTAGATCGGCCAGAGCGTGTCGTTGCTGAAACCTTCGTAGTACTCCTCGATCTCAGCCGAGGTGAGGTCCACCGGATGCAGGAAGAGGTTGCCCTGGCGGAACGGCTCAGGGGCAGGTCCGGGCTCGCCGGCCCAGCCGACCCACGCCGCGTCCCGGTCCGCCATGACCCCCTCCATCGCCGACACAAGACCGCCCGGACTGCGCTGCCAGGTGCCCTCGCCGTGAGCGTCGACAACGAGGTCAACGGGGAGGCGGTTTGCGGCAACCACCAGGTCGAAAGTCGGCCCAGCAACGGTCACGCGTGATCAGCTCCTGTCTCGGGGATGTGTTGTCAGCCTACCGAGGGGCTCCGTTTGACACCCGAGTCGCTAAGTCAGCTGTTGGAGGGGTCGGTGAAGTTCCGGCGGGTTGTTGCCCACGCGGATGAGACCTCCGGCATTTCTCCCGTCAGGCGGGCATTCGTTTCCATGTCCGACCCCCGAAGACGGCCTACCCTGAGGCGCTGTTGGGTCTGGTCGCAGCGTCCATCGCCCTGAGCCGAACCCACCACTTCTTGGGACAGATCTCGGGGGTTCAGGGGCTGCGCTTGGCCCCGCCAGTCAGCGAGAACCGGGCATCGTGAGGCTGACATAGATCTCAACGGGCAGCGAAACCGCCTCCCAGTACCCGCGCCAGAGCGCACTCCCGCGGACGCTCCCGGTCACCCACGGACCGGCCGCTGGCAGCCGCAATCGGCGCGTGGTCAAGCAGTTAGTCAAGCAGGGGGCACCATCGGTCGAAACCGGCGCCGCAGAGTCCGCTCACAACAGCGGCGCCCGACCCACATACGTGCAGGTCAGGCGCCGTTCTCGTCTCTGGTGGGCGATGGCAGGTTTGAACTGCCGACCTCTTCCGTGTCAACCATCATCTCCCCGCACGACATGCCTGCGCTGAGCACGAGGCCACTCCCCCGGCGTCCACAGACGTCCGTCGAAGTCCGCTGCCGTTGTCACTCACTTAGTCACTCACTTAGTCACTCGCCCCGGCGCCGACCGTCGACGACGTGCGACTCTCATGGGTTCTAGCCGAGTGCCTGGCGTGGCTGGGAGGCTCGGTTCCGGTAGCGACTGGCGGGTCAGCACTTTCCGTATCTGATCCTTGAGGTCTTGCGGCGGACCGTGCGGCCGCCAGTCGCGAGGAGGGCGGTGACCGCTGCCGAGTTGAGTGCGTTGGCTGAGCGATGGGCATGACGAAAGTGTCGTCGTGCACCCCGTGGCCACTTACTGGGCACCCACTCTCCTCCGGACACTTAAGGACCGCGTTGTGCTGCCGCCTTCCGACCATGGTCCGGCAGGTCCGTCTGCATCGTGGGTCAGCCGGTCGGCGGTCTGCCGGCCCGCCCATGCCGGCCTCCCGCGCCACGATCGCCGCCTGCCCGCGGTCGGTGAGCCGGAGCTTGACCAGGATGTTCGACACCACGTTGCCGACGGTCTTGGGTGCCAGCCCGAGAGCGCTCGCCACCTCCCGTGGGGACCGCCCGGCCGCGAGCAGGTCGAGGACCTCCTTTCTCGCGGGGTGAGCTCCGGGAACGGGGTCTGACCTGGCGGGCTGGGGTGGTGAGCTGGGCGAGCACCCGCTGCGCGACGCCGGGGCCGAAGACGGCCTCACCCGCCGCGACGCCGCGTACGGCGCGCTCGATGTCCTCCTGCTCGGCTCCCTTGAGGAGGTAGCCGCGCGCGCCGGCCCGCATCGCGGCGAACAGCGAGTCGTCGTCGCTGAACATGGTCAGCACGCACACAGCCGTGGCGCGGCACCGACCGTGACAGCTGGCGCAGGGCCTCGAAGCCGTCGGTGCCCGGCATCTGCAGGTCGAGCAGCACCACGTCCGGGCGGTGGAGCACCGCCTCCCGCAGCGCCTCGCGGCCATCGGCCGCCTGGGCCACCACCTCGATCCCGTCGAGGGAGCCGAGCAGCGCCGCCAGGCCGTTGCGCATCACCGGGTGATCGTCGGCGACGAGGACGCGGATCATGCGGCGCCCGATCGGGATGCGGGCGCGCACGAGGCCGCCGTCGGGACCCGGGCCCGCGCTCGCAGGTGCCGCCGAGCTCCTCGGCTCGCTCGCGCATGCTGGCGGTGCCGACGCCGGTGCCCCAGGGCTCGGTCGGCCGTCGTCGTGGACCTCGACCTCGAGAGCGCCCTCGCGGACGCTCAGCCGGATCCGCGCCCGCGACGCGGCCGACGTGGCGCACGACGTTGGTCAGGGCCTCGGTGGCGATGCGGTAGGCCGCGACCTCCAGGGCAGCGGGCAGCGGCTGGTCGAGGTCGGTCTCCACGGTGACCACCAGAGGCGCCCCGTCGGCGCGGCGCACGGTCTGCGCGGCCCGGATCTCCAGGGCGGCGCACCAGCCCGAGCTCGTCGACCGCGACGGGGCGGAGGTCGTCGACGAGCCGGCGCACCTCCTGCACGGCAGTGCGGAGATCGGTCCGCACCGCGGCGAGCAGCGCCGCCGACTCTCGGGGCTGGGACGCGGCGGTGTTGGCGGCCGCGTCGGCGGAGAGGACGACTCCGGTGAGCAGCGTGCCGAGCCCGTCGTGCAGGTCGCGACGAAGCCTGCGCCGCTCCTCCTCGCGGGCGGTGACCAGCCTCTCGCGTGCGATCTGGACCTCGCGGGCCGCGTGCGTGGCCGCCACCGCGACGGCCAGGGGGCCCGAGAGCATCGCGAGCACTCGCGGCATCGGCGGCCGCGAGCCGCCGCTCTCCGGCGCGCAGCCCGACCTCGAGCGTGGCTCGATCGCCGAGCGGCAGGGCGACCACCGCACTGGCCCGGGACTGCCCGACGAGCCGAGGATCTGGTCCCGGTCGTCGCGGATCGCGACGTACGGGCAGCCGCATGCTGGCGCGCACCGCGATCGAGCCCCGACGGACAGGTCCTGCAGCGCACCGCCCACCTCGGCCGCGACGCGCGCCGGGTCACCGCGATCGCCGTACAGCACACGCTCGACGGCGGTCTGCAGGCGCGCCCGCAGCGGCAGGGCGAGCATCGCCACCAGCAGGGCCGACGCGACGCCGGAGAGCACCAGGACGAGTACGGCGTACCCGGCGAGCACGAGACCGGACAGGAGGAGGTAGGCAACGCCGCGCGCGATCACGAGGCGGATGTCGAGCAGTCCGTGCCGCAGGATCGCCGATCGCGATGCCGGCGGGCAGCAGCGGGATCGCGAACAGCACGACGAGCGGCGTACCCGCGACCAGTGCCCACGGCGCGACCGCCGCGAGCACGAACCCCGCGGCCAGCACCACCCACAGCAGCTGACGCCGCACCACCTCGTCGCCCTGGACGTAGCGCGTCGCGAGGGCAGCGAGCCCGACCAGCATCGACAGCACCCAGCGCATCTCGCTGGCCGACCAGAGCGTCGACCAGGCGCCGTCGACCGGAAGGAGCAGGAAGCCGTCGGGGAAGGTGCCGTCGGAGTGTCCGTTGCCGTTCTCCAGCACGAACAGCGGCGAGGTCACGGCGAACAGCACGAACCACGGCCGCCAGCGCGCAGAGGGCAGCCTCCCGTCGGGAAGCAGGTAGAGGGACAAGGGCAGGAAGATGCCGATGTGCACCGGCCAGGCCACGGCGAAGACCGTGACGAGCGGCCGCGTCAACCAGAGCGGGTCCGTGTGGACGATGGTGACCTGGGCCGACGGCGCGCAGGCGGCACTCAGCGTCTGGCACAGCCCGCCCACCAGGTAGAGCCACCCGACCGGATGCGCCGGGTCGGTACCACGCGACGACCGCACCGCAGACGACCGAAGCTCAGGCCGATGACGAGGTTGCTCACCACGAAGGCGTCCACGGCCTCGTGGAAGGACCACCCGACCAGGACCCAGGCGACCGCCGCCACCGCCGCGAGCAGCAGGCAGCCGCCCGCGAGCGCAACGACGCCGGCCTTGGTCTCACGGACCGAGTCTGGCCCATCCGGCTCCCCGCTGTCTCGGGTGATCTTCCCGGGTCGGCCCGGGCAACTTCCCGGTGGCGCGGGCGGTCTGCGCCTGCCGGCGGGCGATGCCGCGCCGCGAGCCTGAGAACGCTCCTCAATCTCAGGAGGCAGACATGAGCAGAACCACCGGCCTGGTGATCCTCGCCGTACTCTCGCTGGTCGACATCGCCGACCTCGCCGTGACCGACGGCGAGCACCCGCCCTACTCGATCGCGATCGCCGGCGCCGCCCTCGGCGTGGCGTCGCTCGTCCTGGTGGCGCTCACCTGGCGCGGGCCGGCGCTGGGCGCTCGGCCCGCTCGTCGTCCTGCGCTCACTCTCGGCCCTGAGCGCCGTTCCGGCCTTCGTGGTCGGCGGGGTGCCGGCACCCGCCGTCGTCCTCGCCGCCGCGATCGTGGCGCTCACGATCGTCGGCATCGTGCTCCTCGCCCGGCCCGGGACCCGCGCGAGGGTCGATCGGATGAACCGCACCGCTGCGCGTAGCGCTGGCCGTCGTCGGGCCGGCATGCGTCGCGATGCTGCGCTTCCTGCTGCCCTACTACACCGCCGCGGACAGCACCGCGTCAGCTCGCGCCGTCGCCGCCCACCCGGGCCAGCAGAGCGCGGTGCTGTGGCTCGGTCTCGTGGCCACGCTGACCCTGGCTCCCGGGCCTCTACGCCGTCCGCGACAGCCCTCCCGGCCGGCCGACTGCGGGCCTGGGCCTTCGGACTCACCCTGATCGGCTACCTCAGCCTGCCGGTCCTGCTCGTCGGCGACATGGTGCTGTGGACCGGAGCGAAGCAGGGCCTCGACCCGGCCAGCGACCGGCCGCTGCTCGACGGGCTGCACCCGGCCTACGGCGTCGGGCTCGGGGTCTTCGTCGCGGCCCACGTCCTCGGCACCGTGCTGCTCGGCGTGCTCTGCCTGCGCCGCCGCGTACTGCCGGCCGCCGTCGGCTGGGCACTGACCCTCTCCCAGCCGCTCCACTTCGTCACCACCGTCTTCCTCGGCCTCGCCTGGGTCGACCTGGTCGCCTGGAGCCTCACCGCCCTGGCCATGGGCTGGCTCGCCGCCGAATCGCCCGGTGGCTCATCCGGTACAACACCGGTCGCCCACGAGACCGGTCACGCCGCAACGCTCCCGTCAGCGGCATAATCCACCACCGTGTCCAAGAACCGGGGGTAAGGCCCGACCATCCCGACCGGACCCGCCGCGGTGAGCCGTGGGCGACCAGATCGCGGAAGGACCCCAGCCAGCCCGCTCCGGACTCGGTTGTCGCGGTGTGCACACCGAGGATCTCGCGGTACCCGTCGGCGTTGACGCCGGTCGCCACCAGCACGGCGATCTTGACGACCCGGCCACCCTCACGGACCTTCATCGTCAACGCGTCCGCCGCCACGAAGGTGTACGGGCCGGCGTCTAAGGGCCGGGCCCGAAACGCCTCGACCTGGGCATCCAGGTCCTTGGCCATCTCGGAGACCTGGGACCTGGACAGCCCGGTGATGCCGAGGCTACGGACGAGCTTGTCCATCCGGCGGGTGGTGACCCCGAGCAGGTAGCAGGTCGCCACCACGGTGACCAAAGCCGCCTCGGCCCGCCGGCGCCGGGTCATCAACCAGTCCGGGAAGAACGACCCCTCCCCGCAGCTTCGGCACCGCCACGTCCAGGGTCCCGACCCAGGTGTCCAGGTCCCGGTGCCGGTACCCGTTATGCCGGGTGACCGGCTCCTCGCTGCGCTGGCCGTACTCGGCGCCGCACACGGCGTCGGCCCGCGCGGACAGCAGCGCGTTGACGAACGTGGCCAGCAGCTCACGCATCAGGTCCGGGCTGGCCTGGGCCAGCTCCTCGTGCAAGAACCGGGCATGGTCGATACTGGGTGTCGCGGTCATCGTGGTGTCCTTCTTCGAGTCGGTTGTCAGAGATCACTCGAAGGATCACGCGGTGACCGCACCTGCGTCCGCAGGACACGCTCACCGGTTACTCGTACACCACCATGCCGGACTCAACTCCCGCTCGCGGTCTCCTCGCTCCGCTGGCCGAGGTGTCTTGCCCTACCCGGACCGACGAGGTGGGCCCTCCGTGACGATCCGGAGTCAGGTGAGGTTGATGCGCCATCGAAATGCGTGGCCACCACCGAGACGATCCACCTGCTCGAACTCCTCGACGCGTACTCCTCCGTTGCTCTCCACCACCCGCTGCGACGCGACGTTGTCCACATCGGTAACCAGCTCGACCCGGGCCATTCCCTCATCCTTGGCGAGTGCAAGCATCAGCGACAGCGCCCTGGTCGCATACCCGCGACCTCGCTTCCACTCCACGGTCGCATAGCCCACATGCCCAGGGATGTCATCGGGCAACCGGCCGTCTCCATCAGGCCGCCACCGCAGGTCGATGTTCCCGGCGAACTCCCCGTCCCACAACCACCGGAACAGCGCAGGCAGACGCGGAGCGGTCGACCCGTCCCCGTAGTACAGGACGCCGTCCGTGGACCGGTCTCGCAGCCGGTCGAGGACCAGCTGCGGGTCCTTCTCCGCCAACACGAGCAGCTCCTCGGAGGAACCGAACAGGACCCGGTCACCCATCCAGCCGCGCCGCACGGCGTCGAGGTAGTCAGGCAGGAACTCGAGAGAGGGAACGACAAGCTCCAGCCGCGCTGCGTCGTCGGTCTCTCCCACGTTCGCCACAGGCGCCATTGTGCCGGCCAGAAAGCGGATGCCCGATCCGTTCGGCAGCCAGAGCCGGGCATCGGTGAAGCTGACATAACTCGAACCGGCCCCGAAACCGCCTCCCAGAACTGCCGGCGGAGCGAACCCCAGCGGACGCCCCCGGCCGCCAGCGAACACTCACGGACCGCGCGACGGGCGGCGCGGACGGCCCGTAGTCACTCAGTTAGTCACTCACGGGGCACCATCCGTCGACACCGACCCTGCCGAGGCCGCTCACGACGACCGCGCCCTGCCCGAATACCTGCAGGTCAAGCGCCGTTCTCGTCGATGGTGGGCGATGGCAGGTTTGAACTGCCGACCTCTTCCGTGTC
>CAWDBE010000006.1:0-255390 GCA_963800435.1 uncultured Actinomycetota bacterium
ACACCCCGTTCGTGATCGGCTCGATCTCCAAGAGCTTCACGGCACTGTCGGTCATGCAGCTGGTCGAGGCGGGCAAGATCGACCTGGACACCGAGGTCTCGCACTATCTCGACGTGTTCTCGGGCCGGCCCGCCGGGGCGATCACCATCGGTCAGCTGCTCAGCCACACCAGCGGCTTCTCCACGGGGCAGGGCAACGCCGCGCATCCGGACCCGACCGGGAGGGGGATGGGCTCGCCCGCGGGGTGGCACAGCCGCGGCGGTCACGCCAGCAGGCGCACCCGGCACGCAGTGGGAGTACTCGAACGCGAACTACGAGATCCTCGGTCGGGTGGTCGAGGTCGTCAGCGGGCAGGAGTACCAGGCCTACGTTACGCAGCACATCCTCGAGCCGGTCGGGATGCAGGACAGCTTCGTCGCCGACGGCAAGGTCCACGCCGACATGGCGACCGGGCACACGCCGTGGTTCGGCACCAAGCAGCCGCTGCCCGACACCACGACCGAGAGGGCAACGGCCCCGCAGGAGGGGTCGTGGCCAGCGCCAGCGATCTGGCGCGCTACCTGCAGATGATGATGAACGGCGAGGACGACGTGCTGAGCGCCGAAGGCAAGGCGCTGATGATGCGCCCGGCCAGCGGCGTCTCGCCGTCCTACGGCTTCGGCTGGAAGCTGGAGCCCAGCACCGGGCCGGTGTGGCATACGGGTCCAGCCCCGGCGTCGAGACCCTCGCGATGATGGTCCCCGCCGAGAAGAAGGCGGCTGTCGTGCTCGTCAACGGCGGCAGTGGGTTCGGCTTCGCCGAAACGGGCCAGCTCCGCGTCGGCATCGCCGACCGGGCGCTCGGCCTCGACGACGACGTCGAGGGCTCCGGGTGGTCCCGGAAGGCGCTGTTCATCGCTCTGGTGGCCCTGCCGATCGTCTACCTCCTCAGCATGGTGTGGGCCTGGCTTCGACGCACCAAGGTTCGCGCCAAGTCCACGTCGGGTGTGTTCGGCCTGTTCAGCCTGTGGTTCCCGCTGCTCACCACACTCGCCGCGGCGTGGGTCCTTCTCGGCCTGGTGTCAAACCTGTTCGGCACCCCGCTGGGCACGCTGCGCCTGTTCGCGCCCGACCTCGTGGTGGCTCTGGTCGCCACCGCGGTGACCGGGGTGCTGTGGGCCGTGTTCAGGCTCGCAGTGGCCTACACCGACAGATCCGGTCCCACGTTGCGAGCCAGTCCCGCCGCGGACGATCGGACGTAGCCCTTTCTGGGCGACGTGACGCGCTTGCGCGCCCATCATCTGCGTCACTTGCCAGGGCCCCAGCCGGGGCCAGGGCAACAACAACTTCGGTGTCGGGCCGGGCCATCACGCTTACGACCTTGAGGGAGCCGGTCGCCGGGCTGTCGCCCGTCGACCGAGTACCCGACGGCGCCGCGAGACGACGAGAAGTGCCGTGGCGCTGTCCTCGCCGAGAGAGGCGGTCACGCCGAACGATGCATAGCCGCTGCAGCAGAAAGACAGAGGCCCCCGACCTCGCGTTTTCGCTGGTCAGGGGCCTTCCATGCCGCTCCCCCGGTTGGACTCGAACCAACAACCTGCCGGTTAACAGCCGGCTGCTCTGCCAATTGAGCTACGGAGGAAAGGCTGCCGCAGGATCGCTGCGGCAGCGCCCGGCCACGATAGCAAAGGAGGGCACTCCCCGAGAAAACGGTTCGCTCGACAGTGGTGGGCGCCACACGGACGGCTGGGACGGGATCCGGACGGGTACGGGACAATGCTGCGGTGATCCAGACCCGGCCCGACCTGAGGCGCTTCGCGTGGCTGTCCATCGTGGCAGCACTCGTGACCATCGCGCTCAAGAGCGGGGCCTTCCTGCTGACCGGGTCCGTCGGGCTGCTGTCGGACGCCGCGGAGTCCACCGTCAACCTCGTCGCGGCGATCGTCGCCCTCATCGCCCTCACCATCGCGGCTCGTCCGGCCGACTCCGGGCATCAGTTCGGGCACACCAAGGCCGAGTACCTCTCCGCCGCCGCCGAGGGACAGATGATCTTCGTCGCCGCGGTTGTCATCATCTGGACCGCAGTGCAGCGCTTCCTCCACCCACAGCCCCTCGAGAACGTCGGGGTCGGCCTGGCCATCTCGGTGGTCGCCTCGATCGTCAACGGCTGGGTGGCATTCGTCCTCGTGCGAGCAGGACGCGCCCACCGCTCGCTCACCCTGACCGCAGACGGACGTCATCTGCTCACCGACGTGTGGACCTCCGCCGGGGTCGTCGTCGGAGTCCTCCTGGTCGCCGTGACCGGGGTCGAGCGGCTCGACCCGGTCGTCGCGATGCTCGTCGGGCTCAACATCATCGTCACCGGCTGGCGGCTCCTGCAGCAGTCCTTCAGTGGCCTCATGGACGCCTCCCTGCCCCGGGAGGAGTCCGCGGCCATCACCGAGGTCCTGGGCGGGTACACCGCGGACGACGTCGGCTTCCACGGGCTGCGCACCCGGGTGTCCGGCCACCAGGGTTTCGCCGAGGTGCACGTGCTGGTGCCCGGCTCCTGGACCGTCCAGCACGGACACGACCTCGTCGAGCGCATCGAGGCCGACCTTGCCGAGCAGGTCGGCAGCGTCTCGCTCATCGTCCATATCGAGCCGCGCGAGGACCCGCGGTCCTACGACGACTTCCCGACCGAGGTGCAGATCGGGTCGACGCCGATCGACCCGGCGAGCGAGGATCCCCAGGGCTAGGACCGCTCTACATATCAGTCGAGGCCGACCTGCTCGCGCAGCCCGTCGAGGGCCGCTTCGGTGGCCATCCGCACCGCGGGGTCCTCGCGGCTCACCCCGCGGCCCAGGATGGTCTGGCCGAGCAGGCGGCCGTCGGCCAGGTCCCGGCGGACGACGACCCGGGCGGTCCGGCCAGGCCCGATGTCGACCGACTCGCCGAGCACGACGGAGGCCTGGACCCGCTCGCGCAGCGCCTGGAGGAAGCCGCCGCCATCGTCGAGGGCCCAGCGCCCCCGGCGCTCGCCGTCGACCCACGTCACCGACAGGCTGGAGGTCTCGGCGTTCCAGCGTCCCGCGTCGACGAGGTGCCAGGGCCGGCGCAGCAGGACGGTCCGGTCCGGCTCGGTGCCCGCCGAGGGCGCTGGTGGGAGGGCCGATGGAGGGACGGACGCGGGTGCGGACACGGCATACAGGTGGGTGGTCGAGACGACGAGGAGTGCCCCGTGGACGTCGGTCGTCCACTCGAGCACCCGCTCGCCGGGCCGGAGGTCGAGCAGCACCCGGACGCCCTCGGGAAGAGGTAGGCGCCGTCGGCTCCACGCAGACCTCACCCCAGTGCCTCGCGCAGCCGCACCCGCGCCATCTCGAGCTCGTGGAGGCGCATCGTCCGCTCCCGCAGCGCGGCGGCGTCGGGGGCAGGGTCGTTCTGGAGACGACGGACCATCGCCGTCGCGTCGGCGATCTGCCGGGAGAGCGCGGCGTCCTGGACGCCGGCCACGAGCGCCTCCAGGTACCTCCGCGGCGGCAGCCCGGTCGACTGGTCGAACTTCGTCGGCAGCTGGGCCACCGCCAGCTCGGCGACGAGTGGGGTGACGGCCAGCGGCGCCGCCTCGGTGACCGCTGCAGCCCATCCAGCGGTCGACAGCGAGCTCGCCCGTGCCGCAACGGCCCTGACCCCGTCGAAGACGGCTCGATGCGCCGGCGCCGTGAACGCCTCGGGCCCGATCGCGTCGATGGTGGAAACCGCGAACTCCCCGGGGTACTGCAGCAACGCCTGCAGCAGCTGGCGTTCGGCGACGACGACGGGGTCTCGCAGGTTGGGCGGGGGCAGAGCGGCCCGGCCCTCCTGGTCGCTCGGCTCGGGCACCTCGTCGGTGGAGGCGGGCGTCGGGCGCTGGTCGCCGGCCGCGTCGGCGTGGGCCTTCGTCCGGCCGGCCCGAGCCACCTCCGCCGCGACCTGCTCGACCTCGACGCCGAGCCAGCCGGCGACCGAGCGGACATACTCGGGACGCAGCGAGGTGTCGCGGATCGAGCCGACGATGGGTGCCGCCGCGCGCATCGCCTGTACCCGGCCCTCGGCCGTGGCGAGGTCGAAGCGTCCGATGGTGGTCCGGACGGCGAACTCGAACATCGGCAGGGCGTCCTCGACGAGGTTGCGGATGGCCTCGTCACCCTTGGCCAGGCGCAGCTCGCACGGGTCCATCCCGTCGGCCGCGACCGCGACGAAGGACTGGGAGGCCCAGCGCTGGTCCTCCCCGAACGCCTTCATCGCGGCGTTCTGCCCGGCGGCGTCGCCGTCGAAGGTGAAGACAACCTTGGCCGGGGCGAGGCCGGGCTCGTCGCGCATGATGCGGCGCAGCAGCTTGATGTGCTCGACCCCGAAGGCCGTGCCGCAGGTCGCCACCGCGCCCTCGACCCCCGCGAGGTGAGCGGCCATGACGTCGGTGTAGCCCTCGACCACCACCGCCGTGCGGTCGCCGGCGATCGACTTCTTGGCGGCGTCGAGCCCGTAGAGGACGGTCGACTTCTTGTAGATCGCCGTCTCGGAGGTGTTGAGGTACTTCGCGGCGATCCGGTCGTCCTCGAACAGCCGCCGCGCGCCGAACCCCACCGTGTCCCCGGTGATGTCGCGGATCGGCCAGACCAACCGCCCCCGGAACCGGTCGTAGAGCCCGCGGCTCCCCCGCCCGGACAGCCCGCCCGCGACGAGCTCGTCGTCGGTGAACCCCTTCTGGATGAGGTGCCGGGAGAGGCTCCTCCCCGCCGCGGGGCGCGAACCCCACCCCGAACCGCTGCGCGGCGACCCGGTCGAAGCCCCGTTCGCGGAGGAAGTCACGACCGGCCCGGGCCTCCTGACGGTCGACCAGCGCGGCGGCGTAGAACTCCTGGGCCACCCGGTGGGCCTCGATGAGCCGGGTCCGCCGGCTCAGGCCGCCCTCCTCGCGGGGCCGCCCCCCGCCGCCCTCCTCGTAGCGCAGCTCCATCCCGACCTTGGCCGCGAGCCGCTCGACGGCCTCGGTGAACGTGAGGTGCTCAAGCTTCTGGACGAAGGAGATGACATCGCCGCCCTCGCCGCAGCCGAAGCAGTGGTAGGCGCCGACCGTGGGGCGAACCGTGAACGACGGGGTCTTCTCGTCGTGGAAGGGACACAGGCCCTTGAGCGACCCCACTCCGGCGGGGCGCAGCGTCACGTGGTCGCGCACGACGTCCTCGATGGACGACCGCTCCTTGACGGCCGCGATGTCCTCGGCCTTGATCCGACCCGCCACGTACCCTCCTCGTCAGCGGCGAGTCTAGGTGCTGCGGCCGACGGCGGGCCGCCCGGCGTCAGGCCCCCGCGTCGGCCGCCTCGATCTGCTCGCGCAGGATGTCGGCGTGCCCGGCGTGCCGGGCGTACTCCTCGATGAGGTGCACGTAGATCCACCGGAGCGAGAGGGGACCCCTCCGGTTGTGCAGCGCGAGGTCGTCCAGGGCGTACGCCGCTGCCAGCTCGCGCGACTCGGCCCAGGCGCGCTCGAGCTCGGCCAACGCCCCCTCGACGGTCTCGTCGTCGGTGACGGCGAAGCTCTCGTCGACCGTGTCCGGGATGCCCACCTCGGCCCGGGACCGTCCCCCGAGGGCGACGGGGAACCACACCCGCTCGACGAAGGCCGCATGCTTGAGCAGCGCGAGCGGCGTTGTCAGCGAAGGCACGAGCGGGCGGCGGGCCTGCTCCTCGCTCAGCCCTGCGACCGCCCGCGCGAGCCCGGCCCGGTTCTCGTCGAGGAACGCCTCGAGTAGCGACCGCTCATCAGCGCTGAGCACGGTGGCGGGCAGCCAGGCGGGTTCGGACTCCATGCGGCGACGCTATACCTGGCGGGCCACACCGCAGCTCAGCACCAGCGCCGGTGCAGCACGAGGGCGCGCACGTCGGTGAGCGAGGCGACCTGGTCGAGCACCACCCGCAGGGCGGCGGCGTCGGAGCCCGCGGCGTCGTGGTCGGCCCGCAGGTCGGGGTCGAGCCGCCCGGGGTCGGTGAGGTAGGCCGCGACGAGGTCCTTGACGATGTCGCGCTGGCCGGCCATGAGCTCGACCCGCTCGTCGGCGTACATGACGAAGTGGGCGGCCACGGCCTTGAGGACCGCACACTCGGCGCGGGTCGCGTCGGGGACGACGAGGTCGGCGGCGTGCCGGGTCAGGTCGCCGGGACCGTGCCGCTGCCTGGTCGCCACCTCGACGGCGAGCACGAACCGACCGATGAGCCGGGACGTGAGGTCCTTCAGCCCCGCGAGGTCGCGGCGCGACCCGCCGTACGCCGTCGGCACGCCGCCGCTCGCGACGAGCCGGTCCAGGGCGGCGCCGAGGTCGTCGGTCGTGAGGTCCGTCGCGTAGAGCCCGACCCCGACCGCCAGCACCCCCGCTACGTCGTCGGGGTCGCGCAGCCGCACGGGGTCGAGGCGCCCGGAGGCGATGGCGTCCTCGACGTCGTGGACCGAGTAGGCGACGTCGTCGGACCAGTCCATGACCTCGGCCTCGAAGGCCCGCCCGCCGTCGGGAGCCCCGTCCCGGAACCAGGCGAAGACCGGCAGGTCGTCGGCATACACGCCGAACTTGCCGGTCCCGCCGGGGCCCGCGCCACGCACCCAGGGGTACTTCGTCGCGGCGTCGAGGCTGGCCCGGGTGAGGTTGAGGCCCGCCGAACGACCATCGGGGTGGGCGCGCTTGGCCTCGAGCCGGGTGAGCAGCCGCAGGGTCTGGGCGTTGCCCTCGAAGCCCCCGATGTCGACGGCCACCTCGTCGAGCGCCTCCTCGCCGTTGTGCCCGAACGGCGGGTGGCCGAGGTCGTGGGCGAGGCAGGCGGTGTCGACGACGTCTGCGTTGCAGCCGAGCGCGGCGCCGAACTCGCGGCCGATCTGGGCAACCTCGAGGGAGTGGGTGAGCCGGTTGCGGACGAAGTCGTCGCTGCCGGGCTGGACGACCTGGGTCTTGGCCGAGAGCCGTCGAAGGCTGGCGCTGTGGATGAGCCGGGCCCGGTCCCGGGCGAAGTCGTCGCGGTCGGCCCGCTTGACGGCGGGGTCCTCGGCGACCCACCGCTCGCGGTCGCGGTCGGCATACGTCACGGGGCCACCCTAGGGCCGGCGCGCCGCCTCGGCGGCGGCCGCGGCCCGGGCGACCCAGACCGGCTGAGTGCCGTAGCGCTGCGGCGGGATGAGCCGGCCCTGTGCGCAGTCGCCGACGAGCTGGGCCAGGCGCTTGTCGCGCGTGGTCTCCTGCTTGGCCGAGCCCACCCAGTGCGTGGCGACCCTGCGGTAGGACGGCGTGGCGAGCGCCCAGAACGCCGCCGCCGCCGGGTCGGCCAGCAGCACGGCCTCGTGCGCCCTGTCGAGTGCCACGTCCCCCTGTTCGTAGGCGTAGGTCCCGGTGCGCTCCGGCCGGCGTCGCCCGTATGCCGCGAGCCCGGCGGGTCGCATCCGCCCCTCGGCGGTCAGCCGCTCGACGGCCTCGACGTTGATGGCGCTCCAGGTGCTACCGGGCTTGCGGGGGGTCCAGCGCTGGCGGACGGCGTCGTCGTCGATGCGCTGGGCCTGGCTGTCGATCCAGCCGAAGCACAGCGCCTCGAGGACGGCCCGCTCCCAGACCAGCCCCCGGTCGGGAACGTGCTTCTTGTAGAGCCCCATCCACAGCTCGGCGGCGCTCTCGTGGTTGGCCTCCAGCCAGGCCCGGAACTCCTCGGCCCCGCTGAAGAAGAGGGCTGGGCGCTCGGGCGACCCGCCCGGCGTACCGATCCTCCTACGGGCCATGGGTCAAGCCTCGCAGACCGCACTGACACGCGGCGACGCTCGCCCCCCACGGCGTTGGGTCCGAGTTTCTGGTCGTCATGACGACCAGAAACTCGGACACAGGGGTCAGGCAGGGGGCGGGACGAGCGGAGCCGTGCCGCGAGTGGCCTCGAAGATGAGCGAGGTCTCGACGTGAGCGACTCCTGGGCGGTTGGCCAGATGGTCCAGGACGAGGTCGCGCAGGGCGTCGGCCCCGGCGGCGGCGACGTGGACGAGGTAGTCGTTGGCCCCGCTCGTGTTGTAGACCGCGAGCACTCCCGGCAACCGGACCGCCGCGTCCCGGAACGCCTCGACCTCCTCGCGATGGTGCCCCCCGAACCGCAGCGCCACCATCGCCTCGACACCGAGCCCGACCATGGCCGGGTCGATCTCGGCGTGGATGCCCCGCACCACTGCTCGTTCGCGCAGCCCGCGGACCCGGTCGGCGCACGTCGACTCGGCGATGCCGACCTGTCGGGCCAGCGCCGCGTTGGAGACCCGGCCGTCCTCGGCGAGGGCGGTCACGAGCGCCACATCGATGGCGTCGAGGCTGGGTCGCGGCCTCGGCTCGGGCCCGGGGGTGAGTGGGTGGTGCGAGGTCACCGGCCCACCGTATGCCGCCTCCCCGCCGCTGAACCACCGTCGTGTGTGACATTTCCCGTGGAATCCACGGATCTCTTCCGGAGTCTCCGGGGGAAGCCCATCCTGGGGGTGACACCGTCGTCGAAAGGGAGACCCCCCATGACCGCTGCCGACAACCGCGCCGACACGATCGCCGTCCACGCGGGCCGCGAGGACCTGCGGGACCTGGGGGTGCACGTCCCGCCGATCGACCTGTCGACGACCTACCCCCTGCACGACATCGAGGCGGGCGGGCACGCCTACGACGTCATGGGCGCCGGGCTGCGACCCGAGCCGGGCTCCCCGCTCGTCTACCAGCGGCTGTGGAACCCCGGCGTCGACCGTTTCGAGCGCGCCCTCGCCGCCCTCGAGGACTGCGACGAGGCCGTCGCCTTCGCGACCGGGATGGCAGCGCTCACCGCGACCCTGCTGGCGTGCGTCTCCGCCGGGACCCCACACATCGTCGCCATCCGCCCGCTCTACGGCGGCACCGACCATGTGCTGACCACCGGACTGCTGGGCACCCGGGTCACCTGGGCCACCCCAGGCACCGTGGCCGAGTCCATCGAGGCCGACACCGGGCTGGTGATCTTCGAGACCCCGGGCAACCCCACCCTCGACCTCATCGACATCGCCGCCGTCGTCGAGGCGGCGGGCGAGGTGCCGGTGCTCGTCGACAACACCTTCGCGACGCCGATCCTCCAGCAGCCGGCCCGCCACGGCGCCGCCCTCGTCCTGCACTCCGCCACGAAGTTCCTCGGCGGCCACGGCGACATCCTCGGCGGGGTCGTCGCGACCAGCTCCGAGTGGGCGGCCCGGCTGCGCCGGGTGCGGTCGGTGACCGGCGCACTGCTGCACCCGCTGGCGGCATACGAGCTCCACCGCGGCATCCAGACCCTGCCCGTGCGGGTGCGGGCGGCGCAGGAGAACGCGCAGGAGGTCGTCGGCTGGCTGCGCGAGCAGCCCGTCGTCACCGAGGTCCACTACCCCGGCCTCGACGACGCTGCGGGGCTCGTCGGCCGGCAGATGAGCGGTCCGGGGTCGATCGTGGCGTTCGCGCTGCGCGGCGGCTACCCTTCGGCGGCCACCGTGGCGGCGTCGTGCCGGCTCATCACCCACGCCGTCTCGCTCGGCGCCGTCGACTCGCTGATCCAGCATCCCGCGGCGCTGACCCACCGTCCCGTCCCCGAGGACGCCCGGCCGCACGCCGACATCCTGCGCCTCTCGGTCGGGCTGGAGGACCCCGCCGACATCGTCGCGGACCTCGACAAGGCGTTCACCGAGATCCTCTGACCTCGGGCGTTCAGCCGCCCGAGACCGACAGCTCGGCCTGGGCGACCTGGGCGCGCTGCGCCTCGTCGAGGTCGCGGCCGGCCAGCCAGTTCTCCGGGAGCGCCACCACCCGCGGCGACCCGGTCCGCCCACGCGGCCCCTCTGCGGGCTCCCCCGGCCACGCGGCGTCCAGGTCGAGGGTCCCGATGAGGTCGTCGAGCGCCTGGAGGGACTCGACGAGCGCGAGCCCGCTGCGGACCTCGGACCCGGCGGGGAAACCCTTGAGATACCACGCGATGTGCTTGCGGATGTCACGGCACCCGCGCCGCTCGTCGCCGTCGTAGAAGTCGACGAGGTATGCCGCGTGGCGCCGCAACGTCGCGGTCACCTCGCGCAGCCCGGGACGCACCCGGTGGTCCGACCCGGCGAACGCCGCGGCCAGGTCGGCGAAGAGCCAGGGCCGGCCGAGGCAGCCACGCCCGACGACGACCCCGTCGCAGCCGGTCTGCTCGACCATGGCCAGGGCGTCCTCGGCGGACCAGATGTCGCCGTTCCCCAACACGGGGATGGTCGTCACGACCTCCTTCAGCCGGGCGATCCGCGACCAGTCGGCGTCGCCGGAGTAGGACTGGGCAGCGGTCCGGGCGTGCAGCGCCACGGCCGCGACGCCCTCCGCCTCCGCGATCCGGGCGGCGTCGAGGTAGGTCACGTGGTCCTGGTCGATCCCCACCCGCATCTTGACGGTGACGGGCACGGCATACGCCTCGGCCTCGCGCACCGCAGCGGCCACGATCGCCCGGAACAGCGCGGTCTTCCACGGCAGGGCCGCGCCACCGCCCTTGCGGGTGACCTTGGGGACGGGGCAGCCGAAGTTGAGGTCGATGTGGTCGGCGCGGTCCTCGGCGACGAGCATCCGGACGGCGAGGCCCACCGTCGCCGGGTCGACTCCGTAGAGCTGCACCGAGCGCGGGTGCTCCTCGGGGTCGTGGCCGACCAGCCGCAGCGACTCGGGCTTGCGCTCGACCAGGGCGCGCGAGGTCACCATCTCACTGACGTAGAGGCTGCTCGCCCCGCTACCGGCAGTGGTCCCGTACTCGCGGCACAGCCGCCGGAACGCCCGGTTGGTGATGCCGGCCATGGGGGCGAGCACGACGGGCGAGCCGATGACGTGCCGACCGATCCGCAGGGGCGCGCGGACCGGGGCGGGGGCCGGGGCGGTGCCCGGCGTCGTGGTCGTCGTCATCGGGTACCCATTGTCCCCGAGCCGTGCGCGCGCACCGAATCGTCGTCCGGCCGGGCCGGACGTTTGGTTGGATGGGGAGGTGACCGCCCTCATCGGACCCGCCGCGCTGGCGGGCGCCCTCGACCGCGGCGAGGTCAGGGCCCTCGACATCCAGTACACCCTCGTCGGGACGCCCGGAGCCGAGCTGTATGCCGCCGGGCACCTTCCGGGGGCCCCGCACCTCGACCTCGACTCGGCCCTCGCCGGGCCGCCCGGCCGCTGGGGGCGGCACCCGCTGCCCGACCCCGGCGTGCTTCAGGAGGCGCTTCGGGCCTGCGGGGTCAGCGACGACACCGCGGTCGTCGTCTACGACCAGGCGACGTCGCTCTCGGCGGCGCGCGCGTGGTGGGTGCTGCGGTGGGCGGGCCACCCCGACGTCCGGGTGCTCGACGGCGGCCTCGCGGGCTGGCGGCGGGCCGGGCTGCCGGTGACGAGGGAGACGGCCGTCGTCGACCGGGGCGACATCACCGTGCGGCCGGGCTCGGTACCCGTCCTCGACGCCGGCGCCGCCGCGGCGATGACCAGGACCGGGGTCCTCCTCGACGTCCGTACCGCGGAGCGCTACCGCGGCGACAGCGAGCCGATCGACAACGTCGCCGGGCACATCCCTGGGAGCGTCAACCTCCCGATGGCGCTGGCGCAGCGCGAGGACGGGACGTTCCGCTCCCCCGCCGAGATCCGTGAGCTCGCCGCGTCGGTGGGCGCTCACCGGGGGCTCCCGGTCGGCACCTCGTGCGGGTCGGGCGTGACCGCCGCCCTCATGTCGCTCGCCCTCGCCGAGGCCGGGATCGAGTCCATCCCCTATGTGGGGTCCTGGAGCGAGTGGATCGCGGACCCGGCCCGCCCGGTGGCCGTGGGGGACGCCCCCTAGGCCGACGCACCGAACGTGCCGCCTCAGGGCTAGAGGGCGAACACCCCGGTGAACCCGCCCGGCCCGGTGCTCACGGGCCCGACGTCGCCCACCCGCCACATCCGGCCGTCGATGACGCTCCACGCGAGCAGGCGGGTGGTGCCTACGCCGTCGGCCGTCACCCCCGACGTCGAGCTGTAGAGCAGCACGTCCTGGGGCGCCCAGCCGCGGGCGACGAGGCCTCCCTTGGGTACCCCCGCCACGTCAGGCGCCGCGAGCAGCCGCCCGTGGGCCACGATGTCGAACTGCACGGCATACAACCCCTGGTAGCCGCTCGCCACGGCTTGCACCGAGGTGTCGAAGAACGCGCCGGACGCCGACCAGCCCTCGAGGTTCGACACCGTGTCCTGCCACCACGTCGTTGCCAGGGCCGGCACCGCGCGCTCGTCCCCCACTGTTCCGTCGGCGCGCGCCGAGCGCAGGACGGGCGTGCCCGAGGGGTCGGTGGCCAGGGCGGCCTGCCCGGGCAGCGCGGTCACGGTGAGACGGCGTGCCGGCCCACCGGTCGCGGTGTTGATGCTCCACACCCGCGTGGCGCTGGACGCGATGACCGTGACGTTGTCGCGCGCCCACCCGCCGGAGACGAGGTGGTCGGCGACCGGCCAGGTCCGCAGCGACCCGTCGCGGACGTCGAGGGTGAGGACCTTCCCGGGCTGGACGAGCGCGATCCCGTGCCGGTCGTCCGTGATCGTGCGAGCGCCGAGGTAGCCGGCCGAGGACCCGTCGGCCCGGGTCAGGGGCTGGAGGGCCACGGTGTCGACCTCGACGTACTCGCCGCCGGGGCGCCCCGGCACGTAGAGGACCGCGTGGTACGTGCCGTCCCCGAGCGCGCGCAGCAGCACCGCTCGGACCGGCTCGGCGATGCCACCCACCTGGGAGAGCGGCGGCAGCGACGCGGTCGCGGCGAAGCCCAGCTGCTCGGGCAGGGCGACGTCGCCGATCCCGGGGAGCCGTGGCAGGCCGGCCTCCGCGCCCGGAAGGGGCGCCAGGTCGACGTACGTGCCGTTGACGAGGACGTGGGCGGGCCGGTATGCCGTGGCGTCCGGCCCCGGCCGCGCGGGCAGCGCCGCGTCCCGGCTCCCGAGGGCATGGCCGGCTCCCACGGCGAGGGCCACGGCCAGGGCGCCCATGACGACGCCGGTGGCCACGCGGCGGCGCCGGGACCGGCGGCGGCCCGCCTCCGTCCAGGCCCGCTCGGCGAAGTCGAGCTCGGGGAGGTCTGCGCTGAGGTCGCGCAGGGCGCTGCCGAGGTCGCGGGTCATGAGGCACCTCCGGTCCGGGTGGGCCGCATCGGGTCGGGGCGGGGCGGGCCCATCGGCTGCGCGGCATCGACGTCGGGCAGGATCTCGCGTAGCCGGGCGAGCGCGGCGTGGGTCTGGCTCTTGACCGTGCCGATGCTCACCCCGAGCGCAGCCGCAGTGTCGTGCTCGCTGCGGTCCTCGAAGAACCGCAGGACCAGGACGGCCCGCTGCTTGGCCGTCAGCTGGTCCAGCGCGTTGGCCAGGTCGACGCGGTCGGCGACGGCCTCGGCAGGTGCGGGGTGGGACCCGGCGCTCGGCCCGCCCTCGCTCGCCGCCAGCCCGACGATCTCGTGACGGCGCTTGCGCCAGGCCGACACGGCGTCGTGGTAGAGGATCCGGCGGACGTAGGCGTCGGGGTACTCGCCCCGCAGCCGCGGCCACCGGTCGGCCAGCTTGACCAGGGCGCCCTGGACGAGGTCCTCGGCGAGGTGGGCGTCCCCGCACACGAGGTATGCCGCGCGCAGGAGGACGTGCTGGCGCGCCCGGACGTACTCGGCGAAGTCCGGGTCCACGGCATACCCGCGGGCCATGCCAGCCACCTCCTCACCGTCCCTGTCATCCTCCAACGCGATGAGGGGCCGTGGAGGTTGGCGTGGGGTCGAGGTTGTTGCCGAGGGTCGCGGGCCTGCGGCTCAGAGCCAGCCGTTCTTCTCGGCGATCCGGGCCGCGTCGGCCCGGTTCCGCCCGGAGGTCTTGCCGATCGCGGCCGAGAGGTGGTTGCGGACGGTGCCCTCGGTGAGGTGGACGACCTTGGCGATGTCGGAGACCGACCCCCCGCCCAGGGCGGCCCGCAGCACATCGGCCTCCCGGGCCGTGAGCGGCGACTCCCCTGACACCAGGGAGTCGGCGGCCAGGCTCGGGTCCACGACCCGCATGCCGGCGTGCACCCGCCGCACGGCGTCGGCGAGCGAGCGGGCCGGGGTGTCTTTGACGACGAACCCCGCCGCCCCGGCCTGGAGGGCGCGCCGGAGGTAGCCGGGCCGCCCGAACGTCGTCACGACGAGGACGCGCACCCCGGGTGAGGCCGCCCGGAGCTCGGCCGTCGCGGCGATGCCGTCCATGCCCGGCATGTCGACGTCCATGACGACGACGTCGGGGTGGTGCTGCGCGACGCCGGCCACGACCTCGTCGCCCCGTCCGACCTCGCCCACGACGCTGAGATCGGGCTCGAGGTCCAGCAGGGCCGCCAGCGCACCGCGCACGAGGGCCTGGTCGTCGGCGAGAAGGACCCGGATCGGCCTGCCGTTCATCGCAGGTCCGCCCGAGCGGCGTCGGCCCTCACCTCAGGGGGCCCGGGGACCGCCGGGACCGTGACGACGAGCCGCGCCCCGCCGTTCCTGGCCTCGGTGACCTCGAGGTCGAGACCGGCGGCGGCCGCCCGCTCCTGCAGCCCGCGCAGGCCGTGCCCGCGGTCCGGATCGCCCCGGAACCCGCGGCCATCGTCCTCGAGGACGAGGCTCGTCGAGCCGACGGCCACCGTGCACCTGCCGGCGCCGCTGTGGCGCAGGACGTTGGTCACCCCCTCCCGCACCGTCCAGGCGAAGACCTCGTCGACGTCCTCGGGCAGGCCCTGGACCGACACCGGGAGGCGCGCGGAGATCCCGGCACTGCCGAGGGCCGTCCGGGCCCGGGACAGCTCTCCCGACAGGGTGATCTCCCGATAGCCCGAGACCGCCCGGCGCACGTCGGCGAGCGCCTCCCGGGAGAGCCGCTCGAGATCGGCGACCTCGGCACGCGCGCGGTCGGGTGAGGTCTCGAGCAGCCGACCCGCCAGCTCGGCCTTGACGGTGATGACGGTGAGGGAGTGCCCGAGGATGTCGTGCAGGTCGCGGGCGAAGCGGTCCCGCTCCGAGATGACGGCCAGCTGCGCCTCGATCTCGCGCGCGCGGACCGCGTCGTAGTTGCGCTGGAGCACGAGGACGAAGCCCCATACCGCCAGGCCGGCCGCCAGCGCACCCGTTGCCAGCCCCTGGTTGTCGGACCAGCTGCCGGTCACGCCGCGGAAGGTCAGCTCGGCACCGCCCGCGACGGAGCCGACCCACAGGACCGCCCACCGGCCGATGAAGATGGGTCCGACGACGGCGAGGTACGGCGCGGTGGACAGCCCGTCGACGCCGACCAGGGCCACGGCGGTCACGGCGAGGACGAGCATCGCGCCGACGATGGAGATCGGCACCCAGGACGGCTCGGCCGTGCGCGTCACGACGTCCCGGAAGGAGCGGGCCAGTCCCAGGTAGGCGCCTCCGAAGACGACGAACACCACGGCGGCGGCATACCCCCGCCAGGTGCCCAGCCGGAGAGCGTCCACGAGCGGCGACACGAGGAACAGCAGCCAGATGCCGGCGAACAGGGGGGCCCAGCGGCGCGACCTGCGCCACCGGGCCTCCCTCGTGGACATCGCCTGCGCCATGTCCATCACGCTAACAAGGCTCGGCATGGGGGGTCGTCACACCCGCGCGGTGTCCTTGCGGAACCGCCACACCGCACCGGCGACGAAGATCCCGGCCCAGACGACGAGGTTGACGACCCAGGCGAGGTCGAACGCGTCGTGGCCGCCGTGGGAGGTCAGCGTCAGCGGCCAGTGGGCGATCGCGGCGAACCCGAACATGGGGGTGAGCTCGGCGATCTTGCCGAAGAGCGAGTCGGTCGAGATGGGCCCGGTGAAGATGCCGCCGAAGATCGACAGGATGGCCAGTACCGGGCCGATGAACTGCATGGCGTTCTCGCTCGGCAGGAGGTAGCCCATGAACAGCCCGAAGGCGGCGAACACCAGCGACCCCACGAGGATGATCGCCGCGCACTCGGCCCAGCTCTGGGCCGCCATGTGGGCGTGGCCGGTCACCAGCGCCACGAGGAAGGTCACGCCCGTGGCGATGGCCCCGAGGACGAGGGCGCTGATCATCTTCATGGAGATGTAGGCCACCGGGTTGAGCGGGGTGAGCCGCAGCTGCCGGCTCCACCCGCTGGCGCGCTCGATGGACACCGACGCCCCGGCCGACGTCGTCGCGAGGACGGCGCCGTACAGAGCCATGCTCACCATGACGTAGGCGCCGACGTTGGCGATGATCCCGGGGCCCATGAGGTCGTCCTTGCCGGTGATCTGGGCACTGATGAACAGGAACATCACCGGGGGGAATACGAGCATGAAGATCATCGTCCGGCGGTTGCGCAGCACCCGCCGCAGCTCGATCCCGAGCACCGTGAGGTCGATGAGGCCGCGGTGAGGTCGGGGCCGGGCCGAGAGGTCGATCGTGGGCGTGGACATGTCAGCGCACCTCGCTGTTCTGGGTGTCGGAGAGGTCGAAGGGCTCGGGGGGCTCGGCGGGCTCGCCCACGAGCGGGTCGGCGGCCGCGTCGTCACCGGTCAGGGCGACGAAGGCGTCCTCGATGCCACGGGCCACGATCTCGAGGTCGCGGGCGGGGGTCTGGGTCAGCAGGAAGCGCGCAACGGCGTCGCTGTCCTTGGCGTGCACGAGCAGCTGGTCCCCGCGGATGTCGACGCTGTCGACCCCGGGCACCCCGCGCAGCGCCGCACGGGTCGCTCCCTCCCAGGTGGCCCGGACGGCCCGGCCCGAACCGAGGGCCTTGATCTCCGACGGCGAGCCGTCGGCGACGATCTCGCCCCGGCGGATGAGGACGATCCGGTCGGCGTAGGCGTCGGCCTCCTCGAGGTAGTGCGTGGCGAAGAGCACCGTGCGACCCCGGTCGGCGTCGTCGCGGATCCGGTCCCAGAAGGCGCGGCGGGTCGCCACGTCCATGCCGGTCGTCGGCTCGTCGAGGATGAGCAGCTCGGGGTCGCTGACCAGGGCCATGGCGAACCGGACCCGCTGCTGCTCGCCCCCCGAGCACTTGCCGACCGGCCGGTTGGCGATCTCGGTGACCCCGGCCGTCTCCATGACCGCGGCGATGGGTCGCGACGTGGCGAAAAGGGCCGCCGTGTAGCGGATCGTCTCCTGGACCGTGAGGTCCTTGAGGAGGCCGCCGCTCTGCATCACGGCGGACACCAGGCCGTGGGCGATGGCGTCGGTCGGCTCCAGGCCGAAGACCGAGACGCTGCCCTGGGACGGCTGTGCCAGCCCGAGGATCATGTCGATCGTCGTGGTCTTCCCCGCGCCGTTCGGGCCGAGGAACGCGACGACCTCGCCCTGGGTGACGGTGAGGTCGATGCCCCGGACGGCCTGGACGGCTCCGAAGGTCTTCGTGAGGCCGGTGAGCTCGATGGCGGTGATGGTCATTGCTCCACTATGTGCCCCGGCCCGTGGCCGGCCGGCACACGGGTGTCACGACGCACCCATGACGTTTGTCAGCAGCCGACGAGGCGCTGGGCCAACCACCCCTGCACCTGGTCCAGGCCGATCCGCTCCTGCGCCATCGTGTCGCGTTCGCGGACGGTGACGGCCTGGTCCTGCAGGGTGTCGAAGTCGACCGTGATGCCGTAGGGCGTGCCGATCTCGTCCTGGCGGCGGTAGCGGCGGCCGATCGCGCCGGAGTCGTCGAAGTCGATGTTCCAGTGTTTGCGCAGCGCGGCGGCCAGGTCGCGGGCCTTGGGCGAGAGGTCGGCGTTGCGCGAGAGCGGCAGGACGGCGGCCTTGACCGGCGCCAGCCGCGGGTCCAGCCGCAGCACGATCCGCTTGTCGACCCCGCCCTTGGTGTTGGGGGCCTCGTCCTCGCCGTACGCGTCGACGAGGAAGGTCATGAGCGAGCGGGAGAGTCCGGCCGCGGGCTCGATGACGTAGGGGGTGTATGCCGTGCCCGCCTCCTGGTCGAAGTAGACCAGCTCGGTTCCGGAGTGCTTCGTGTGCGTCGTGAGGTCGAAGTCGGTCCGGTTGGCGATGCCCTCGAGCTCGCCCCACTCACTGCCGGCGAAGCCGAAGCGGTACTCGATGTCGACGGTCCGCTTCGAGTAGTGCGAGAGCTTCTCCTGCGGGTGCTCGTAGTGGCGCAGGTTCTCGCGCTTGATGCCCAGGTCGACATACCACTGGGTGCGCTCGTCGATCCAGTACTGGTGCCACTGCTCGTCCTCGCCGGGCTTGACGAAGAACTCCATCTCCATCTGCTCGAACTCGCGGGTCCGGAAGATGAAGTTGCCGGGGGTGATCTCGTTGCGGAAGCTCTTGCCGGTCTGGGCGATCCCGAACGGCGGCTTCTTGCGCGAGGCCTGCATGACGTTGAGGAAGTTGATGAAGATGCCCTGGGCCGTCTCCGGGCGCAGGTAGTGCAGCCCGGACTCGTCCTCGATGACGCCGAGGTAGGTCTTGAGCATCATGTTGAACTCGCGCGGGGCCGTCCACTTGCCGCGGGTGCCGCAGTTCGGGCAGGCGATCTCGTCGAGGGTGACATGGTCGGGGTTGACCTCGGCGCCCTTCTTGGCGGCGCGGTCGGCGATGGCCTCCTGGAGGTGGTCCATCCGGAAGCGCTTGTGGCAGGAGAGGCACTCGATGAGCGGGTCGGTGAACTCGCCGACGTGGCCCGAGGCGACCCAGGTCTGACGGGGCAGGATGATCGAGGAGTCCAGGCCGACGATGTCCTCGCGGCCGGTCACCATGGCCCTCCACCACTGGCGCTTGATGTTCTCCTTGAGCTCGACGCCGAGCGGGCCGTAGTCCCATGCGGACCTCGTCCCGCCGTAGATCTCACCGCACGGGAAGACGAACCCGCGGCGCTTGGCGAGGGAGACGACGGTGTCGACGGTCGAGGTGGGTGCAGCCATGTGGCACAGGGTATCCGGGCGCGCCGCGCCCTTGCCCCGGGCCGTCGCCAGCCGGACGGCATACCCCCGCCCCCCCGCTGTGTCCGAGGAACTGGTCGCCATGGCCGCCATCCACTCGGACACTGCCAGCGCACCTCCCGCTGTGTCCGAGGAACTGGTCGTCATAGCCGCCATCCACTCGGACACTGCCAGCGCGCCCCCCGCTGTGTCCGAGGAACTGGTCGCCATAGCCGCCATCCACTCGGACACTGAGGCGGAGGCATGCCGAGTTGTCGGCTAGCCTGTGCGCCGTGCCGTCCCCCCTGCGTGAATCCGTCGAGCGGGCCACCCTCCCGGTGGTCGTCGCCCTCAACCGGCTGCCCCGTCTGGTCCCGTTCGTCGTGGTCCTGGTCATCATGGTCGCGGGGATCCTCATCCCCGGGTGGGGCTGGGTGCTCCTCGCGCTGCTCACGGTGTTCCTCTGCTGGATGCTCTTCATCTCGTGGCCACGCCTGCTCGGGCCGGAGCGGCTCATGCGTCTCGCGGTCGTCGCGATGGCCGTGGCGATGACCGTCACCAAGGCGCTCCCCCGCTCCTGACGCGAGCCTCGGCCCACCGCACGCAGCGGTCCCCCTGGCCCGGGTTTGACACCGCGCAGGACTCCAATTGAGAATGGTTGTCATGTTCGTTCGCAGCGGTGGTCTCGCCACCGCCTCCCTGGTATCGGTGGTCGCCGTCACCGCCCTCACCGGCTGCGCGGGCGCCGCGACGTCGGCCGGCCCGGCACGCCTCGAGGTCACCGCCGCGTTCTACCCGCTCCAGTACGCCGTCGAGCGCGTCGGCGGTGACCACGTCCAGGTCACCGGCCTGACCAGGCCCGGCGCCGAGCCGCACGACCTCGAGCTCACGCCCCGCGAGGTGGTCGACATGACGACCTCGAAGGTCATCGTCTACGAGAAGGGCTTCCAGCCCGCCGTCGACGACGCCGTCGCCTCGATCGGCGGCCACGCCGGGTTCGACGTCTCCACGGCAGCCCGCCTCTCCCTGCCGGCGCCGAGCGAGCCGGGTGCGCAGTCCTCGCTCTCGGTCGACCCGCACTTCTGGCTCGACCCCGACCGGTATGCCCAGGTCGTCAAGGCCATCGCCACCCGCCTGGGCACGGCAGACCCGGCCAACGCCACGGCATACGCCCAGAACGCCGACGCGCTGGTCGCCCAGCTCACCGATCTCGACCAGGCGTTCAGGACCGGCCTCGCGCACTGCGCCGACACCAACCTCGTCACGGGCCACGCGGCATTCGGCTACCTCGCCCGGCGCTACGGCCTCACCCAGCTCAGCGTCAGCGGCATCTCCCCCGATGTCGAGCCCACCGCAGCCCAGATGAGCTCGATCGTCTCACTCATCAGGTCCCGCCACGTGAGCACCGTCTATGCAGAGACCCTGGTCAGCCCGGCCCTCGTCGACACCATCGCCCGCGAGACCGGGGCCAGCGTCGAGGTCCTCGACCCGATCGAGGGGATCACCAAGGAGTCCGCCGGCACGGACTACCTTGCTGTCATGCGCGCCAACCTCGCCACCTTGGAGAGGGGACAGCGGTGCACGTGACCGGTCCCACCGCCATCGCCCTGCGTGAGGCCTCGTTCGGCTACGGCGAGGTCGAGGTGGTCTCGCACGTCACCCTCGAGATCCACCAGGGGGACATCGTCGCGCTGCTGGGCCCCAACGGCTCGGGCAAGTCGACCCTCATCAAGGGGATCCTCGGGCTCGACGAGCACCTCGGCGGCGACGTCGAGCTCTTCGGTGTGCCCCGGGGCCGCTTCCGCGAGTTCACCCGCCTGGGGTACGTCCCGCAGCGCCACTCCCTGTCCGCCTCGGTCCGGGCCACCGCCGCCGAGATCGTCGAGGTCGGACGGCTCCCCCACCGGCCCTGGTGGCGCCCGATGTCCCGCGAGGACCGGCGCCTCGTCCACCGGGCCCTCGAGGTCGTCGGCCTCGGCGACCGGGCCGGCGAGGACGTCAGCACCTTCTCGGGCGGGCAGCAGCGACGGGTCCTCATCGCCCGCGCCCTCGCCGCCCAGCCCGACGTCCTCGTCATGGACGAGCCCACCGCCGGTGTCGACTCCGCCAACCAGCGCGTCCTCGTCGACGTCCTGCACCGGCTGGCCGCCCAGGGCACGACGATGGTCATCGTCACGCACGAGCTCCAGGCCCTCGAGGACCTCGTCACCCGCGTCGTCTGCCTCAGCGGCGGAGGGGTCGACTTCGACGGCTCCCCCACGGCATACGCCGCCCACTGCGGGGTCCACAGCGCCGGTGACGACCACCACCCCCATCTGGCTCCGGAACGAGCGCGCCCGCGGCACGAGACCGGGGTGGCGGGGCCACTCGACGCCCCGCCGTCGGTGGAGGTGACCCACCGTGCCTGAGCTCCTCGCGCTCGACTTCATGCGCCAAGCGCTCATCGCCGCGCTCCTCGTCGGGATCGCCGCCCCGCTCGTCGGCGTCTTCCTCGTCCAGCGGCGGCTCTCCCTCATCGGCGACGGGATGGGCCACGTCTCGCTCGCCGGTGTCGCCATCGGCATCCTCACCGGCTCGGCTCCGGTGCTCACCGCCCTCGCCGCGGCGGTCCTGGCCGCCATCGCCGTCGAGCTGATCCGGGTCCGGGGTCGCACGAGCGGCGACATCGCCCTCGCCGTGATGTTCTACGGCGGGATCGCCCTGGGCGTCGTCCTGATCTCGATGTCGACGGCGTCGAGCCCGGCGAACCTCACCGCCTACCTGTTCGGTGCGATCCTCACGACGAGCGCGACCGACCTGCAGGTCTTCGCGGTTCTCGCCGTCGTCGTCCTCGCCGTCACGCTCACCCTGCGGCCACGGCTGTTCGCGGTGGCCAACGACGAGGAGTATGCGCGGGCAACCGGGATGCACGCGACCGCGCTCAACCTCACCCTGGCGATCCTCACGGCCGTCACGGTGGTCGTCTCGATGCGGGTCGTCGGGCTGCTGCTCATCAGCGCGCTCATGATCCTCCCCAACGCCACGGCCCAGGTCGTCGCCAGGAGCTTCCGCTCCTCCGTCCGCTGGGCGGTGCTCGTCGGGATCCTCTCGAGCGTGGGCGGCGTCATCGGGTCGTACTACGCCGGAACCCCCTCCGGCGGCAGCATCGTCCTGGTCGCCATCGCGATCTTCCTGCTCGCGACGGGGTTCGCCTCCGCCCGGACGGCTCTCGGCGCCGCCCGGCACCGCCGCGCCGAGGTGCACGAGCACGAACACGGTCCCGGATGCGGCCACCTGTCGGTCCCACACGGCGACCACGTCGACTACGTCCACGACGGCCACCGGCACGCCCCGCACGAAGGTCACTGGGACGAGCACGCCGACGCCGGTCCGGCACGCCAGGACCGCGCCTCGGCCGGCGACGCAGACCACGGCATCCCCGCTGGGCAGGGCGACGAGGTGGCGACCCCCCAATGACCACCTCCGAGCACACCGAGCGGCGCACCACCAGGCAGCGCGCGGCCCTGGCCGACGCGCTCACCGACCGGAGCGTCTTCCTCTCGGCCCAGGAGATCCACGCCCGCCTGCGCGACGCCGGCACCCAGGTGGGCCTGGCGACCGTCTACCGCAACCTGCAGGCCATGGCCGCCGACGGCGAGGTCGACGTGCGGCGCACCGACGACGGCGAGTGTGTCTACCGGGCCTGCAGCTCCGGTCACCACCACCACCTCGTATGCCGCGTGTGCGGGCGGACCGTCGAGGTCGCCGAGCGCAGCGTTGAGGCGTGGGCGGAGCGGGTCGGCGCGGAGCACGGGTTCCGCGACATCACCCACCTCGTCGAGATCGTCGGGACCTGCGACGCCTGCCGCCCCTCGGCCACCTGACCGGGTCCGGGCGGCGGGCCGCTACGTCGTGGCGGACCGAACGTGCCGGGCCCGCCACCGCAGCACGAGCACCCGCGGGTCGACGAGCGCGGCGAGGGCGACGACGGCGGGGACGTAGGGCAGCAGGTACTTCGACCGGGACTGGACGAGGAGGGTGAAGACAATGATCCCCACGACGGCAAGGGCGAGCAGAGCCACCTCCCGCCGGTACGTGGCGCCGAGCAGCCCCAGCCCCGACCAGAGAAGGACGAACAGCCAGACACCGTCGGTGAGCGAGGCTCTCCCCAGGTAGTAGGCGCCGAACCGATGGTTCCACGACTGGACAGCGCGGGCGGTGGGGGTGTGCTGTCGCAGGTTGCTCGGCACCGCGTCCGAGCCCTCGCCCCACGCCCAGAACATCCCGTCACCCCAGTTGAACGCCTGCTTGTCCAGGAGGAAGCCGGTCAGCCCGGCAGGCCCGAGCTGCTCGAGCCGGTCGCGCAGTGTGCGCGACGAGAGGTCCTGCAGGGCGGCCCCTGTGTATGAGCCGGTGGCGGCGTTGAACTCGGAGTCGTAGGCGCCGTACCTCATTCTCCCGTCTGACATCCTCACCGTCATCAACCCCATGGCGATGAACCAGGTCAGCGGCCGCTGGGCGCCGGGGTCCAGCCGCGCCACGTCGACTCGGGCCGGCCGATCGATCGCGGCCCGGGCGAGCGCCGACGTGCCGAGGAAGACCGACGCCGCGACGACGACGACAGCGAGCGCGGCGAGGATGCTACGGGGCCGGGGCCGGCCAAGGGCGACGAGCACCGCCAGAACGACGACGCCACCCACTGCCGCGGCGGCCGTGCTCTTGACGACATACCCCGCGCTGAGCACGGCGAGGGACAGCGCACCCAGCAGCGCCATGCGCGCCGGGGGCCCCGACCGGAAGGCGAGAGTCGCCAAGAGCAGGCCAAGAGCCACGAACGGCACGATGGTGAGGTCGGTGTACGGCACCGCCATCCAGGGCGAGAGGCCGACGAGAAGGAACAGCAAGAGCTCCGCACACAGCCCCGCCCGATGGCCGCGGACCATCCGGACGATGGCGTAGACGCAGACCACAGTCACCGCAACGCTCAGTGCGTTCAGGCAGACGTAGACCAGCTGCATGGTCGTGCCGAGCCGGGCCGCAACGTCGCGGGCCGCATTGTCGACCCCGACCAGGCCCACGTTGAAGGGATAGCGCGACAGGTACCCCACGTCGTACGGAGTGAGCCGGCCACCGGCCCTGGTCAGGTTCTGCGAGATCCGGTCGACGACCGCCGCGTCCCACCCGTAGGCGTAGTCGAGCTGCCGACCCAGGTAGGCCGACAGACCTCCGCCGAGCACGGGGACGATGAGCGCCACGGCCCAGGACCGCCACCTGGGCGAGAGGGTCCGCCGCGACCGCCGACCGATCGCCACGGCTGCGGTAGCCGCCATCGCCGCGAGGGCGACCCCGGCGAGCACGAGGCGACGGTCGAACACGAGGTTGGGGTCACGGGGGTCCACCAGGACGACCAGGGCCGTCGCGAGCAGCACGACACCAAGGACCCGCAGAACGGCGGTGCCCACCAACCGCTCGAGCGGAGCCACCTGGGGAGTCGATGCCACGGGCACACTGTGCCATCCCGGGCTGCGGGTCTGCGGACAGGCCGCCGCGCCCCGGCGCGGCCCTCCTACGCGGCCCGGTCAGGCCGTCGGCCCCCCCGAGGTCGGAAGGTCAACGGCCCCGCCGTAGCGGCGGTCGCGGGCGACGTACGTCGTGATCGCCTCCCACAGCTGACGGCGGTCGAAGTCGGGCCACAGCGTGTCGAGGAAGACCATCTCGGCGTACGCGCTCTGCCACAGCAGGAAGTTCGACGTGCGCTGCTCCCCCGAGCTGCGCACGAACAGGTCGACGTCGGGCATGTCGGGCTCGGGGAGGTAGCGCGCCACGGTCCGCTCGTCGACGGCCTTGGCCTTGAGCCGCCCCCTGGCGACGTCCTCGGCGATCCGGCGGGCGGCATCACCGATCTCGGCGCGGCCCCCGTAGTTGACGCAGAAGTACAGGGTGAGCCCGGTGTTGCGCTGCGTCAGCTCCTGGGCGGCCTCGAGCTCGGCGATGACCGACCCCCACAGCCGGGGCCGCCGGCCCACCCAGCGCATCCGCACCCCCCACGCGTGGAGCTGGTCGCGCCGGCGCCGGATCACCTCGCGGTTGAACCCCATGAGGAAGCGCACCTCCTCGGGTGAGCGCTTCCAGTTCTCGGTGGAGAAGGCGTACGCCGACAGGTGGCTCACCCCGACCTCGATGGCCCCGGCGACAACGTCGAGCAGCGCGGCCTCGCCGGCCTCGTGGCCCTTGGTCCGCGGCAGGCCGCGCGCGTTGGCCCAGCGGCCGTTGCCGTCCATGACGATGGCGACGTGCCGCGGGACGCTGCCCACGGGCAGCTCGGGTGGACGCGCCCCGCTGGGGTGCGGGAACGGCCGGGTCGTCACCGGTCCACCATACGGAGCGAGCGCAGCCCCCGTTCGAGGTGCCACTGGAGGAACGCCGTGGCGAGGCCGCTGCCCTCCCGCCGGTGCCTCGGGTCGGAGGCGTCGGCGACGTCCCAGTCGCCGGCGAGCAGCGCCGCGAGCAGGGCCAGGCTCTCCGGCGCCGGCGCGGCCGACCCGGGCGGGCGGCATACCGAGCACACGGCGCCGCCGGAGGCGACGTGGAAGGCCCGGTGTGGGCCCGGGGCGCCGCACCGCGCGCAGTCGACGAAGCTCGGGGCGTAGCCCGCCACGGACAGCGCCCGCAGGAGGTAGGCGTCGAGGACGAGTCCGGGGTCGTGCTCCCCACCGGCCAGGCTGCGCAGCGCCCCCGTGACGAGGAGGAACTGCTGGACGGCCGGCTCGTGCTCCTCGGTGAGCCGGTCGCAGGTCTCGAGGACGGCGGTCGCGGCGGTCCAGGCCGGGTAGTCGCGGGCGATGGCGTCGCCCCACGGCTGGATCGTCTCGGCCTGGGTCACGGTGTCGAGGTTGCGCCCCTCGTAGGCCTGGACGTCGATGAGCATCGCCGGCTCGAGCCGTGCCCCGAACCGGGACTTCGTGCGCCGCACGCCCTTGCCGACGGCCCTGACCTTGCCGAGCCGCCGGGTGAGCAGCGTGATGATCCGGTCGGCCTCCCCCAGCTTCTGGGTGCGCAGGACGACCGCCTCGTCACGGTAGAGCGGCACCTCCTCATTGTCGGGGGTGTACGACGGTTTGCCGGTATGCCGCGCACGCTCCGGCCCGCCTAAGGTGGGCCTCGTGACGTCGCCAGAGCCGTTCTTCGCCCCGCTCCCGGCTCCGCACAGCTCCGACGAGCCGGGCGAGCCCTACTACCCCGACCTGCCGTTCCAGGTGCCCATCAACGTCGTCGGCGTCCCGGTCGCCCTGCGGCTCGGGCTGGCCCGGACCCAGGACACCCTCGTCGTGCTGAGCCACGCCGTCGTCTTCGACCGCGGGATCACCCTCACGGTCGAGACCTGGGTCCGGCCGGGAACCGAGCTCGTGGAGACGGACCACACCTGGGAGGCCCAGCGGCCCCGGTTCGGGGTGCTGCTCGACGACGGGACGAAGGTGGGCCACGACCCCACCCGGGGCTGGGGGGTCAGCCCCGACCAGCTCGAAGCCGGCACGGCCGAGCCGGGGGCCGTCGAGCCCGGGATCGTCCAGGTCGACGGCTCGGCCGGCCCCCTGACGACGAGCACGACGTGGTGGCTCTACCCCTTCCCGGCCGGCCTGAGCCTCGAGCTCGTCGTGGCCTGGGAGACACGCGGGATCCCCGAGACCCTCACCCGACTTCCGCTCCCGCAGATCCAGGCGGCCGCCGCGCTCGCCGAGCCCCTGTGGCCGGTCCCCCGCCCGCCGGACGGCGAGGGCGTCGGCTGGACCTCCTTCGGGTCGCCCCTCGGCGGCGAGCGCCCGGACTGGTACCTCGGCAGCACCGACCCCGCCGACCCGGGGCGCACCGACCCCTGACCGCCGGTGCCTGGTCAGGTCACGGGGACCCGCCGGCTGTCCCGGCCGTTGCTGTCCCGGCCGTTGCGGTCCCGGCCGTTGCGGTCCCGGCCGTTGCGGTCCCGGCCGTTGCGGTTCCCGACGGGACCGCTCGGCGCAGCCGCGTCGGTTTCGTGCGGAGCGGAGCAGACCGCCTGCCCCGCAGCACGGGCACAATGGCTCCCAAGCGGTAGGGGTCGGCGCGTTCCGGGCGGGGGGTCATCATGGTTGCCGGTCGACGTTCTGTTCGCGGTCGTGGGGTGCGATGCGGAGCTCCGCGCACGCGGGTCGGGGGGCTCCTCGCGCCGCTGCTCGTCCTGGGACTCGCAGCCCTGGCCGGGTGCGGCGCTGCGTCCGGCCCGTCGCCGGGGCCCACGACGACGAGCGTCGTCCCTGCGACGGGGCCCACGACGACGGCGCCGACGACCCCGACACCCGTGCGCGTCACGGACTGCAGGGGCTCGACGACCGCGGTCGCGCCCACTGTCACCGGCCTGCCGTCAGGGACCTACCGGGTGTGGACGGACCCGACCAGGACCTCTCTGCTGTTGAAGAACACCGGCCTGCTGACGCTCATCGTCGTCCCTGGGGCTGACGGCACCGCGCTGTCCACGGCGCCCTACTACAACCCGACCGATGACACCTCCGTCAACGTGCTGAGGGCGATGATCGCCACCAACCTGCCGGCCCACGACGCGGTCGTCTCGACCCTCGTCCGGCTGGAGGGTCTTCCTGAGAACCAGGTCTTCGTGGTCCCGCCCCAGTGGACGGTGTGCGCCCTCGGGGACAGGGTCGGGGTGCGCATTCTCCGGGACAAGGCCGCGAGCTCGGAGTACTTCGTCCTCCAGGCCCTCGCCGCACGGCTGGCGCGGGCAGGCACCCCGCCGGGCGTCAGCAGGCTCAGGACCCTGACCACCTGCGCGACCGGGACCCTCGACTTCCTGAACCAGCATCCACAGGTCGAGAGCCCGACGTGGTACGAGGCCGTGATCGGCACCGGCACCAGCTGCTACAAGAGCTACCGCATCTTCTTCCCCGCCGAGGAGGAGGCCGCAAAGGCGGAGGCGTCCCTGCTCGGGACGTTGGAGCGCGCCCCCGCGCTGGTGGAGGATACGAGGTTCCTGCTCGAGCTGCTCCACGCCTGACCCCGGTCGGGTCCCGGGCACCGCCTCGGGTCCCGGGCACCGCCTCGGGTCCCGGGCACCGCCTCGGGGGCCGGCGCCGCCATAGGTCCCGCCGGGGGGCCCGGTTCGGCCCGGCCGCGTCCTGCGACATACGGTGAGGGCATGGACTACCGATACCTCGGCAACAGCGGACTGAAGATCTCCGAGATCACCTACGGCAACTGGCTCACCCACGGCTCCCAGGTCGAGAACGACGTCGCGACGCAGTGCGTGCGGGCGGCCCTCGAGAACGAGATCTAGACCTTCGACACTGCGGACGTCTACGCCAACACGGCGGCCGAGACGGTCCTCGGCGAGGCGCTCAAGGGCGAGCGCCGGGAGAGCCTGGAGATCTTCACCAAGGTCTACTGGCCGACCGGGCCGCGGGGGAAGAACGACACCGGACTGTCCCGCAAGCACATCATGGAGTCGGTCAACGGCTCGCTTCGCCGGCTGCAGACCGACTATGTCGACCTCTACCAGGCGCATCGCTACGACACCGAGACCCCGCTCGAGGAGACGATGCAGGCGTTCGCCGACGTCGTCCGCCAGGGCAAGGCGCTCTACATCGGCGTCAGCGAGTGGACGGCCGAGCAGATCCGGGCCGGACACGCCCTGGCGACGGACCTCGGCATCCAGCTCATCTCGAGCCAGCCGCAGTACTCGATGCTGTGGCGGGTCATCGAGGGCGAGGTCGTCCCGGCCTGCGAGGACCTCGGCATCAGCCAGATCGTCTGGAGCCCGATCGCCCAGGGGGTGCTGACCGGCAAGTACCTGCCCGGTCAGGAGCCCCCGGCCGGGTCGCGCGCCACCGACGAGAAGGGTGGCGCCGACATGATCCAGCGGTTCATGCGCGACGACGTCCTCACCCGCGTCCAGGGGCTGAGGCCCCTCGCCGAGGAGGCCGGCCTGACGATGGCCCAGCTCGCCGTCGCCTGGGTGCTGCAGAACGACAACGTGGCCGCGGCCATCGTGGGCGCCTCCCGGCCCGAGCAGGTGACCGAGAACGTCAAGGCGGCCGGGGTCCGGCTCGAGGACTCGCTCATGGCCAGGATCGACCAGATCCTCGGCGACATCGTGGAGCGGGATCCGGGCAGGACAGCCGAGACCGCCCCGAAGAGCCGGGTCGCCTGACCCCTCGTCCGCTCCGTCGCCGGACGCTGACCGCGGCGATCGGTAGCACCCGAGTCGAACGCCTGTTCGACTCGGGTGCTACCGTGGGGGGATGCACGGGCTCCAGGGCTCCCTCCTCGATGTCGCCGCCGACCTCGCGCTGCGTCGGCTCGAGGGCACCGTCGAGCGCAGGGCACTGGCCCACGGCGCATGGGTCGACGTCCGCCGGGGCTGGCTGGCCGGGGCCGACGACCTCTATGACGTGCTACGCCGGACGGTGCCGTGGCAGGCCGAGAGGCGGCAGATGTACGACAACGTCGTCGACGTCCCCCGGCTCACCTGCTTCTACGCCGAGGACGACCCGCTCCCCCATCCCGTCCTCGACGAGGCCCGGGCTCGGCTCAGCGACTACTACGAGGCCGAGCTCGGCGAGCCGTTCGTCACCGCCGGGCTGTGCCTCTACCGCGACGGCCACGACTCGGTCGCCTGGCACGGCGACCGGATCGGCCGGGGCCGCGACCTCGACACCATCGTCGCGATCCTGTCGGTCGGCGACGACCGCCCCCTTGTCCTGCGCCCGCGCGGCGGCGGCCCGTCCCGCAAGGTCGCGGCCGGCCACGGTGACCTCGTCGTCATGGGCGGCTCCTGCCAGCGCACCTGGGACCACGCGGTGCTCAAGACCGCGCGGAGCGTCGGCCCGCGGATCTCGGTCCAGTTCCGGGTCCGCGGCGTTCGCTGAGCCCGAGGACCCCCGCCGACCCGGCCTGCCGCCGCCTGTCGGCCCACCGGGCCCCGCGACGGTATGCCGTCAGGGCCGGCTCGGGTAGACCGCGGGCCGCTTGTCGAGGAACGCCGCGATGCCCTCCTGGGCGTCCTCGTGGACGGCGGCCGCCGCCATCACCTCGACGGCGAGGTCGTAGGCGCGGCGCTGGTCGAGGTCGACCTGCGCATAGAACGTCCGCTTCCCCAGGGTCCGGCTCCAGGCGCTGCCGCGGGTGACCCGGGCGACGAGGTCGGCGACGGCGGCGTCGAGCCCGTCCGCCGGCACCACGTGGTTGATGAGCCCCCAGTCGGCCGCCGTGGCGGCGTCGACGACGTCGCCCGACAGGGCCATCTCCAGGGCGCGCTTGCGCCCGACGTTGCGGGCGACGGCGACCAGGGGGGTGTGGCAGAACAGCCCGCCCTTGCCACCGGGGATCGCGAAGCCGGCGGTGTCGGCCGCGACGGCGAGGTCGCACGACGCGACGAGCTGGCATCCGGCCGCGGTGGCCAGGGCGTGCACCCGGGCGATGACCGGTTGGGGGATGGACTGGACCGTGCCCATCATCTCGGTGCACTGGAGGAACAGGTCGCGCGCCTCCCGCAGGTCGGCACCGCGCATGTCCGCGAAGTTGTGCCCCGCCGAGAACACCGGCCCGTCCGCGGCGAGGACGACGGCGAGCGCGTCGGAGCGCCCCGCCTCACGCAGCGCCTCGGTGAGATCGGCCATGACCTCGGCGGAGAGCGCGTTGCGCTTCTCGGGCCGGGTCAGGGTGATCGTGGTCGTCGTCCCGTCGCGCTCGATGCGCACGTTCTCGCTCATCGGCCCAGCATGCCAGCCGTTCCCGACAGGTCGGGCCGCCGGACCCGGCCAGACCGGAACCGGCCGACACGTCGACACCTCCCCGGCACGCCGCGGTCGCGGCGGATCGAGGAGGTGTCGGCCGGGGGGCACGCGGCATACCCGATCGGGGTCAGACCCCGCGCGCCCACCCGGCCGGTCCGGGGTACCGGCTCGCCAGGGTCAGGCGACGGGTACCGCGGAGGTCGGCGAGGTCTCGGCCATCGCGTCGCGCTCGGCGCGGTTGACCGCGGACATGATCGCCCGGAGCGAGGCCTTGACGATCGACTCGTGCAGGCCGACACCCCACAGGACGCGGTCGCCGACGGCGCACTCGACATAGGCCGCCGCACGGGCGTCGCCACCGGCGGACAGGGCGTGCTCGGCGTAGTCGAGGACCCGGACGTCGACCCCGAGCGGGCCGAGGGCGTCGATGAACGCCGCGATGGGCCCGTTGCCAGTGCCGTGGATCGTCACCTCCTGGCCGTGGTCGGTGATGATCGACTCGATGTGGTCGCCGCCCTGTTCCGAGCCGCTGATGCTCGAGCGGACCGGGGCGAACCGGCCCCAGCGGCGGTCGGCGTCGATGGCGTGGAGGTACTCGTCCTCGAACATCTCCCAGAGCTGCCCGGCCGACAGCTCGCCGCCCTCGGCGTCCGCGCGGGCCTGGACGACCTTGGAGAACTCCACCTGGAGCCGGCGCGGCAGGTCCAGGCCGTAGTCGTGCCTGAGCAGGTAGGCGACGCCGCCCTTGCCGGACTGGCTGTTGACGCGCACGACCGCCTCGTAGGTGCGGCCGATGTCGTGCGGGTCGATCGGGAGGTACGGCACCCCCCAGTCGATGTGGTCGATGTCGGTGCCGGCGGCGGCCGACCTGCGGTCCATGTCCTCCAGGCCCTTCTTGATGGCGTCCTGGTGCGAGCCGGAGAAGGCCGTGTAGACGAGGTCGCCGCCCCACGGGTGCCGCTCGTGGACGGGCAGCTGGTTGCAGTACTCGACGGTGCGCCGGATCCCGGCCATGTCGGAGAAGTCGATCATCGGGTCGATGCCCTGGCTGAACAGGTTCATGCCGAGGGTGACGAGGTCGACGTTGCCGGTGCGCTCGCCGTTGCCGAACAGGCAGCCCTCGATGCGGTCGGCACCCGCGAGGTAACCGAGCTCGGCGGCGGCGATGCCCTCGCCGCGGTCGTTGTGCGGATGCAGCGAGACGACGACGGACTCGCGCCGGGTGAGGTGGCGGGTCATCCACTCGATCGAGTCGGCATAGACGTTGGGCGTCGCCATCTCGACCGTCGCCGGCAGGTTGACGATCATCTTGTGGTCAGGGGTGGGGTCGATGACCTCGATGACCTCGTTGCAGATGCGGACGGCGAACTCGAGCTCGGTTCCGGTGTAGGACTCGGGGGAGTACTCGTAGTAGACCGCCGTCTCGGGCACGGTCTCCTCGAGCTTGCGGCACAGCCGTGCGGCCTGGACGGCGATGTCGACGATGCCGTCCTGGTCGAGCCCGAACACGACCCGGCGCTGGAGCACCGAGGTCGAGTTGTAGAAATGGACGATCGCCTGCCTGGAGCCACGGATCGCGTCGTACGTGCGCTCGATGAGGTGGTCGCGGGCCTGGGTGAGGACCTGGATCGTCACGTCGTCGGGGATGTGGCCACCCTCGACGAGCTCGCGGCAGAAGTCGAAGTCGGTCTGGCTCGCGCTGGGGAACCCGACCTCGATCTCCTTGTAGCCCAGCTGGACGAGGAGCTTGAACATCCGCATCTTGCGCTCGGTGTCCATCGGGTCGATGAGCGCCTGGTTGCCGTCACGGAGGTCGACGGCGCACCAGCGCGGCGCCGAGGTCATCACCCGGTCGGGCCAGGTGCGGTCGGGGAGGTGGACCTGGATCTGGTCCTGGAACGGGACGTACTTCTGGGTCGGCATGCCCGAGGGCTGCTGGGGGTGGATCATGGCTGCTTCACGCCTCTGTGGGTCTCGTCGGGGTCAGCCGGGACAGCGAGGACTCCGCGACGAGGGGCGGCCGATGTCAGGCCCCGCCGCGGCACCGAAGCAGGAGGCGCGAGTAACGCACGACATGCAGTATGCCACGGCGCCCGCCGGCCGGGTCCACCCGCCGGGTGCCGTGGCCCACGATCCGGCTCCGTCGCCGGCCCGCATACCGCCCGCGCTCAGCCCCGAAGCCGGACCGACAGACAGGTGACGCAGCCCTCCAGCTTCTCGAACTCCGAGATGTCGACGCTGGTCACCTCATGGCCCTCCGCGCGCAGCCGCTGGGCCGTGGCCGGCGCGCTGGCCGCGATGAGCAGGTGCCCGCCGCCGAGGAGGACGACATGCGAGCCGGGCTCCTCCTGCACAGCCCGGAACCGCGGGAACGCCTCGGGGTCGTCGACATCCGGGGGCCAGCCGATGACCGTCCCATCGGGCAGCGCGGTGACGGCGCTCTTGAGGTGCAGCGCCCGGGTGACCGGGACCGCCTGGACCCGCACACCCAGGGGCCGCAGGTGGGCGGCGAGCTGGTGGATGCCGGCCCCGTTGGTCCGCCCGCCGAGCCCCACGTAGGCCGTGCCGTCGTGCTTGAGGACGTCGCCGCCGTCGAGCGTGCCGGGCGCCTCGATCCGGGCCACCCGGTAGCCGAGGTCCCGGACGACCCGTTCGACCGCCACCGTCTCGGGCCGCCGCGACGCGGCACCGGGGCGGGCGATGACGGCGAGGTCGCCGTAGACGAGTACCGGGTCCTCGACGAAGACCGCGTCCGGGCAGTCGTCGGCCGGCTCGACCTCGATGGTCTCCCATCCGGCGCCCTGCAGCGCGGCGACATACGCCAGCCACTGCTCGCGGGCAAGGTCGACGTCGACCGGGGTGCGGTCGAGGTGGGTGAGCTCGCCGTCGGCGAGCAGCGGGCCGGGACGGCGGACGAGGGCGCGGGTGCCGTGCATGACCCCTGACTACCACGGCGCGATCTGCGGTGGTGGCCGGGCCCGCTGCGCACAGGACGGCTGCCCCACCGTTCCGTATGGTGAGGGCTACCTCACAGACGAGGGAAGGGATCACGGCGATGAGCGCGGACACCGAACACGAGGACGGGACCGGCGAGGTCACCGAGCGGCAGGCCCGCGAGGTCGCCGAGGCGGCCCGGGAGACGACGTGGACCCGACCGAGCTTCGCCAAGGAGCTCTATCTCGGCAGGTTCGACTTCGAGCTGGTCCACCCGCACCCGCGCGCCGAGGCGGATGCCGAGCGGGACGCCGGGGACTTCCTCGCCACGCTGCGCGAGGTGCTCCACGAGGTCGACGGGGCGCGCATCGAACGCGAGTCGCGGATCCCCGACGAGGACATCGCCCGGCTTGCCGAGATCGGCGCCTTCGGGATGAAGATCCCGCGCGAGTACGGCGGGTTGGGCCTGACCATGTCCGCCTACGGGCGCGCCCTCATGCTCATCGGGTCGGTGAGCCCGAGCCTCGGTGCCCTCTTCTCGGCCCACCAGTCGATCGGCGTCCCGGAGCCGGTCAAGCTCGTCGGCACGCAGGAGCAGAAGGAGCGCTTCCTCCCCCGCTGCGCAGCCGGGGCCATCTCCGCCTTCCTGCTCACCGAGCCGGACGTCGGGTCCGACCCGGCCAGGCTCGGCAGCACGGCGACGCCGACGCAGGACGGAGCGGCATACCTCCTCGACGGGCTCAAGCTGTGGACCACGAACGGCGTCATCGCCGAGCTGGTCGTCGTCATGGCTCGGGTCCCGACACACGACGGCGGCCCGGGCGGGATCAGCGCGTTCGTCGTCGAGGCCGACAGCCCGGGCATCACCGTCGAGCGACGCAACGCCTTCATGGGACTGCGCGGGATCGAGAACGGCGTCACCCGCTTCGACCAGGTGCGCGTCCCGGCCGAGAACCGGCTCGGCGAGGAGGGCGACGGCCTCAAGATCGCCCTGACCACCCTCAACGCCGGGCGGCTGTCGATCCCGGCCATGTGCGCTGCGGCCGGGAAGTGGTCGCTCAAGATCGCCCGCGAGTGGTCCGGTGCCCGGGTCCAGTGGGGCAAGCCGGTCGGCGAGCACGCGGCCGTCGCCGAGAAGATCGCCTTCATCGCCGCGACGACCTTCGGCCTCGAGGCGGTCGTCGAGATGTCCGCCCAGCTCGCCGACGCCCACACCAAGGACATCCGGATCGAGGCCGCTCTCGCCAAGCTCTGGTCGAGCGAGATGGCCTGGCGGATCGCCGACGAGCTCGTCCAGATCCGCGGTGGACGCGGCTACGAGACCGCCGAGTCGCTCGCCGCCCGTGGCGAACGGGCGGTGCCGGCCGAGCAGCTGCTCCGCGACCTGCGGATCAACCGGATCTTCGAGGGCTCGACCGAGATCATGCACCTGCTCATCGCCCGGGAGGCCCTCGACGAGCATCTCAAGGCCGCGGGAGCGCTCGCCTCGCAGGACGCCCACCTGCTCGCCAAGGCCAAGGCCGCCGTCGACGCGAGCAGCTTCTACGCCAAGTGGCTCCCCCACCTGGCGACCGGCAAGGGCGACATGCCCAGCTCCTACCCCGAGCTCGGCGCCCTGGGTACGCACCTGCGGTTCATCGAGCGCTCCTCCCGCAAGCTCGCCAGGCAGACCTTCTACGGCATGTCCCGCTGGCAGGCGCGGATGGAGTACAAGCAGGTGTTCCTCGGGCGAGTCGTCGACATCGGGGCCGAGCTCTTCGCGATGTCCTGCGCGGTCAGCCGGGCCGAGATGCTCCGCACCGACCCGGCCGGTGCGGCCGGGGTCCAGACCACGGCATACGGCCTGGCCGACGCCTTCTGCGCCCAGGCCCGGCTGCGCGTCGAACGGCTCTTCGACGCCTTGTGGTCCAACACCGACGACTCCGACGCCGAGCTGGCCCGTCGAGTGCTTGGCGGCGAGCTCACCTGGCTCGAGGAGGGCGTCCTCGACCCCAGCGAGGGCACCGGGCCGTGGATCGCTCCGTGGTCGCCCGGCGCGAGCGAGTCCGACAACGTATGGCGGGCGGTCCGCTAGGTCTCGGCGAGTGGTCCGCTAGGTCTCGGCGAGTGGTCCGCTAGGTCTCGGCGGGCGGTCCGCTAGGTCTCGGCGGGCGGTCCGCTACCTCTCGGCGGGCGGTCTTCGGTAGCTTCCGCCACATCTGCGGCCACCGGACGTCGACCGTGCCGCGGACGCCCCACCGTCGGCTCGCTGGTTCTCCCTCGACTCGCTGACTATCCGGCGAGTCGGCGAAGAACCAGCGAGTCGAGCAGGATTCGGCGAGCCGAGACGCATCTTCCGGATCTCCTGACTCATCCGCCGGCCTCGTGGCATAGCAGACCCGCCTCGACGACCTCTTGCGTCACGCCAGTTCCGCATGACAAGGGTTGCTGCACAACGGAACTGGACGCCGGCGGCTGTCAGACCCGCCCCGTAGCGTGGTGGTCATGACAGGGAGCCGGGAGGTGAGGCAGCCGCTCGAGGAGCGCCGCGCGGCGATCGTGGCTGCCGCCGACGCCCTGTCCGGCCTGCACGACGTGCTCTGGCAGGCCCCGAGCTGCGAGCTGGGCGACCTGCTGTCCGCCGTCGACACACTGGTGGCCCACGGCGAGGCGGCCCGGGTCGCCGTCACCGCCGAGGCCCTCGCCCGCGGCGAGGTCGCCGCGACCCAATGGGGCTCGACCCGGCAGTGGGTCCAGGCCCACGCCCCCACCCTGGCCGCCGGCGGGGCTGCGCTGGTGGCCCGGGCCGTCGAGGAGCTCACCCGCCCCGAGCACACCCCGGTCCGAGACGCCGTGCTCTCGGCACGGGTCACGGTAGCGACCGGGCTCAGCGTGCTCGAGGAGTACCACAAGATCCGGCCCCGACTGGCCGAGGGAGCCGACGCACCCGTCATCGACGGCATGCTCACCATCGGCGCCACCGAAGGCCCCGCCGGGGTCCGCCGCCTACGCACCGCCCTCATCGCCCGCTACGGCCTCGACGGCGAGCTCCAGCGCCTCCACGACACCGCCGCCCGCCACGTCGCCCTGTCCCCGCCCCTGCCACACGGCGACGGCATCTACACCTACCGCCTCACCCTCGACGCCGCCGGCAAGGCCACCCTCGAAGCCGCCATCGGCCCCCTGTCCCGACCCACACCCCACGACGACGGCACCCCCGACCCCCGCTGGCCCGGACAACGCCGCGGACAAGCCCTCGTCGAGGTCTGCCGCCGCGCCACCGCCGCCGGAACCCGCCCAGGGACCTCACCCAAAACCACCCTGCTCCTGACCATGTCCCTACAGGACCTGACCGCCCGCCTCGGCGCCGCCACCACCCGCGGCACCAACGAACCCGGCGAGCTCCTCGCCCCCGAAACCGTGCGCCGCCTCGCCTGCGACGCCGAGATCATCCCCGCCGTCCTCGGCACCCCCTCCGAGATCCTCGACCTCGGACGCGCCACCCGCCTGTTCACCCCCACCCAGACCCGAGCCCTGACCCTACGCGACCGACACTGCACCTTCCCCCGATGCGACATCCCAGCATTCTGGTGCGACGCCCACCACATCACACACTGGAGCGACGGCGGCCCCACCAACCTGGACAACGCCGCCCTCCTCTGCGGACGACACCACACCATCGTCCACCGCGACCGACTCACCGCAGCCGTCACACCCAACGGCGTCCGCTGGGACACCACCCCGCACTCCTACCAGCCGCGGCGTGACCACGACCCGCCCTGGCCACGGGCCGGTTGAAGCCGGCCCGTGGATGCCGGTCGGTGCAGACCAGGGCGCTGACCGCGGGTCGTGCAACGCACGCCGGGTCCGTGGAGACCAGGACGCTGACCGCGGGTCGTGCACGCACGCCGGGTCGGTGGAGACCAGGGCGCTGACCCCGGGTCGTGCACGCCCGCCGGTCGGTGCCCACCGAGCCGGGCCGGTCGATGCCCACCCAGCTCAGCGGCGGGCCAGGAGCTCCTCGGCGACCTGGACCGCGTTGAGCGCGGCGCCCTTGCGCAGGTTGTCACCGACGACGAACAGCACGAGCCCACGCCCCGCCACCGCCGCCTGGTCCGCCCTGACGCGGCCGACGAACACCTCGTCGCGCCCGACCGCGTCGAGCGGGTTGGGCACGTCGGCGACGATGACCCCCGGGGCCTTGTCGAGCAGCGCGAGGGCGTCCTCGGCGCTGATGCCGGACGCGAACTCGGCGTGGATGGCCAGCGAGTGGCCGGTGAAGACGGGCACCCGGACGCAGGTACCCGATACGAGCAGGTCGGGGATGTGCAGGATCCTGCGCGACTCGTTGCGCAGCTTCTGCTCCTCGTCGGTCTCACCCGAGCCGTCGTCGACGTAGGACCCGGCGAGCGGCACGACGTTGAACCCGACCGGCACGGCATACACCGCCGGGGCCGGCAGCGTCACGGCGTCGCCGGCGAGCCGCAGGTCGCTCGGGTCCCCCGTCGCATAGCCCGCTCGCAGCTGGGAGTCGAGCTCGGCCACGCCCTTGCCCCCCGAACCGGAGACCGCCTGGTAGCTCGCGACGGTGAGCCGGACCAGGCCCGCATGGTCGTGCAGCGGCTTGAGGACCGGCATCGCCGCCATCGTGGTGCAGTTGGGGTTGGCGACGATCCCCTTGGGGATGACATCGAGGTCCTCGGGGTTGACCTCGGAGACGACCAGCGGGACCTCGGGGTCCCGGCGCCACGCGCTGGAGTTGTCGATGACGGTCGCGCCGGCGGCAGCCACCCGCGGCGCCCACTCCTTCGACGTCGAGCCGCCGTTGGAGAACAGCGCGATGTCGATCCCACCGAAGTCGGCCGTCGCGGTGTCCTCGACGACGACCTCGCCGTCGGCCCACGGCAGCATCGTGCCCGCCGAGCGCGCCGAGGCGAAGAAGCGGACGTCGTCGAGCGGGACGCCCCGCTCGGCGAGGAGAGTGCGCATGACCTCGCCGACCTGTCCGGTGGCGCCGAAGACTCCGATTCGCATGCCGTCCAGTCTAGGTAGCGCTCCGGATGCCGGGCGGCATGCTCAGGGTGTGGTCCTCACGCCTCGTCGCCGCCGCCGGCGGGCCGTGCCGAGGCCAAGTCCCGCCGCACCCGGGCGCGGGCGGGCGGGCGCCTCCGACCTCGTCGAGGTCAGCCGGCCTCGGCCGCGACGACGAGCTCGGCCTGCCGGGGCGCCACGGGCACCATCCCGATGGCCGGCATCGACAGCGGCCGCAGCCCCACCGGGTCCTGCCCGGCCGCGGCGCGACGGATGACGTCGTAGCCCTGCGCGGCGGCCGCGAGGGTGCGGGTGTCGGTTCCGGCGGGGTCGCCGATGAGCTCGGTGGCGACGAGGGTGTCGACCACTCGCCGCTCGCTGGCCCCGAGCGACGCGCAGCCGGCGACGACGGGCAGCGGGCGCCCAGTGACGTCTGCGACGATGCGGGCCACCTCGGCCAGCGGCCGCGGGCCGGTGAGCAGCACCTCGTGCAGGGCGACGGCGGCGGAGACCTGCCACAGCTCGGCAGGGCGGCGCACGGCGAGGCCGGACGCGAGGAAGGCGGCGGCGGCGCGCCGGGCCTCGCGGCGGCTCTGCGCACCACCCACGAGCTCGGAGTCGAGGACTCTGGCCTCGAAGTCGTCCGGCAGCCCGGCCGGTTGCATCACGATAACGCGGAACAAGTCGTCCATGGTGGACCCCCCTTATGCCTATCCGCAGTGTATGCGCTCGAAGGTAAGGAGAGCCTCACTCTCACAGAAATACATCAGAAAAGTGGGAGGCGCGCCCCAGCCCTCGGGTCGTCGCGGTGCTCGCAGCCCCTGGTTGCGGGCCACGCGCACCCGACGGCGTCAGAACCCGAGCCGCTGCAGCTGCTTGGGGTCGCGCTGCCAGTCCTTGGCGACCTTGACGTGCAGGTCGAGGTGGATCCGCTGGCCGAGCAGCGCCTCGATGGCCTGCCGCGCGGTGCTGCCGACCTCACGCAGCCGGGTGCCCCCACGGCCGATGACGATGGCCTTCTGCGACGACCGCTCGACATAGACGTTGACCCGGACGTCGAGCAGCGGGCGCTCCAGTGGCCGGCCCTCGCGCGGCACCATCTCCTCGACGACGACCGCCAGGCTGTGCGGCAGCTCGTCGCGCACCCCCTCCAGGGCCGCCTCGCGGACGAGCTCGGCGATCATCACCGCCTCCGGCTCGTCGGTGAGCACCCCGTCGGGGTAGAGCGGTCCAGGCGACGGCGGCAGGTGGGCGGACAGCTCGGCCGCGACGTCGTCGACCTGCTCCCCGACGTCGCCGAGCAGGGCACGATGGCCGCCCAGTCGCCGAGCCGGTCGATCGCGATGAGGTGCTCGGCCAGTCGCGACCGGTCGACGAGGTCGGACTTGGTGGCGATGGCGACGACCGGGGTCCGGCGCCCGCCCTGGATCTCGGCGAGCTCACGGGCGATGAAGGTGTCGCCCGGTCCGATCCGCTGGTCGCTCGGCAGGCAGAACCCGATGACGTCCACCTCGAGAAGGGCCGCGCGCACCAGGTCGTTGAGGCGCTCCCCCAGCAGCGTCCGCGGCTTGTGCAGCCCCGGGGTGTCGACGAGGACGAGCTGGCCGGCCGGCATGGTGACGATGCCACGGATCGTATGCCGCGTCGTCTGCGGCTTGCTCGAGGTGATGGCCACCTTCGAGCCGACGAGGGCGTTGGTCAGCGTCGACTTGCCCGCGTTGGGGCGCCCGATGATGCAGGCGAACCCTGCGGCGTACGGCGTCGAGCCCTCGGCAGCGCTCACGCCGGCGCCGCTCACCGCCCGTCCCTGCGCGACTCGCCGACCATGGCCCCATCCTCGCCGTTCTCTCCGCGAGGGGCCAGCAGCTCGACGATGACCGTGGCGATCCGGTGCCTCCGGCCGGCCATCTTCTCCGCCGTGAGGCGCAGCCCCGCGACCTCGCAGGTGGACCCGACGATCGGGACCCGGCCGATGCTCTTGCCGATGAGACCGCCGACGGTGTCGACCTCGTCCTCGTCGATGTCGACCCCGAGATGGTCGGCGAGGTCGTCGATGTCCATGGTGGCGTCCACCCGCAGACGGCCGTCGGGGAGCTCCTCGAGCTCGGGGGTCTCCCGGTCGTACTCGTCGGCGATCTCGCCGACGATCTCCTCGAGGATGTCCTCGATGGTGACCAGGCCCGCAGTCCCGCCGTACTCGTCGACGACGACGGCGAAATGGGTCTGGTCGCGCTGCATCTCGGCCAGGAGGTCATCGACCGGCTTGCTCTCGGGGACGAACGGCATGGGTCGCATCAGCTCGGTCACCGGGACCGACCACCCGTCGGCGTCCGCAGTGGTGCGGCGCACGACGTCCTTGAGGTAGAGCAGGCCGAGGACGTCGTCGGAGTCCTCCCCGAGCACCGGGATGCGGGAGAAGCCGGAGCGCAGGAACAGGCTCATCGCCTGGCGCGCGTTGCGGTCGGAGTCGATCGTCACCATGTCGGTGCGTGGCACCATGACCTCGCGGGCCACGGTGTCGCCGAGCTCGAACACGGAGTGGATCATCGCCCGCTCACCGGCCTCGATGAGCGAGGACTCACCGGCGAGGTCGACGAGATCGCGCAGCTCGGCCTCGGACTGGAACGGGCCGTCCCGGTACCCACGACCCGGGGTGACGGCGTTGGCGAGGGCCACGAGGAGCCGCGACACCGGGCCGAGCACCCGACGCAGCCACAGCGCCACGGGCGCGGCGACGAGCGAGACCCCGGTGCTGTGCTGGACCCCGATCGTGCGCGGCGAGACGCCGACGAGGGCGAAGGACACGACGACCATCACCCCGGTCGCGATGAGCACCCGCCGCCAGGTCTCGCCCACCGCGTCGACGACGGCGATGGTCACCATGACGGCCGTGACCATCTCGGCCACCACCCGCACGAACAGCAGCACCGACAGGTAGCTCCCCCCGTCGCCGACCACCTTGACCAGGGCCGCGGCTCCCGGGCGCCGTTCCTCGAGGAGCCGAGCCGCGCGGATGCGCGAGGTCCGGCTCAGGGCCGCCTCGGCAGCAGCGAGGGCGAAGGCGACGATGATGCCGAGCACCGACAGGGCGATGAGCTGGGACATGGCGGGCGTCAGTTCGAGTGGCCGCGCGTGGCGAGGAAGGTGAGCAGCAGCTGTCGCTGGAGCTCGAACATCTTCTCCTCGTCGGCGGGCTCGGCGTGGTCGAACCCGAGCAGGTGCAGGATCCCGTGGGTCGTGAGGAGCAGCAGCTCCTCCTCGAGTGCGTGGCCGGCCTGGGCGGCCTGGCGCTGGGCCACGCTCGGGCACAGGACGATGTCGCCGAGGATGCCCTCCTCGGGCTCGGCGCCCTCGCGCCCCGGGCGCAGCTCGTCCATGGGGAAGCTCATGACGTCGGTCGGCCCGGGCAGGTCCATCCACTGGACGTGCAGAGTCTCCATCGCCGCCTCCTCGACGAGCCGGACGCACAGGTCGGCCCCGGGGTGCACCCGCAGCTGGGCCAGGACGTAGCGCGCACAGCCGACGAGCTCGAGCTCGTCGAGGTCGACGTCAGTCTCGTTGAGGACGTCGATGCTCACGTCCGCCTCCTTCACGCCGGGAGCTCCGGCCGAGGAGCCCCGGCCGGCCGGGCTGCTGGCGTCCCAGCGGCCGTAGGCGTCGACGATGGCCCCGACGAGCCGGTGGCGCACGACGTCGTGGGCGCTCAGCTCGGCGAAGTGGACGTCGTCGACGTCGCCGAGGATCTCGCGGACGATGCGCAGCCCGCTCTGGGTGCTGCCGGGCAGGTCCACCTGGGTGACGTCGCCGGTGACGACCATCTTGGAGCCGAACCCGAGCCGGGTGAGGAACATCTTCATCTGCTCCGGCGAGGTGTTCTGGGCCTCGTCGAGGATGATGAACGCGTCGTTCAGGGTCCTACCCCGCATGTACGCGAGCGGCGCCACCTCGATCGTCCCGGCCGCCATGAGCCGCGGGATCGACTCTGGGTCGACCATGTCGTGCAGGGCGTCGTAGAGGGGCCGCAGATAGGGGTCGATCTTGTCGTTGAGCGTCCCCGGCAGGAACCCGAGCCGCTCCCCCGCCTCGACCGCCGGGCGGGTGAGGATGATCCGGTTGACCCGCTTGGCCTGAAGTGCCGCAACGGCCTTGGCCATCGCGAGGTAGGTCTTGCCGGTACCGGCCGGGCCGATCCCGAACACGATCGTGTGCACGTCGATGGCGTCCACGTAGCGCTTCTGGCCCAGGGTCTTGGGGCGGATCGTCCGTCCTCGCGAGGACACGATGTTCATCGTCAGCACGTCGGCCGGACGCTCGCTCGTCTGCGCCCGCAGCATCTGGATCGAGCGCTCGACGGCGTCGCGGTTGAGCGGCTGCCCGGCGTCGAGGACGGCGAGCAGCTCGTCGAGGAGCCGCTCGACGAGCGCGACGTCGCCGCTGGAGCCCGAGATCGTGAACTCGTTCCCGCGGACATGGATCGACGTCTGCGGGAACTGGCGCTCCATGGTGCGCAGCAGCTCGTCACGGGGGCCGAGCAGGCTGACCATCGACACGTCCGGAGGGACGACCACGGTGTGCTGGGGGACGTGCACCGCGGCCGGCCCGTCCGCAGCGGTGCTGTCCGGGTGTGTATCTGTCATCGTCACGTCAGTCTACGTACCCCAACGGCGCCGGCGCCCCCGCGACGACCCGGGCCCACCGCTCCGGTCGCCCGGCCTGGGCCCGGCTCATCCGGGCGGCCAGGACAGGTCACGGCCGCCGAGCACGTGGAGGTGGGCGTGGAACACCGTCTGCCCGGCCCGGGGCCCGGTGTTGAACACGATCCGGTACCCGTCGTCGAGACCCTCGGCCCGGGCGACGGTCCCGGCGGTCGCGATGAGGTCGGCGAGGTCCTCGGCGCCGGCGTCGGCCAGCTCGGCCGCGTTGGCGACGTGCCGCCGGGGCACGACGAGCACGTGCGTGGGCGCCTGCGGGTTGACGTCGCGGAACGCGACGGACAGCCCGGTGCTGGCGACCACCGACGCCGGGACCTCACCGGCGATGATGCGACAGAACAGGCAGGACGGGTCGCTCGCGCTCATGGGAGCGACCTTAGCGACCCCGGCGACGGCCTGGGGCGGCCGGGGCGGCGCTGCGGACAGCCTCAGGGCGGCCGGTCCCCAGTGATGTCAACCGCGGTCGCCACCTCGGCGTCCTCTCTACCGTGACAATGGTCTACGTGGGGAGCGCCCCGGCAGTGGACCCGCGGCGGGCGGCCGCCGATGAGGCGGTGACCGCCTTGTATGCCGCCCATTGGCGCGCCCTGGTCCGGCTGGCCTGGCTGCTACTCCACGACGAGCCCCTGGCCGAGGACATCGTCCAGGACGCGTTCGTGGCCGTCCATCGTCGCTGGGACTCGCTGCGCGACCCCGCCAAGGCGACGGCATACCTGCGTCGCTCCGTTGTCAACGGAGCACGCTCGGCGCTGCGGCACCGCGGCGTCGAGCAGCGCCACCTCGCCACGGTCGGTCCCAGCCTCACCCTCGGCGACCTCGACCGGCGCGACGGCCCCCAGGACGAGGCGGTGGCCCGTGAGCGCCACCACGAGATGCTGGCCGCCCTCGCGGGCCTACCCGAGCGCCAACGCGAGGTCCTCGTCCTGCGGTACTACCTGGACCTGAGCGAGGCACAGATCGCCCACGCGCTGGGGATCTCGGCGGGGTCGGTCAAGTCGCACGCGAGCCGAGGCCTGGCAGCGCTGCGTACCCGCCAGGAGGAGACGGCATGAACGACCCCCGCACCGAAGCCCGGCTGCGCGAGACGCTGGGGCGCCGCGCGTCGGCCATCGAGCCGCCGCACCGCCTCGAGGCGATCCTTGCCGAGGCCCACCAACCCGCGGCCCACGCCTCCTGGTGGGCCCTCCCGGCCGCGGTGGCGGCCGCGGTGGTGCTCCTCCTCGTCGGGATCGTGCTGGTCGGGAACACCGGCGGCGGGCCGGCGACGTCGGCCGGGACACCTGCGGCCGGGCCCTCGCCCTCCGGCTCGGCGCCCGGGCCCACGAGCCCGACACCGTCGGGATCGGCCTCGGGGCCGACCGCGCAGGTCGCGGTCCCGGTCTATGTCATCGACGGCAACGGCGCCAGCACCCCCCGCTACGGGCTCTACCGCGAGTTCCACCGCGTCGCCCTCCCCGAGGGGCCCACACCGGCAGACCGGGTGCGCGCCGCCGTGGGTCTGGCGATGGCGACCCCCGCCCCCCTCGCCGACGGTGGGTCGGTACGACCCTGGTCGGGAGTGGGTCTCGACGAGGTCACCGTGACCGCTGACCGGATCGCCGTCACGGTGAGCGGCGACGGCCCCAGCGGCCTCGACGCCCGCCTCGCCGAGCTCGCGGTGCAGCAGGTGGTGTGGTCGGCCCAGGGCGCGGTCGGGAAGGGAAACGTCCCCGTCCGGGTCGTACGCGCCGACGGAGGCACCACCTTGTTCGGGACGGTGTCGCTCGCGGCACCGTTCACCCGCCCGCCGGCCGACCAGTACTACACGGTCCTCGGCGACATCTGGATCACTCTCCCCGAGCCAGGGGCCACCCTCACCGCCACCGACCCGGTCACGGGTCGGGCGAGGCGACCGTCTTCGAGGGGACGCTGCAGTGGGAGGTGCGTCGCGGCGCCGAGGTCGCTGCGCACGGGCACGACGACGACGAGCGCCGGCGCCCCGATGAGGGGGACGTACACGATCTCCGTCGGCCGGCTGCCCGCCGGGGCCTACGTGCTCCGGGTCTGGGCCGACAGCATGAAGGACGCGAGCGTCGCCGCCCAGCGCGAGGTGTCCGTCACCGTCCGCTGAGGGCTCAGCGCCAACGCCGCTGGGCGCTGAGCACAGCGAGCGCCGCCGGACCGGCGCTCGAGGACCGCAGCACGGTTGGCCCAGCCGCACCGCCCGGGCGCCCGCGGCCGTCAGGGCGGCGAGCTCGTCGGGCGTGATGCCGCCCTCCGGACCCACGACGACGAGGACGTCACCCGCAGCGGGCAGCCCCTCGGCCGCCAGCGGGCTCGTGGCCGTCCTCGTGGAGCACCAGGCCGCGCGCGGCGACCGCGACCGCGCGCGCGCAGGTCGGCGGTGGTCGCCGGCGGAGCCGAGCACGGGCGTCGGGCGCGGCGGGACTGCTTGGTGGCGGCGACGAGGACGGCGTCCCACTTGCGCCAGGCCCGCTCGCCCCGCTCGCCCCGCCACGCGACGATGCTGCGCGACGGCCTGCCAGGGGACGACCTCGTCGACGCCGAGCTCGGTCGCCGCCTCGACGGCCTGGTCGTCGCGGTCGGCCTTGGCCAGCGCCTGGACGAGGACGAACCGCGGGCTCGGGCTGGGGCTCGTCGGACACCTCGAGCACCGTGAGGTCGAGCGCCCCGGCAGCGGCCGTGACGACCTCGCAGGTGACCACGCGCCCCTGCCCCGTCGCCGAGCAGCAGCCGCTCCCCCGGCCGCGTGCGCCGGACCGTCGCGGCGTGCCGCCCCTCGCTGCCGTCGAGCCGCACGACGGTCGCCGGGGCCGGCGGCGGCCAGCGCAGCGGGGTCGGCGAGGTAGAGCGGCAGGGTCATCGCGGCCGGCGCCGGTCAGCGCGCCTTGAAGGCGTCGCGCAGCTTGCCGAAGAGCGACCCCTCGCCGCCGGGGCTGGCGACCCGCGCCTCGGGCTTCTCCTCGCCGCGCAGCGTCGCGAGCCGGCGCAGCAGCTCCTCCTGCTCGGCGTCGAGACGGGTCGGGGTCTGGACCAGGGTGTGGACGACGATGTCACCGCGGCCCGAGCCGCGCAGGTGGGTGACCCCGAGGCCGCGCAGGGTGAACCGGTCGCCGGACTGGGTGCCCGGCACGGACGTCGAGCGGCTGCGGGCCGTCGAAGGTGTCGATCGACAGAGCCGCGCCGAGGGCTGCGGCCGTCATCGGCACCTCGACGCGTGGCGTGCAGGTCGTCGCCGCGGCGCTGGAACGTGGGGTGCCGGCGTGACGGCGACCTCGACGTAGAGGTCGCCCGCGGGACCGGCGCCGTGGCCGACCTCGCCCTCGCCGGCGAGCTGGATGCGGGTGCCGGTGTCGACGCCCGGCAGGCACCTTGATGGTCAGGGTGCGCCGGGTGCGGACCCGCCCGTCGCCCGAGCACTCGAAGCACGGGTTGGGGATGACGGTGCCGAACCCATGGCAGGTCATGCACGGCCGGCTCGTCATCACCTGGCCGAGGAAGCTGCGCTGGACCTGGCGGACCTCGCCCGCGCCGCCGCAGACGTCGCAGGTGCGCGGCGCCGGTGCCCGGGCTGCGTGCCGCTCACCGTGGCAGGTGCCGCACGCCACGGCCGTGTCGATCGTCAGCTCCTTCTGGCCGCCGAAGACCGCGTCGCCGAGGTCGATGTCGAGTCGGACGAGGGCGTCCTGCCCCCGCGCGCGGCGCGGGCGGGGGCCGTGGCCCGCTGCGGCGCCCGGCACCGGCACCGAAGAAGGCGTCCATGATGTCGCTGAAGGAGAAGCCCTGCCCGAAGCTGGCGCCGCCCCGCGGCGTACGGGTCGGCGCCCATGTCGTAGCTGCGCTTCTTGTCGGCGTCGCCGAGCACGTCGTAGGCCTGGGAGACCTTCTTGAACTGCTCCTCGGCCTCGGGCCCGGGGTTGACGTCGGGGTGCAGGCGGCGGGCGGCCTTGCGGTAGGCGCGCTTGATCTCCTCGGCGCTGGCGCCACGGGCCACGCCGAGGTCGGCGTAGTAGTCGTTCACGAACGAGTCCTTCGGAGGTGGACGGTGACGGGCCGGGGGGCCCGCGTGGGCGGGGTCATTCGGCGAGCAGCCGCGAGACGTAGGTCGCGACCGTGCGCACCGCGGCCATGGCCGTCGGGTAGTCCATCCGGGTCGGGCCGACGACGCCGAGCCCGGCGACGAGCTCGGAGCCGGTGCCGTAGCCGGTCGTCACCATCGACGTCGAGCGCAGGCCGGCGAAGGGGTTCTCGTGCCCGATCCGCACGGCGACGCCGCCCTGTTCCTCGGCCACTCCGAGCAGCTTGAGCAGGATCACGTGCTCCTCGAGGGCCTCGAGCACCGGGCCGATCGAGAACGGGAAGTCGGAGCCGACCCGCGCGAGGTTGGCGGTCCCGGCCAGCACGACCCGCTCCTCGCGCTCCTCGACCAGGGCGTCGTCGAGGGCGGCCGCCACCTCGCGGACGAGGTCACGGTCGGCGGGGTCGAGGGTGCCGGGAAGTGCCGCCAGGCCGGTCGCGGCGGCGCCGAGGGTGAGGCCCGCGGTGACGCCGTTGATCTCGGCCCGCAGCCGCGCCAGCTGGCGCTCGACGTCCCGGTCGAGCAGGTCCGTGGCCGTCTCGATGACCCGCTGCTCCACTCGGCCCGTGTTGGTGATGAGCACGACGAGCAGCCGGGTGGCGCTCACCGGGACGAGCTCGACATGCCGCACCGTCGAGCGGGACAGGGAAGGGTACTGGACGACCGCGACCTGGTGGGTGAGCGAGGCGAGCAGCCGCACCGTGCGGTCGACGATGTCGTCGAGGTCGACCGCCTCCTCGAGGAAGGTCGAGATGGCGCGGCGCTCCGCCGGGCTCATCGGCTTGATGGCACTCAGCCGGTCGACGAAGAGCCGGTACCCTGCGTCGGTCGGGACCCGCCCGGCGCTCGTGTGGGGCGCGGCGATGAGCCCCTCCTCCTCGAGGGCGGCCATGTCGTTGCGGATGGTGGCGGCCGAGACCCCGAGCTGGTGGCGCTCGAGCAGCGCCTTGGAACCGACCGGCTCAGAGGTCTCGACATAGTCCTGGACGATGGCGCGGAGCACGGCGAGCCGCCGTTCGTCGCTCATCGGACCTCACCTCCTCACCACATCGCGTCCGGGCTCGGCGGCGCCCAGGTGCGTCAGGTGCCGGAACGGGGCGGACCCCTCGGCGCACTGGCACTCGGAGTCCCCGAGTGCCAATCCTACGTCGTCCCCCCGTCCGGCTCCCAGTCCGGCTCGCGGTCCCCGGGTGCGCGCCGCCCGAGCGGCGCCGGCACGGCCCGCGGCGCGCCGGTCCCCGGCGGCGGGGCAGCGCGTCTAGCCTCGGTCGGGTGAGCGACCCCCGCACCCCGCGAGACCGCTACGGCGCGGACGTGCTGGCGGGCGACTGGCGCGCCCCCCGTCGTGGCCGGTCGGTGCCCGCCGAGGCCGAGCAGGGCCTCGTCGTCGAGGACGTCGAGACCGGCTGGTGCGGGGCCGTGGTCCGCGTCGAGAAGGCGGGCGGTGTCCACGTCGTCCACCTCGAGGACCGCCATGGGCGCACCAGGGCGTTCCCCCTCGGCCCCGGCTTCCTCCGCGACGGCTCGCCGATCGTCCTGACGGCGCCCACGGCGGCCGCCCGAGCCCGGCTCGACGAGGTCCGCGCGGCCTCCGCCCGCACGGCGAGCGGGTCGCGCGCGGTGCCCGGCGCACCGGCCCGCGTCGCGCGCGGCTCGCGCCTCTTCGTCGAGGGCCGCCACGACGCCGAGCTCGTCGAGAAGGTCTGGGGCGACGACCTCCGCATCGAGGGTGTCGTCGTCGAGATGCTCGACGGCGTCGACCATCTCGAGGGTGCCGTCCGGGACTTCGCGCCCGGGCCGGGGAGGCGGATGGGAGTGCTCGTCGACCACCTCGTCCCCGGGACCAAGGAGCACACGGTGGCGCAGCGGGTCTCCCGCCTCCAGCCGTATGCGGCGCACGTCCTCGTCGTCGGCCACCCGTTCGTCGACGTGTGGCAGTCGGTGCGGCCGGAGCGCCTCGGGATCCGGGCCTGGCCCACGATCCCCCTCGGCACGTCCTGGAAGACCGGCATCGCGACCTACCTCGGGTGGCCCCACGACACCCAGGCGGACCTCGCGGCGGCGTGGCGACGGATCCTCGGGTCGGTGCGCGGCTACGCCGACCTCGAGCCCAGCCTGCTCGGGCGCGTCGAGGAGCTCATCGACTTCGTGAGCGCATCCTGAGCGAACGGCCAGGGTGGACCCCGTCCGAACGTCTGACCTGCGGCGCAGCATCAGCCAATCCTGGGACACCGACCCATCCGATGCCGTGTACTAGGGATCGCCCACCCCTCATCGAAGGAACGAGCCATGTCGCAGGACGCACCGCACCCCACCGCCCAGTCGTGGACCGCACCCCCCACCGCCAGGCCCGCGATCGACGAGCAGGAGCGCACCTGGGCCACGCTGTCGTACGCCATCCCCGTCGTCATCCTCGTCGCGACCGTCGGGACCCTGGGCCTCCCCGCCGCCGTCATCTCGTTCCTCGTCTTCAAGGACCGTGGTCCCTTCGTCCGGGCCAGCGCCGCCAACTCGCTCAACGTCCAGATCATGGCGGCCCTCGGCCTGTTCGTGTCCGCGATCCTCTTCGTCGTCTTCGTCGGCTACATCAGCTACCTCGTGATCCTCGCCCTGACCCTGGGCATCGGCGTCATCGGCCTCATCCGGGCCAACCGGGGCGAGTCGTGGACCCCGCCGTTCACGCCGCGGATGGTGAGGTAGGCAGCGCCCTCGCCGGACCGGCCTCAGACGCCGCCCTCGAGCAGCAGGCCACCGTCGACGACGAGGGTCTGCCCGGTGACCCAACCTGCGTCGTCGGACAGCAGGAACGCGACCGCGCCCGCGATGTCGTCGGGCACCCCCAGCCGCTTCATCGGGTAGCCGGCCGCGACGACCTCCTCGCGGCCCTCGTACAGCGCCGCCGCGAACCGGGTCTTGACGACCGCGGGCGCCACGGCGTTGACGCGGACCTGCGGCCCCAGCTCGACCGCGAGCTCCTCGGTGAGGTGGATGACCGCCGCCTTGCTCGCACCGTAGAACCCGATACCGGGCGCCGGGCGCAGTCCGGCGACCGAGGCGACGTTGACGACCGCCCCACCGCGCTCGCGCAGCCCCGCGGCGCACGCCTGCTGGACCCACGCCAAGGTCGCGACCACGTTGACCTCGAGGATCTTGCGCGCAGCACCGAGGTCGAGGTCGGCCAGGGCGCCGTATGCGGGGTTGATCCCCGCGTTGTTGACGAGCAGGTCCACCGGCCCGAAGGCCGCGGCGACGGCGGCGAGGGTGGCCTCCTGGTGAGCCGGGTCGTCGGCCGACCCGGCGACCGCGACCGCGTGCTCCGCGCCGCCGAGCTCGGCGACCGCGGCGTCCAGAGCCTCCTGACGTCGGGCGGTGATCCCCACCCGCGCGCCCTCGGCGACGAGCCTGCGGGCGATCCCCAGCCCGATGCCGCGGCTGGCCCCGGTAACGACGGCCGTCCTGCCCTGGAGTCGTGCAGTCATGGCGTCACTGTGGCCGTTGGGTCCGCGTCGGTCAACCGGCCATCCCGAGCAGCCGGCGCACCACGGTGTCCGCGAGCAGCCGTCCACGCACGGTGAGGACGACCCGGTGCTCGCTGACGGCGGCCCTCCCGTCGGCCAGCCCGTCGGCGACCAGCCCGGCGACCGCCGTCCGCCCACGGCGGTCGAGCACCTCGTCCGACAGCCCCTCCCGGAGGCGCACGCCGAGCAGCACCTCCTCGTCACGACGCTGTGCCGCGCTCAGCGTCTCGCGCCCGGCGGCCGGGGACAGCCCGTCGGCCAGCCGGGCGGCATACCCCCTCGGATGCTTGACGTTCCACCAGCGCACGCCGCCGACGTGGCTGTGTGCGCCCGGTCCGACGCCCCACCAGTCGGCGCCGCGCCAGTAGCCCTCGTTGTGCCGGCAGCGGGTGTCCTCCGAGCGCGACCAGTTGCTGACCTCGTACCAGGACAGACCGGCGCGACCCAGCAGCTCGTCGGCGAGCTCGTACTTCGCCGCCTCGTCGTCGCCGTCGGGCGCGGCGACCTCGCCGCGCGCGACCCGGGAGGCCAGCCTGGTCCCGTCCTCGACGACCAGGGCATAGGCCGAGACATGGTCGGGGCCGAGTGCCAGCGCTGCCTCGAGGCTGGCCCGCCAGTCCTCGAGGCTCTCTCCGGGGGCACCGTAGATGAGGTCGACACTGGTCTGCATCCCCACAGCACGCGCACCGGTCACCGCCGCCTCGACGTTCGCCGGCCGGTGGGTGCGGTCCAGGGTCGTGAGCACATGCGGAACCACGGACTGCATCCCGACGGAGAGCCTCGTGACCCCTCCCGCCGCGAGGGCCTCCAGCGAGGACCCGGTCACGGAGTCGGGGTTGGCCTCAACGGTCACCTCGGCGTCGCCGGCCAGGGCGAACCGCTCGCGGACACGGTCGAGCAGGGCGGCGAGATCGGCCGGGTCGAGCATCGTCGGGGTGCCGCCACCGACGAAGACGGTGCCGAGCGCGGGGGCTCCGTCGCCGAGGACACGGGCCGCGAGGTCGATCTCCGCTAGCGCCGCGCGGCGGTAGACCGCCATGGCCTCGCCACCCGCCGCGAGCTCGCCGAGGGTGTAGGTGTTGAAGTCGCAGTAGCCGCACCGCACCGCACAGAACGGCACGTGCAGATAGAGCCCGAAGCCGCGGCCCCCGAGGTCGGTCAGGGCCTCCTCCGGCAGCTCGCCCGAGGGCGGAGCGAGGTCCCCGTCGGGCAGTGTCGGCATGCGGGTCATCCTGTCATCCGACCGGCCCGGCGCTCCCGCTGCGGGCCCCGCCGGGGCGCTGGATCGTGACCCGTCACACAGTCGCGACCAAAGTTGCCGATACCGGTTGCGCGCGACGCGCGGGAGGACTACACATACATCTACGCGATCACCTCGGTGGGAGCGCAGACCAGGGCTTCGGCCCGGGTCGCCGAGGGCCTCGGGAACTCATACTTCCCGGGGCCCTCATCCATGCGCGATCTCGCCCAGGACGTGAATTCACTTGTGTCACAACACAATCGGCGTGTCGTAGCGACACGCCGAGGGCCTTCACATTGGTCGTTACTTTTCCGCTCAGAGGCCTTGCGCCGAGTCTCGGAAGCGACTAGAAATAGCCCCGTAGCCGCCGCAAGGCGGGTGCGAAACCGGGGTCTCGACCCCGGTGGGACCAGGGCCTCGGCCCGGGTCCGCGGCCAGGGACTCGTCTCTGGTCAGGTGAGGGCTTCGGCCCGAGCCAGGTGCGAGTTTCGGCTCGTGCCAGGTGCGAGCTTCGGCTCGCGCCACGGCCAAGGTCTCGGCCTTGGCCAGGTCAGGGTTTCGGCCCTGGCCAGGCGAGGGTTTCGGCCCGAGCCAGCGGTCAGGACCTCGGTCCTGGCCGGGCTGGGACCTCGGTCCCGGCCACCCGGTGGCGGCCTCGGCCGCGGCCGGCCAGAGGGCCCCGGCGACTCATACTCGGCGGGGCCCTCACCTTGTGCGTCGTGGGGACCTATGGCAGCAGGCCGTCACCGGCGAACAGCCGCGTCCTGGCGCACCGCGGCCCGCCCGTACGATGACGAGGTGGACGCACCGCGATGGCTCGAGCTCGAGGGCGTCGTCAACATGCGGGACCTCGGAGGGCTGCCCACCACCGACGGCCGGACCACCCGGTCGCGGCGGCTCATCCGGTCCGACAACCTCCAGGACCTCTCCCCGGCTGCCGTCGAGACGCTCGTCAGCGAGGTCGGCGTGAGCGACATCGTCGACCTGCGCAGCGATACCGAGCTCCACGAGGAGGGCCCCGGTCCGCTCCGGGTCACCGACCTCACCCACCACCACCACTCGCTGCTGCCCGAGGAGGGCCGCCGGGCCACGGTCGAGGAGGCCCTGGCGATGCCATGGGCGAGCATGGACGACGCAGGGCAGCGGGACGTCTCGTACTGGGCCGGGCACTACCTCGGCTACCTCTCCGACCGCCCGGACTCGGTGTCGGCGGCCCTACGGGTCATCGCGACGAGCAGGGGCGCCACCGTTGTCCACTGTGCCGCGGGCAAGGACCGCACCGGCACCGTCGTCGGGATGGCGCTCGACGTCGCGGGGGTGCGGCGCGAGGACATCCTCGCCGACTACGCCCTGTCGGCGGAACGCATCGAGCAGATCATGGCCCGCCTTGCCGACCGGCCCCTCTACGGTCCGGCGCTGCTCGCCCAGCCCCTCTCGGACCAGACGCCGAGAGCCGAGACGATGGCGGCGATCCTCGACGCGCTCGACCAGGGCTTCGGTGGGTCTGCGGCGTGGCTGCGGGCGCAGGGCTGGACGGGCGGCGACGTCGAGCAGCTGCGACACAAGCTGCGCGACTGAGCCCACGGCCCACGCCCCGGTCCGGCAGCGCGCTCATCCGCCGTAGGTCATGAACGTCCAGATGTTGCCCTCAGGGTCGCGCACGCTGAAGTCGCGCGAGGGGTACTCGCCCTGGTCGACGATCGGCCGGACGACCTCGGCGCCGAGGGCGAGGGCCCGGGCGTAGACCGCGTCGGGGTCGTCGGTGACCACGTTGAGACCGGCTCCACCCGGCGGGGTGTCGAAGCCGGCCCCCCGCGTGCCGACCGAGCACACCATGACCCGTCCACCCTCCGGCCACAGCATCTCGGAGTGGTGGATCTCCCCCTCCGCCTCCCCCAGCAGCGCGATGCCCTCGATGAAGCCGAGCCCGGCGAGCCAGGCCCGCTGGGCCCCTGGGTCGCGATAGGCGAGCGAGACCCAGATGCTGTGGTCGGGGCGGTCCGGACCGCCGGCGGTGACGTCCATCCCTCGATCGTATGCCGCGGTCGCCGCCGTCGGGCCGCGGACGCCGGCGTCCCCGGCTATCTCCTCGGGGTGTCCCCGTCGCTGGAGAGCGCGGCGATGAAGGCCTCCTGCGGCACCTCGACCCGGCCGACCATCTTCATCCGCTTCTTGCCCTCCTTCTGCTTCTCGAGCAGCTTGCGTTTGCGGGTGATGTCACCGCCGTAGCACTTGGCGAGGACGTCCTTGCGCATGGCGCGGATGTTCTCGCGGGCGATGATCCGGGCGCCGATCGCGGCCTGGATGGGGACCTCGTACTGCTGGCGCGGGATGAGCTCCTTGAGCTTGGCGGCCATCGCCACGCCGTAGGAGTAGGCCCTGTCCTGGTGCACGATCGCGCTGAACGCGTCGACCGTCTCGCCCTGGAGCAGGATGTCGACCTTGACGAGGTCGGCCACCTGGTCACCGGCGGGCTCGTAGTCGAGCGAGGCGTAGCCGCGGGTCCGCGACTTCAGCTGGTCGAAGAAGTCGAAGACGATCTCGGCGAGGGGCAGGGTGTAGCGCATCTCGACCCGGTCCGCGGACAGGTACTCCATCCCGCGCAGGCTGCCCCGCTTGGTCTGGCAGAGCTCCATGATCGCGCCGATGTACTCGCTCGGCGCAAGGACGGTCGCCCGGACGACCGGCTCTCGGACCTCGGCCACCTTGCCCTCGGGGAACTCGCTGGGGTTGGTCACCGTGAACCCGGTCCCGTCCTCCATGCTCACCTCGTAGACGACGTTGGGCTGGGTCGAGATGAGGTCGAGCCCGAACTCACGTTCGAGGCGCTCGCGGACGATCTCGAGGTGAAGCAGCCCGAGGAACCCGCACCGGAACCCGAACCCCAGCGCCGCCGAGGTCTCCGGCTCGTAGACGAGCGCCGCGTCGTTGAGCTTGAGCTTGTCGAGGGCGTCGCGCAGGTCGGGGTAGTCCGAGCCGTCGATGGGGTACAGCCCCGAGAAGACCATCGGCTTGGGGTCACGGTAGCCAGCGAGGGCGGTCACCGCGGGCTTGCCGGCGTTGGTCACCGTGTCGCCCACTCGCGACTGGCGCACGTCCTTGACGCCGGTGATGAGGTAGCCGACCTCGCCGACGCCGAGGCCCTTGGACGGCACCGGCTCGGGCGAGATGACCCCGATCTCGAGCAGCTCGTGCGTCGCCCTCGTCGACATCATCACGATCTTCTCGCGCGGGTTGAGGTTGCCGTCGATGACCCGGACGTAGGTGACGACCCCCCGGTAGCTGTCGTAGACGGAGTCGAAGATCATCGCCCGGGCCGCTGCCTGCGGGTCGCCCACCGGCGCCGGCACCTGCCGGACGATCTCGTCGATCAGCGCCTCGACCCCCTCGCCGGTCTTGCCTGACACCCGAAGGACGTCCTCGACGTCGCAGCCGATCAGGCTCGCCAGCTCCACCGCGTACTTCTCGGGCTGGGCCGCGGGCAGGTCGATCTTGTTGAGGACGGGGATGACCGTCAGCTCGTTCTCCATGGCGAGGTAGAGGTTCGCCAGGGTCTGCGCCTCGATGCCCTGCGCCGCGTCGACGATCAGCACGGCGCCCTCACACGCCGCCAGCGAGCGCGAGACCTCGTAGGAGAAGTCGACGTGCCCGGGGGTGTCGATCATGTTGAGGACGACGCAGGACCGCTTCCCCGTCCCGTCGAGGGTGTCCCACGGCATCCGGACGGCCTGCGACTTGATGGTGATCCCGCGCTCGCGCTCGATGTCCATCCGGTCGAGGTACTGGGCGCGCATCGCGCGGTCCTCGACGACCCCGGTGATCTGGAGCATCCGGTCGGCCAGCGTGGACTTGCCGTGGTCGATGTGGGCGATGATGCAGAAGTTGCGGATCGCCTCGGGCGGGGTCGCGTGCGGCGGCAGCGCGGTACGGGCACGGGGGGACACGGGTTGGTGGGTTCTTCCTGGAGAGGCTCGGCGAACGCCCTCCAGTGTCCCATGAGGACCAGGACGCTCCTACCAGGCGGCACTGTGCCGTGCGCGTCGGCGGGACGGTGGCGCGCCCGCAGACAGGCGATCGCGCGGCGGGTCGCCGCCGCCGCTCAGGACAGCCCGAAGAAGTTCCGCAGGGAGACGGTGCCCGGGTCGCCCGCGTGACCGAGCGGGGCGAGACCGAGCATCTCCTCCATGCCCTTCAGCGTCGAGAAGTGGTCGAGCGAGGCGTTGGTGGAGTATCCCGCCGGGGTGTACGGCGAGACGACGATGAAGGGGACCTGCGAGTGCGTGGCGTTGCCCTCGTCCCACGTGATGATGAGCACGGTCCTGCCCGCCTGGTACTCGGGGGTCGCGAACACCTTGGGCAGATACTGCGAGGCCCACGTGTCCCCGGCGCGGATGCGCTCGGCCTGGGTGCTCTTGGACGTGGCGTCGGGCTTGTGCATGATGTGCGTCTTGTTGGGCGTCAGCACGGTGAACGCCGCACTGAGGTCCGGGGTGGCGGGCATGGGAACGTCGTTCGTCAGGCACGTGCTGGCGATCCGGGTGTAGTACGGCGCCGGGTTGTGGTTGACCGTGTAGTCCGGCGCGTGATGGATGTAGCACGGGCTGGGCATGCTCTCCGCCAGCTCGCGCCAGTTCGTCCCGAGCTGCTCGAAGATGCTCACCGACGACTGCGGCCAGGTCTTCGGGTTGCGGTTCGACGTGATGTGCTTCGGATAGCCGGTGTAGCCGGAGGTGAGCGCGATGTAGTTGGGCAGGCTCGTGGCGGCGTCTACCGTGTTCATGTCCATGGCGCGCCCGCACTCGGCGGCCAGCGACTGCAGGTACGGCGCGTTGGTGCCCTTGTAGATCTGGTCGCGCCACTTGTTCTCGAAGACGAGCAGGACCACGTGGTCGAACTGCGCCGGCGGCGCGCCCGTCGCCCATCCGCACGGCCCGGAGGCGCTCGCGAGACGGACGCCCGAGGCCGGAGAGGCGGCGACGGTGGCCCCGCCGAGGACGAGGACAGCCGCCAGGGCAACAGCGAAACGACGAGCACTCACTACGCACCACCACCACGGAAGATCGGTGGGCCCCCATCGGTGACCCCGGACGTCGTTGGACCACCAGTATCCGATGGTTCGCAGGGCATGGCGACCCGGAGCCTCGACAAACAGCGGAAACGGCGGAACTTCGACGTGGCGCCCACGAGCGCCGACCCGCCGGCGCTACCGTGGTGTGGTGGCCTCCAAACTGCTCCATGGCCTGGCGGACCGGCTCGACCGGGTCTTCGGGGTCGACACCCGCCCGGCCGACCTGCCGGGCGAGCCCGCTATCGGCCCTCCCGACGCCGCCCCTGGCTCCGTGGGTGCGCCCGCCCGGGGCCTGCCCGCCCACAGGGGCGCCGCCCGCGGTGTGCCCCGGCACGCGAAGTCCGCCCACCCCGGCCCGGTCCCTGCCGCGGTCCCTGCCGCGGCGCCGGCCGCCGCCGCTCCCGGCTACCCGGGCGACTTCCATGGCGTTCCCCGCATGGCTTACGCCCCCCGGCTGGACGGCCCGCCGGACGCCGGCGAGGTCGTCTTGACCTGGGTGCCCTACCTCGAGGACCCGAGCATGGGCAAGCACCGGCTGGTCCTGGTCATCGGGTCCGACAACGGCTGGCTCCTCGGCCTCGCGATCACCAGCGGCGAGCCCGGCCCGCTGGCCCCGCACCATCGCGTGGCCGAGCACGCACGGGTGGGCATCGGCCCCGGCCCCTGGCGCCCCGACGGCGGGCCCGGCGAGGTCCGGGTGGACAGGATCATCCGGGTGAACCCCTGGCTGGTGCGCCGCGACGGTGTCGTCCTGGGCCAGGAGGACTTCGACGCGGTGGCCGAGGCCCTGCGCGGGCTCACCCCCCCGCCCTGACCCACTGGCCCCCGACCCACTGGCTCCTGACCGCAGACGTGGCGAGGCCCCGGCACCGGTGTGGTGACGGGGCCCAGCGCGATGTGTCGACGCTCTGCTCAGAGAGAGGCGGCCCGCTTGGCCATGGCCGACTTCTTGTTGGCGGCCTGGTTGGCGTGGATGACGCCCTTGCTCACGGCCTTGTCGAGCTTGGTCGAGGCGACCTTGAGCGCCTCGCGCGCGTCATCGGCCTGGCCGGAGTCGGCGGCCTCGCGGAACTTGCGCATCCACGTCTTGACCTCGGACTTGACGGCCTTGTTGCGCTCGGTCGCCGCGCGGTTGGTCTTGATCCGCTTGAGCTGGGACTTGATGTTTGCCACGAGTTCTTGTCCGTGCTTTCTACTGGGTCGGTATGCCGGTGAGGGCGGCAGACGCGTCTCGGGACCGGGCGTGGGGATACCCGTGGTGGAGACGATCTGGGTGGTTCGGCGGCGCGCACGACCTGAGCGCGCACGCAGTCGCCAAGGTTAGCAGCACCGGGCCCGCCCCCGAAATCTAGCGACCATGCTCGCCGGTGATGGTCAGGACGGCGCGCTCGACGGCATACACCGGGTCGCGCCCGCCGCCCTTGACCTCGAAGTCGGCGGCCGCGACGGCCTGGACGCAGCGGCCGAGCGCCTCGGCGCTCCAGCCCCCGAGGGCCCGCCGGGCCTTGTCGACCTGCCAGGGGGCCAGGCCGAGGTCCCGGGCGACGTCGGCCGAGCGGCCTCGGCCCGCCGAGCCGACCCGGACGAGCTGACGGAGCTGCTGGGCGAGGACCGCGACGATCGGGACGGGGTCGACGCCGACGGCGATGGCGTGGCGGAGCAGTCGCAGCGCCTCCCCCGCGTCGCCGCTCACCGCGGAGTCGGCCACCCGGAAGCCGGTCGCCTCGACCTTGCCACCGTGGTAGGTCAGCACGACGGGCTCGTCGATGACCCCCGTGGTGTCGCAGATCAGCTGGCTGCAGGCAGCCGAGAGCTCACGGACGTCCCGGCCGACCGCCTCGACCAGGGCGTGGACCGCCTCGCCGGTCGCCCGGCGGTGGGCCCGGCGGAACTCGTTCATGGCGAAGTCGGTCTTGTCCCGGTCGGTCTTGATGGCCGGCGCGTCGATGACGCGTGCGCCCGCACCCCGGAGAGCGTCCAGGGCCCTCTTGCCGCGGTTGCCGCCCTTGTGGGCGACGACGAGGGTCAGGTCCGGCTCCGCACCGGCCTCGACCAGGGCCAGCAGCTCGGCCTGCAGCTCGTCGGCCCCCTCGTCGAGGTCGTGGACGAGGACAGCCTTGGCGCCGCCGAACAGGGACGGGCTGGCATGGAGGGTGAGCTCCCCCGGCTCGTACCCCGCGGCATACAGGCGGATCACCTCGAGATCGGGGTGGTCGACCCGCAGGTCGTCGAGGACCTGGGCCTGGGCCCGCTCGGCGAGCACCTGCTCGGGCCCGGCGATCAGGACGAACGGCGGGACCCTGCGAGCAGGGTCGGGGGCGTCGCTCACGGCCACAGCCTGCCACGGGGGGCGGACATGGACGAGCCCGGCCGAGAACCGGCCGGGCTCGTCGCGCTGAGAGGTGGTCCCGAGCGGTGGTGGGACCGGGGTGCCGGCCCCACCACCGCGGTCGGTCAGGTCGTCGGCGTGCCCGACGTGACCGTGATGGGCGTGACGACCGTCGTCGTCCCGGGCACGACGTCGGCCGTCATGTCCGTGGTGAGCGAGCGCGCTCCGGCCCCGTGCGCCTTGACGGTGAGCGTGTACGACAGCGACCCGCCGGGCTCGCCCGGAGTGGTCGTGATGACGTAGCTGCCCTGTGGCGTCCCGTTGATCTGCGCGCCGGCCGTGCCGGACAGGTTCTCCGCGCCGACCGTGAGGCCGTCGGGTGCGCCGCTCGCGCCGACCGTCGTACTGGCCTCGTAGCCGTAGGAGATGTCCTCCGTGCCGTTGAGGCCGACCCACACCTGCATGGCCCGCTGGCCAGCGGGCGAGAGGTCACCGAACACGTGGACGTTCCACTGGACGATCACCCACCGCATCCCGCCGCCGGAGAGGATCGCGACCCGGACGCCGGCGTCGCCGGTGCCGTCGAGGTCCGTCCAGTACGGCGCGAGCACACCGTTCGGGGCGGCCGCGTCGGGCAGGTGCTGCGGGATGTAGGCGATGTCCTGCTGCCCATGCGCTCCGTTGATGACGATGTAGCCGTTGGAGACGACCCCGACCGAGCCGTACGACCGGCCGCCGAAGGTGAAGGCGGGGATGGTGTAGTTCTGTGCCTGCTCGTCACCGATGGCGACCGGCGCGATGCCGAATCCCGCCAGGTCGAGGAACCCCGGCGAGACGTCACCAGGGGTGTCGCCGGGGGCGATCGCCGGAATGGCGTCCTTGGGAGCCGCGAGCACGGTCGGACCGGCCGTGACCTTCTTGCCGTTGACGCGGACGGCCCCGTCGCCGACGACATCGGTGACCTTGAGCAGCGGTGAGACCGTGCTGGTCGTGGAGACCGTCGCCGGTCCCGCCGCCTTGTTCTCGGCCGTCACGGTGCACGTGGTCGTGCCGCCAGTGGCGATCGTGCTCGGGTCACAGGTCGAGGTCAGGCTGACCGCGCCCTGCTGGTTCTTGAACGCCACCGGCAGGTGGACCGGGGTGCGGCCCTTGGCCGTGAACCGGATCTCACCGAAGTACTGCCCGGAGGGAGCGCTCGAGGTGATGGTGATCGACACCGTCCTGCTCTGCCGCGGCGGGATGACGCCCGTGCGCGGGGAGACCTTGATGGTGGTGTCGGCCGGCGACGTCGTGTGCGCGGTGAAGCGGTACGCCTTGCCCGACACGTTGGTCATCGTCCGGTGGACGGTGACGGTGCCCGGCATGGTCGGGACGTTGACCGACGGCAGGTTCAGGTCGAGCGCCGTGATCGAGTTCTGACCGAGGTTCCACATGTTGGCCGCCGTCTCGTCGAAGACGACCGGAGCGTTGCCGGCCTTGGAGAGGTCGACCCGACCGGCACCGTCGTCGAACGGGTCGGCCGGCGTGGTCTCGTCCTCCTTGACGACATCGGTCGTCGCCGTCGTCATGAGAGCGGACTTGACCGCACCCGGGGTCCAGCCCATGTGGGCGGCCTTGACGAGGATCGCCGAGCCGGCGATGTTCGGCGAGGACATCGAGGTACCCGCGATGGCCTGGTAGTACTCACCAGCCGGGCCGCTCGGGAGCTCGTCCGGCGTGGGCGTGTTGCCCGCGAGGACCTGCACACCGGGTGCGGTGATGTCCGGCTTGAGGAACTGGCCACCCGGGCCACGCGACGAGAACGCCGCCATGACGTCGCCCTGGGCCGCCTGCTTGGTGCCCTCCGGCCACGAGGCCATCGAGTCGGGGTGGGCAGCCATGAAGGCGACGAACGCCGTCCCGTCAGCCAGGTGAACGGCCGGCAGGAAGTGGTTGTCGCTCTCGGTGTCGGCGAGCGTCGGGTTGTAGAGGATCATGCCGACGGCCCCGCCCTGGAGGACGTTGTAGCCCTTCTCGACGCGGGCGTTGTTCCCGCGCTTGCAGGCGACGATCTTGCCGTCGACAGTGGTCGCGGGGACCGGCGTGAGGCACAGGGAGTCGTTGTAGCCAGGGATGTCCTCGGCCATGACGATCGGTGCCGGCGTCGAGACACCGGGCGTGAGCGAGGTGCCGGTGAAGGTCGCCGAGTCGCTCCCGCTGGTGACGGTCAGCGTGGTCTCGAACGCGCGCGCCATCGTCGACGCGGCCACGGTCGTGACCCACGGGCTGTGGTGGTCGGTCGTCGCCGCACCGGGTCCGCTGTTACCAGCCGACGCGGCCACGAAGATGCCGGCGTTGTAGGCGTCGAGGAACGCCAGCTCGACCGGGTCACCGAACGGGTTGGACCCGCCGGAGATCGAGTAGTTGATGACGTTGGCACCATCGGCGATCGCCTGCTGGACCGCGGCGACCGAGTCGGAGCTGTAGCAGCCCTCGACGCCGCAGACCTTGTACTCGAGCACCCAGGCGCCCGGAGCGACACCGCTGACCGGACCCTGGTCGACGCCGAAGATCGGCGCGTGCTGGACCCGGTTGCCCGCGGCGGTCGTCGTCGTGTGCGTGCCGTGGCCGCCACTGTCACGCGCCGAGTCGGCATAGACCTGGTCGCTGTTGATCGAGTTGTAGGTGTCGATGAACGGAGCGCCACCGATGACCTTGTGGTTGCACTGGAAGACATCGACCGCAGGGGTCAGCGGGTTGTCGCCGAACACACACGGCCGCGCCACGCCGCTCGGGGCGGCCGGGGGCGTGCCGAGGGCGGGGTTGTCCGCCAGCATCGGGTGCTCTGGCCAGAGGCCGGTGTCGACGTCGGCGAAGATGACTCCCTTACCGGCGAGGTCCTGGCCACCCAGCTGCTTCCACAGGGTGGGCGCACCGATGAACTGCGCGGCCTCCTTGAGCTCGGCCGGCTTGTTGAGGCTGTCCTCCTGGACCGCGGCGACACCGGGCAGCGACATGAGCTTGCTCGCCTGGTTCGCCGGGAGCCGGACCGCCACGCCGCCGTAGACGGTGGTGAGGCTCTCGCCCGCCTTGGCGCTCGGAAGCTTGGATGTCAGGGCGGACCGGAAGGTCTTGTCCATGGCCGAGATGTGGCCCTCGTAGGCCTTCTCCGCCGAGGACTTCCCCGTGAGCCGCTTGCCGGTCACGCTCGGGCTGGTCGCAGCCAGGCCCTTGATTCCCCCGCTGTAGCTGGCCATGGCGTCGTAGTCGAGCTTGACGACGACGTTGACCATCTTTGAGTCCGTGCGCTTCAGCAGGGCCGAGTCCGACTGGGCGAGGCGCCCGCTGTCCGACTTCGCCCCCGTTATCGTCGAGCTCGGGCTCAACGCTGTTGCCGTGAAACCGTCTGGTCCACGCGTGGCTGCTCCGGCCTGCGTCGGCGCGACGAGGAGTGCCGCCCCCAACGCTACCGAACCCAAGCTTGCCCACGCGCGCCGAGAAGAAACCTGCATCTAGGCGCTCCAATCAAGGGTTTTCTAGGTCGGGCCGATCAGGCCCGATGGTGTTGGACTGTAGTGACACTTTCGCGCCAGCGCCTCCCCTGACGGAGATTTTGTTCGCACGGACCCGCTGGGCCAGGACGTTGACAGTTACTCGCCGGTATGCACTGGGCTACGGGCGTCGCACGGCCGGCCATCCCCCCGGCGGCGGCGGCGGGACCCTCTGACCGACCGCGCCCCCACCCTCGGGCCTAGAAGCCGAGGGTGGGGGCGTCGCTCGCCTCGAGACCGAGGCCGTCCAGCCGAGCCCGCACCACGGCCTCGGCCAGCTCCATGCTCTCGGCGAGCTCGGTGACCGTGAGTCCGAGCTCGACCCCGTCGCGCAGCTCCTCGTCGTCCTCGACGGTCCACGGGTGGCCGTGGGTGACGGCGGTGCGGCTCGACGGAGCCGGTGGCGGCGGCTCGGCCGCCGGGCGGGCGTCGTCGGCCGGTGCCGCCACCGGGCGTGCGTCACCCGGCCCGGACGCCGCCGGCGCCGCCAGCCCCCGCGGCATGGGTTCGGCCACCTCCTGCGCGGGACCCGCGGTCTCGTCGAGCCGGCGCAGCGCGGCGAGGACGAGGTCCCGGTCGGCGGTCGGCCAGAACGGCGGCAGGGAGCGCTGGAGGAACCCGGCGTAGCGGGCCGTCACCATCCGCGAGTCGAGGAACGCGACGACGCCACGGTCGTCGGCCCGGCGGATGAGCCGGCCGGCACCCTGGGCGAGCCGCAGGGCCGCGTGGGTCGCCGAGACCGCCATGAACCCGTTGCCACCCATCCGGGCGATCGCCTGCGAGCGCGCCGACGCCAGCGGGTCGTCGGGCCGAGGGAACGGGATGCGGTCGATGAGCACGAGGTGGCATGACGAGCCGGGGACGTCGACACCCTGCCAGAGGCTGAGCGTGCCGAACAGGCAGGTCCGTGGGTCACGGGCGAACCGGCGCACCAGGGTGGCGATCTGGTCCTCGCCCTGGCACAGGAAGGCGATCTCGCCCTCCTCGGCCGCGAAGCGCTCGCGCATCGCCTCCGCCGCGTCGCGGGCCGCGCGCGTCGACGAGAACAGGCCGAGGGTGCGTCCGCCGGCGGCCCGCACGAGGGCCTCGATCTCGTCGTGCACCTCCGCGGCGGTGCCGTCCCGGCCCGGGGGCGGCAGCCGGCTGGCGACGTAGGCGATGCCCTGGCGTGGGTAGTCGAACGGGCTGCCGACGTCGAGTCCCGACCACGCCGGCGCACTCTCACCGCGCAGGCCGAGGGTTCCGGCCACCGCGTCGAAGGTGCCGCCCAGCTCCAGGGTCGCCGAGGTCATGATGACCGTGCGGTCCTCGAAGATCCTGTCGCGCACCAGCATCGCGACGCTCATCGGGGCGACCTTGAGCACCGGGCCACGCCGCGGGTCCTTGCTGACCCAGGCGACGTCCAGCTCGCGCTCCTCGAGGACGCGCTCGGCGTTCTCGAAGACGTCGTCGACCGCGGCCCGCGCCACCTGGCGTGCGGCGTCGACCTCCTCGCCGTGGGCGGGCTTGAGCTCGGTCTGGACCGCCCGAGCGGTGTCGCGCACCCGGGAGAGCGCGAGGACGAGCCGGTCGGGTATGCCGGTCAGCCGGCCCTCCGGCAGGTCCTCGAGCACCTCGTCGAGCAGCGCCGCAGCGTCCTGCACGCTCTCGCTGGACTCCGCCTGCCGTCCCGCGCGCTTGGCGGCCGCCCGCACCGAGCCCGCTGTGAGCTCGTCGGTGATCGTCGCGGTCACCCGGTCGACGAGCTCGTGGCCCTCGTCGATGACGAGCACGTCGTGCGGCGGCAGCATCTGGCGCCCCTCGAAGGCGTCGATCGCCATGAACGAGTGGTTGGTGACGATGACGTCGACGTCGCGCGCGGCCTCGCGGGACCGCTCGACGAAGCAGTCGCGCACTGCAGGGCACCTCTGGCCCAGACACTCCTCGGCGCTGACCGAGACCTGGCGCCAGGCGCGCTCGGAGACCCCGGGGACGAGCTCGTCGCGGTCGCCCGAGGCCGTCCGGCCGGCCCACTCCCGCAGTCGGAGCACCTCGGCACCGAGCCGGGATGCCTGGGCGTCGACCTCGGCCACCGACAGCAGCCCCTCGTCGTCGTCGGGGTAGCCGCCTCCCAGCTTGTGGGCGCACAGGTAGTTGCGCCGGCCCTTCACCAGCCCGTAGGTGGGGCGCCGCCCGAGCACCGGCTCGAGCGCGTCGGCGAGGCGGGGCATGTCGCGGTCGACGATCTGGGCCTGCAGGGCCAGGGTCGCGGTGGCGACCACGGCCGGCATACCGGTGTCGACGGCGTGCTGCACGGCCGGGACGAGATAGGCGAGGGACTTGCCGGTGCCCGTCCCGGCCTGGACCAGGAGGTGCTCACCGGACTCGACGGCGTCGGCCACGGCGTGCGCCATCTGCACCTGACCCGGGCGCTCGGTGCCGCCGACGCCGGCGACCGCGGCGTGGAGCAGGTCGTCGAGGCTGGGCACCACTGCAGCGTATGCCGAGCGCCACGTGGGGGCGGTGTACCGTCCACACCCGCGCAGTGCCACGATGGCGGGGTGAGCCTCAACGACGAGTCGACCACGACCCCTGCCCCGTTCCCCAGCGACCTCGAGATCGCCTCGGCCGCCACCCTCTCGCCCATGTCCGAGGTCGCCGCCTCGATCGGCCTGACCGAGGACGACATCGAGCCGTTCGGTCGAGACGTGGCCAAGCTCGACCTGGCCCTCCTCGGCCGCCTGGCGAAGCGGCCGCAGGGCAAGTACGTCGTCGTCACGGCGATGACCCCCACCCCGCTGGGCGAGGGCAAGACGACGACGTCGGTCGGGCTCGCCCAGGGTCTGGCCCAGCTCGGGCACCGGCCGGTCGTCGTGCTGCGCCAGCCGTCGATGGGCCCGACGTTCGGGATCAAGGGCGGCGCGGCCGGCGGCGGCTACAGCCAGCTCGTGCCGATGGAGCGGTTCAACCTGCACCTCACCGGCGACTTCCACGCCATCGCGGCGGCCCACAACCTGCTCGCCGCGATGATCGACAACCACCTGCACTTCGGCAACGAGCTGGGGATCGACGAGCGCAACATCACCTGGCGGCGCGTCATCGACATCAACGACCGCTCGCTGCGCGACATGGTCATCGGCCTGGGCGCCCGGATGGACGGCGTCCCGCGGCAGACGGGGTTCGACATCACCGCTGCCAGCGAGGTCATGGTGCTGCTGACGCTCGCCACCTCACTCGCCGACCTGCGCCGCCGGCTCGGCCGGATCGTCATCGGCTACACCACCACGGGCGAGGCGGTCACTGCCGAGCAGCTGGGCGCCGCCGGCGCCATGGCCGTGCTGCTCAGGGACGCGCTCAAGCCCAACCTCCTGCAGACCCTCGAGGGCGGACCCGCCCTCGTGCACTGCGGGCCGTTCGGCAACATCGCGACCGGCACGTCGTCGGTCATCGCCGATCTCATGGCCATCCGGGCGGGTGACATGGTCATCACCGAGGCGGGGTTCGGCGCCGACATGGGCGCGGAGCGGTTCTTCGACGTCAAGTGCCGGGTGAGTGCGCTGGCCCCCGATGCGGCCGTCATCGTCGCGACGGTCCGGGCCCTGAAGGCGCACTCGGGTCGCTTCGACATCAAGCCGGGCCGTCCGCTCCCGCAGGACCTGCTGGCCGAGAACCCCGGAGACGTGGCGGCCGGCATCCCCAACCTGCGCAAGCACATCCAGATCGTCCAGCGCTTCGGGGTGACACCCGTCGTGGCGATCAACGCGTTCGGCACCGACTTCGAGTCCGAGTACGACGTCATCCGCTCGCTGTGCGACAAGATGGGCGTCCGGTATGCCGTGAGCACCCATTTCGCCGACGGCGGCCGGGGGGCCCTCGAGCTGTCACGGGTCGTCCTCGACGCGCTCGAGGAGCCCAACCACTTCGAGTTCCTCTACACCCTCGACATGTCGCTGTCCCAGAAGATCGAGACCGTGGCCCGTGAGATCTACGGCGCCGATGGGATCGACGTCTCCCCCGCCGCCGCGGCGGCGTTGGCCGACTACGAGCGGCTCGGGTTCGGGACGCTGCCGGTCGTCATCGCCAAGACCCACCTGTCCATCACGTCGGACCCGACGAAGCTCGGCGCGCCGACGGGCTGGCGGCTCCCGGTCCGCGAGGTGCGAGCCGCCGTGGGCGCCGGGTACGTCTACGCCATCTGCGGCGACATGCGCACCATGCCCGGCCTGGCTCGGCACCCCAACGCCGAGCGGATCGACATCGACGAGACGGGCACGACGGTAGGCCTGTCGTAGTCGCCACCTCTGCGTGCACCGCCACCGGGGCCGACCGAAGCCTTAAGGACGTCTTGACCTTGCGTTGACCCGGTCCAGGCCCGGCTGACCCTAGAGTCGGCGCGGTCGGCACTGGCGCCGGCATTCGGGAGGAACACCGCCATGGCCCGTACGATCCGCGCTCTCGGCTCGATCGCGTCCCTCGCCGCCAGCACCGCCCTGGCCGTCGTCAGCATCGTCGTGGGGACCACCGCCGTCTCGGCATCGCCGTCCGGCGACCACTGAGCGTCGCGTGCCGGCAGGCCGGCCACCCACACCACGGGGGCCGTGACGGCGGCCCGGCATGCTGAACGCGGCACCGCCGGCCGGCCTAACGTGACTCATGGAGACTGTCCCGCCGCGGCATCGGCCAGGACGGTGCGGAAGGCCGAGACCGTGAAGCCCGGGACGATGTCCTCCATGTCGCTGAGGGGTGTCGCGGGGTCGAGGGTGAGCGGGTCCGCAGCGCCGGTGAGCTCGGCGACGGTGCCGACGGGCAGGCCCACGGCGTCCGCCGTCTCCTGAAGCGTCATCCACCCCTTGACGACCTGGCTCGCGCCGTCGCCGGTGCCAGCGCCGCCGCCTCCGCCGCCCCCGGCGCCCGACGCCACCTGTCGTCCGCTGCTCGCCCACAGGCCACCGGCCTGAGCCGCACCGATCGTGACGAGCAGGATGACCAGGCCGAGGACCGGCATGACCCAGCGGTTGACCTTCATCGGGACGACTCCTTCGTGATGGACGCGACGGTGAGCGGCAGGCGCCCGGCCGGTGCCGGGTCACCACCCCCACCGGGACGGTGGAACAGGTCGGCGAGCGGGACCACGGCCTGCACGGTGAGCGCCCCGCCGACCGGGCACGCCGTCACACAGTCGAGGCAGCCGAGGCAGTCGGTGCTGACCGTGGCGTCCGCCTTGGAGACGTCGATGCCCACGGGGCAGGGGGCGACGCAGAGGTTGCACCCCGTGCACGAGGTCCCCGAGCGCTTGATCCGCAGGACGCTCAGATGGCCGAGGACCGAGAAGACCGCCCCGGCCGGGCAGAGGTAGCGACACCAGAACCGCTCGATGAGCAGGGACCCCACGACGATCACGGCAAGGATGGCCAGCGCGGGCCACATCACCGAGATGTCGGGGTCGAACAGCCACGTCAGGCCGAAGACGGTGACATAGGGGTCGTAGTCGGCGAACCACAGCCGGGCGGTGGCGGCGCTCGCGTACACGATGACCCCGAGCACGACGAACCGGCCGAGCCGCAGCACCTGGTCGGTGCGCGGGCTCGGGGTCAGCGAGGGCAGGTGCAGGCGGCGGGCGAGCCAGTGCAGGACGTCCTGGAGGGCCCCGAAGGGGCAGATCCAGCCGCAGAACGCGTTGCCGGCGAGCAGCACGCCGGCCAGGACGCCGACCCCGAGCACGACGTTCGACGGGTGGGTCTTGGGCATGAGCTGCCCGGTCGTGACCCAGGTCCACAGGGTCTCGACACCGCCGAAGGGGCACAGGGCGTCGGTCGATGCGGTGGCCCCGCTCGGCCCCGTCGAGTGCCGCACGGCAGCGACGATGATGAACGCCGCGACGGCGAGCTGCACGAGGCGGCGACCGGTCCGGACCGTGCGGATCGAGCGGCGGCGGCGGACCGCGGCGGTGGCGCGCTTGCGCGGGCTCTCGAGAACGGGGGGGGTGGATGGGGCGGCTCCGGTGGACATGCCCCCACGGTGGTGGCCCCGTGTGAAGGACCTGTGAAGGAGCCGCGAAGCCTTGGCGGCGGCCCGGCGATCTCGACGCCGTCGCCACGGGTCGCGCGGAGCAGGAGGAGGACCTGCGGCTCCTCCACCATCGCCGGCTCGTGGTCCGCCAGGTCCTCAGGCGGCGCCCGAGTCGCTGCCCGCTCCATCCCGCGCCGGGCGCGGTCCGGCGGCATCCGGGCTCAGGTCAGGTATGCCGCGAGCTCGCCGGCGAGGTCGGGGTTGACCCGGGCGGTGATCCGGGTGCCGTCGGCCGTATGCGCGCTGGCCAGCACGTCGCCCTCCTCGTGGAGCCGGCTGACCAGGTCGCCCCGGTCGTAGGGCAGCAGCACGTCGACGTCGCGGTCGAGCTGGGGAAGCTCCTCGCCGACCAGCCGGCGCAGCTCGTCCATCCCGGCACCGGTCCGGGCCGAGACGACGATGGAATGCCTCTCCTGACGCAGGATCCGGTCGACCACCTCGCGGTCCGCCACGTCGGCCTTGTTGACGACGATGACCTCCTTGACCCCCGCGGCGTCGACGTCGGCGAGGACTGCCCGCACCGCCGAGATCTGCCCCTCGGGGTCGGGGTGCGAGCCGTCGACGACGTGCAGCAGCAGGTCGGACTCGGCGACCTCCTCCAGCGTCGAGCGGAACGCCTCGACGAGCTGGTGCGGCAGCTGCCGGACGAAGCCGACCGTGTCGGTGAGGGTGTACTCCCGGCCCTCCGGCGTCTCGGCCCGGCGGACGGTGGGGTCCAAGGTGGCGAAGAGCTGGTTCTCGACGAGGACGCCGGCGCCGGTCAGCCGGTTGAGCAGCGAGGACTTGCCCGCGTTGGTGTAGCCGGCGATGGCCACGCTCGGGATGTGGTTGGCGCGCCGGCTGCCCCGCTTGGTGTCGCGGTGGGTCTTCATGTCCGAGATCTCGCGGCGGAGCTTGGCGATCCGGCTGTTGATCCGGCGCCGGTCCAGCTCGATCTTGGTCTCGCCGGGGCCACGGGACCCGATGCCCTCACCACCGGCGACCCGGCCACCGGCCTGCCGGGACATCGACTCGCCCCAGCCGCGCAGCCGTGGGAGGAGGTACTGGAGCTGGGCCAGCTCGACCTGGGCCTTGCCCTCCCTGCTCTTCGCGTGCTGGGCGAAGATGTCGAGGATGAGGGCCGTCCGGTCGATGACCTTGACCTTCACGATGTCCTCCAGCGCACGGCGCTGGCTCGGCGCCAGCTCGCTGTCGCAGATCACCGTGTCGGCGCCCTCGGCGATGACGACGTCACGCAGCTCCTCGGCCTTGCCCTTGCCGAGGTAGGTGGCCGGGTCGGGGTTCGCCCGCCGCTGGAGGAGCCCGTCGAGGACCTCCGAGCCGGCGGTCTCGGCGAGCGCCGCGAGCTCGCGCAGCGAGTTCTCGGCGTCGGCGGCTGTGCCCTCGCTCCAGACCCCGGCGAGGACGACCCGCTCGAGGCGCAGCTGGCGGTACTCGACCTCGGTGACGTCCTCGAGCTCGGTGGACAGCCCGGAGACGCGGCGCAGCGCGGCGCGCTCCTCGCGGTCGAGCTGGTCGCCGTCGTAGCCTGCCGGATCGACCCAGCCGAGGCCCTCGGCTCCGGCTGTGGGGTCGGCTGCCGGGTCCTGCGGGGCCGTCGGGGACTGCGCGGCGAGGGCCGCGGCGCGGGCGGAGACGAGGTCGGGTCGTGGTGTCATGTGACCTCCAGGGTCTCATCCCGCCCGTCCGCCGTTCCAGTCGCTTTCGGCGGCGGGCGGCGGACCGCGCGACGGGCCCGGCTGGTCTAGCGTGGCGCCTGAGATGACTGAGCCCACCGACCACTACTTCACCGCCCGGCCGGCGAGCGCGCGCGCCCGGCGCATCCTGCGGGTGCGGTTGGCGGGCCGGGAGGTCGAGGTCGAGGTCGCCGCGGGTGTGTTCAGCCCGGGCGGGCTCGACAAGGGCACCGCCGTGCTGCTGGCCGATGCCCCCACACCGCCGCCGGGGGGGACGTTCCTCGACCTCGGGTGCGGCTGGGGACCGGTCGCCCTCACCCTCGGTCTCCGCTCCCCCGACGCCACGGTCTATGCCGTCGACGTCAACGAGCGGGCCGTGGATCTCACCGCCCGCAATGCCGCCGCCCTCGGCCTGGACCGGGTCCGGGCAACGGCCCCCGACGGCATACCGGCCGGGGTCCGCTTCGACCTGATCTGGTCCAACCCGCCGATCCGGGTCGGCAAGCAGGCCCTGCACGCGCTGCTCCTGACCTGGCTGCCCCGCCTCGCTCCGGGCGGGAGAGCCTGTCTCGTCGTCTCGAAGAACCTCGGGTCCGACAGTCTCCAGCGCTGGCTGGCCGACACCCTCGACGACGACTACGCCGTCGGCCGGCTCTCGACGGCCAAGGGCTTCCGGGTGGTCGAGGTGCGCCGCGCCGGCTGACCGGACCGCGTCATGGCCTCCTGCGAGGATGCGTCCATGGCTCCTCGGCTCGGACTCGCGTTCGTCCCCACCCTCCCGCCCGAGCGGCTCCTCGGCGTCGCCATCGCAGCAGACGGCGTGCTCGACGACCTGTGGGTGTGGGAGGACTGCTTCACCGAGAGCGGCATCGCCAGCGCGACGGCGGCCCTGGCCGCGACCGAGCGCCTCAGCGTCGGTCTCGGGCTCATGCCCGCCCCGCTGCGCAACGTCGCCCTCACGGCGATGGAGGTCGCGACGGTGCACCGGATGTTCCCCGGCCGGTTCCTGCCCGGCATCGGCCATGGGGTGCAGGAATGGATGGCCCAGGTCGGCGCCCGGGTCGCCTCCCCGCTCACCCTCCTTCAGGAGTATGCCGTCGCCCTGCGACGCCTTCTCGACGGCGAGGAGGTCACCGTCACGGGGCGCTACGTCCGCCTCGACGGGGTCCGGCTCCGATGGCCCCCCGGGTCCCCGACGCCGCTCCTGCTCGGAGGCACCGGCCCGCGCACCCTCGAGCTGGGCGGACGCCTCGGCGACGGGGTGCTCCTCGCCAACACGCACACGCCGGCCGAGGTCGTGACGTCCCTCGCCCACGCGGTCGCCGGGAGGGCCACCACCCCCTCCGGCGGGTCGGCACTCGCACTCGTGACGACGCTCATCGCCGCCACCGGCCCGCGGGCGCAGGTCCGCGTGGACGCCGAGCTGCCTCGCTGGGGGGTCGCACCCTCGCGCGACCGCGCCGTCGCCGGGGATGCGGCCACCGTGGCCGACGCCGTGAGCCGGCTCGCCGAGGCGGGGGCCACCACCGTCGTGGTCCAACCCACCGTGGACGAGCCCGACCTCGAGGGGTTCGTCGCGTTCCTCGGTGAGCAGGTGCGGCCGCTGCTCGGCTGACCTGGTGCGAGGGTGGCCGTTCGGACGTCAGCCCAGCGCGGCCAGGTCGACGGTCCCGTCGGCGACGAGGACGGCGGGCCCGGCGAGCTCGACCTCGTGCCCGGGCAGCGTGCGGACCCACAGCCGTCCACCGGGGACGTCGACCGTCCAGCTCTCGGTGGCGTCGCCCTCCCCGGCCCAGAAGCTCGTCGCCAGGGCGGCGGCGCAGGCGCCGGTTCCGCACGACCGGGTCTCACCCACCCCCCGTTCGTGGACCCGCATCGCGATGTGGCCAGGCCCGACGGGACGCACGATCTCGACATTGGTACCCAGCGCCGGCACCGGGTGGACCGTCGGCGCCCGCGAGAGGTCGACGGCAGCGAGGTCGACCGCCTCCGGCAGGGCCAGCACCGTGTGCGGGTTGCCGACATCGATGGAGAGCGCGGAGTAGGGGTCCCCGTCGTCGAGCCGGACGAGCGCGTCGAACCCGTCGGCCGCCGCCCGCGCCTCGTCGACCAGGGTCCAGCGCCCGAGGTTGACGGCGATGCTCTGCCCCTCGATGCGCACCGGAATGACCCCCGACCGGGTCGCGATGGCGAACTCGGTGCCGGTCTCCAGGCCCTCGCGGCGCAGGTATGCCGCGAACACCCGTGCCCCGTTGCCGCACATCTCCGCGGCGCTGCCGTCAGCGTTGCGGTAGTCCATGAACCACCCGGCCCGGCCGGCCAGGGCGCGCACCTCCGGCTCGGCGGCCGCCTCCGTGGGCACGACCCGGATCGTGCCGTCCCCGCCGATCCCGGTCCGCCGGTCGGCGAGCGCCGAGGCGACCTCGGCGCTCAGGCCCAGCGTGCCGTCGAGGTCCGGCACGAGGACGAAGTCGTTCTCGGTGCCGTGCCCCTTGGTGAAGGCGACCCGCTCAGCCATGGCGCCCATTGTCCTCGATGAACGCCCGGACCCGGTCCACCGCCTCGTCGGATGCCCCCTCACCTGTCGGGTCGAGCCAGTGCACCCGTGGGTCGGGCCGGAACCACGACTCCTGTCTCCGGGCGAACCGCCGGGTCGCCGCGGCGGTCGACTCCCGGGCCACGGCCTCGTCGAGCACCCCGTCGAGCTGGTCGAGCGCCTGGGCATACCCGAGAGCCCGGCTCGCGGTGCGCCCCTCCCGCAGCCCGAGGTCCAGCAGGCCACGGACCTCGTCGACCAGCCCCTGGCGCCACATCCGGTCCACGCGCGCGTCGATCCGGGCGTCGAGCGCGGGCCGTGGGGGGGCCAGGCCCAGGACCAGGGTGTCGGTGACGTACTCGCGGGCCGGCAGGGCGGCCGAGAACGGCTCCCCCGTCAGCTCGATGACCTCCAGCGCCCGGACGATGCGCCGCCGGTTGTTCGGGTCGATGCGCGATGCCGCGGCCGGATCCGCGGCCCGCAGCACGGCATACATCTCCTCGGTGCCGCGGGCCGCCGCCGCCGCCTCCCACCGCGACCGGACCTCGGGGTCGGTGGGTGGGATCTCGAGACGGTCGAGCGCGGCCCGGACGTAGAGGCCGGAGCCGCCGACCAGGACCGGGTGCCGTCCGCGGGACCGGATGTCGGCGATGTCGGCGCGCGCCGCCCGCTGGTACGCCGCGACGCTCGCCTCCTCCCTCACCTCGAGGACGTCGAGCTGATGATGCGGTATGCCGCGGCGCTCGGCCGGGGTGAGCTTGGCCGTGCCGATGTCCATGCCCCGGTAGAGCTGCATCGCGTCAGCGCCGACCACCTCGCCGCCCAGCTCCTCGGCGAGCCGCAGCCCCAGCTCGGACTTGCCGCTGGCCGTCGGCCCGACGACTCCGACGACGGCCGGTTGGCTCACGTGCCGGCCGAGCCGGGCTCCGCCGGAGCGCCCTCGACGTGCTCGTCCTCGTCGCCGTCGTCGTGGCCGAAGGGGTCGCGGTCCACTCCCGGCATCCACGACAGCCCGGCCACTCCCCAGCCGTGGGCCGTCACGGCCTTCTTGGCCTTCTTGGCCCAGCGCCCGGAGAGCCTGTCGACATAGAGGAAGCCGTTGAGGTGGTCGTACTCGTGCTGGAGCATCCGGGCGAACCACCCCGTCGCGTGGTACTCGATCGCGGTGCCGTCGAGGTCGGTCCCGGTGAGGGTGGCGCTCTCGCCGCGCCGCAACGGGAAGGACTCACCCGGCACGGAGAGGCAGCCCTCGGACTCCTCGTGCGGGTCCGGGTCGCCGGGCGAGGGCTTGGCGGCGACGAGGAAGGGGTTGATGACGACCCCACGTGCCGGGATGCCGTCGTCGTTGTGGAGCTGCCAGGTGAAGATCCGCAGGTCGACGCCGATCTGCGGCGCGGCCAGGCCCACTCCGCGGGCCAGGTGCATCGTGTCGAACATGTCGGCGACCAGGGCAAGGATGGGCTCGTCGATGACGTCGACGGGCCGTGCGCGGCGGTGCAGGACGGGGTCTCCGGTGATGACGACAGGTCGGACGGCCATGGCGCGATTCTCGCAGAGCCGAGGCCCGACCCCGACGCAGCAGGGCCCACCGGGCCATTCCGCTGCCGGGCGCGCTGAGGCCGCTCGGTGGGGGGCACGCACCGCCTGCCGCTCGTCAGGACACGGGAGACGGCGCCCGGGTGCGCTGAGGGAGCAGCAGGCCCCGCCCGCGTCACGGGGGACTCGCAGGCAAGTCACGGCTGGTGGGGGTAGCGGCGCCGCACGCGGATGGTCCAGGCTGGGAGGGACGGGACCGCTTCGGCGTTCCCGGGCCCTGCCCCCGACTGAAAGGAGAGCCGCATGGGATTGTTCGACAGCGCCAAGGAGAAGGCGGAACAGCTCATCAAGGACAACCCCGACAAGGTCGAGGAGCTGAGTGACCAAGCCATCGACAAGGCTGGCGACGCGCTCGACTCGGCGACCGGCGGCAAGTTCTCCGACCAGATCCACGCCGGCCAGGCAAAGGCCGACGAGGTGATCGGTGAGGGCTGAGGCCTGACCTGACGCGGCGGGGCCCCCGACCCGACGGTCGGGGGCCCCGTTCTCATGCCGGCCCGGCGCGGCGTCGCCCTCCGCGGGTCACGCCCGGCGGCGGCGCCGCTCGGCGGCGACCAGGAGCACCAGCCCGACGGCGAGCAGGGCCAGGCCGAGGGTGGCGAGGTGCGCGACCTCGATGCCGGTGAAGGCCAGGCCGTCCTTGGACGGGGTCGCCGGTGCGGAGACCACGACCGTGGCCGTCGAGGACTCGGTGATCTCGGCGGTGTCCGTCACCTCGTACCCGATGCGGGCCGTGCCGCTGTAGCCGTCGGCGGGGGTGAACTCGATCGTGCCGTCGACGACGACCCAGCGGCCGACGCCGGGACGGTCACGTCAGGCTGCTCGACAACATAGTTCGGCGAGACTCACCCAACCGGGGCGCTCGCGCTCACCTCCCCCCACCCTCCTGACCAGGCACTTCTTACGCCCTGCCCAGAGTGTCACTGTCGAGAGCCCATGGGGTCCGCTACGCGGGCCGGGGCCCGGGGCGGCATGAGACACCACCGGCGACACGCCGACGGCGTCGAACCATGGGACAGCCGGCGTCAGGCGTCGCTCCCGGCACACGGGGACGCCGCCACGGCGACCCCCGCGGCCGGGGGGCCGAGAGCCGGCATCCCGAGGCTGACGGCCGGCTTGCCCGCCACGGGCGCGTCCTGGAGCGCGGCCCACGCGTCACCCCCGGCGGTGCGCCGCACGACATACGGCCCGCCGTGCAGCGCCCCGTCGGCGAGCAGGTGGTGAGGCGCGCCGTAGGTGACGCCCACAGTCACCACATCGCCCGGGCGGGGAGGCGCCTCCGCCCCGGGGACCGAGAAGTGGACGAGCCGGTTGTCCCGCGCCCGGCCGCTCATCCGGGCGGTCTCACCGTCCTTGCGGCCCTCCCCCGGCGCGACGAGGACCTCGACGTCGCGTCCCTCGAGGGCCCGGTTGCCGGCCCAGGACACCCCCTCCTGGAGCGTGATGAGCCGGTCGAACCGTTCCTGGACAACGGCCTTGGGCAGCTGGTCCGGCAGCTCTGCCGCGGGCGTGCCCGGGCGCTGCGAGTACTGGAAGGTGAAGGCACTCGCGAACCGGGCGCGCTCGACGACCTCGAGGGTCCGGGCGAAGTCCTCCTCGGTCTCGCCCGGGAAGCCGACGATGATGTCGGTGGTGATCGCCGCGTCGGGCATCCGTTCGCGCACCGCGTCGATGATGCGCAGGTACCTCTCGGAACGGTAGGACCGGCGCATCGCCTGGAGCACCCGGTCGGACCCGGACTGCAGCGGCATGTGCAGGCTCGGCATGACGGTGGGGGTCTCGGTCATGGCGTCGATGACGTCGTCGGTGAACGCCGCGGGATGCGGGCTGGTGAACCGCACCCGCTCGAGGCCCGCGATGTCCCCGGTCGCGCGCAGCAGCTTGCCGAAGGCCAGCCGGTCGCCGAAGCCCACGCCGTAGGTGTTGACGTTCTGCCCGAGGAGGGTGACCTCGACGACGCCCTGTGCGACCAGGGCCTCCACCTCGGCGAGGATCTCCCCCGGCCTGCGGTCGAGCTCAGGTCCGCGCAGGCTGGGGACGACGCAGAACGTGCAGGTGTTGTTGCAGCCCACCGAGATGGAGACCCAGGCACTGTATGCCGAGTCGCGGCGGGTGGGCAGGGTCGACGGGAAGGTCTCGAGGGCCTCGACGATCTCGACCTCGGCGCGCTTGTTGTGCCGCGCCCGGTCGAGCAGCGCCGGCAGCGAGCCGATGTTGTGGGTGCCGAAGACCACGTCGACCCACGGGGCGCGCTCGACGATCGACGCGCGGTCCTTCTGGGCCAGACAGCCGCCGACCGCGATCTGCAGGTCGGGGTTCGCCATCTTGGCCGGGCGCAGCTGGCCGAGGTTGCCATAGAGCTTGTTGTCGGCGTTCTCCCGCACCGCACACGTGTTGAACACGACAACGTCGGCGACGGCCGGCCGCCGGTCCGCCGGGACGCTCTCGACGTCGACGTAGCCCGCCGTCTCGAGCAGCCCGGCGAGCCGCTCGGAGTCGTGGACGTTCATCTGGCACCCATGGGTGCGGATGTCGTACGTGCGCGCGTCAGGGCCCGGCGCGGGGGCGCCCGGGTGCGCTGAGGGAGCGGTGGTCCGTGTCATGGCACCGTCCAGGGTAAGCGAGCCACGGGGCATACCGAACTCGCGCCCGCCGCCCGAGGGGCAGCGCGGACGCGGAGGGCTCAGGCGAGCCGGGTGAACTTCACCTCGACACGGAGCCGGGCGACCCCGCGGCCCGAGTAGACCCCCTTGAACGGAGGGACGTCCTCGTAGTCACGGCCGCGGGCCACGACGACATGGTCGACGCTGACCGGGCTGCCGTTGGTCGGGTCGGCGGGCAGCCAGGCGCCGTCCCAGAACTCCACCCAGGCATGGCTCTCGCCGGAGCTGGTCTCCCCCACGTCGCTGTTGCGCTTGGGAGCGAGGTAGCCGGACACGTAGCGGGCCGGGATGCCGAGGGCGCGCAGGGCGCCGATGGTGATGTGCGCGAAGTCCTGGCACACGCCGCGCCGTTCGGCCCAGGCCTGCTCACCGCTGCTGTGCACTCCCGTGGCGCCGCGTTCGTACGTCATGTGCGCGCGGATCCGGTCGCACAGCTCGTATGCCGCGTCGCGTGGAGTGGCCAGACCGCGCACTCCGTCGGCGAGCTCGTCCATTCCGTCGCCGGGGCGGGTGCGTGCGGAGAGCATGAGCCACTCGAAGCTCTTGTCGCGCACCGACTCGTCGTCGAGGGCGGACCAGCCGAGGGACTCGCGCACCGTCTCGACCTCGGTTCGCTCGACGGTCGTGATCGCCTCGATGTCGAGATGCTCGTGCGGGGAGAGCGACTCCATCGCCGTGACATGGGTCCCCCAGTGGTCGCGGTAGACATGGCTCCAGGTCAGCGGGCGGATGCGGATGCGGTTCTCGAGCGTGGTCTGGCCGCTCTCGTTGGGCGGGGTCATCCGCAGCTCGTTGTGCGACGCGCGCACGGGAGCGTCGTAGGCGAGCGACGTGGTGTGGACGATGCGGTAGCGGCGCACGGCTCAGACCAGCTCCTCGGTCCACGTCGGCATCGGCCCGGACTGGAAGTACTTCCGCGCGATGGCGTCTGACGCGGACGTCACGGCGCGCTGCACCCCCAGCATCTGCGCCGGGAGGTCGGCGATGATGTCGGGGGTCGCGCGGTACTCGAGCGAGGTCCGGATCAGGCCGAGCTGGCGGCGAGCCTCGTCGGAGACGCCGATGCGCTGGGCCTGCGGGGAGAGGGCGATGAGGCGCCGCTCGGCCTCGGCGAGGGCGAAGAAGACCGACCGGGGGAACTCCCGGTCCAGGACGAGGAACGCGGCCGCGAGGTCGTCGCTGAGCAGGCCACGCTGGCTCCGCATGAACGCCTGCTGCGCCCCGCAGCTGCTCAGGACCGTGGCCCAGGGCGGACCGCCGTGCGGCAGCCCACCGGTGGCGACCAGCCGTGCCGTCATGTCGGCCCGTTCGAGCGAGCGGCCGAGGACGAGGAAGTCCCATGCGTCGTCGTGGCTCATCGTCGAGTCGGCGATGCCGCTGACCAGCGCCGCCCGCTCGCGTACCCAGGACAGGTGCCGCTCGGTGACGGCCTGGCGGCCCATCCCGTTCCAGCGATGCCACGTCGTGTTGATGCCCTCCCACAGCTCGGTCGACAGGGTCTCGCGGGCGCGGCGGGCGTTCTCCCGAGCCGCGAACCAGGCCCCACTGATCGAGCTCGTGTGGCTGCGGTCGAAGACGAGGCTCATGCCGACGTCGGCGAAGGTCACCCGCCCGGCGGCCGGCATGCCCATGATGACCGAGAGCGACGGCGCGCGAGGCCTCGGCCTCGTCGGCCCCGGGGTCCTCGAGGAGCTGGAGGCGGGTCACGTCGACGATCCGCGCCGTGCCGTCGGCCCGCTCGACATACCGGCCGATCCAGAACAGCGACTCGGCGATCCGGCTGAGCATCACTCCGCCCCCCGCCGCGACCGGGTGCCGTCCCGGGCCCGCCGGCGCGTACCTTGCTGCTGCTGTTGCTGCTGAGCGCGCATCGAGTCCTCGTGGGAGGCGGTCGGCGCCGTCATGACGACGACCTCGCGGGTGTCGGTCGCTGTGGGAGCGGCGGCCTGTGCGGGGCGGCCCTTGCCGGCGAGCACCCAGGTGTCCTTCGAGCCGCCGCCCTGGCTGGAGTTGACGACGAGCTCGCCCTCGGGCAGTGCCACCCGGGTCAGGCCTCCCGGGCAGCACCCGGACCCGGTCCCCGTCGTTGACGGCGAAGGGCCGCAGGTCGACGTGGCGCGGGGCGAGCTGGCCGTCGATGAGGGTCGGGACCGTCGAGAGCTGGACGACCGGCTGGGCGATCCAGCCGCGCGGGTCGTCGGTGAGCTGGGTCCGCAGCCGGTCGAGGGTCGGCGCCGTCGGCCTTCGGGCCGATGACCAGGCCCTTGCCTCCGGAGCCGTCGACCGGCTTGACGACCATCTCGTCGAGGCGGTCGAGGACGATACGCTAGGGCGTCGGGCGTCGTTGCAGCGGTAGGTGTCGACGTTGGGGAGGATCGGGTCCTCGTCGAGGTAGAAGCGGATGAGGTCGGGCAGGTAGGAGTAGATGAGCTTGTCATCGGCGACGCCGTTGCCGACCGCGTTGGCCAGGGTCACCCGCCCCGAACGCATGGCCGAGACGAGGCCCGCGCAGCCGAGGACGGAGTCGCCGCGGAAGTGCACCGGGTCGAGGAAGTCGTCGTCGACCCGGCGGTAGATGACGTCGACCGGCCGGTCGCCCTGGGTCGTGCGCATCCGGACCTGCCCACCGGAGCAGACGAGGTCGCGGCCCTCGACGAGCTCGACGCCCATCATCCGGGCGAGCAGCGCATGTTCGAAGTAGGCGCTGTTGAAGACCCCGGGAGTGAGCACGACGACGGTGGGGTCGCTCGTCCCGTCGGGGGCGGCGGCCCGCAGCGCGCTGAGCAGCATCCGCGGGTAGTCACGCACCGGCCGGATCCGCATCGTGGCGAACGCCTCGGGGAAGACGTTGGCCATGGCCCGCCGGTTGGCGATGACGTAGCTGACGCCCGACGGCACCCGGACGTTGTCCTCGAGCACCCGGAAGGTCCCTCGCTCGTCGCGGATGAGGTCGACCCCGGCGACGTGGACCCGGACCCCGTTGAAGGGGCGGATGCCCATGACGGCGCGGTGGTAGTGCTTCGAGGAGGCGATCGAGCTGCCAGGGGATGACGCCCTCGTAGACCGACCGGGGGATGTCGCCCTCCCTGCTGTAGACGTCGTCGAGGAACGCCTCGAGGGCGGTGACGCGCTGGACGACGCCCGCCTCGATGACGTCCCACTCGTGGGCCGAGATAACCCGAGGGACCGAGTCCAGGGGGAAGGGCTGCTCCTCGCCCGCATGGTCGAAGGTGACGCCCTGGTCGAGGTAGCTGCGGGCCAGGGTGTCGGCCCGCTCCTTCATCCCCGCCGGCGTCATCGAGCGCAGCGTGTGGTGCACGGCCTTGTACGGCGTGCGCGGCTTGCCGTCGGGCGCGAGCATCTCGTCCCAGGCCGACCCCATGGGGTAGCCGTCGAACAGGGTGCTCGTGTCCGGCTGGTCATTCACGTGCCGCACGTTAGGGTTCCGCGGTGTCGCCGTCATCACCTCAGTGTGACGCCTGTGTTTCACCCCACGGGTCAGGGGGCCGGGACACACGTCGGCGCGCCGGCCTGCGGCTGCCGCGCCCGGCCCGGAACCCGGTCAGTCGCGCTGGTGCTCGGGGGCGTTGGCCAACGCCTCGCGGATGACCCGCATCGACAGCTCCCCCGGGTAGCCCTTGCGGGCGAGCAGTCCCGCGAGGCGCCGGGTCTGGACCAGGGCATCGAGCCCGTGCAGCTGCCCCAGCCGCTTGGCCACCAGCTGGCGGGCCCGCTCCTCCTCGGCAGCGGGGTCGACCGCGTCCAGAGCCGCCCGCGCCGTCTCGTCGTCGACCCCCTTGGCCCTCAGCTCACGGGCGAGCGCCTGGGTGGCCAGCCCGCGACCCAGCTGTCGGGAGCGGACGAAGGAGTCGGCGAAGGCCGCATCGTCGACGAGACCGACCTGCTCGAGGCGGTCCAGGACTGCTGCGGCGACGTCGTCGTCGCAGCCGTGCCGGCGCAGGGCCGCCGCGAGCTGGGACCGGCTCTTGGGCGACCCCGTCAGCTGGCGCAGGACGATCTGGCGGGCGACCTCGTGCGGATCGGGCTCCGCGTCCTGGGCGAGGTCATCCGGCGGAGGCGGCACGAGCCACAGCTCGCCCTGGGCGCCCGGGCGGTGTGGAGAGATCCCGCGGCGCACCCGGCGCTGCCCGCCATCGCGCGGAGGGTGCTGCTCGTCGGCCACGGTCAGAAGTCGACCGGGACCTCGGGAACGGCCGCCAGGGCGGGCTTGTCGACCGGCTGCCCGATGCCGAGCTTGTCCTTGATCTTCCTCTCGAGCTCGTCGGCGAGGTCGGGGTTGTCCTTGAGGAACTGCCGGGCGTTCTCCTTGCCCTGCCCGAGCTGGTCGCCGTCGTAGGTGTACCAGGCACCGGCCTTGCGGACGAAGCCGTGGTCGACGCCCATGTCGATGAGCCCACCCTCGCGGGAGATCCCGTGGCCGTAGATGATGTCGAACTCGGCCTGCTTGAACGGCGGGGAGACCTTGTTCTTGACGACCTTGACCCGGGTGCGGTTGCCCACCGCGTCGCTGCCGTCCTTGAGGGTCTCGATGCGGCGGACGTCGAGCCGGACCGACGCGTAGAACTTCAGCGCCTTGCCACCGGTGGTCGTCTCGGGCGAGCCGAACATCACGCCGATCTTCTCGCGCAGCTGGTTGATGAAGATCGCCGTCGTCCCGGTGGTGTTGAGCGCGCCGGTGATCTTGCGCAGCGCCTGGCTCATCAGCCGGGCCTGGAGGCCGACGTGGCTGTCACCCATCTCGCCCTCGATCTCGGCGCGCGGGACGAGAGCGGCGACCGAGTCGATGACGATGATGTCGATGGCACCGGAGCGGATGAGCATGTCGGCGATCTCGAGCGCCTGCTCGCCGGTGTCGGGCTGGCTGACCAGAAGGTTGTCGGTGTCGACGCCGAGCTTCTGCGCGTAGTCAGGATCGAGGGCGTGCTCGGCGTCGATGAACGCGGCGATGCCGCCGGCCCGCTGGGCGCTGGCCACCGCATGCAGGGCGACCGTCGTCTTGCCGCTGGACTCGGGCCCGTAGATCTCGACGACCCGGCCGCGGGGCAGCCCGCCGATGCCGAGGGCGACGTCGAGGGCGATCGACCCGGTGGGGATCACCTCGATGGGGGTACGGACATCGTCGCCGAGGCGCATGACGGCGCCCTTGCCGTGCTGCTTCTCGATCTGACCCATGACGACGCTGAGCGCCTTGTCCTTGTCAGCGGCGGCTGGAGCTGCCATCACACACCTGCACTTTCGTCTCGTTGAGCGAGCGCGCCCACCGGCGACCGGGTCTCGCGGTCGGTCTTGTCGCGATGTCGGTCAGACGCTAGGTGCCGGCTCCGACATCCGTCCGCAGTCGCCGTCGCTCTGTGGACAACCTGACGTCGTCGCCGTCACCTGTGGACGACCCTACCCGAACACGTGTTCGACCAGCGGCCTCGCCACGCCGACACGCCGACGGCACGTCGCGGGGCGAGAGGCACCGGCGGGTGGGCGCCGCCCAGGCCGGGGTCAGGAGCCCAGGCCGGGTCAGGACAGGAGCAGCCGCTCGAGCCGCCGGGCCGTGCCCAGGACTCCGAACAGGCCGAGGACCAGCAGGTAGCCGACGTGGGTGAGCAACCCCCAACCGACCTCGCCGAGCATGAGCCCGCGTTCCAGGGCGACCCCGTGGTAGAGCGGCGTGGCCCGGACGAGCCACTGGATCGCGCCGGGGTAGGTGGCCAGCGGGAAGAAGGTCGCCGAGAACAGGAACATCGGCTGGATGGCCAGGGTGACGTAGTCGAAGTCGACCCACGAGCGCATGAAGGTCGTCGCGAACATCCCGACCGCCGCGAACGCGAACCCGATGAACACGGCGGCCGGAACCGCGAGCACCGCCCACCACGAGCCGACCGAGCCGGTCGCGAGCGCCACGAGGAGGAACGCCGTCGAGTAGAGCCCGCCGCGCAGCAGCGACCAGGACACCTCGCCCACCGCGATGTCGCGTGGGCCGAGGGGGGTGGCCAGCATCGAGTCGTAGAGCTTGGCGTACTTGAGCTTGAAGAACACGTTGTAGGTGCTGTCCATGACGGCACCGTTCATCGCGGATGCGGCGAGCAGCGCCGGGGCGACGAAGGCGGCATACGGGACCTCCTGGCCACCCGCCGTCGTCACCGTCCGCACCAGGGCACCGATGCCGATGCCGAGCGAGAACAGGTAGAAGACCGGCTCGGCGAACCCGGTGGCCAGCGCGATCCAGCCGTGCCGGAACGCGGTCACGTTGCGCTCGAGCACCCGGCGGGCCAGCCCGGCGCCCGCGGGCATCGGCGCGAGGGCCGCCAGGCGGGAGACCCAGGCCGGCGGGGTCCGCCGGGTGCCGGAGGGCCGCGTCGTGGTGCTCACGGGGTGAGCCGGCGGGTGAAGATCCGCACCGCGAGCAGCCAGCCCACGACGACGAACGCCACCAGGGCGGCCGTGTGCAGCACCGCCCACCCCGGCGACAGCCCGCCGGTCGAGGCGCCCCGGGCCAGCTCGACGCCGTGCCAGAGCGGGGTCACCCACGCGATCGGCTGCATCCACACCGGCAGCTGGCTCACGGGGAAGAAGGTGCCGGAGAAGAGCATGAGCGGGGTGATGACGAGCCGGAAGAGGATGTTGAACCCGTCGTCGCCGTTCTGTTTGCCGGTGTAGGCGAAGATCGGCACGGTGAACGCCATCCCGGTCAGCACGCCGATGGGGACGCAGAGCAGGGCCCACCAGGACCGGAACCCGCCGAAGAGGGCCGCGACGGCGACGAAGATCGTCGTCCCGAGAGTGAGGTGGCCGGCGACGGCGAGGAGGTGGCCGCGCAGGACCTCGCTCACCCGCAGCGGGGTGGCGAGCATCGCGGCATACATCTTGTTCCACTTGATGTAGGCGAAGACCTGGTAGGTCGACTCGTTCATGGCGATCCACATCGCCTGGGTCGCGACGATGCCGGGGACGACGAAGTGGAGGTAGCTCTGGCCCGCCACCCCACCGGCCCGCGCGTCGACGAGGGAGCCCAGCCCCAGACCCATCGAGAGCAGGAACAGCAGGGGCGAGAGGAACCGGCCGATGATGCTCCCGCGCCAGGTGCGCCGGTAGACGGTGCCGAAGTAGCCGAGGACGCCGAGGTGGCTCTCGGCCGGGGTCATCGGCCGACGGATGCCGGGGGCCGACCGGGAGCGCAGGGCCCCGCCGGCCACGAGGGGTGGGTCGAGGGCCATCAGTCCACCAGGCTGCGGCCGGTGAGGTGGAGGAAGACGTCCTCGAGGGAGGAACGGCGCACGAGCGAGGACATCGGCTCGATGCCCCGCGCGTGGACGGCCGCCATCGCGTCCTCGCCGTCCTCGGCATAGACGAGCAGCCGGTCGGGCAGGACCTCGAGGCGCGCGCCGATCCCGCCCATCTCGTCGGCGTGGTGCCGGTGGTCGTCGGTGTCGAAGCGCATCTCGAGGACCTCGCGGGTGGAGTACTGCTCGATGAGCGCCCGCGGCGAGCCCTCGGCGACGATCCGGCCGCCGTCCATGACGACGAGCCGGTCGCACAGCTGCTCGGCCTCGTCCATGTAGTGGGTGGTGATGACGAGGGTGACGCCCTGGCGCTTGAGCCGGAACAGCCGGTCCCAGAGGATGTGCCGGGCCTGGGGGTCGAGCCCGGTCGTCGGCTCGTCGAGGAGGAGCAGCTCGGGGTTGTTGATGAGCGAGCGGGCGATCGTCAGGCGCCGCTTCATCCCGCCCGAGAGCGGCTCCACCCGGTCGTGGCGGCGCTCGCCCAGCTGGGCGAAGTCGAGCAGCTCGTCGGCCCGCTCCCGGACCTCGGCGCGGCTAAGCCCGAAGAACCGGCCGTAGATCCACAGGTTCTCCTCGACGGTGAGCTCCTCGTCGAGGTTGTCGGTCTGCGGGCAGCTGCCGAGCCGGGCCCGGATCGCCGGGCCGTCGGTCGCCGGGTCGAGCCCGAAGATGCTCAGCTCGCCCTCGGTGACCGGCGAGACGGCACCCACCATGCGCATCGTCGAGGACTTGCCGGCGCCGTTTGGCCCGAGGAACCCGAACGACTCCCCGCGCCGGACGTCGACGTCGATGGCGTCGACCGCGGTGAAGGCGCCGAACCGCTTGGTCAGGCCGCGGGCCCGCAGCAGCACGTCGTCGCTCACCCGGCCGACGCTACCTCGGGGTGAGGACAACCTCTCACCCCGATCGTGCCGGGCGGGTCCCCGGGTGGGCGGACCGGGGGGCACGAGGGGTGGGGATCCGCCCCGTCAGCGAACGTCAAGGGGCGCATCGCCACCTCCGACCCTGCGTCGGCTGCCGGCGGCGTATGCCGCGGAGCCGACCGTCAACGCCGTCGGGAGGGGTGGTCCCGGCCGAGCAGGCGCTCCGCCGGGACGTCCATGTCCTGGCACATCGCCATCCACACGGTGCGGGGGCGCTCACCGGCCTCAAGAGCCTGCTGGGCGGTGAGCCCGTCGAGGGAGCCCAGGACGTGGGTGCGCGCCAGCAGCCGGGCGTAGGACGCGCCGAACTCCTCGTCCATGAGGGTCCAGAACTCCGACAGGCGCATCCGGGCAGTCTAGGTGCCGGGTGCGGGCCCGATCCCGGGTGGGCCGAGCCTCCAGGGTGTCGGCGCCGGGTGAGAGGCTGGGTCGCGTCATGGGCAACCCCTTCGGTGTGCCGCCGGAACCGCCCGCTCCGGGCGACGGCGCGGACATCTTCGAGCGCTTCTCCCCCGCGACCGCCGCCTGGTTCCGCGGGAGCTTCAGCGCGCCCACCCAGGCCCAGGCCGGGGCCTGGGCGGCCATCAGCTCCGGGCACCACGCCCTCGTCGTCGCCCCCACCGGCTCCGGCAAGACCCTCTCGGCCTTCCTGTGGGCCCTGGACCGGCTCGCGAGGACCCCGCGTCCGACGGAGCGGCTCCGGCGCTGCCGGGTCCTCTACGTCTCGCCGATGAAGGCCCTCGCCGTCGACGTCGAGCACAACCTCCGCTCCCCGCTCGTCGGCATCGGCCACGCCGCCACCCGGCTGGGGCTGCCCGTCCCCGACATCACCGTGGCCGTCCGCTCCGGCGACACCCCGACCGACCAGCGACGGGCCTTCGCGCGGACCCCGACAGACGTCCTCATCACCACACCCGAGTCGCTGTTCCTCCTGCTGACCTCGGCGGCCCGGGAGGCCCTCGCCGGGGTCGAGACCGTCATCGTCGACGAGATCCACGCCCTGGCGGGCACCAAGCGCGGAGCCCACCTGGCGCTCAGCCTCGAGCGGCTCGACGCCCGGCTCCCCCAGCCCGCCCAGCGGATCGGCCTGTCAGCGACCGTCCGGCCGGTGCAGGAGGTCGCCCGCTACCTCGCGGGCGGACGGCCCGTCGAGATCGTCCAGCCCGCGTCGAGCAAAGAGTGGGACCTCCAGGTCGTCGTCCCCGTCCCCGACATGTCCGAGCTCGGCGAGCCGACCGGCGACCTGTCCGGGGCCGCGTCCGGCGCCCCGCGGCGCTCGTCGATCTGGCCCCACGTCGAGGAGCGCATCGTCGACCTCATCGCAGTGCACCGCTCGACCCTGGTCTTCGCCAACAGCCGACGGCTCGCCGAGCGGCTCACCGCCCGCCTCAACGAAATCTGGGACGAGCGCCTGTCCGCCGAGGCCGAGCCGGCCACCGGCGGCGACGCGACCGCCTCGGCAGGCCCGCGGCACGCCGGCCGCGACGCCGCCCCGCCCGCCGAGATCATGGCGCAGTCCGGCGTCGGCCACGGCGCCCCTCCCGTCCTCGCCCGCGCCCACCACGGCTCGGTCAGCAAGGAGGCCCGGGCCGAGATCGAGGAGGAGCTGAAGTCCGGGCGGCTGCCGGCCGTCGTCGCGACGAGCAGCCTCGAGCTCGGCATCGACATGGGCGCCGTCGACCTCGTCGTCCAGGTCGAGTCGCCGCCCTCGGTCGCCTCCGGGCTGCAGCGGGTCGGCCGGGCCGGTCACCAGGTCGGCGCGGTGAGCCGGGGGGTTCTCTTCCCGAAGTTCCGCGGCGACCTCGTCCAGACCGCCGTCGTCGTCGAGCGGATGCGGGCGGGCGACATCGAGGCGCTGTCGGTGCCGTCGAACCCGCTCGACGTCCTGGCCCAGCAGGTCGTCGCCATGTGCGCCCTCGACGACTGGTCGGTCGAGCAGGTGCACGAGCTCGCCCGACGGACCGCACCGTTCTCGACCCTGTCGCGGGCGGTCCTCGAGTCCGTCCTCGACATGCTGGCCGGCCGCTACCCCAGCGACGAGTTCGCCGAGCTGCGCCCGCGCATCGTCTGGGACCGGCTGTCCGACACCCTGACCGGTCGCCGCGGCGCCCAGCGGCTCGCGGTCACCAGCGGCGGCACGATCCCCGACCGCGGGCTGTATGCCGTGTTCCTCGCCACCGGCGACGGCCCGGGCCGTCGGGTCGGCGAGCTCGACGAGGAGATGGTCTACGAGTCGCGGGTGGGCGACCTGTTCACCCTCGGCACCTCCACCTGGCGGATCGAGGACATCACCCACGACCGGGTGCTCGTCACGCCGGCACCCGGGCTGCCCGGGCGGCTGCCGTTCTGGAAGGGCGACTCGCTGGGCCGGCCGGCGGAGCTCGGGCACGCGGTCGGCGCCTTCGTCCGCGAGGTGTCCGCCCTGCCCGCCGAGCAGGCGCGGGCCCGGGTCCGGACGGCCGGGCTCGACGCCTGGGCCGCCGACAACCTCGTCGGCTATCTCACCGAGCAGCGTGAGGCCATCGGCCACGTCCCCGACGACCGGACCATCGTCATCGAGCGGTTCCGGGACGAGCTCGGCGACTGGAGGATCGCCGTGCACAGCCCGTTCGGGGCGCCGGTACACGCACCGTGGGCGCTCGCCGTCTCGGCGCGGATGCGCGAGCGGTTCGGCGTCGACGTCCAGGCCATGCACGGCGACGACGGGATGGTCTTCCGGCTGCCCGACGTCGAGCTCGACGGCGGTGACGACGATGACGACGGTGCGGCCGGAAGGGGGCACGCCGGCCGGGGTGGGCGGGGCATCGGCGCCGAGCTGGCCGAGCTGGTCGCGCTCGACCCCGACGCCGTCCAGGCTCTCGTGACCGACGAGATCGGTGGCTCGGCGGTCTTCGCCTCCCGGTTCCGCGAGTGTGCCGCCCGGGCGCTGCTCCTGCCGCGGCGCCGACCCGACCGACGCCAGCCCCTGTGGCAGCAACGCCAGCGGGCGGCCCAGCTGCTCGACGTGGCCAGCCAGTACCCCACGTTCCCCATCGTCCTCGAGGCGGTCCGGGAGGTCGTCCAGGACGTGTTCGACGTCCCCGGCCTGGTCCAGCTCATGCGCGACGTCTCCGCCCGGCGGGTGCGTCTCGTCGAGGTCGAGAGCGCGCAGCCCAGCCCGTTCGCGCGGTCGCTGCTGTTCGGGTACGTCGCCCAGTTCCTCTACGAGGGCGACAGCCCGCTCGCCGAGCGCCGCGCCGCCGCCCTCTCGCTCGACCCGGCCCTGCTGGCCGAGCTGCTGGGCACCGGCGAGGGCCTGGCCCTGCGCGACCTCCTCGACGCCGAGCAGATCGACCGGACCGCCCGCGAGCTGCAGCGGCTCACCCCCGAGCGGGCCTGCCGCGACGCCGAGGACGTCGCCGACCTGTTGCGCGCGCTCGGGCCGCTCGCCACCGACGAGGTCCACGCCCGATGCCGCGAGGACACCAGCCCCACCGCGGTCGGTGGCTGGCTCGTCGACCTCGAGGGCGCGCGGCGCGTCATCCGGGTCGGGCTCGCGGGCACCGAGCACTGGGCCTCGGTGGAGGACGCCGCCCGGCTCCGGGACGCCATCGGGTGCTCCCTGCCGGTGGGGCTCCCCCAGGTCTTCCTCGACCCCGCCCCCGACCCGCTCGGCGATCTCGTCGCGCGGTTCGCCCGGACCCACGGGCCGTTCCGCGCCGGCGAGGTCGCCGGGCGGCTGGGCCTGGGTCCTGCCGTCGTCCACACCGCGCTGGTGCGGCTCGTCGCCGCCGGCCGGGTCGTCGAGGGCGAGTTCCTCCCCGGGGGGTCCGCGGCGAGCGAGTTCTGCGACGCCGAGGTGCTCCGCCTGCTGCGCCGCCGCTCCCTCGCCTCGCTGCGCGCCGAGGTCGAGCCGGTGACCACCCGCGACCTCGCCCGCTTCCTGCCGTCCTGGCAGGGCGTCGGGGAGGGGCTGCGCGGTCGCGAGGGCCTGCTGCGGGTGGTCGAGCAGCTGAGCGGCGCGGTTGTCCCCGCGAGCGCCGTCGAGACCCTGGTGCTGCCGAGCCGCGTGGCGGGCTACCACCCCGCCCTCCTCGACGAGGTGCTCGCCGCCGGCGAGGTCCTGTGGTGCGGCCACGGCGCGCTCGCCGGCGACGACGGCTGGGTCTCGCTCCACCTCGCCGACACCGCCCCCCTCACCCTGCCCCCGCCGCAGCCCCCGGCCGACGCCGACCGGTCACTCCTGACGGCCCTCGGCGGCGGCGGCGCCTACTTCTTCCGCACCCTCTCCGACGGGGTCGGGAGCACCGACGACGCCGGGCTGGCCGAGGCCCTGTGGCGCCTCGCGTGGTCCGGGCACGTCACCGGCGACACCTTCGCCCCCGTCCGCGCCCTGCTGGCGGGCGGCAGGTCCGCGCACCGACAGACCCGGCCGGGGCCCCGGACGAGCCGGTATGCCGGACGGCGGGGCACCCTGGGTGCGCTCGGCTCCCGGCCGCCCCGACCGTCCGTCCCGGCCCGCAGCGGGCCGCCCACCATGGTCGGCCGGTGGGGCCTGCTGCCCGAGGTGGACCTCGACCCGACCCGGCGGGCCTACGCGGTGGCGGAGCAGCTGCTCGACCGGTACGGGGTCCTGACCCGCGGGTCGGTCGCCGCCGAGGCGGTGACCGGCGGGTTCGCCGCGGTCTACCGCGTGTTGGCCGCCGCCGAGGAGGCCGGCCGGATCCGGCGGGGCTACTTCGTCGAGTCGCTGGGGGCCGCCCAGTTCGGCAGCTCCGGCGCCGTCGACCGGCTGCGCGCCGGCTCACGTGGCATCCGCGACACCGACCAGCACCGCACGGGCACCGCCCTGGTGCTGGCCGCGTGCGACCCGGCCAACCCCTACGGCGCGGCCATCGGATGGCCCCAGCACCCCGAGCGGGCGCGGGACGACGCGGTCGGCGCGCGCTCCGGCCACCAGCCCGGCCGGAAGGCGGGCGCCCTGGTCGTCCTCGTCGACGGGGCTCTGGTCCTCTACGTCGAGCGCGGCGGCCGGACGCTGCTGTCCTGGGGCGAGGACGGCTCGACCCTCCAGGGCGCCGCCGACGCCCTGGCGCTCGCCGTACGCGAGGGGGCGCTCGGGCGGCTCACCGTCGAGAAGGCTGACGGCGGCGTCCTGCTCGGCTCCGGTCACCCTCTCGAGGCTGCGCTCGAGGCGGCCGGCTTCCGGGCCACCCCGCGCGGCCTGCGGCTGCGGCGGTGACGGCCACGTCCGGGTACCGCCGTCGTCGTGCCGGCTCCCGCGGACCTCGGCGAGTCTGCGATGCCCGAGGGTGACACCGTCTGGCGGACCGCGCAGCGGCTCCACCAGGCCCTGGCGGGCGCGCCCCTCGTCCTGGCCGAGCTGCGCTGGCCGGGCCTGTCCGACCTCCACCTCGTCGGAGCTTGCACGATCGAGGTCGTGAGCCGCGGCAAGCACCTGCTGCACCGGCTCGACACGGGCACGACCGTCCACTCCCACCTGCGGATGGACGGGCAGTGGCGGGTCGCGGCCGCCGGCCCCGACACCGACCTGCTCCTGCGCCGCGACGACCTGCGCGCGGCGCTCGGGACGCAGGCGTGGTCGGCGCTCGGGCTACGGCTGGGGATGCTCGACGTCGTGCCCACGGCCCGGGAGCGCGACCTCGTCGGCCACCTGGGCCCGGACGTCCTCGGCCCCGACTGGGACGCCGCCCGGGCCGTCGCCGCGGTCGCGGCATACCCCGGACCGGTCGGCGAGGCGCTGCTCGACCAGCGCACCCTCGCCGGGGTCGGGACCCTGTGGGCCAGTGAGGCGCTGTTCCTCGAGCGGCTGCTGCCGTGGACGCCGGCGACCGACCTCGACACCCGCCGCGTGGCCGCCCTCGTCGACCGGGTCCACCGACTCATGGACGTCGGCCGCCGGTATGCCGTGCAGTCCAGCACCGGTGTGCGCCGCCACGGCCAGGAGACCTACGTCTACGGGCGCTCCGGGCGGCCCTGCCGTCGCTGTGGGGACCCGGTCCGGGTCGCGGCCATCGGCGTCGCACCCCGCGAGCGCCTGCTCTTCTCGTGTCCGACCTGCCAGGGCGGCAGGGCGCCGACCGACGCCCGGCTGCCACCGGGCCCCCCGGGCAGCCGGCGCGGTTGAGCCCGCCACCAGCGGGGTCGGCCCGGCGGGTCCGGGGGCAGCACCCGATGCCCGACGAGCGGGGCCGGGACCGGGTGGGTCAGGCGGCGGAGGCCGAGACGACCTGGTTGGCCGGGAGCGGGAGCGACAGCGGCGCCGAGACGGCCTCGGTGGCCGCAACGCGCTCGGACACCAGGCCCAGGACGTCGGAGAGGGGAAGACCGAGGGCGGAGCACACCGAGAAGAGCAGCTCGGAGGAGGCCTCCTTGGCGCCGCGCTCGATCTCGCTGAGATAGCCGAGCGACACCGACGCCGCCGCGGACACCTCACGCAGGGTCCTGCCCTGGGCCTGTCGCTGCTCGCGCAGGACGTCACCGAGCTCTCGACGAAGCAGGATCATGACGCCTCCTCACGCGACTGGCGACCAACTGGCGACCTCCACGGTACCGTGCCGGGCTCCCCCGGCGAGGTAATTGGGTCGATACGGCACGCGTCGGGGGGCGGCATCGACGTCAACGCCGCGCCCCCCGCGGACCTTCCCGCGCCTCGAGCCCGGCCCACCGGCCTGAGCCGGCTCAACCCACCAGCGCGACCAGCAGGGCCAGCGCCGCGTCGACCGTGGCCGACCGGACGGCGCTCCGGTCGCCGCCCAGCGCGAGCTCACGGACGTGTACGCCCGAGGGAGCGGCCACGGCGACATAGACCGTCCCGACCGGTCTGCGGTCCGCCGGGTCGGGCCCGGCCACCCCGGTGGTGGCGACGCCGACGTCGCAGCCCAGCACGCGGCATGCGCCGAGAGCCATCTGCGAGGCCACCTCCGGGTGCACCGCGCCCTCGCTGGCGAGCAGGGCCGCGTCGACGCCGAGCACGCTCGCCTTGACATCGACGGCATACGACACGACAGCGCCCCGGACCACGGCGGAGGCGCCCGGCACCTCGGTCAGGGCGGCGCAGACCAGCCCGCCGGTCAGCGACTCCGCGGTCCCGACCGTGAGGCCGTGCTCGCGGAGCGCGGCGACGGCGGCGGCGGCCGGGCCGGGTCCGGTCATCCGTCGGTGTCCGGGCCGAGCGGGCCGCCCGAGCCGCCGGAACGCCCGCCACGGCCAGCGCTACGGGGGGTCTTGGGCGCCTCCGGCCGGGACGGCGCAGCCCTCCGGGCAGCCTTCATGGCCGTGCGCTCGCTCGTTCGCCGCAGTGCCAGGGCCTGGGCGACGTAGTCGATGCCGGTGAGGACCGTGAGGACGACGGCCACCCAGAACAGGCTCCACGCCAGGACGTCCCAGAAGCCCGACCCGGGCATCGTCCAGCGAGGCATGATGAGGAACCCCAGTGCCACCGCCTGCACCAGGGTCTTGACCTTGCCACCCCGCCCGGCCGCCATCACACCGTGCCGGATCACCCAGAACCGCACCGCGGTGATCCCCCACTCCCGCACGAGGACGACCACCGTCGCCCACCACGGGACGGTGGCCACCATCGACAGGCCGACCACGGCCATCGACACCAGGGCCTTGTCGGCGATGGGGTCGCTGACCTTGCCGAAGTTCGTGACGATCCCCCGGCTGCGGGCGATGTCGCCGTCGATGCGGTCGGTCACCATGGCCACCGTGAAGGCGACGAAGGCCCACCACCGGTATGCCGGGTTGGTGCCCTCGTCGGCCAGGAGCAGCCCGCCGAAGACGGGCACGAGCAGCACCCGCAGGACGGTGAGGCCGTTGGCGACGTTCCAGACGCTCGGTGCCGGCCCGGCCCCGGCGACCCTGCGGGGCTCGATCATGACGCCTCCGCCACCCCGCCGAGGGCCCGCGCCACGAGGTCGATTCCCTCGGTGCCGGTGACGACCGCGTCGATGAGGTCGCCGACGCGCGGACGCCCCGCCGCGGGGCCTGCCGTCGCCAGCACGGTCTCCCCGTCGACCTCGGGGCCCTGGTGCTCCGCCCGGCCCACGACACGGCCACCGCGCTCGACCTCCTCGACGAGCACCCGCACCCGGTCGCCGACCCGCTCGGCGGCGCGCTGGGCGGTGAGCTCCTCGGCGAGGTCGGTGAGCCGGGCCACTCGCTCGGCGACGACCGCGTCCGGGAGCTTGCCGCCCAGGCCCTCGGCCTCGGTCCCGTCCTCGTCGGAGTAGCCGAACACCCCGACGACGTCGAGCCGGGCCTGCCCAAGGAACCCCTCGAGCTCGGCGACGTCGGCCTCGGTCTCGCCCGGGAACCCGACGATCACGTTGCTCCGCACCCCGGCCTCGGGCACCCGGCGCCGGACCTCGTCGAGCAGCGCGAGGAACGCCTCGCCTCCCCCGAACCGGCGCATCCGCCGCAGCAGCGCGGGTGCGGCGTGCTGGAAGGACAGGTCGAAGTAGGGCACGACGCCCGGTGTCGAGGCCAGCGCGTCGAGGAGGCTGGGCCGGACCTCGGCGGGCTGGAGGTAGGACACCCGGACCCGCTCGACGCCCTCGACGGCGGCCAGGTCCGGCAGCAGCGACTCGAGCAGCCGCAGGTCGCCGAGATCCTTGCCGTAGGAGGTGGAGTTCTCGCTGACGAGGAGGATCTCGCGCACGCCGTGGTCCGCCAGCCACCGTGCCTCGGTGAGGACCTCGGCGGGGCGCCGGGAGACGAACGAGCCCCGGAACATCGGGATGGCGCAGAACGCACAGCGGCGGTCGCACCCGCTGGCGATCTTGAGCGGTGCCCACGGGGCGTCGTCGAGCCGGGCCCGCAGCACCGGCCCCGAGGCGGGAGCGTGTCCGGGCAGGGAGAGCCCGGCTGCCGTCTCGGGTCGCTGCGCCGGGCTGAGCGGGAGCAGGGCCCGCCTGTCCGCCGGGACGTGCGGAGCCGGCGGGTGGCCGTCGAGCACCGCTGCGAGGTGCGTGGACAGGTCGGCATACGAGTCGAACCCGAGCACGGCGTCGGCCTCGGGCAGCTCCTCGGCGAGGGTGGCGCCGTAGCGCTCGGCGAGACAGCCGACGGCGACCACCGCCCTGGTCCGGCCGGTGCCCTTGAGGTCGGCGGTCTCGAGGACGGTGTCGATGGAGTCCTTCTTGGCCTGCTCGACGAACCCACACGTGTTGACGACGGCGACGTCGGCATCGACGGGGTCCTCGACGAGGTCCCACCCCGCCGCGGCGAGCCGCCCGGCCAGCTCCTCGGAGTCGACGTCGTTGCGAGCGCACCCCAGGGTGACCAGCGCGACGCGCCGGGAGCCCGAGAGGGTGGGGGTCATGCCGGACACTCTAGTTCGCCGGACCCCCCCGCCCCGGCACCCTCGATACCATCGCGTATGCCGTCCGACGTCGCCTCCCGCGTCCGGGCCGTCCTCGCCGGGCACCCCGTCCTCGACGGCCACAACGACCTCCCCTGGGAGGTCCGCGAACGCATGGGCTCCGACCTCGACCGGCTCGACCTCCTGGCGGGTGGGGTGCCCACCCACACCGATCTGCCGCGGCTGCGCGCGGGCGGCGTCGGGGCCCAGTTCTGGTCGGTGTTCGTCCCTGCCGGCCTCGCCGGCGAGGCCGCCGTGGCCGCCACCCTCGAGCAGGTCGACCTCGTCCGCCGGATGGTCCACCGGTACCCGGACCAGCTCGCGCCGGCGAGCACCGCCGACGATGTCGAGCGCGCCTGGGCCGAGGGCCGGATCGCCTCGCTCATGGGGGCCGAGGGCGGCCACAGCATCGACTCCTCGCTCGGCGTCCTGCGGATGCTGTTCGCTCTGGGTGTCCGCTACCTCACCCTCACCCACAACGCCAACGTCCCGTGGGCCGACTCAGCGACCGACGAGCCCGTTCTCGGCGGGCTGTCCGCCTTCGGCCGCGAGGTGGTCGCGGAGATGAACCGGCTCGGCATGCTCGTCGACCTCTCACACGTCTCGGCCGCCACGATGCGCGACGCCCTTGAGGCCACCGAGGCGCCGGTGATCTTCTCGCACTCCTCGGCCCGGGCGCTGGTCGACCACGGGCGCAACGTGCCCGACGACGTGCTCGGGCGACTCGCCGGCAACGGCGGGGTCTGCATGGTGACCTTCGTCCCCGCCTTCGTCTCCCCCGCGGTCTTCGAGTGGGACAGGGCGGCTCGCGGCGCGGCCGCGCGGGCGGGCATCTCGGTCAGCGACTACCCGGCGAGCGCGGCCTTCCTGCGCGACTACCGCCGCCGCCACCCCGAGCCTCCCTCGTCACTGGCCGACGTCGTCGCCCACTGCGAGCACGTGCGTGAGGTGGCCGGCATCGAGCACGTGGGGCTCGGGGGCGACTACGACGGGGTCGAGCACCAGCCCGCCGGGCTCGAGGACGTCTCGGCCTACCCCCGCCTGCTGGAGGCGCTCGCCGACCGGGGCTGGTCCGACGACGACCTGGCCCGGCTGACCAGCGGCAACGTCCTGCGGGTCCTGCGCAGCGCCGAGAACGTCGCCCGGTCGGCCCAGGCGAGCCGCGGTCCGAGCGTGGCGACGATCGAGGCGCTCGACCGGTGAGCGCGGCACTCGTCGTGCCGCCCCTGCTGCTGGCGGCGGTCCTCACCCTCTCGTGGGCGGCCAAGGTCGGCGCCGCCGACGAGACGGCCGATGCCATCGTCAGCCTGCGCCTTCCCCACGCGCTGCTCGACCTGCGCGTCCCACGCCTGCTCCCGTGGGGCGAGCTGGCGCTCGCCGCCCTCCTCGTCCTCACCCCGCAGCCGGTGTATGCCGCGGCCGCCGCCCTCGTCGTGTGCCTCACCACGGCATACCTCGCCGTCGTCGTCCGGGCGGCGCGCTTCGAGGAGCCGGCGACCTGTGCGTGCTTCGGCCGGCTCGGCCTCGCGACGGTCGGCCCGGTCAGCGTGGTCCGCAACGCCGTGCTGCTCGCCGTGGCCCTGCTGACGCTCGCCGACGCCGTCACCCACGAGGGGGTGCCGGCCCGGCTGGCCGGCCTTGACGGCGAAGGCCTGGCCTGGCTCGCCATGGCCGCGGTCTGCGCGCTCGTGGGCGCGCTGGTGGTCTGGGGTGGACGAGACGGCGCCGCGCCGGGCCTCGTGGCAGGTGCGGGCGGGGCCGGCGACGTGGAGGCCCACCTGCGCGCCCCGATCCCCTTCGCCGGCCTCACCACGCCGGACGGCGCAGCGGTCACCCTGCGACAGCTGGCCGCCGCGCAGCCCCGTCTGCTGCTCTTCCTCAGCCCGGGCTGCGGAGCCTGCCTGCGGGTCCTCGACCGGGTGCCGGCGTTCGTCGCCGCCACCCCGGAGCTGCGCACCCACCCGGTCGTCGGGTCACCTGAGGCGGCCCGCAGCCTGCCCGACGGGCTCGACGTGCTCCTCGACGAGGACCGGTCCGTGCGCGACGTGTTCGCCGTGGGCGCTCCGGCTGCGGTCCTGCTCGGGGCTGACGGGCTCCTGGCCGGCGGGCCCGCCGTCGGCTTCCACGACGTCGCAGAGCTCATGGACCAGATCGCCGACCGGTTGGCGGCCCAGCGCACCGCGCAGTAGCCGACGACCCGCTCCCGCAGCGGCGGGACCTCGCTCAGCGGCGGCCGGTCAGCTCCCAGGCGTCCCCGGAGGGACCGTCGTCCCACCCGTCGGAGTCGTCGGGCGGGTCGTTCCACGTGTCGACGCTCTGACCCTCGATGACCCCGCCGATGACGGGGGCGTCCTGCGTCGGGTCGACGGAGTCGTCGGTGACGGCGGCCGGCGCGACGACGGCGGGCTCGAGGGCGGGCGGCTCCTCGCCGCGCATGAGCGCCAGGGTGGCGGGGAGGTCGTCCGGCTTCACGAGCACATCGCGGGCCTTGGACCCCTCGGACGGGCCCACGACGCCGCGCGACTCCAGCAGGTCCATGAGCCGGCCGGCCTTGGCGAAGCCCACCCGCAGCTTGCGCTGCAGCATCGAGGTCGAGCCGAACTGGGTCGTCACGACGAGCTCGGCCGCCTGCAGCAGCAGGTCGAGGTCGTCGCCGATGTCGTCCTCGACGTGCTTCTTCGCCGGGGCGACCATGACGTCCTCGCGGTAGCGCGGTGTGAGCTGCGCGGAGACGTGCCTGACCACGGCGTGGATCTCGGACTCGGTCACCCACGCGCCCTGCACGCGCATGGGCTTGCTGGCGCCCATGGGCAGGAACAGGGCGTCACCCTGTCCGACGAGCTTCTCCGCCCCCGGCTGGTCCAGGACGACCCGGCTGTCGGCGAGCGAGCTCGTCGCGAAGGCGAGCCGCGAGGGGATGTTGGCCTTGATGAGCCCGGTCACGACGTCGACCGAGGGGCGCTGGGTGGCCAGCACGAGGTGGATGCCGGCCGCCCGCGCGAGCTGGGTGATCCGCACGATCGACTCCTCGACGTCGCGGGGCGCGACCATCATGAGGTCGGCGAGCTCGTCGACGACGACGAGGATGTAGGGGTAGGGGGTGAGGACCCGCTCCGAGCCCGGCAGGGGCTTGGCCTTGCCCGTCCGGACGGCCTTGTTGAAGTCGTCGAGGTGCTTGAAGCCGAACTGGGCGAGGTCGTCGTAGCGTGCGTCCATCTCGCGCACGACCCACTGCAGGGCCTCGGCCGCCTTCTTGGGGTTGGTGATGATCGGCGTGATGAGGTGCGGGATGCCCTCGTATGCCGTGAGCTCGACGCGCTTGGGGTCGACCAGGACCAGGCGGACCTCGTCGGGGGTGGACCGCATGAGGATGGAGGTGATCAGCGAGTTGACGAACGAGGACTTCCCCGAGCCGGTGGCGCCCGCGACGAGCAGGTGCGGCATCTTGGCGAGGTTGGCGATGACGTAGCCACCCTCGACGTCCTTGCCGACGCCCATGACCATCGCGTGGTCGGTGGCCCGGGCGATCTGGCTGCGCAGTACGTCGCCGAGGCTGACCTTCTCGCGGTCGGCGTTGGGGATCTCGATGCCGATGGCGGACTTGCCCGGGATGGGACTGAGGATCCGGACGTCGGCGGAGGCGACGGCATACGCGATGTTGCGGGACAGCGCGGTGACCCGCTCGACCTTGATGGCCGGACCGAGCTCCACCTCGTAGCGGGTGACGGTCGGGCCGCGGGTGAACCCGGTCACCTGTGCGTCGATCTCGAACTGGTCGAGGACCATGGTGAGCGCCTCGACGACCGCGTCGTTGGCGGCGCTACGGGCCTTGTGCGGGGAGCCCGGCTCGAGGAGCGCGGGGTCCGGGAGGGCATAGGTCACGTCGCCGGCGAGCGCGAGCTGCTCGACCCGCTGCGGCAGCGGAGCCGTGGGCGGGGCCTCGAGCGACGCCTTGGCGACCGTCGCCGCCGGCCCGACGGGGGTCGCGGCGGCGGCCTCCGCCGACGGCGCGAGCACGCCGGGCGCGGTGGGGCGCTTCTGGCCCGGACGCAGCCGCTTGCCCGTCGCCGGGTCGATGACCGCCGCCTGGTCGAAGGCCGCGTCGCCGACCAGGGGGCCGTCGGCGCGCTGCGTCCGGCGGCTGCGGGCGGGGGGCTGGCCCGGCGACTCGGGCGTCGCGTGCTCGCGGCGCAGGGCCAGGTCGAGGATCCTCTCGATGCGGTGCGGCAGCGCGCGGACGGGGGTCGCGGTGAGCACGAGCAGCCCGTACGCGCCGAGCAGGAGCAGCAGGAGGATGGCCCCGTAGACCGATACCGCCGCCGTGAGCGGGCTCGAGGCGAGGAAGCCGATGATGCCGCCCGCGCGGCGCATGGCCGTGGCGCCGCCGGGTGGCTCGGGAATGCCCGCGGCGATGTGCACGAGGCCGGTGGCCGCGAAGGTCAGGGCCGTCCCGCCCACGAGGATCCGCGAGGTCGCCGCGTCGTCATGCGGCACCCGGAGCATCCGGGCCCCGGCGAGCAGGAGTGCCAGCGGCACGGCATACGCGACGGTGCCGACGGTGCCGGCGACGACGGCATGGACCACGGTCCCGAACCAGCCGCCCAGGCCCCACCACTCGCGAGCGGCGACGACGACGGCCAGCGCGACGAGCAGGAGGCCGAGCCCGTCGCGCCGGTGCTCGGGCTCGAGGTCACGGCCGGCCCCGCCGACCTTGCGGACGACGGTGCCCGTAGCGTGGGCGACACCCATCCAGGTCGTCCGGAGAGCGCGCAGGGGGAGCGGCAACCCACCCCCGGCGCCCCGTCGACGCGGCGCCCCCCCGCGGACGGGTGCGCGCCGGTTGGCCGGACGAGTGGACCGCCGGGCGGGCGCCCGCCGGGCGCGGGTCGTGGTGGAGGGACGGGTCGCCATGGTGGCGACGCTACGCGAAAGTCACGCCAGACTCACGTGTCACACGCACATCAGGAGAATCCGTTCGGGGCGGGGGGTTCTCGGTCGAACGGCCACATCTTGGTACCACCAACCGTCAACTGACAGTAAAGACAGTAAAGACCCGGTAAAGTCGCAGGCGACAGGGCCTCCCGGACCCCTGCCGACACCGTGCAGCGCCATCTCCGGCCTCGCACGCTCCAGGTCGAGCTTCGTTCTTCTCCCACCAGGACACAGGGCATTCATGACGGCAGCACCAGCAACCCCCCGCAGCGGGGTGGGGCGTCGGGCCGTCCTCGCTGCTGGGGCCTGGGCGACGCCCGTGGTGGCGGCCGGCCTGGCCGCCCCGTGGGCCGCGGCGTCCACCTGTCCGCCGGTGACGTACGCCCTGGACTGGAACCTCGGCGCGACCACGACGTTCTCGCGCAGTAGCGCCACCTCGGCCACCGCGGTCGCCACCCCCGCCGCCGGCGGCGGCCTGCCCATCACCGTGACGCTGACGTCGGCCTTCACCTCGCTGATGACCCCGTACTCCAACATCGCGATCCCGGTCGACAACCTCGACGTCACCGCGTACAACGTGGGCGGCACCGGCCAACATGGCCTGGCCCTGGCCCAGTACATCCGGCGCATCGGTTTCTACAGCGCGTCACGCAGCTACCGCCAGACCCTCACGATCGGGTTCGGCGTACCCGTCGACGGCCTGTCGTTCACCATCACCGACATCGACAGCAACCCCGGGCAGTTCTGGGACGCCGTCGAGCTGACCTCGGCCGCCGCCTTCACGGCCACCCGCGCGGCGACCGTCACCGGCGCCGGCACGACCGCGAGCCCGTGGCACAGCATCTCGGCGACCACCCCGCAGGACGACCAGGCCTCCGCATTGGGCAACGTCGGCATCGTCTTCACCGCGCCGGTGTCCTCGCTCACGCTGACCTACTGGAACATGCAGTCCAACATCACCGTCGGGGATGCCCCTCAGGCCGTGTACCTCAGCCGTTTCTCGTTCACCTACGCTGCCGACACCTGCTGAGCGCACCGATGGGGACCGGTGGGTCCGCGGCCGGCCCACCACCCCGTGGTGACGCACCTGCGGTGATCTCGCCCGCCTCAGGCAACCGTCGGCTGTGCCCGAGACAGCCCCCTGCGGCCCCCGCGACCTCGCCACCGCCTCGGGTCCCGGGGGCCGTGCGCTCAGACGACCTCGATGCCTGCCGCGCCGAGCAGCGCCATCGCAGTGGCCGCGTCGACGCGCATGCCGGTGACCCGGACGTCCCGGACGTCGAACGCGACGTGCGTGGCTCCCACCAGGCTCGCGTCGCGCAGGTCGGCGCGGGCGAAGCCGGCCCCGGCGAGATCCGAGCCCCCGAGATCGGCGCGGCGCATCGTCGTGTCGGAGAAGTCCGCCTCGCGCAGGCTGCAGTCGCGCATCACCCACCCGGACAGGTCCGCGCCGGCGAAACCGCCCAGGTCGAGCTGGCAGCGCTCGAAGGTCACCGGCACCTCGGCGAGCGAGGACGTCGACACCGCCGACCACACGACGGCCAGCGCCTTGCACCCGGTGAACCGGCAGCCGACGAACCGGGAGTCGACGAGGTCGGCCATGGAGAGGTTGCAGGCGTCGAACTCGCAGTCGAGGAACGTGCAGCGCGCCAGCCTGGCCTTCTCGAACACCGCGCCGACCACGGTGCAGTCCTCGAGCTCGATGTCCTCGACCCGCTCCCCCGGGGCCAGCCCGACCTCGACGCGCATCCCGGACAGCACCGGCCCCTGCGCGGCCACCAGGTCCGCCAGGCCGGGCACGGCTCAGCTCTCGATGACGGTGGGGATGATCATCGGCCGCCGACGGATCTTGCCGCCCACCCAGCTGCCGACTGCCCGCCGCATGACCTGCTGCAGCTCGAACGGGTCGGTGACCCCCGACGCGCTGGCCTCGGCGAGCGCCGCCTCCAGACGCGGGCGCACCTCGTCGAAGATGATCTCGTCCTCGACGAAGCCGCGCGCGGTGATCTCGGGCCCGGCCACGACCTTCCCGGTAACCGAGTCGATGACGACGATGACCGAGATGAAGCCCTCGTCGCGCAGGATGCGCCGGTCCTTGAGCAGGGTCTCGTCGGCCTCGCCCACAGAGGAGCCGTCGACGTAGACGTAGCCGCACGGCAGGGCGCCCGCCACCTTGGCCACCCCCTTGACGAGGTCGACGACGATGCCGTCCTCGACGACGACGACCCGGCTGCGTGCCACGCCGGACGAGACCGCGAGCTCGGCGTTGGCCGCGAGGTGCCTCCACTCGCCGTGGACGGGCATGACGTTGCGGGGCTGCACGATGTTGTAGACGTAGAGCAGCTCGCCGGCGCTGGCGTGGCCCGAGACGTGGACCTGGGCGTTGCCGCGGTGGACGACCGACGCGCCCTGGCGCATGAGGCCGTTGATGACGCGGTAGACGGCGTTCTCGTTGCCGGGGATGAGCGAGGAGGCCAGCAGGACGGTGTCGCCGGGGCCGACCTCGATCCGGTGGTCGCCCTTGGCCATCCGGGCCAGTGCGGCCATCGGCTCGCCCTGGCTGCCGGTGCTCAGCAGGACGATCCTGTCGTCGGGCAGGTCGTCGAGCTGGCGGATCTCGACGAGGACGCCCTCGGGCACGTGGAGGTAGCCGAGGTCGGCGGCGATGCCCATGTTACGGACCATCGACCGGCCGACCATGGCGACCTTGCGCCCCGACTTCTCCGCCGCGTGAAGGACCTGCTGCACCCGGTGCACGTGCGAGGCGAAGCACGAGACGATGATCCGCCGCTCGGCGTGCCGGAAGACCCTGTCGATGGCCGACGAGACGTCGCGCTCGGGCATCGTGAAGCCGGGCATCTCGGCGTTGGTCGAGTCGATCATCAGCAGGTCGACGCCCTCCTCACCGATCCGCGCGAAGGCGCGCAGGTCGGTGAGACGGCCGTCCAGAGGCAGCTGGTCCATCTTGAAGTCGCCGGTATGCAGGATCGTCCCGCCGGAGGTGCGGATGCAGATCGCCAGCGCGTCGGGGATCGAGTGGTTGACGGCGATGAACTCGCAGTCGAACGCCCCGAGCACCTCGCGGTCGCCCTCGCGCACCGTCATGGTGTAGGCGTCGATCTTGTGCTCCTTGAGCTTGGCCTCGACGAACGCGAGGGTGAGCTGGGAGCCGAGGACGGGGATGTCGGGCCGCAGGCGCAGGAGATAGGGCAGCGCGCCGATGTGGTCCTCGTGCCCGTGGGTGAGCAGGATCGCCTGGACGTCGCCGAGCCGGTCCTGGATGCACGCGAAGTCCGGGAGGATCAGGTCGATCCCCGGGTGGTGGTCGTCGGGGAAGAGCACGCCCGCGTCGACGACGAGCAGCTGCCCGCGGTGCTCCAGGACCGACATGTTGCGGCCGATCTCCCCGAGCCCGCCGAGCGGGATGATCCGCACGCCGCCCTCCGGCAGCGGCCCCGGGGCGTCGAGCTCCGGGTGGGGATGGCTCACGAGAGGTCCGTGAGCGCCAGCGCGGCCTCGACCGCTGCCCGCTGCTCGGCCGTCGCCTCGAGGAGCGGCAGCCGCACCGCAGCGCTCGAGAGGACCCCGGTGGCCACGAGCCCGGCCTTGGCCATGATCGCGCCCTGGGTGATCGTCATGACGGCGTCGACGAGCGGCACGAGCATCCGGTGCAGCTCGCGGACCCGGGCGACGTCGCCGGCGAGCGCGGCGCGCACCATCGCGGCATACGGCTTGGGGGCGACCTGCGAGGTCACGCCGACGATCCCGGTCGCGCCGTTGGCGAAGTGGGTGAGGTTGGCAGCATCGTCGCCGGAGTACCACAGCAGGTCGGTGGCGGCCATGACCTTGGTGGCCGCCCAGTAGTCGGCCTTGGCGTCCTTGACGGCCCGGATCCGGGGGTGCTCGGCGAGCCGGAGCATCGTCTCGGGCTCGATCGGTATGCCGGAGCGGCCGGGGATGTCGTACATCATCACCGGCAGGTCCGTCGCGTCCGCCACCGCGCTGAAGTGCGCGACGAGCCCGGCCTGGGGAGGCTTGTTGTAGTAGGGCGTGACGACGAGGAGGGCGTGAGCGCCGGCGGCCTCCGCCTGCCGGGCCAGCTCGACGGTGTGGGCGGTGTCGTTGGTGCCCACGCCCGCGACGACCCTGGCGCGCCCCCCCACCGCACCCAGGACGGCGTGCAGCAGCTCGACCTTCTCCTCGTCGGTGGTCGTCGGCGACTCGCCGGTCGTCCCGCTCACGACCAGCCCGTCGTGACCGCTGTCGACGAGGTGGTCGGCCAGCGCCGCGGCCGCGTCGAGGTCGAGCGAGGAGTCGGCCCGCATCGGGGTGACCATCGCCGACAGGACGTGGCCGAACTCGGGGGTATCAGGCATGCCCCGAGGCTACCGCGACGCGCCCGGAGGCTCGGCGCCCGTTCCGGCCGCCGATGCTAGTTTTCGTGGCGTGCGCGCCTACCTCGACCTCCTCGACCACGTCCTCACCACGGGGGTGGACAAGTCCGACCGGACGGGCACCGGGACGCGCAGCGTCTTCGGCTACCAGATGCGCTTCGACCTCGCCGAGGGGTTCCCCGTCGTCACGACCAAGCGGCTGCACCTGAAGTCGATCATCGGCGAGCTCATCTGGTTCCTCCGCGGCGACACCAACGTGCGGTGGCTCCGGGAGCGCGGCATCACGATCTGGGACGAGTGGGCCGACGAGAACGGCGACCTCGGCCCGGTCTACGGCCACCAGTGGCGATCCTGGCCGACCCCCGACGGCCGCCACGTCGACCAGATCGCCCGGGTCGTCGAGTCGATCCGCACCAACCCCGACAGCCGTCGGCACATCGTCAGCGCCTGGAACGTGGCCGACGTCGACCAGATGGCCCTGCCGCCGTGCCACGCGCTGTTCCAGTTCTACGTCCGCCCCAACCTCGACAACCCAGGGGAGCCGGCCCTCCTGGACTGCCAGCTCTACCAGCGCAGTGCCGACATCTTCCTCGGGGTGCCGTTCAACATCGCCTCCTACGCCCTGCTGACGATGATGGTCGCGCAGCTGACCGGCCTCGTCCCCGGCCATTTCGTGCACACCCTCGGCGACGCGCATCTCTACGCCAACCACCACGAGCAGGCCAGGCTCCAGCTGACCCGGGAGCCGTTCCCCCTCCCGACGATGCGGCTGGCACCCCGCACGGCCATCGACGACTTCGACCTCGCCGATGTCGAGCTCATCGGCTACGAGGCCCACCCGTCGATCAAGGCGCCCATCGCCGTCTAGGCGAGGGCGCGCCGGAGGCGACCAGACGGGCGGCGCCGGTGCGGGCGGTCACCCCCGCCCGCGGCATACAGTGCCCCCATGACGCGGATCACGCTCATCGCCGCACTCGGCACCAACGGGGTCATCGGCCGCGACGGGCAGATGCCCTGGCACCTGCCCGAGGACCTGGCCCACTTCAAGGCGACCACGATGGGCCACCCACTGCTCATGGGCCGGGCCACCTTCGACACCATCGGCCGCGCGCTCCCCGGCCGGCGGACCATCGTCATCACCCGCAACCCGGACTGGCAGCACGCCGACGTCGAGGCCGCCCACTCCTTCCCGGACGCCCTCACCCTCGTCGGCCCGGCGGACGAGGTGTTCGTGGCCGGCGGAGGCCAGGTCTACGCCGAGGCGATGCCGTGGGCACACCGGATGGTGCTCACCGAGGTCGACGAGGCACCCGCGGGTGACACCGTCTTCCCCGCGTGGGACCGGAGCCGCTGGCAGGAGGTCGAGCGCTCCCCCCACGAGGGGTTCGACATCGCGGTGTACGAGCGTCGCTAGGCTGCCGTGGTGCCTGTCCACCGCGAGACCACCGACCAGGTCGCCGTCATCACCATCGACCGGCCCGAGCGCCGCAACGCCCTCAACCTCGCCGCCCTCGAGGAGCTGCACGCCGCGGTCGTGACCGCTCTGGGCGACGGCGCCCGGGCCCTCGTCCTCACCGGCGCCGGCGGGCACTTCTGCGCGGGCGCCGACCTCACCGAGCTCGAGGACGTCGGTTTCACCGAGCGCCTCGCCGAGGTCCTGGAGCATCTCGCCGCCGCTCCGGTGCTCACCGTCGCCGCCATCAGTGGGTCGTGCATGGGGCTGGGGATGCAGCTCGCCGTCGCCTGCGACGTCAGGGTGGCGACCGACGACGCGCGCTTCGCCGTACCGGTCGCGAGGCTCGGGCTCATGGTGAGCCACTGGACCCTGGACCGGGTGTCCCGCCTGTTCGGCGAGGGCGCCGCACGGCAGATGGTCCTCACCGCCGAGGTCCTCGACGCCGACGACGCCTGGCGGCTCGGGTTCGTTCAGCGGCGCGGCGGCCTCGATGCCGCGCTGGCGATGGCGTCCGACGCCGTGCCCCTCGCGCCACTGGCCCAGGCGGGGTCGAAGATCGGGTTCGACGCCCACGCGGGCAACGCCGCCGAGGTCGCGCGTTACGACGAGGCCTTCGCCGCCGCGTGGGCCAGCCGCGACCTCGCCGAGGGCCAGCGCGCCTTCACCGAGCGCCGCGCGCCGAGGTTCGAGGGCCGGTGAGCGGGCTCACGACGGGCGCCGGGGCCCTCCCCGAGAGGTCCGTCCGGGCCGCGCGGCCCGAGGACGTCGAAGCCGTGGGCGCCGTCCAGTCGGCCGTCTGGCGCCAGGCCTATGCCGGCCGGCTGCCGAAGGAGGTCCTCGCCGGCTTCGACGCCGCGGTGTTCGCCGACGTGTGGCGGCAGTCGCTGCAGTCCCCTCCCCCAGGGGTGTACCGGCTCCTCGTCGCGCTCGACGGCGGGCGCGTCGTCGGGTATGCCGCGATCGCGCCGAGCCAGGACCCCGACCTCGGCAGCACGGCCGGCGAGGTGACCACACTCGGGGTGACCCCGGCCGACCGGGCGCGGGGCCACGGCTCCCGCCTGCTCAACGCCTGCGTCGACCTGCTGTCCGAGGCCGGTGCCGAGCTCGTCGCGGCCTGGCTACCGGCCGACGACGAGCGGACCCGGGCCTTCCTGCACGCCGGCGGCTTCGCGCCCGACGGCGCGTTCCGGGACCGGGTCGTCGCCCCCGACGGGGGGACCCTGCGCGAGGTGCGGCTGCTCGTGGCGACCGCGGCCTCCCCCGTCGCTGAGCGGGGCGGGCACGAGGGGGCACCCGGCGACCCGCGCGGTGCGCCGGGACCGGGCACGTGACGAGCCAGGCCCCGAGCCTGTCGCCCACCCGCCGTCGCGAGGTGCTGCGCCAGGCCCTGTCGGTCGGCATCGCCACCGGCGCGTACGGCATCAGCTTCGGTGCACTCTCGGTGGCCTCCGGGCTCAGCATCCTGCAGACGCAGGCGCTGTCGGCGTTGTTGTTCTCCGGCGGGTCCCAGTTCGCCATCATCGGAATCCTCGGTTCCGGTGGAGCCGGACCAGCTGCCGTGGCCGCCTCCACCCTGCTCGGTGTGCGCAACGGGCTCTACGGGCTGCGCACCTCCCAGCTGCTCGCGGCGACCGGGGTCCGCCGCCTGGCGGCCGCCCAGCTCACGATCGACGAGTCGACCGCGGTCGCGGTCGCCCAGCCCGAGCGCCCCGCCCAGCGGCTCGGCTTCTGGGTCACCGGGACCTGCGTGTTCCTCGGCTGGAACCTGATGACCCTCGTCGGCGCACTCGTCGGTGACGCACTCGGTGACCCCCGCCGCTACGGGCTCGACGCGGCCGCGGCGGCCGCCTTCGTCGCGCTGCTATGGCCACGGCTACGCAGCCGCGACGCGATGGCCACGGCCGTGCTCGCCGCCTTCGTCGCCCTGGCGACGGGCCCGGTCCTGCCCGCGGGTGTCCCCGTCGTCCTCGCGGCGCTGGCCGCCGTCGTGGTGGGACTACGCCGCCCCGGACACCACGAAGGACCGCTCGAGGGCGCCGACGGCACCCTGCCCGGGTCGGACCCGACGCCATGAGCACCTGGGTGACGGTCCTGGGGGCAAGCGCGCTCGCCTACCTGCTCAAGCTGGCCGGTTATCTCGTCCCGGCAGGGTGGGCGGACGGCCCGCGCACCTCCCGGGTCACGACCTTGCTGCCGGTGGCACTGCTCTCGGCGCTCATCGTCACCCAGACGTTCACCGGGTCCGCAGGCGCGCTCGTCCTCGACGCCCGGGTCGCTGGGCTCGGCGCGGCCGTCGTCCTGCTCCTCCTGCGCGCGAACTTCCTCGTCGTCGTGCTCGGCGCCGCGGTCGTCGCAGGTGCGCTCCGCGCCATGGGGTGGGGCTGAGGAGCCCAGTCAGTCGGCGATGCCCAGGTAGTGCTCCAGGCCCACGGTCACGCCGGGGTGGTCCGACACGGCGCGGACCGCGGCGATGACGCCCGGCATGAACGAGACCCGGTCGAAGCTGTCGTGCCGGATGGTCAGCATCTCGCCCTCTCCGCCGAAGAGGACCTCCTGGTGGGCCACCAGTCCGCGTAGCCGCACCGCATGGACAGGGATGCCGTCCACGCGGGCGCCGCGGGCACCGCCGGGATCCTGCTCGGTCGCATCGGGCACCGCACCGAGCCCGGCCTCGGCCCTGGCCTGCGCAATGAGACCGGCCGTGCGCGCGGCCGTCCCCGACGGGGCGTCGACCTTGTTGGGATGGTGCAGCTCGATGACCTCGGCGGACTCGTAGAACCTCGCCGCCTTGGCGGCGAACGCCATCATGAGCACCGCGCCGAGGGCGAAGTTGGGGGCGATGAGCACACCGACCCCCGGATGCCCCTCTGCGAGCGAGCGCAGCTCGGCCACCTGCTCGTCGGACCAGCCCGTCGTTCCGACGACGACGTGGACGTCGTTCCGTACGCAGTGCGCCACGTTGGCGGCCGATGCGCTCGGCACAGAGAACTCGACGACCACGTCTGCGGCGGCGAGGTCGCCGAGGTCGTCACCGGCGTCGAACCGGCCCACCAGCTCGAGCCCCGGCGCGGACTCGACCGCGCGGCACACCTGCGTCCCCATCCGTCCGGCCGCACCGACCACCGCGACCCTTATCACCTCTGCCACGCGAGCACCCTACTCCCGACGCCGAACCCGGCCGAGATGGCGCCGATCTCCTTCAGCTGACCCCGCGAAGGTAAAGGGACCGTCAAGAACGCCGTAAATCCACGTGAGGTCGGTCACCGCTCGTGCTCAGCGCGTTTGGAGCATGGGTTGCGCTGTGGGATGTTTGATATCGAAACAACTACGGCACGGTGCCGTAGAACCCCTGCCGGAAGCGCTGCCCGCCCCAAGCGGTGCAACGAGGACGGGCGAGCTGGGTTGGCGGACAACAGGGTCCGACCCACTCGCGCCGTTCACAGAGAAGGGCCACCCCCCCAGCCCTTCTCGCCGACCACCATGCAGGTCGCTCGACCCCGATGCGGCTCATCGAGCGATGTGTTCTGGCGTGCCCGGATTCGGTGGTCGGCGACGGCTCCTGCCCCTCCAGGAGCTTGCCCCACGGAAGGACTCCCCTCATGAACACCCCCCTTGCCAAGGCACTCGCGGCGGTCACCGTCGCCGCCACCACCCTGGTCCTCGCGGCCACCGTCACGACCACGAGCGCCCACGCCGTCACGCCGGCGCCCACGATGAAGGCGTACGTCGGCGGCAACGGCAGCCGCGGCCTGGGCGCCGTCTGGGCCTTGACGTCACCGACGACCACCGGCGTCGGTTCCGTTGTCGTGTGCGCCAACTGGAACGACCTCGAGACCAGCCAGGGCGTCTACAACACGACCTCGATCGACACGGCCCTGTCGTCAGCGGCCGCCAAGGGCCTGAGGGTGCGGCTGCGCGTCATCGCGGGCACGCAGGCACCGGCCTACGTCAAGAAGATCGGCGGCACGCCGATCCCGTTCTACGACCACCAAGCGAGCGCTGCGACGACCATCGGCCGCTTCTGGACCACCGCCTACCAGGCGCGCTGGCAGGCGCTCATGACCTACCTGGCGAGGAAGTACGACAACGACCAGCGCGTGCGCGCCGTCAACATCGCCGGCACCGGCACCATCTCGGCCGAGGTCATGCTCACGATGGGCAACGACACGATCCCCGGCTCGACGATCACGAACAACTCGCGTCTGCTCGCGGCCGGCGCCACCGAGACGGCCCGCCGGGCCGCGTTGATGAACGACATCACGTTCATGCAGCGCACCTGGGCTCACACGCACACCACCCTCTTCTCGCACCCCTACGTACCGATCAGCCCGTCCCCGAGGGCCAGCCTGACGGCCACGGAGCAGATCGTCACGGCCGCCTACAACTCCAAGCCGGGCGCGACCGTGTTCGGCCACACCGGCGCCTCCCAGTCGACGTTCGACGGGACCTCGCACGCCAACGTGCTGGCGATGTACAAGTTCTTCGTCGCCAAGCACTACCCGTTCATGGCCCAGACCCAGACGTACAGCGGTGGCGCCAAGAACGCGGGCGTCGGCAACCTCGCCTACGTCCTCACCTGGCTGGCCGCCCACGGCGCGTACTCGACCGAGCTGCCCTCGGGGTGGCAGACCGACGCGGCCGCCCTCAGGGTCCTCCCCTACACGTCGCGCAGGATGACGGCCTCGGCGACAGCCGGGTCGGCCCTCATGCCCTGAGGCCCCGACGGCCCTGGATCGGTGGCGGCATAGCCCACTCGGGCATGCCGCCACCATCGCGTCGCGGCCGCCCAGCGGGCGCCCCCCGACCTTCCCCGGACCACCGATCAGCGCGCGAGGCAAGCCTTCCCTCCTCATCCGTTCGGTCGATGCGCGTGTCAGTCATCCATCTGGCACCCGGGCACCAACGGCCGATGTGGCATCAGCCGCTCTTGGGAAGGGTTGTGCCAGAAGGTTCCTGAACCCCCCTCCCCTGCCAGGAACCTGCCCCGCCAGGAAGGACCACCATGCACGGCAGGCGCCTCGCTGCACTTGCTGCAGCTAGCTGCGTCGTGCTCTCCGGGTGTGCCGTCGCGAGCGACACATCTGACTCTGCGCGACTCGCAAACAACCACATGGCCGCGGATACGTTGCCCGACAACGGAATCCAGAACGCAGCCTTCACCGGGACCATGAAGCCCTATGTCCTCGGCAACGCCAGCCGTAGCCTCGGCGCCATCTCCGGGAAGACCGCCGCACTCAGCGCTCGGGTCAACGCCGTTGTCGTGAGCGTCGACTGGAAACAGATCGAGACCAGCCAGGGCGCCTACAACGACAGCGTCATCGACGGGCAGCTCAGCTCGGCACAGAGCAAGGGCCTCACCGTCCGGCTGCGCGTCATCGCCGGCACGATGGCCCCTGACTACGTCAAGAAGATCGGCGGCACGCCGATCCCGTTCTACGACCACCAGGCGAAGGTCGACACGACCATCGGCCGGTTCTGGACGACCGCGTACCAGGCGCGCTGGCAGGCCCTGATGTCCCACCTCGCGGCCCGGTACGACACCAACCCCGTCGTCCGTGAGGTCAACATCGGCGGCACGGGCACCATCTCGGCCGAGACGATGCTGACGATGGGCAACGACACCGTCACCGGGTCGACGATCACGAACAACTCGCGTCTGCTGAGCGCCGGGGCCACCGAGACGGCCCGTCGGGCGGCCCTGATGAACGACATCACGTTCATGCAGCACACCTGGGCGCACACCCACACGACGCTGTTCTGCCACCCGTACGTCACCCTCGAGCCCACGCCGAAGAGCAGCCTCAGCATCACCGAGGAGATCGTCATTGCGGCCTACGAGTCCGACCCGGGCGCAACGGTGTTCGGGCACACCGGTGCCAGCGAGCTGACCTTCAAGGGCCAGACGCACTCCACGGTTCTGGACATGTACGAGTTCTTCATCGCCAACAGCTACCCGTTCATGGCCCAGACCCAGGCCTACAGCGGCGGCGCCAAGAACGAGGGCGTCGGCGACCTGTCCTACGTCATCACCTGGCTCGCCGCCCACGGCGGGTACTCCACCGAGCTCCCCTCGGGCTGGCAGTACGACGGCGGAGCACTGCGGGTCATGCCGGGCACGACGCGGCGCATGGTCGCCTCGTCCACGCACGGCGCCGGGTCGATGCGCACCGCCTGACCCCACCGGGTCCCCGATCGCCGGGGGGGCTGGAGGCCCGCCCGACCCGGCCTCCAGCCCCGCTGGCATCCGTGGGCCCCGGCGCATGGTCGGGGCCACCTGTGACGGGACCGGGCGGCACACCCACCGTCGCAGCGGGGCGGCATACCTCGTGGGTATGCCGCCCCGCTGGACGTGCTATGAGCGCCGCTCAGGCGTCGGCAGGCTCCTGCTGGGCCGACTGCCCTTCGCCGCGGCCCTCGCCGTGACCACGGCCCCGGCGACGGTTGCGCTGGCGCCGCTCGCCGTGCTCGCCGTGCTCGCCGTCGTGCTCGCCGTGCTCGCCGTCGTGCCCGGCATCGTCGCCGTCGGAGTCCGGCTCGGCGTGCTCGGCCGGGCTGTCGGGGCTCTCCGACAGCACCGCCGCGAGGCTGAGCTTGCCGCGGGGGTCGATCTCCTTGAGCTCGACCTGGACCTTCTGGCCCACCGCGAGGACGTCCTCGACGGCATCGATCCGCTTGCCGCCGACCAGCTTGCGCACCTCTGAGATGTGCAGCAGCCCGTCCTTGCCGGGCAGCAGCGAGATGAACGCGCCGAAGGTCGTCGTCTTGACGACGGTCCCGAGGAACCGCTCGCCGATCTCGGGCATCTGCGGGTTGGCGATGGCGTTGACCATCGCGCGAGCCGCCTCGGCCGAGGGGCCGTCGGTCGCGCCGATGTAGACGGTGCCGTCGTCCTCGATGGAGATCTGCGCGCCGGTCTCCTCCTGGATCTGGTTGATCATCTTGCCCTTCGGGCCGATGACCTCGCCGATCTTGTCGACCGGGACCTGCACGCTGATGACGCGAGGAGCGAAGGGGCTCATCTCGTCGGGCGTGTCGATGGCCTCGTTCATGACGTCGAGGATGTGCAGGCGGGCGTCGCGGGCCTGGGTCAGCGCGCCGCCGAGCACGTCGGCGGGGATGCCGTCGAGCTTGGTGTCGAGCTGGATGGCCGTGACGAACTCCCGGGTGCCGGCGACCTTGAAGTCCATGTCGCCGAACGCGTCCTCGGCGCCGAGGATGTCGGTCAGCGCCGCGTACTGCGTCTGGCCGTCGACCTCTGCGCTGACCAGCCCCATGGCGATGCCCGCCACCGGGGCTCGCAGCGGGACACCCGCGTTGAGCAGCGAGAGGGTCGAGGCGCACACCGAACCCATCGAGGTGGACCCGTTGGAGCCCAGGGCCTCGGAGACCTGCCTGATCGCGTAGGGGAACTCCTCGCGCGTCGGCAGGACCGGCATGAGCGCTCGCTCGGCAAGCGCCCCATGGCCGATCTCGCGGCGCTTCGGGGAGCCCACCCGGCCGGTCTCACCGGTGCTGTAGGGCGGGAAGTTGTAGTTGTGCATGTAGCGCTTGCGCGACACCGGTGACAGCGTGTCGAGCTGCTGCTCCATCCGGAGCATGTTGAGCGTGGTGACCCCCATGATCTGGGTCTCGCCGCGCTCGAACAGCGCCGAGCCGTGGGTGCGGGGCAGGACCTCGACCTCGGCCGAGAGCGCCCTGATGTCGGCCAGGCCGCGCCCGTCGATGCGGATCTTGTCACGCAGGATCCGCTCCCGGACGAGCTTCTTCTGCACCGACCGGTATGCCGCGGACAGCTCCTTGTCGCGTCCCTCGAACTGTTCCGCGAGCTGGCCCTTCATCTCGGCCTTGATCGCGTCGAGGCGGTCCTCACGCTCGGCCTTGCCGGCGATGGTCAGCGCCTCGGCCAGCTGGCCGGAGACGGTGCCCTCGACGGCGGCATACGCGTCGTCCTCGTAGTCGAGGAAGATGGGGAACTCCTCGACCGGCTTGGCCGCCGTGGTCGCGAGCTGGGTCTGCGCCTCGCAGAGCACCTTGATGAAGCGCTTGGACGCCTCGAGGCCCTCGGCGACGACCTCCTCGGTCGGCGCCTGCTTGCCCTGGTTCTTGACCAGGTCCCAGGTCGCGTCGGTGGACTCCGCCTCGACCATCATGATCGCGACATCGTCGCCCGCGACCCGGCCGGCGACGACCATGTCGAAGGTCGACCGCTCGCTGTCCGAGAAGTTCGGGAACGCGACCCAGGTGCCGTCGATGAGCGAGACGCGCACGCTGCCGATCGGACCGGAGAAGGGCAGACCCGAGATCTGCGTCGAGGCGCTCGCCGCGTTGATGGCGAGGACGTCGTACTGGTGGTCGGGGTTGAGCGAGAGAACCGTGATGACGACCTGGACCTCGTTGCGCAGACCCTTGGTGAAGGTCGGGCGCAGCGGGCGGTCGATCAGCCGGCAGGTGAGGATGGCGTCGGTCGAGGGGCGGCCCTCACGACGGAAGAAGCTGCCCGGGATCTTGCCCGCGGCATACATCCGCTCCTCGACGTCGACGGTGAGTGGGAAGAAGTCGAATCCCTCGCGCGGGTGCTTGCCCGCGGTGGTGGTGGACAGCAACATCGTGTCGCTGTCGAGGTAGGCGCTGACAGCGCCGCCGGCCTGCCTGGCCAGCCGTCCGGTCTCGAACCGGACCGTGCGCGTGCCGAAGCTTCCGTTGTCGATAACGGCTTCGGCGACAGTGATCTCTGGACCCTCCATGGGCCCTCCATTTCTTCAGATCTCCAACGAACCTCGTGCATCGTCGTTGTGCACGGGTCTTCTTCTTGTTGTCTTTCCCTTGTGCAGTTGTGTGTTCCTCGTGCAGAAGAGCGGCCCTCGTGACACGAGGACCGCTCCCCTGGCGAAGCCTTATCGGCGCAGACCGAGGCGCTTGATCAGCGAGCGGTAACGCTCGACGTCGACGCTCTCGAGGTAGCGCAGCAGCCGCCGGCGCTGGCCGACGAGCAACAGCAGCCCACGGCGGCTGTGGTGGTCGTGCTTGTGCTCGCGCGCGTGCTCGGTGAGGTACAGGATCCGCGCGGTGAGGAGGGCGACCTGCACCTCCGGGGAGCCGGTGTCGCCCTCGGACGTGGCGTACTCGGCGATGATCTGCTTCTTGTCATCGATGCTCAACGGCATGGGGCGACGACTCTCCTTGTCTGGTTCTGGCTGCGCGGCGCTCCCGGGCTGGTTCACCGGGGCTCTGTGGTTCCGCGGCCGAGTTCACGGCAGTGCACAAGGCTACCAGCGGCGACGCGGCTCCCCTAATCGCCGGCCGGCCGGCCCCGGGGCCGGACTCACAGCCACCACACACCAGCCCGGCATCGCCCCGGTCGTAGACTGCGACCCGGGTCACACTCGTCGTCGAGGAGGTCGCAGCCGTGGAGCACGTCCGGAGCGAGAACGGCGGCGGCGCGGACCGGACCGCCGAGGTGCGCTCGATCGCGGCGGGCCACGCCGCCGGGCGAGGGGCCCTCCTGCCCGTCCTGCACGACGTGATGGCGCGCTTCGGGTGGGTCGCCGACGAGGACGTCCCTGCCGTCGCCGACGTCCTCAACCTCTCCCGCGCCGACGTCCACGGCGTCGTCTCGTTCTACGCCGACTTCCGGCGCACCCCTCCCCCGGGCCACCAGGTGAGGCTGTGCCGTGCGGAAGCGTGCCAGTCGGTCGGCGCCGAGGCGCTGTATGCCGCGACCGGCGCGCGGTTCGCCGCGGACCCCGATGTCGAGGTCGGCGAGGTGTTCTGCCTCGGCAACTGCGCCCTCGGCCCGTCCGGCACGGTCGACGGCCGCCTGCACGGGCGCCTGTCGGACGAGCGGGTGGCGACGCTGACGCAGGAGTGGGCGCGATGACGACGGTGTGGGTGCCCGCCGATGCTGCGGCGGTCTCGGTCGGCGCGGACGAGGTCGCCCGGGCCCTCGCTGCCGTCGAGGGCGTGTCGGTCCACCGGACCGGGTCGCGCGGCATGCTGTGGCTGGAGCCGCTCGTCGAGGTCGACACCTCGCTCGGGCGCGTCGGCTACGCCAACGTCACTGCCGCCGACATCCCCCACCTGGTGACGATGGGGATGCTCTACGGCGCTCGGACCGGGACCCCCCTCGGCGTCGTCGAGGACCACCCATGGCTCGCCCGCCAGCGCCGGGTCAGCTTCGCCCGGGTGGGGCGCAACGAGCCGCTGGACCTCGCGGCGTACCGGGCCGACGGCGGGCTGCGCGGCCTGGAGCGGGCTCTGCGGCTCGACCCCGCCGCGGTCGTCCGCGAGGTGGCCGGGTCGGGGCTGCGTGGACGCGGCGGCGCCGGCTTCGCCACGGGTCGCAAGTGGGAGACCGCGCGCACCGCGGCGTCGGACGAGAAGTTCGTCGTGGCCAATGCCGACGAGGGTGACAGCGGCACGTTCGCCGACCGGATGCTCATCGAGGGCGACCCGTTCACGCTCATCGAGGGGATGGTCGTCGCCGGGTACGCCGTCGGGGCCCACGAAGGCTATGTCTACCTCCGCAGCGAGTACCCCGACGCCGTGGCCGTGCTGCGCCGGGCGACCGAGGTGGCCCGCCACGAGGGATTGCTCGGTGCCGACGTCCTCGGCAGCGGGTTCGGCTTCGAGCTGCACGTCCGGGTCGGCGCCGGGGCCTACATCTGCGGCGAGGAGACCTCGATGCTCGAGAGCCTCGAGGGGCGGCGGGGCGAGGTGCGCGCCAAGCCGCCGATCCCGGCCCTCGAGGGCCTGTTCGGCCGGCCGACCGTCGTCAACAACGTGCTGACCCTGGCGGCCGTCCCGATGATCCTCGCGGACGGCGGGGCCGCCTATGCGGAGCTGGGGACCGGGTTCTCCCGCGGCACCCAGGTGTTCCAGCTCGCCGGCAACATCGCCCAGGGCGGCATCGTCGAGGTCGACTTCGGGATCACCCTGCGCGAGCTCGTCGAGGACTACGGCGGCGGCACCCGCAGCGGTCGCCCCGTGCGTGCCGTGCAGGTCGGGGGGCCGCTGGGTGCCTACCTGCCCGCCGACCGGCTGGACCTGCCGATGGACTACGAGGCGTTCACGGCCGCGGGCGCCATGCTCGGACACGGCGGGGTCGTCGTGTTCGACGACACCTTCGACGCGAGCGCCATGGCGCGGTTCGCCATGGAGTTCTGTGCGGCGGAGTCGTGCGGGAAGTGCACCCCCTGCCGCATCGGCTCGACCCGGGGCGTGGAGGTCATCGACCGCATCCGGGCGGGCGTGGAGCCGGACGCCAACCTCGCCCTCCTCCAGGACCTCTGCACGACGCTTGAACAGGGGTCCCTGTGTGCCATGGGCGGCCTGACCCCCATGCCGGTCCGCAGCGCGCTGCGCCACTTCCGCGCGGACTTCACGCATCCGCCCGCCCCCGCTGCCGAAGGAGCCAGACCATGACGGCGATCGAGAGCCATCCGGGGACCGCGGCGCTCGACCACGGCACCCCCGCCGTCGACGGGCCGGCCACCGCCCGGGTGAGCATCGACGGCCACGAGGTGCTCGTGCCCGCGGGGACGTCCGTCCTGCGGGCCGCCACCGAGGCCGGCGTCGACATCCCCCGACTGTGCGCGACGGACTCGCTGAAGCCCTTCGGGTCGTGCCGGCTCTGCGTCGTCGAGGTCGAGGGCATGAAAGGCACCCCCGCCTCCTGCACCACGTTGTGCACCGACGCCATGGTGGTCACGACCCGCAGCGACGACGTGCTCCGGCTGCGCCGCGGGCGTCATGGAGCTCTACCTGTCCGACCACCCCGCCGACTGCCCCGGATGCGCCCGCGGGACCTGCGAGATGCAGGCCCTGGCCCGGACCATCGGGGTCGCGGAGGTGCGCTACGGGCTCGGGGGCGCGAGCCACCTGTCCGAGACGGCCGACCGCTCGAACCCCTACTTCGACTACGACCCGGCGGCGTGCATCGTGTGTTCTCGGTGCGTGCGAGCGTGCAGCGAGGTGCAGGGGACCTTCGCCCTGACCGTCGAGGGCCGCGGGTTCACGTCCCGGATCACCCCCGGTGGCACCGAGCTTCCTCGACTCGGAGTGCGTCTCGTGCGGGGCCTGCGTGCAGGCGTGCCCCACCGACGCCCTCGACCGAGCGCTCGATCGTCGAGCTGGGGATGCCGACCCGGTCGGTCGAGACCACCTGTGCCTACTGCGGGGTCGGCTGCTCGTTCCGGGCCGAGGTCCGCGACGAGCCCGACGGCGTGCGGGTCGTCCGGATGATGCCGACCAAGGGCGGCCAGGCCAACGAGGGACACAGCTGCGTCAAGGGCCGGTTCGCCTACGGGTATGCCGCGCACGCGGACCGACAGCTCCGACCGATGGTCCGCGAGAGCATCGAGGACCCCTGGCGGGAGACCACGTGGGGCGAGGCCATCTCGGTCGTCGCGCACGGCTTCCGTGACATCCAGGAGAGGCACGGCGTCGGTGCGATCGGTGGCATCTCGTCGTCCCGGTGCACCAACGAGGAGGTCTACGTCGTCCAGAAGATGGTGCGGGCCGCGTTCGGCAACAACAACGTCGACACCTGTGCCCGGGTCTGTCACTCCCCCACCGGCTACGGGCTGGGCCAGACGTTCGGCACCTCGGCGGGCACCCAGGACTTCGCCTCCGTCGGGCACGCCGACGTCGTCCTCCTCATCGGCGCGAACCCCACCGACGCCCATCCGGTGTTCGCGTCGCGGCTCAAGCGACGGCTCCGCGAGGGCGCCCGGATCATCGTGGCCGACCCGCGCCGGATCGACCTCGTCCGCTCGCCCCACGTCGAGGCGGCCCACCACCTCCCGGTGCGGCCCGGGAGCAACGTCGCGTTCATCAACGCCATGGCCCACGTCATCGTCACCGAGGGGCTCCACGACACGGCGTTCCTGGCCGACCGCTGCGAGAACGTCGACCCCTACCTCGCCTTCATCTCCCGGCCCGAGCACGCCCCGGAGAGCGTCGCGGAGGTCACCGGCATACCCGCCGAGGACCTGCGCTCCGCCGCCCGCCTCTATGCCACCGCCCCGAACGCCGCCATCTACTACGGCCTCGGCGTCACCGAGCACAGCCAGGGCTCGACCATGGTCATGGGCCTGGCCAACCTCGCCATGGTGACCGGCAACCTCGGTCGTGAGGGCGTCGGCGTCAACCCCCTGCGCGGCCAGAACAACGTGCAGGGCTCCTGCGACATGGGCAGCTTCCCCCACGAGCTGCCCGGCTACCGGCACGTGTCGATCCCCGAGGTCCGGGCCGTCTTCGAGGAGCGGTGGGGCGTGCCGATCCAGCCCGAGCCGGGGCTCCGCATCCCCAACATGTTCGACTCGGCGCTCGGCGGCACGTTCAAGGGCCTCTACGTCCAGGGCGAGGACATCGCCCAGTCCGACCCCAACACCGCCCACGTCGAGGCGGCCCTGCGGGCCATGACGCTCGTCGTCGTCCAGGACCTCTTCCTCAACGAGACCGCGCGGTTCGCCCACGTCTTCCTGCCGGGGACCAGCTTCCTCGAGAAGGACGGGACGTTCACCAACGCCGAGCGACGGCTCGGGAGGGTGCGCCCGGTCATGCCCACCCTGGTCGGCAGGGACGAGTGGCAGGTCGTCTGCGACATCGCCACGGCCATGGGCTTCCCGATGTCGTATGCCGGCCCCGCCGAGATCATGGACGAGATCGCCGCGACGACGCCGACGTTCGCCGGCGTCACGCACGCCCGGCTCGACGAGGTCGGCTCCATGCAGTGGCCCGTCAACGACGCCGCCCCCGACGGGACCCCGACGATGCACGTCGGCTCGTTCGTCCGTGGCCGGGGCAGGCTCGTGGAGACGGTCTACGTCCCCACCACCGAGGTGACCAACCGGCGCTACCCGCTCGTCCTCACGACGGGCAGGATCCTCACCCAGTACAACGTCGGCGCCCAGACCCGGCGGACGCCGAACTCGACCTGGCACCCGACCGACGTCCTCGAGATCCACCCAGCCGACGCCGAGGTCCGAGGCATCCACACCGGCGACACGCTCGAGCTGACCAGCAGGGTCGGAGCGACCCACCTGCCGGCCCTGGTGTCCGACCGGATGCCGCCGGGGGTCGTCTACACGACGTTCCACCACCCGGTGACGGGCGCCAACGTCGTGACGACCGAGAACAGCGACTGGGCGACGAACTGCCCCGAGTACAAGGTCACGGCGGTCGAGGTGACCGTCGCGAACTCCGCCCGGCCCGGGACTGCTCGCGCCGCCGACCCTGCGGTGCTGTCGTGACGGCCACCGAGCCCGCGGTGGTGCGGATGGGCCGCGACATCGCCCGCCAGTTCGGCCACCTTCCTGCCGACTCCGCTGCCGAGCAGACCGCCGCCCACATCGTGAGGTTCTGGGAGCCGCGGATGCGCGCCGAGCTCGCGGCATACCTCGCCAGGCCGGACATCGAGGTCGACCCGGTGCTGCGCGCTGCCGGCGCCCGGCTGCTAGAGCTCGAGGTAGGTGGGGCGCCCGGCGAGGAACGTCGCCGCCACGGGCATGGTCCCGAGGTATGCCGCGAGCGCGCCCGTGTCGGCCGGGTCGCCGGCGAGCGGGTCGGCGTCGAGCAGGACGACGTCACCACGGTTGCCGGCGGCGATCGTTCCCTGCCCGTCGGTGGAGGCGGCCAGCGCCTCGCCGGCGGTGATCGCCTGCTCGGGGTGCCATGAGCCCTGGTCGTCGCCGCTGCGGTGAACGGCGGCGGCGATGGCGAGCCACGGGTCGAGGGGCGAGACCGGCGCATCGGACCCGAGAACGAGGGTGACCCCGGCGTCGAGCATCGACCGGAAGGCGAAGACCCGGTCGGCGCGGTCCGGCCAACAGCGCATGGTGACGTCGCGGTCGTCCCAGACGTGTCCGGGCTGGACGCTGGCGCGGATGCCGAGCCGGGCCATCGCGAAGCAGGCTCCGCCCGGGTGGAGAGCTGGACGTGCTCGACGGCACCGCGAGCGCCGGTGCGCTCCACGGCGTCGAGAGCGGTCGCCAGAGCGAGGTCGCCGATGGCGTGGACGGCCACCTCGATCCCGGCGGCCGTGGCGCGGCCGAAGAGCTCGACGAGCTCGTCGAGGGTGGTGTTCTGCCCACCGTGGCCGTGCTCGGGGTCGGGTGCGTCGACATAGGGCTCGGCGCAATGTGCCGTCCGCGTGTTGAGCGATCCGTCGGAGATGACCTTGAGGGGCCCCATCGTCAGCAGGCCCTCCCCGGCCCGGAAGGGGTCTCCGGTGGACAGGCCGGCGGCGATGACGGCGTCCAGCCCGTCGGGGTAGGTCGCCGCCCGGACCCGCACGCAGCGCACGCCCGCCTCGAACCGGGCGGGCCAGGTGACGTCGTTGCGGTCCAGCTCCATGTCGACGATGCCGACGACGCCCACCGAGGCCGCGGCGCGCAGCACGTTGGCCACCCCGGACTCGACCACCGGCGCCACGCCCGGCAGTGAGGCGAGCCCGGCGAACGCCGGGAACCAGTCGGCCTCGTCGACGGCCCCCTCGCGTGGGGGCATCCCGAGGGCCTGCAGGGCCAGGCTGTTGAGCCACCCGTTGTGGGCGTCGCCGCTGATGAGGGCGACCGGGTGGCCGCCGCTCACGGCATCGAGCTCGGCGACGGTCGGCTGGCGGTCCCAGGTGGCCGAGCGGTGTCCCCAGCCCTGGACCATCGCGCCGTCGTCCGGGAGCGTCGCCACGTGCGCGGCGACCCGGCGCACCACCTCGCCCGGGCCCGTCGTGCCACCGAGGTCGATCCGGGCCGACATGAGCCCCCACTGGGTGAGGTGCACGTGGGCGTCCCACAGGCCCGGCACGGCATACCGGCCGCCGCCGTCATGGACGGCCTCCCCGGCTTCGGGGCGCAGGCTCGGCGCGACCTCGCTGACCCGCCCGTCGCGGATGCGGATGTCGACCGCGCCACCCGGCGCAGGTCCGGTCACGGGCACGATCCGAACATCCCGCACCAGGGTGGGGGGGTAGAGGTCGCTCACGGGGGTACTCCATCACGCCCGGACGCAACCGACAATGGCGACGGGGAAAGCGGGACCGTGGTCACACGCTGCCCCGGCCCGACGGCGAAGGTGGGTCGGCCCCGGTCAGAGGTTGATCATGTGGCCGGCGATGCCCTCGATGGCCTCCTTGACCGCCTCGGACAGGGTCGGATGGGCGAACACGTTGCGCGCGACCTCGTCGGCCGTGAGGTCCCACTTCTGGGCCAGGGTCAGCACGGGCAGCAGCTCGGTGACGTCGGGGCCGATCATGTGGGCGCCGAGGATCTCGTTGTGGGTCGCGTCGGCGACGACCTTGACGAACCCGACGGCATCACCAAGTCCCTGGGCCTTGCCGTTGGCCGTGAACGGGAACGTCGCCGTCTTGACGTCGTAGCCCTTCTCCCTGGCCTGTGCCTCGGAGTAGCCGAAGCTGCCGATCTGGGGCTGGCAGTAGGTCGCCCGCGGGATGAAGTCGTACTCGACGGGCATCGTCTCGGCGCCGGCGATCGTCTCGGCAGCGACGACACCCATCGCCTCGGCGGCGTGGGCGAGCATGATCTTGGCGGTGACGTCGCCGATGGCATAGATGTTGTCGACGTTGGTGCGGCAGAAGTCGTCGATGGCGATGGCGCCACGCTCGGTGAGCCCGACCCCGGTGGCGTCGAGGCCGAAGCCCTCGACCCGTGGCGCGAAGCCGATCGCCGACAGCAGCCTGTCGGCCTCGAGGACCTGGCTGTCGCCGCCGGCCGCCGGTGAGACGGTGACCCGGACGCCCGAGCCGGTGTCCTCGACGCCCTCGACCTTCGTCGAGAGCATGACCTTGACGCCGAGCTTCTTGTAGTGCCGCAGCAGCTCCTTGGAGACGTCGGCGTCCTCGGTCGGCACCATCCGGTCGAGGAACTCGACGATCGTCACGTCGACGCCGAAGTTCTTCATGATGTAGGCGAACTCGACCCCGATGGCCCCGGACCCGGCGATGATGACCGACCCGGGCAGGGTGTCGTCGAGGATCTGCTCCTCGTAGGTGACGACGTTCTTGCTCACCTGGACCCCCGGCAGCATCCGGGTCACCGACCCGGTGGCGACGATGAGGTGGTCGAAGGTGACCGAGCGGGACCCCCCGCCGGTCAGCGCGACCTCCATCGTCGTCGGCGAGGTGAGGGTGCCCCATCCGTCGATCTCCTCGATGGAGTTCTTCTTCATGAGGTAGTGGACGCCGCGCACGATGTTGGCCGACACCGTGCGGGACCGGGCGTGGGTCGGGCCGAAGGACAGCACCGCGTCGCCCTCGATGCCGAACAGGGCCTTGTCGTGGGTGAGGATGTGCGCCAGCTCGGCGTTGCGCAGCAGCGCCTTGGAGGGGATGCAGCCCACGTTGAGGCACACCCCACCCCAGTACTTGGCCTCCACGACGGCCGCCTTGAGGCCGAGCTGGGAGGCGCGGATCGCCGCGACATACCCGCCGGGACCGGCACCGAGCACCACCACATCGAAGTCAGACATGTGGCCAACCTTAGTCGGGACGGCAGGGCCCAGGATGCGGCGGTCGGCCTCCGGAACGGCGGGCGTAGGGGTCACGTGCTCAGGCCCGAGCCTCGGTCCCGCGCTGCGTGTCGTCGGCGGCCCGGGCGCCGCGCAGACGGGCCCGGCCGGTCACAGAGCCGGGAACCAGATGCCGATCTCGCGCTCCGCGGAGGTGGGCGAGTCGGACCCGTGCACGATGTTCTGCTGGGCGGGGGTCCCCCACTCCCGGCCGAGGTCGCCGCGGATGGTCCCCGCGGCGGCGACGGTCGGGTCGGTCGCGCCGGCAAGTGCCCGGAACCCCTCGATGCAGCGGTCGCCCTCGACGACGACGGCCGCCACCGGTCCCGAGCTCATGAAGTCGAGCAGTCCGTCGTAGAACGGCTTGCCCTCGTGCTCGGCATAGTGCTGGGCGAGGGTGTCGCGGGTCGGCGTGAGGATCTGCAGGGACACCAGGCGGTAGCCCTTGGCCTCGATGCGGCGAAGGACCTCACCGGTGAGGCCGCGGGAGAAGGCGTCGGGCTTGACGAGGACGAGGGAGCGTTCGGTCACGGCGGCCAGCCTACTCAGCCCGTCGGGTCGTGGCCGCCGTCGTCGCCGCCGTCGCCGTCGTGCCGCGCCGAGATGATGTCGTCGGCGCGGCGGCCCTGGGCCATGAGCAGGAGCCAGAGCCCGGTGAAGATGACGCCCACGCCGATCATCGCGGGGAGCACGAGCCGCCGCGACCCAGGTGAGGACCTGGACCAGCCAGCCGAGCGTGACGCCCCACGGGCGACGCATGGAGCCGGCGGCGAGGAGGGAGAGGACGGCGAGGCCGCTACCCACCCACAGCAGGGTCGACCCTCGCGTCTCACCGCTGGCCTGCTCCAGCCCGTTGGCGACCAGCGCCCCGAAGAAGATGACGACGGCCTGACCGGCGAGAACGACCGACAGCATGCGCCAGGAGAACTTCCCCAGACGGCCGTACAGCGGGAACCGACGCATGGTGCCCAAGGGTATGCCGGGTCAGGCGTCAGTGCGGCCCAGCAACATCCGGACCTCCGCGGCCGTCACGACGCTGCCGGTCGCCAGCACGCCGCCGTTGACCCCGCCCTCGTCGGCCAGGGCTGCGGCCCGGTCGAGCGCGTCGGGCAGGCTCTCGACGACGGTGACCCGGTGCTCGCCGAAGATCCCGGCGGCGATCTCGCCGAGCGCGCTGGGCCGCATGGCGCGAGGCGAGGTGGTGCGTGAGACGACGACCTCGTCGAGGACCGGCTCGAGGACCTCGAGCATCCCGGCGGCGTCCTTGTCGGCGAGGATCGCGACGACGCCGACGAGGCGGCCGAAGGTGAAGGAGTCCTGCAGGGCGTCGCGCAGCGCCCGCGCCCCGGACGGGTTGTGGGCGGCGTCGACGAGGACGGTCGGTGAGCGACGGACGATCTCGAGACGCCCGGGCGAGGTGACCTCCGCCAGGGCGGCCCGCAGCACCTCGAGGTCGAGCGGCTGCTCCCCTCCCCCGACGAACGCCTCCACGGCGGCCACGGCCAGGGCGACGTTCTGCGCCTGGTGCCGGCCCCACAGGGGAACGAAGAGGTCGGGGTAGTCGCCGGCCAGCCCGCGCAGGGAGAGGGTCTGCCCGCCGAGGGCGACCTCGCGGGCCAGCACGCCGAAGTCGTTGCCCTCGAAGGTCGTCCGGGCGCCGACCTCGTCTGCGCGCTCGATGATGACCTCGGCGACGTCGGGGTCCTGCAGCCCGCTCACCACGATCGCGTCGGCCTTGACGATCCCGGCCTTCTCGGTGGCGATCTCGACCTCGGTCGTGCCGAGGAAGTGGGTGTGGTCGATGGCGATGGGCGTGATCACCGAGACGGGCGCGTCGACGACGTTGGTGGCGTCCCAGCTCCCGCCCATGCCCACCTCGACGACGGCGACGTCGACCGGGGCATCGGCGAACGCCGCATACGCCACCGCCACGAGCACCTCGAAGAAGGTCATCCGTGGGGCGCCACGGGACACCGACGTGGCGTCGACGATGTCGACGAACGGGATGACCTCGTCGTAGGCCGCGATGAACCGCTCGGCGTCGACCGGGTCGCCGTCGAGAGCGATCCGCTCGCGCATCGTGTGCAGGTGCGGGGAGGTGAACCGGCCGGTCTTGAGCCCCATCTCGCGCAGGATCCGCTCGATCACCCGGGAGGTCGAGGTCTTGCCGTTGGTGCCGGTGACGTGGATGACCGGAAAGGCCCGCTGAGGGTCCCCGAGCAGCTCCACGACGGCCCGGATGCGGTCGAGCGAGGGCTGCAGGTCGTGCTCGGGGGCGCGGGCGAGGATGGCCCGCTCGACCTCGCGCATCCGCTTGGTCACCCTGAGGTGGTGGGAGGCGTCGCGCTGGGCGGCATCGGGGGCTGGCGTCACCGGTCCATCTTGCCTCAGCCGGGCGGTGGTGGCTGACGAGCCGGGCTGGCCCGCCGGGCTGGCCAGGGCGTCGGTACCGACTGCGCAAGTGAAACGCGAGGTTCGCCAGGGTTATCAACCCCGGCGAACCTCGCGTTTCCCCGATGGGGCGGAAAAGCTGTGACGCGCGAGATCGAGGGCATGGGCGGGCGCCGGCTTCGAATGCGCATGGTGACCATCGAGCCCGGAGGCGTCTTCGGTCCGGTCCACGACCACCAGGGCCGACCGGGCACGGTCTACGTCCTGCAGGGGACGATCACCGACCATCGAGACGGGGTCGCCACGGACTATGGGCCGGGGGTGGGGTGGCCCGAGGACCGGAACACGCTGCACTGGCTCGAGAACAGGGGAGCGGTTCCGGCGGTGGAGATCTCGGTCGATATCGTCGGGCAGGAGTGAGTGGGGGCAGTGCGGCGACATCGTCGCGGTGACTGACGGTCGAGCGACGCGCCGAGAGCGAGCGGCCGTCCCTCCGGTCGGCGGATGCCCTGGTCGGGCGGCTCCGCTCAGGCGTGCTGGCCGGCGGATGTCCTGGTCAGGCGGCTCCGCTCAGGCGTGCTGGTCTGCGGCCGGGTGTGGTTGAACGGACCAGTCGGCGGGTTCGTCGTCGGTGTCGGTGTCGGCGATCGCCTTGGTCTGGTGCACCTTGCCCGGCTTGTGGTGCTGGGGCGCGTAGACGGTGTAGACCTGCATCGGCTCGTCGCCGATGTTGGTGACGTTGTGCCAGCTGCCGGCCGGAACGACGACGCACCAGCCGTCGCTCACCTCCTGGTCGAAGGTCAGCTCGTCCTGGCCGGGTCCCATCTGGGCTCGACCGCGGCCGCGGTCGAGTCGGATGAACTGGTCGGTGTCGGGGTGCCTCTCCAGTCCGATGTCGCCGTCGACCGGAATCGACATGAGGGTGACCTGTAGGTAGGTGCCGCTCCAGGCCACGGTGCGGTAGTTCGGGTTCTCGATCGTCTCGGTCTCCAGGTCGAACGCCTGGGGATGGGGGCCGATGTCTGCGATGCTCATGGTTCGACCCTAGCCTCGCCCGGACCGGGTCGGAACGCCTCCGCCCGGACCGGGTCGGAACGCCTCCGACCGGGGCGGTCGCGACGCGCTCGCCGCGGCAGCCGGCGGCGGCGCGCCACCCGCCCGAGCGCCGCCGCGCCGGCCGGGTCAGGCCTTGGCCACCGCGATCCGCACGGGCAGCCGCTCCTCGCCGACCTCGGCCGACGCCACGCCGTCTCCCTCGGCGAGGTCGTCGAGGGAGACCAGGACGTCGAGGCGCTGGGCCAAGGTCTCGCTCGCCACGAGCTCGCGGTGCTCGTGCAGGGCGTTCTGGACGAGCTCGGCGCCGCTGACCGACAGGGTGATCCGGTCGGTCACCTCCAGGCCCGCATCTCGACGCGCCTGCTGGACGGCGCGGACGAGGTCGCGCGCGATGCCCTCGAGGGCGCAGCTCCGGGGTGACGGTGGTGTCGAGGACGACGAACCCGCCGCCGGGCAGCATCGCGGTCGCGTGGCTGCCGGCGGAGTCCTCGGCGACGACGGTCTCGAGGGTGAACTCGCCCACGACGAGAGCGATCCCGCCCGAGACGACCGTGCCGTCATCGGCGACGGACCAGTCGCCGGACTTGCCGGCCCTGATGGCCACCTGGACGTCCTTGCCGAGTCGCGGCCCCGCGGCCCGGGCGTTGACGGTCAGCCGTTGGGTGATGCCGAAGTCCGACTCGTGCGCGGCGTCGACGTCGAGCACCCGCACCGACTTGACGTTGACCTCGTCGGCGACGATCCCTGCATACGCCCGGAAGGTGGCCGCGTCGGCGGTGACGACGGTGAGCTCGCGCAGCGGCAGCCGGACCCGCAGGCTCTCGGCCTTGCGCAGCGACGAGGCCGCCGAGCACACCGACCGGACCTGGTCCATCGCCGCGACCAGGGCGTCGTCCGACGGCAGCAGGGACGCGTCCGGCCAGTCGGAGAGGTGGACCGAGCGCGCACCGGTGAGGCCACGCCAGATCTCCTCGGAGACCAGCGGCAGCAGGGGGGCCGCCACCCGGGTCAGCACCTCGAGGGTGGTGTACAGGGTGTCGAAGGCCGCGTGGGCGTCGTCGGCCGAGCCGCCGTCGGAGGTGTCCCAGAAGCGCTCACGGGAGCGCCGGATGTACCAGTTCGTCATGACGTCGACGAACTGTCGCACGGACTCGCAGGCGCCCGGGATGTCGTAGACGTCCATCTGGGCCTCGACGGTCCCGACCAGCCCACGCACCTTGGCGAGCAGGTAGCGGTCGAGCGGGTCGGTCGACGCCGTCGACCACTGTGCCTCGTAGCCCTCCCCGCCGTCCTCCGCCAGCGCGTTGGCGTAGAGCGAGAAGAAGTACCAGCTGTTCCACAGCGGGATGATGACCTGGCGGACGCCCTCGCGGATGCCCTCCTCGGTGACGACGAGGTTGCCCCCGCGCAGGATCGGCGACGCCATGAGGAACCACCGCATCGCGTCGGCGCCGTCGCGGTTGAACACCTGGGTGACGTCGGGGTAGTTGCGCAGCGACTTCGACATCTTCTGGCCGTCGTTGCCGAGGACGATGCCGTGGCTCATGCACGAGCTGAAGGCCGGTCGGTCGAACAGGGCGGACGCCAGCACGTGGAGCAGGTAGAACCACCCACGGGTCTGGCCGATGTACTCGACGATGAAGTCGGCCGGGAAGTGGTGCTCGAACCAGTCGTGGTTCTCGAACGGGTAGTGCACCTGGGCGAAGCTCATCGAGCCGCTGTCGAACCACACGTCGAGGACGTCCTCGACCCGGCGCATCGTCGAGTTGCCGGTCGGGTCGTCGGGGTTCGGGCGGGTGAGCCGATCGACGAACGGCCGGTGCAGGTCCGGCTCGCCCTTGTCGTTGACCGGCAGCCGACCGAAGTCCCGCTCGAGCTCCTCGAACGAGCCGTAGACGTCGAGCCGCGGGTAGGCCGGGTCGTCCGAGCGCCAGACCGGGATCGGGCTGCCCCAGAACCGGTTCCGCGAGACCGACCAGTCACGGGCGTTCTCGACCCACTTGCCGAACTGGCCGTCCTTGACGTGCTCGGGCACCCAGGTGATCTCCTGGTTGAGCTCGCCCATCCGCCCCTTGAACTGGGTCACCCGGACGAACCAGCTCGACACGGCCATGTACATGAGCGGCTCACGGCACCGCCAACAGTGCGGGTAGGAGTGCTCGTAGACCTCCTTGCGGAGCAGCACCGTCCCCTCGGTCGTCGAGCCGACCTCGGCCTCACCGTGGAGCCCATCGACGTAGGTGCGGTTCTTGAGGTGGTCGACGACGAGGGAGTTCGCGTCGAAGACGTGCAGCCCCTCGTAGTCGGCCACCGGGTAGGTGAACCGCCCGTCGGCGGCGACGGGTACGACCGGCACGATGCCGTACTGGTCGGTGAGCAGCTTGTCGTCCTCACCGAAGGCCGGAGCGATGTGCACCAGGCCGGAGCCGTCGTCGGTCGTGACGTAGTCGGCGGGCAGGACGACGTGGCTCTTGGGGTGGCCGAGGTAGTAGGAGAACGGCGGGGTGTAGTGGCGGCCGACGAGGTCGGTGCCTTTCATCCGACCCAGCACCCGTGCCTGGAGGTCGTCCTGGCCCATCTTGGCGTCGCCGAACAGCTCCGCGGCATACGTCGCGAGCCGTGCCTCGGCCAGGACGTAGCGCTCGGTGCGCCCCGAGTAGTCGGACTCGACCACGACGTAGTCGATGTCCGGGCCGACCGCGGTGGCGAGGTTGCTCGGCAGGGTCCACGGGGTGGTCGTCCAGACCAGGGCCAGCTCGCCGGTCTCGAGGCGGCAGCCGACGGTGACCGCGGTGTCCTTGCGGACCCGGTAGGTCTCCTCGTCCATCCGCAGCTCGTGCGTGGACAGCGGGGTCTGGTCGTTCCAGCAGTAGGGCAGCACCCGGAAGCCCTCGTAGACCAGCCCCTTGTCGTACAGCTGCTTGAAGCCCCACATGACGCTCTCCATGAACTGCGGGTTGAGCGTCTTGTAGTCGTTGTCGAAGTCGACCCACCGGGCCTGCCGGGTGACGTATGACCGCCACTCACCGGTGTACTTCATCACCGACTCGCGGCACTTGGCGTTGAAGGTCTCGATCCCCAGCTCGAGGATCTCCTCCTTGGTCTTGATCCCGAGCTGGCTCATCGCCTCGAGCTCGGCGGGCAGCCCATGGGTGTCCCAGCCGAACCGGCGCTCGACGCGGCGCCCACGCATCGTCTGGTAGCGGGGGACGATGTCCTTGACGTAGCCGGTGAGCAGGTGGCCGTAGTGCGGCAGGCCGTTGGCGAAGGGCGGGCCGTCGTAGAAGACGAACTCGTTGCTGCCCCGCTCCCCCGCCTCACGGTTCTCGACCGACGCGCGGAAGGTGTCGTCGGCCTCCCAGTACGCGAGCACCGCCTCCTCGATCCGGGGGAAGCGTGGGCTCGACGGCACGCCCGTCGACGCGGCGGCGCCCTGGTCGGGCTGGGCGGTGGTGGAGACCTTGGGATAGGTCATCTGCGGTGGCTCCTGGCTCGTCGCGGTCGTCGTGCTGCCTACCACGAGGACGACGTCGCCGACCCGGTATGCCGGGAGCGGGGCACCGCGGTACCACCTCGCTTGCCGCACGGCGGCGCCCCGGTGGGGCGACGGCATCCGGCCGCTCGTTGCAGGCTGTGACGGGCCCACCCGTCCGGGTCTAGTGAGCGGGTCCGGCCCACCGTGAGGTGGCCCTTCACCCGCCGTTCTTCCGGAGGCTCGCCGTTGATGACGGCTCGAACGCCTATGGCGCAGGAGTCTACCGGGCGGGCGGACCGAGGGCGGCCGAGTATCGGCGCCGGAGGGGTAGAGTGGCGCCGTCGCCGAGAGGCGGCACCACACGCGCGAGCAAGGGGAAGCCGGTCCAAGTCCGGCGCTGACCCGCAGCCGTAGGCCATCCCGATGGGGTGGCGAGCCGGAATGCCTCGTGAGCGCGAGCGGCTCCACTACACCGTCGAGGAACGCGGGACGGAGCCCAGGTCGCTGGGTCCAGCGGTCCGGGGCAGACGTCACGGAACGCTCTGGAAAGGGACCCATGTCCTTCGCACGACCCCGCGCCGGGACCGCCGTCGCGATCCTTTTGTTGTCCATGCCGGCCCTGGTGGCGCTCGGCCCGGCGGCCCGTGCCGACTCCGGGCCCGCGAGCACCGACATCCCGGCGGCGTCGGCGACCGACACCCCGGCTCCGGCGGCGACGTCGTCCGACGCCACGTCGCCCACCGGGTCCCCCAGCGGGTCCCCCACGGGGTCCCCCACCCCACCGTCCACCGCGGTCCCCAGCGCCTCGCCGACCTCGACCGCCGCGGGGGCGCCCGACACCTCGGACCCCCCCGCCGGCGTCACCGTGCGGATCGCCGGGCCGGCCGCCACGGGGAGCACCGGGCAGCAGGGCGCCGCCGCGGCCGCGTTCGTCGCCACGACCCTGGCCGCCGGCGGCCACCACTACGTCTACCCGGGATCGACCTACCTCGACGGCGGCAACACCGTCGACGCGGTCCTCGCCCTCGACGGGGCCGGGGCGGGCCAGGACGAGGCGGCCGCCGCGACGGCATACCTCGTCGCGCACCTGGGTGACTACATCGGGTCCGGCGGCGAGACGTATGCCGGCCCGACCGCCAAGGCGCTGCTCGCCGTCCTCGCCCAGGGGCTCGACCCGCACGCCGTCGGCGGCACCACCGACCTGCTGGCAACCCTGGAGGGGCTGCAGACCCCGAGCGGGCGGTTCTCCGACGTGTCCGCCTATGGCGACTACTCCAACACGATCGGGCAGGCCCTCGCGATCATCGCGCTCGCCCGCGCCGGGGCGCCCGTGCCGGCCGCCGCCGTGGACTTCCTCGGCCCCCAGCAGTGCTCCGACGGCGGGTTCCGGATCGACCCCACCGCCGGCGACTGCACGAGCGACCCCGACGCGACGGGGTTCGCCGTGCAGGCCCTGCTGGCCGTCCCGGTGGTCCCCACGCTCGACACGGCGGCCTCGGCCGGCGCCGGGCTCGACCACCTCGTCGCGGTGCAGGGCGCCGACGGCGGGTTCACCAGCGCGAGCGGTGGCGAGAACGCCAACACGACCGGGGTCGCGGCGCAGGCGTTCGCCGCCGCCGGCCGGACCGCGCCGCTCGACCGGGCGCAGGGGTTCCTGGCCGCGCTGCAGTACGACTGCTCCTTCCCGGCCGCGCTGCGCGGCGGGATCGCGTTCACCTCGGCCGACCACGCGACCCGGGCGAGCGCCGGGTCGACGGCCACCCCCGAGGACGGCGACCTGCGGGCCACCCCCCAGGCTGCCCTCGGCCTGGCCGGGGGAACCCTGGCCTCGGTCTCGGCGTCCGGAGCCACCGCCGGTGCCTCCGCGATGACGTGCGCCGTCGCCGGCGGCCAGAGCCCCTCGGGCACCTCGGCGTCGTCCACGGGCGGGTCGGTCTCGTCGGCCGTGGCGGACCCGACCTCACTCGCCTTCACCGGGGCCCCGCTGCTCGACCCAGCACTGCTCGGGCTCGGCCTCATCGTCGTCGGCGCGGCCGCCGTCTTCTACTCGACCCTGCTGCGCCGTCGCGGGACCCGGACATGAGCGGGCCCGGCCGGCGCCTGGGCGCCCTCGTCGCGGGTCTGGCCCTGGCCCTCGCGGTGCCGTTCGTGGGTCCGGTCGGGCCGGCGGCCGCGGCCGCCTGCTCGGGAACCTCCGGCGTCACCGTGGTGGTCGACTCCTCGGTGGGCTGCGCCGCCGGCGACCCGTCCTCGGCCCTCGCCGCCCTCCATGCCGCCGGCCACTCGACCGTGATGGTGCAGCGCTTCCCGGCTGCGCTGTGCCGGATCGACGGCGCCCCCGCCTCCGACGCCTGCGTCGTGATGCCTCCGGCCTCGGCCTACTGGAGCCTGTGGACCGCCCGGCGCGGCGGCAGCTGGAGCTTCGCGTCCTCGAGCATCACGGGCGTCAACCCGGCGCCCGGGACCGTGGTCGGGCTGGCCTTCGGCGCGGGGAACCCGCCTGGGATCGCCCCGCCGGCCGCCGCGGCCCCGCCGAGGTCCCCGGCCCCGCCGAAGAGGACGACCCCACCGGCGGCGACGTCGTCCCCGACCACCGGCCATCACGCCGGCACCTCCGCAACGACGTCGTCGACGGCCTCGACCCCCCACCCGGCGTCGACCGCCGTCCACCCCTCGGCGACCGTCAGCGCGACGGCAGCGCCGTCGTCGACCGTGGCCCCACCGAGCCCGACCACGCTCGGCCCGGTCGCGGCCGCCTCGCGCACCACCTCGGTGTCGGGCGGCGGCGCGCTGCCGCTCGCCCTGGGCGGCGCCCTCGTGCTCGCGCTCGGCGGGGCCACGGCATACGTCGTCGCACGGCGTCGCCGCGGCTGAGCCGGACCCGACATGCCGACCCTCCCCCGCCACCTGCACCCCGGTGCCTGGTGGCTGTGGGCGCTCGGCATGGCGGTCGCCCTCGGGACGTCGACGAACCCCGTGGTCCTCGTGCCGGGGCTGCTCGTCGTCGGGCTCGTCGTGGCCGGCAGGCGCGGCGACTCGCCCTGGGCCAGAGCGTTCCGGCTCTACCTGTGGCTGGGCCTCGCCGTCGTCGTCGTCCGGGTCGTGCTGCACATCGCCGTCGGCTACAAGCTCGGCAGCCACCTGCTGTTCCGGCTGCCCAGCCCGACCCTTCCGTCCTGGGCCGCCGGGGTCACCCTCGGCGGGGCGGTCTACGTCGAGGGGCTGCTGGGCGCCGCCCTCGAGGGGCTGCGCCTCGCTGCCGTCATCGCCTGCGTGGGGGCCGCGAACGCCCTGGCCAACCCCAAGCGCATGCTCCGTGCCCTCCCCGGGGCCCTCGCCGAGATCGGGACCGCTGTCGTCGTCGCCGTGACCGTCGCGCCCCAGCTGGCCGAGAGCGTCCAGCGGGTGCTGCGCGCCCGCACCCTGCGCGGCCAGTCGGGAACCGGGCTGCGAGCCGTGCGCCAGGTGGCGCTGCCCGTCCTCCAGGACACTCTCGACCGCTCGCTCCTGCTCGCCGCGTCGATGGACTCGCGGGGGTACGGCCGCAGGGTGAGCGTGTCCCCCACCGGCCACACGGTCTCGTCGGCGCTCTCGCTCGGCGGCCTGGTCGGCGCGGCCGTCGGGATCTACGGAGTGCTCGACACCACCGCGCCCGCCCTGCTCGGCCTGCCCCTCCTCCTGCTCGGGGTCCTCGCGGCCGTGGTCGGCCTGTGGCTCGGCGGGCGCAGCGTCGTGCGCACGAGTTACCGGCCCGACCCGTGGGCGGCTCCGGAGTGGCTGAGCGCCGCCACCGGGGTCGTCGCGGCCGGCGCGGCCCTGGTGGCCGTTCGGCTGGACCCTGCGTCGATGACCCAGCCGCTGCAGCCGCTCGCCTGGCCGGTCGTGCCGTACGTGGCCGTCGCCGGGCTCCTCGTCGCGGCCCTCCCGGCGTTCCTCACCCCGCAGCCGCCGCGCCCCCGCGGGCGGGTGTCGGTCCGCAGCCCGGAGCCCGTCGGCGCGGGCGCCCCCCTCCGGGGGGCCGGCCGATGACGGACGCCGTCGTGTTCGAGAACGTCACCGTGACGTATGCCGGCTCCACCCGGCCGGTGCTGCGCAGCGTCGACCTCGTCGTCCCCGAGGGGGAGCTGGCCCTGGTCGTCGGCCGCACCGGGTCAGGGAAGTCGACCCTGCTCGGGGCCGTCAACGGCGCGGTCCCGCACTTCACCGGCGGCCGGCTGACGGGGCGGGTGCGGCTGCTCGGCCGGGACACCTCCACCCACCGCCCGCGCGACCTCGCCGGGCTCGTCGGCGTCGTGGGGCAGGACCCGCTGGCCGGGTTCGTCACCGACACCGTCGAGGAGGAGCTCGCCTACGGGATGGAGCAGCTCGCCCTGGCCGACGACGTCATGCGCAAGCGCGTCGAGGAGACCCTCGACCTGCTCGGCATCGCCGACCTGCGCGACGCGCCGCTGCGGGAGCTGTCCGGGGGGCAGCAGCAGCGGGTGGCCATCGGGGCGGTGCTGACGGCCCACCCGCAGGTGCTGGTCCTCGACGAGCCGACCTCGGCGCTGGACCCGACCGGGGCCGAGGAGGTCCTCGCCGCGATCACCCGGCTCGTCCACGACCTCGCCGTCACCGTCATCGTCGCCGAGCACCGGGTCGAGCGAGTCCTCCAGTACGCCGACCAGGTCATCGATGTCAGGCCCGACGGCGTCGTCACCTCGGGCGCACCGGCCGAGGTCATGGCGACCTCCACCGTCGCGCCCCCCATCATCGAGCTCGGCCGGTGGGCCGGCTGGTCGCCCCTGTCGCTCTCGGTCCGCGACGCCCGCCGCGCCGCCACGGCCCTCCGCTCGGCCCACAGCGCCTCCCGGAGCGCAGCGTCCGAGCAACTGGTCGCCATGACGACCAGAAAGGCGGACACAGGGGGTTCGACCGCCGCGCTGGTGGCCCGCGACGTCGTCGTGACGTATGGGGACCTCGTGGCCGTCGCCGGCATCGACCTCACCGTCCCGCAGGCGCAGGTCGTCGCGCTCATGGGCCGCAACGGCTCCGGCAAGTCCTCGCTGCTGTGGGCCGTGCAGGGTTCCGGGCGACGCACCCGCGGCGCGGTCAGGGTCCGCGCCGCAGACGGGACGAGCGCGGACCCCCGCGACCTGCCCCCCGCCGAGCGCCGTCGCCTGGTCGGCCTGGTGCCGCAGACCCCCGGCGACCTGCTCTACCTCGACTCCGTCGCCCACGAGTGCGACCAGGCCGACCGGGAGAGCGGGTCCGAGCCGGGCACCTGCGCGAGGCTGCTCGGCGCGCTGGCCCGCGGCATACCTCCGGACCGGCACCCGGCCGACCTCTCCGAGGGCCAGCGGCTCGCGCTCGTCCTCGCCGTCCAGCTGACCGCCGACCCACCGGTCGTGCTCCTCGATGAGCCGACGCGAGGCCTGGACTACGGCGCCAAGCACGCGCTCGGCGAGGTGCTGCGCGGGCTCACCGGGCGCGGGCGCACCGTCGTGCTGTCCACGCACGACGTCGAGTTCGTGGCCGGTCTGGCCGACCGGGTGGTCGTGCTCGGCTCCGGACAGGTCGTCGCGGACGGGCCGACCGCCGAGGTCGTGCGCTTCTCCCCGGCGTTCGCCCCGCAGGTCGCCAAGGTCACCGCCCCCAGCCCCTGGCTCACCGTCGCCGACGTCCGCGAGGCCTTCCCCGAGGGGCCGCCACGATGAGCGCCCCGGTCCTCGCCCCGTCCCGGGCCGCCGCGGCCGCGGTGCACGCCGTCGCCCTGCGACCCCGCTCCACCCTCGCCGTCACGCTGGTGTCGGTCGCCGGCATCGCCTGCTTCGGCTGGCCCCTGCTCGTCTCGCCCGGATCGGGCCTGGCCCACGGGACCGACGCTCCGTTCGTGTTCGCCGCCCTCCTGCCTCTCCTCCTCGCGGTCGTCCTCGCCGAGATCGCCGAGGGAGGGCTCGACGTCAAGGCCGTCGCGCTGCTCGGCGTGCTGTCCGCCGTCGGCGCCGCCCTGCGCCCGCTCGGGGCCGGGACGGCCGGGCTCGAGACGGTGTTCTTCCTGCTCGTCCTGGCCGGTCGGGTGTTCGGGGCGGGGTTCGGGTTCGTCCTCGGGGCGACGACGATGTTCGGCTCTGCCCTGCTCACCGGCGGCGTCGGGCCCTGGCTGCCGTTCCAGATGCTCGGGGCCGCCTGGGTCGGCATCGGCGCCGGGCTGCTGCCGCAGGCGCGGGGCCGCGCCGAGGTGGCGCTCCTCGCGGCATACGGCGCCGTGGCCGGGCTCGCCTACGGGCTGGCCCTCGACCTCGCGTTCTGGCCGTTCACGACGGGGCTCGGTGGCGGGCTGTCGTTCGAGGCGGGGGCGCCGGTCCCGACGAACCTGCACCACTTCGTCGTGTATGCCGCCTCGACCTCCCTCGGCTGGGACATCGGCCGAGCGGCCACCAACGCCGTCCTCATCCTGCTCACCGGGCACGCCGTCCTCGGGACACTGCGCAGGGCCGCCCGCCGGGCGTCCTTCGGGGAGGCGGGCACGTCCTGAGGGTCAGCCCGCCAGGTCGGCGCGTTCCTGTGCCAAGATCGGTCAACCGACGGTGAGGAGCGTGAGATGAGCTCGACGGATCTGGACCGCCGAGAGGGGTGGCTGAGCCGCGAGGAGCTGGAGGCGGCCCGCGGGCAGGTGCCGATCCTCTATGTCGACGCCGTACCCGTCCGCCTGGACCCCAACGGCGCCATCACCGCCGTCGGGCTGCTGCTGCGGGTGACCGGTCACGGGACCTTCCACCGGGAGCTCGTCGCCGGCCGGGTGCTCTACCACGAGCGGGTCCGGGACGCGCTGCTCCGGCACATCGAGAAGGACCTCGGCCCGATGGCGCTCCCCCAGGTGCCACCGACGCCGCAGCCGTTCACCGTGGCGGAGTACTTCCCCACACCCGGCATCACGCCGTTCCACGACCCGCGCCAGCACGCCGTCTCGCTGGCGTTCATCGTGCCCGTCTCGGGCGACTGCGCACCCCAGCAGGACGCCCTCGAGCTCACCTGGTTCAACCCCAACGACGCCCTCGACCCGGCTCTGCTCGCGGAGATGAGCGGTGGCCACGGGGTGCTGCTCCGCCAGGCCCTGGCCCACGCGGGCCACGCCATCTGACGGCCGAAGGGCCGCACCCGAGGGCCGGAACCCTTGCCAGAGGTGGGAACCAGCCCCATCGGCGCCGCTGAAGGGGCGCATCGCCACCCCTGACGGGACCTAGCCGGTGAACTCGTCGCGGTGGCGCAGCCGGTCGTGCTCGTCGCGCTGGTGCGCCTCCTCGGGAGTCGGAGCGGTGCCTCCGAGCCGCGCCGGCACGAACGCCAGCTCGTCCCCGTGGAGCGGCGGGTAGGCCGCCTGCTGGGCGTGCAGCTGGGCCGTCATCGTGGCCCGGAGCCGGTCGTTGGCCTCCTCAGCGTCGGCGCCGCGCGGCACGACCAAGGGCTCACCCACCGTGACGAAGATGTCGATGTTGGACCGGCCCATCCGCCTGGGGTGCTCCTTGGTCCACACCCGCTGCGAGCCCCAGATCGTCGTCGGCAGGATCGGCACCCCGGCCAGCTGAGCCATCCGCACCGTCCCCGACTTGAACTCCTTGAGCTCGAAGGACCGCGAGATCGTCGCCTCGGGGAACACCCCGACGATCTCGCCCGCCCGCAGCACCTCGACCGCCTTCCGGAACGACGACGCGCCGTTGTGCCGGTCGACCGGGATGTGCTTCATCCCCCGCATCACCGGCCCGGCATACCGGTGCCCGAAGATGCTCTCCTTCGCCATGAACCGCACGAGGCGACGGGACCGCCTGGCCACGAGCCCGGCATACGTGAAGTCCATGTAGCCCGTGTGGTTGATCGCCATCACGGCGCCGCCGGTGCGCGGGACGTTGTCCTGGCCGACCATCGTGAAGCGCAGGCCCTCGAGAGCGAAGACCGTGCGGGCCAAGCCGATGACCGGCAGGTAGACGGGCTCCATGACCCCAGACCCTACGCCGAAGGGACCGGGACGAGGGGGGCCGTCCCCGATACACCGGAGCGACCACCTCCCGGCATCTGCGAGGATCTGCGCCATGACCGAGCACCTCTCCCCATCTCGCGCTGCCTCCATCCCGGACCGGCCGTCCATCGACGGCCTGGAGGAGAAGTGGGGCGCGGTATGGAGCGAGCAGGGGACCTACGCGTTCGACCGCGACGCGGCGCTGGCCGGCTCCCGTGAGCAGGTCTTCTCGATCGACACGCCGCCGCCCACCGCGAGCGGGTCCCTGCACATGGGGCACGTGTTCTCCTACACGCACACCGACTGCATGGCCCGCTACAAGCGGATGGCCGGGTTCACCGTGTTCTACCCGATCGGCTGGGACGACAACGGTCTGCCCACCGAGAAGCGGGTCCAGAACTTCTACGGCGTGCGCGGCGACGCGACCCTGCACCACGACCCGGACTTCGTGCCGCCGCACCGCGGCGACGCCACGAGCCTCCGGGCCGCCGACCAGCTCCCGATCAGCCGGCAGAACTTCATCGAGCTGTGCGACGAGCTGACCGTCAAGGACGAGGAGGCCTTCGAGTCCCTGTTCCGGCGGATGGGCTTCAGCCTCGACTGGGGGATCTCGTACCGCACCATCGACGACCACTCCCGCGCGACGGCCCAGCAGGCGTTCCTGCGCAACCTCGCCCGCGGCGAGGCCTACCAGGCCGAGGCACCGGGGCTGTGGGACGTGACCTTCCAGACCGCGGTGGCCCAGGCCGAGCTCGAGGCGCGCGACTATCCCGGCCACTACCACCGGGTGGCCTTCCACCGCGCCGGCGCGGAGCCCGTCTACATCGAGACGACCCGCCCCGAGCTCATCCCCAGCTGCGTCGCGCTGATCGCCCACCCCGACGACGAGCGCTACCAGGCCCTGTTCGGGACGACGGTGACGACGCCGCTGTTCGGGGTCGAGGTGCCCGTGGTGGCCCACCCGGCGGCCGAGATGGACAAGGGCGCCGGGATCGCCATGTGCTGCACCTTCGGCGACCTCACCGACGTGCTGTGGTGGCGCGAGCTGCGGCTGCCCGACCCGCTCGGTCATCACCCGCTCCGGCCGGCTGCAGGGCGAGCTGCCGGACTGGCTGGCGGGCAGCGCCGGCGAGGGCCTGTATGCCGCGGAGCTGGCCGGGAAGACCCCGTACGGCGCCCGCGAGGCGGTCGTCTCGGCGCTGCGGGAGAGCGGCGACCTCGACGGCGAGCCGACGCCCACCCAGCGCAAGGCGAACTTCTACGAGCGCGGCGAGAAGCCGCTCGAGATCGTCACCTCCCGCCAGTGGTACATCCGCAACGGCGGCCGCGAGCCGGAGCTCAACGCCACGCTGGTCGCCCGCGGCGAGGAGATCGACTTCCACCCGCCGTTCATGCGGGCCCGCTACGCGAACTGGGTGAGCGGTCTCAACGGCGACTGGCTCGTCTCGCGGCAGCGGTTCTTCGGCGTGCCCATCCCGGTCTGGTACCCGGTCGACGTCGACGGCGAGCACCGACTACGACCACCCGATGACCCCCGCCGAGTCGGACCTCCCGGTCGACCCGGCCTCGCAGGCCCCCGCCGGGTACGACGAGTCCCAGCGCGGGGCGCCCGGCGGCTTCGTCGGCGACCCGGACGTCCTCGACACCTGGGCGACCTCCTCCGTCAGCCCGCAGATCGCCGGCGGCTGGCGGCGGGTGGCCGAGGACGGCACGGTCGGCGAGGACCCGGTCTGGCCCAAGCTGTTCCCCATGGACATGCGCCCCCAGGCGCACGACATCATCCGGACCTGGCTGTTCGCCACCGTCGTCCGCTCCCACTTCGAGCACGGCACGGTGCCGTGGACCGAACGCCGCCATCAGCGGCTGGATCCTCGACCCGGACCGCAAGAAGATGTCCAAGTCCAAGGGCAACGTCGTCACCCCCGAGGACGTCGTCAAGGAGCACAGCGCCGACGCCGTCCGCTACTGGGCGGCGAGCGGTCGGCTCGGCACCGACGCGGCCTACGACATCGGGCAGATGAAGGTCGGCCGGCGGCTGGCCATCAAGATCCTCAACGCCAGCAAGTTCGCCCTGGCCTTCGGTGACCCCTCACATCGGTGGCCGGCGACACGCTCGGCGGGCTCGTCACCGACCCCCTCGACCGGGCCCTGCTCGCCGGCCTCGCAGACGTCGTCGACCAGGCGAGCGCGGGCTTCGAGGCCTGGGACTACACCCGCAGCCTCGAGGTGACCGAGACCTACTTCTGGAGCTTCTGCGACGACTACCTCGAGCTCGTCAAGGACCGCGCCTACGGCGCCCGCGGCGACGCCGACGCGGCCAGCGCCCGGGCCACCCTCCGGGTCGCCCTCGACGTCATGCTCCGCCTGCTCGCCCCGTTCCTGCCCTACGTCACCGAGGAGGTCTGGTCGTGGTGGCACGACGGCTCGGTGCACCTGGCGACCTGGCCGTCCCGCGACGAGCTCGCGGCCGGCCGGGACGGCGACCCCGAGCTGCTCGTCGCCGTCGGCGAGGCGCTGGCCGCCATCCGCAAGGCCAAGTCCGAGGCGAAGCTCGGGATGCGGGCCGAGGTGGCCCGGGTGACCGTGGTCGGCCCGGTGCGCGCCCTCGACGACGTCCGCGCCGCCGAGGCCGACCTGCGGGCGGCGGGCCGGATCACGGGGACCGTCGGCTACGCCGAGGGCGACTCCGTCGGCGCGCACGATGTCGAGCTCATCGCGGTCGCCAAGCCGACGGCCTGAGCCTCAGGGCCAGGACGCCGTCGCGCGTGGCGTCCGCGCCACGGAGCGCACCCAGCCGGTCAGCCCGCGGGCCGGCACCCGGTGGGCGCCGTCGGGCTGGACGACGAGCCACGGGATGTTCCAGCCGGCCAGCCCGAGACGCCGCTCGACCAGGGCGTCGCGGCGCAGGTGGCTGACCCTGCCGGTGGCGGGGTCGTAGACCTCGAGCATGTGGTCCGACTCCCCGGGGATGACCAGGGTCACGTGCCGCGGCAGGGCGACGTCACCGACATACAGCAGCGCCGGCACGCCCTCGGTGACGACGGCCACGAGGTGCTCGAAGGACTGGGCGAGCCCGGCATCGTCGTCGTGTCGCAGCACGTCGAGTGCGTAGCGCGTCCCGGGTCGCGAGGCTCCCCGCTCCAGCTCGCGCCTGGCCCCCCACGGCGCCGTGCCGAGCCGCTGGGGCCACGGGAGGTTGACCCCGCCCTTGCGCACCGACAGAGCGTTGGTGCGTTGCAGCACGAGGAGCTCGTAGGCCGCGAACCGCTCGTCCTGGGTGGCCCCCGAGGGCGCCCCCGGGGGGTGGGGCTCGCCAGTCGTCAGCCACGACGCGAAGACGGGATCGACGAGCATCCGGGCGACCGTCAGGCAGGCGGCGCCGCAGCTGACGGATGAGCGCTGTATGCGGGCCGGTGTCACCGGCCCGGAGTCGGTAGGGGGTCGCCACAGGCCCCATCGTGTCGAATGCCGGGGCCGGATGCCAGGGCGGGCCCGCCGGACTTCGCCGGGCGGTAGCGAACGGGCGTCGCGGGGCTGCGGTGGCGCGGGCCGTCGAGCCCTCAGGCGGAGCGCTTGCGGGCGGGGCGCTTGCGGGTGCCCTCGTCGTCGCGGCGCACGATCGTCGGCAGGACGTTCTTGAGGACGACGTCCTCGGTGACCACGACCTTGGTGATCTCGTCGTCGCTCGGCACGTCGAACATCACCGGGAGGAGGACCTCCTCCATGATCGCCCGCAGGCCACGGGCGCCGATGCCGCGGGCCATCGCCTGCTCGGCGACCGCCTCGATGGCCTCCTGCTCGAACTCGAGCTCCACGCCGTCGATGCCGAACATCTTCTGGTACTGCTTGACCAGGGCGTTGCGCGGCTCGGTGAGGATGGTGACCAGCGCCTCGGTGTCCAGTGGGCTGACGGTCGTGATGACCGGGAGCCGGCCGATGAACTCGGGGATGAGCCCGAACTTCATGAGGTCCTCGGGCATGACGTCGTGGATCGAGCCGGCGAGGTCCTTGGGCGTATGCAGCTCGGAGCCGAAGCCGAGGCCCTTCTTGCCGTTGCGCGACTCGACGAGCTTCTCGAGGCCGGCGAACGCCCCGCCGACGATGAACAGGACGTTCGTCGTGTCGATCTGGATGAACTCCTGGTGCGGGTGCTTGCGCCCGCCCTGGGGGGGCACGCTCGCGGTCGTCCCCTCGAGGATCTTGAGCAGGGCCTGCTGGACGCCCTCGCCGGAGACGTCGCGGGTGATCGACGGGTTCTCGGACTTGCGGGCGATCTTGTCGACCTCGTCGATGTAGATGATCCCCGTCTCGGCCTTCTTGACGTCGTAGTCGGCGGCCTGGATGAGCTTGAGGAGGATGTTCTCGACGTCCTCGCCGACGTAGCCGGCCTCGGTCAGGGCCGTCGCGTCGGCGATGGCGAAGGGGACGTTGAGCATCTTGGCCAGGGTCTGCGCGAGGTAGGTCTTGCCGCAGCCCGTCGGCCCGATGAGCAGGATGTTGGACTTGGCGATCTCGACGTGGTCGGGGTCCTTCTTGCCCGTGAGGGCCTCACCCGCCTGGATGCGCTTGTAGTGGTTGTAGACGGCGACGGACAGCGCCCGCTTGGCGACGTCCTGGCCGATGACGTACTGCTGGAGGAAGTCGAAGATCTCGCGCGGCTTGGGCAGCTCGTCCAGGCCCAGCTCGGAGGACTCGGCGAGCTCCTCCTCGATGATCTCGTTGCACAGGTCGATGCACTCGTCGCAGATATAGACGCCGGGGCCGGCGATGAGCTTCTTGACCTGCTTCTGGGACTTCCCGCAGAAGGAGCACTTGAGCAGGTCGCTGCTCTCACCCATGCGTGCCACGTGCCACGTCCTTCCGTCGGCGTCCGGGGCCCCGGTCGGCGGAAGGGTGTCGGCCGGGAACAACGCTCCCGACGCTACCTGCCGGGGGCTCTCACCGTGCCCATTGAACGCCCCTCGGTGCGGGTGAGTCGCGCTTGTCCGCTGTCAGCGCAACGCCGTGACGCCCGCGTGGTGCCGTGGGCCAATCTGCCCAGGTCAGCCTCGCCTTCCTCCCCCCGAGGGTCCCTCCGGACCGAGCCGGGCGGCAGGCCGGGACGACGTATGCCGCGGACCCGGCGGGCCCACGGCATACGTCGCGGCGACGGGTCAGCCCAGGCTCTGCGCGCCGGGGGTCCCCGAGCGGTGCGGGGTGAGCGTGCGCAACGCGCGAGCCGGCGAGGACCCGTCGCGGACCGTCGCGGCGGTCGGCGCGGGCCCCGGCACCCATGGCACCCCGGCCAGGGTCTCGGTGCTCCCCGGGAACAGCTCGAAGCTGCCGCTCACGTCATAGACGACGTCGACGCTGCCGACGTAGTTGTACATCTGGAAGGTGTTGGCCACCCACAGGCCCGTCCACGCGGAGTTGGCCCGGATCTGCCGGGCGCCGACATTGAGGCTGCTGGTGGCCGGCGCCTCGCCGGTGTCCCACAGCGTCAGGTACGTCGACTTCGTGGGCAGCACGCCCGTGAGGTTGCCGACGATGGACTGGGTGTCACGGCCCGCCACCGAGAGCGGGGCGGACACCGTCTTGTTGACCTTCGCCCCGATGCTGGCCAGTCCGAGGTCCTTGCGGGTGTCGACGATGCGGGTGGGCGAGACGGACCTGAAGCGCAGGCCGTAGTCACCCTCCTGCGACGTGGCATAGACGCCCACGACGTCGACGATGACGTGCGCACCGGTCGAGCGACTCGCCGCGTTGGCGACGTAGAAGGTCGGGAGCATCGATCCCGAGTAGTCGACCTGCTCGGTGCTGGCGACCACCATGTTGGCGATGGTCGTGCCCCTGGAGTAGTTCAACGTCGACGTCGACAGCGCGCCGGACGGCTTGTGGGGAAGCACGGCGAGATAGCCGGTGCCCGTCGTCCCGGTCACGGTGACGGTCACCGCGAAGCCCTTGACCCGAGGGTCGAAGGCGGCGTCGAAGGAGAGGGGCAGGCTGACGTACTGGCCGCCCATGAGCCGGTCGCCCCAGTCGACCCGCGAGTCGAACAGGCGGAACGGCGTCATGGGGAAGAAGTCGGTCCCACCGCTCTGGCTGAAGGTCGTCGTCGAGACGTAGTAACCGACGATGTCGGCGACCAGCTGCACCGAGCCGGCATAGTTGAAGAAGGTGACCGACCCGTCGCTGCCGAGCGGCACGGTGACGAGGTTGGCCCCGGTCCAGCCCTTGGTGAAGTTGATGCTGGACGCTGTGGGCCGCGCCCGGCCCGCCGGGTATGCCGTGACGTAGCCGCCCTTCGTCCCGCCGGTGACCGTGAGGTTGAGCACGACGGCGCCGACCCCGCTCGCGGGCACCGCGGCCCTGCCGGCGACCTTGAGGGTGACGGTGCCCTTCGCACCGACGGCGCCCGTGCGCACGCCTATCCCCGTGCGAGTGTCCATGACCCGGCCGACCTGGGCGTGGTACTGGCCCTTCACGGAGAGCTTCGGGTTGGTGAGGGTGAGGCTCGTCGACGCCGACGAGGCCGGGACCGAGGTGGTGAGGACCAGCTCCTCGGTGACGCTCGCCGGCGTGAGGGCGCGCGGTGCCGCGGCCACGTCCACCGTGCACGTGTCGCTGGCGGCCAGGACCGCACCGGTGCACGTGTCGGTGCCGCTGAGGACGACGAAGCTCGGGACGGCGTCGCTCTGGACCTCGACCCCGCCGACCGTGACGTCGGCGTTGGCCGTGACCGTCACGGTCTGCGCGGCGCCGGCCTCGCCGACATAGGGGCTGTCCCAGGTGAGGGACGGGGTCATCGTGATCGGGGTCACGATCTCCTGGTGGGTGGCGGCCTGCGCCGGCCCCGTCACGACGGCGAACGACGCGGCGATGACGCCGCTCAGCAGGATGGGGACGGTGCGGCGTGACGACATGCTGAGGTTCCCTTTCGGATGGAGGTCGCCGCGATACTAGGCGTCCCCACGGACGGTTCGCCTTCCGAACGGGCAATGCTCCGTGTGGCGTACGGCACAGGTATGCCGCCCGCCCCCGTGGGGCAGGCGGCATACCTTGTGTCGTGGTGGTCGTCCGCCCGGCGGACGCGGGATCAGGCCTCGTCGGAGGCCTTGCGCGAGGCGAGGACCTCGTCGATGAGGCCGTACTCCTTGGCCTGTGCGGCGGAGAGGATCTTGTCGCGCTCGATGTCCTTGCGGACCTCCGCCTCGGTCCGGCCGGTGTGCTTGGCGAGGGTCGCCTCGAGCCAGCTCCGCATCCGGATGATCTCGTTGGCGGTGATCTCCAGGTCGGAGGCCATGCCACCGGCCCCCTCCATCGCCGGCTGGTGGATGAGCATCCGGGCGTTGGGCAGGGCGAACCGCTTGCCCTTGGCTCCCGCGCCGAGCAGTACGGCGGCGGCCGAGGCGGCCTGACCGATGACGAACGTCTGCACGTCGGGCCGGATGTACTGCATCGTGTCGTAGATCGCGGCCATCGCCGTGAACGATCCGCCGGGGCTGTTGATGTACATGAGGATGTCGCGGTCGGGGTCCTGGGACTCCAGCACGATGAGCTGGGCGATGACGTCGTCAGCGGAGGCGTCGTCGACCTGCACGCCGAGGAAGATGATCCGGTCCTCGAACAGCTTGGTGTAGGGGTCGAGCCGCTTCATGCCGTAGGAGGTGCGCTCCTCGAACTGCGGCAGGATGTAGCGGCTCGAGGGGCTCGGCGCGTACAGGCGGCCGGTGAGGTCTGCGTTCATCGGATGGCTTCTTTCCGGGGTCGTCGGGTCGCGGGTCAGTCGGCGACGGGGTTCTGGACCTTGGGCCCGGCCTGCGTCGACGTCCTGATGACGTGGTCGACGAAGCCGTACTCCTTCGCCGCCTCGGCGGTGAACCAGCGGTCGCGGTCGGAGTCCTGCTCGATCTGGTCGATGGTCTGCCCGGTGTGCTCGGCAATGAGCTCGGCCATCTGCTTCTTGATGTGCAGAAGCTGCTCGGCCTGGATCTTGATGTCGCTCGCGGTGCCGCCGATGCCGCCGGAGGGCTGGTGCATCATCACCCGGGCGTGCGGGGTGGCGTAGCGCTTGCCCGGGGTGCCCGCGGACAGGAGGAACTGGCCCATCGAGGCGGCCATCCCCATGGCCACGGTCGCGACGTCGTTGGGGACCCACTGCATCGTGTCGAAGATCGCCATGCCGGCGGTGACCGACCCCCCGGGGCTGTTGATGTAGAGCCAGATGTCCTTGTGGGAGTCCTCCGCGGCCAGGAGGAGCATCTGGGCGCAGATGGCGTTGGCGTTGTCGTCGCGCACGTCCGAGCCGAGGAAGATGATCCGCTCCTTGAGGAGCCGGTTGTAGATGTGGTCGTCGAGGCCGAACTGCGGGCCCTCGCCCGCGGCGGTGATCTCGCTGCTGCTCACGCTGGTTCGCTCCTTCGAGGGCTTGGGATGCCGTCTGCCTGTCAGTGACCCTAACGCGGGGCCTCGCCGGGTAACTCCCCGGTCCCGCCCCTGTTCGCCCTGAGCACAACACGACGTCCGCCGTGCCGAACCCCGCGCCCCGGCCGGCCCTGGAGCGTCACCCGGTGGGGGCCGGCGGCCGCTGGGGCTCTCGGACGGCGGGCAGCACGAGCTGGACGAGGACGGCCATCGTGCCGACGGCGAGCAGGGCGTGCAGGACGCCGACATGGTCGCCGAGGAAGCCGAGCACCGGCGGCCCCGCGATGAACGCCATGTACCCGATCGTCGCCACCACGGACATCCGGGCGGGCGCCCGGCGCGGGTCGTCGGCGGAGGCGCTCATCCCGACGGGGAAGCCGAGCGCCACCCCGATGCCCCAGACGCACGCACCCACATACGCCGCCCAGACCGGTCCGACGACGACGAGGAGGGAGCCGGCGACGGCCAGCCCGAAGCACACCCGCAGCACCCGGACCCTGCCGAACCGGTCGAGCGCCCCCGTGCCGAGCACCCTCCCGAGGGTCATCGCCGAGAGGAACGTCGCGAAGCCGAGGACGCCCGCCCACGACGGCAGGTCGTGTCCCTCGACGAACGCGACGGCCATCCAGTCGTTCGCGGTGCCCTCGGTGAACGCCGCGACCAGGGTGACCACGCCGATGAGCAGCGTCCGCGACTCCAGCCAGGCGGAGCGATCGTTCGCCCTCGCCGACCGGCCCCGCTGCTCGTCCTCGTCCCCTTCGTCCTCGACGACCCTCGGCAGGAAGGCCCGCAGCGACCACCACCCACCGACGGCCACGACGACGCCCGCCCCGGCCAGGTGGGCGAGGATCGACACGTGCCCCCAGGACATGACCGCCCCGGCGAGGGCGCTCAGCACGGTGCCGCCACTGAAGAAGGCGTGGAAACGGGGCATGACGCTCTGCCCGAGCAGGCGCTCCACGGTCGCGCCCTCGAGGTTCATCGCCACGTCCCACACCCCGACGCCGGTGCCGAGGCAGAACAGCCCGAGGCCGACGACCGGCCGGGAGTGCCAGACGTCGACCCCGGCTCCGAGGAGCAGCGAGCCCAGCACCGCGGCGGTCATGCCGGCCGCGATGGCCCGGACCACGCCGAAGCGGTGGGCGATGCGGCCCGCGGACGGCAACGACACCATGGAGCCGAGCGATGCCGCGAGGAGGGTGAGGCCCAGCTCGCCCGGCGTGAGGTGCAGCTCGGCCTTGGCGTCGGCGATGCGCGAGGCCCAGGCGGCGAACTCGATGCCGGCCAGCGTGAAGACGACGAAGTCCGCGTTGCGAGCAGCGACAACGCGGCCTCGCTCGGGTGCGCTGACCGCCATGCGGACTATTCGACCATCCGCGACCGCCCGGCGACCGCGCCTGCCACCGATCGAGACCCTCGCCGTCGGCGGACCCGCCGCGGCCGGCGTCGCGGCATACCTCGTTCCGGGCGGGTCGCGGCTCAGCCGGGGCGCACGGTGCCCGAGACCGGCCGGGGGTCACCCACCGGCCCTGGCCTGCGGGTGCCACCCGGGGCCAACAGGGCTCCCGCGGGCGCGGCACCGGCGCTGGACGGCGGATAGGCCTCGTACCGTCCGACCACGTCGAACAGCACGTCGACCGAGCCCGCGTAGTTGTAGGTCGAGTACCGCCGGTCGCCGTCTATCGGCACGAGCGTCGAGGCCGAGCGGAGCTCGCCCGCGTCCAGGTTGATGTTGCTCGTCTCCGGGCGCGAGGTCTGCCCGTCCCAGACAGTGAGGTAGGTCTGCCTGGTCGGCCTCACCACGGTGACGTTCGCGACCAGTGCCCAGGTGTCGACGTCGGTGACACTGTCGGGGGCGGTCATCGAGCGCGTCTGCCGATACCCGAACTTCCCCTCGAGGCCGACCCCGTAGCGGGTGTCCATGATCCGGGTGGCCGTGATGGGCGTGAACCGCAGACCGGCCACGACGTCCCTGGTGTAGACGCCGACGATATCGGCGATCACCCGGACCTGGGCACCGGAGCGGTTGCGGATGACGAACCCGACCCCGCCCGGCACCGGCCGGACCGGGACGACCGTCATGTTGGGGCTCGTCTCACCGGCGGTGAAGTTGAGCGTCGAGGTGGACGGCAGCGGCCCGGCACCCGAGTAGGTCTGCAGGTAGCCGCCCTTGGTGGGCGAGGCGGCGGTGACGTTGACGGCCAGCGCCGCGACGCTGTCGTCGAGACCGGGGCTGGCCACGGTGTCGAAGGTCGTGACGAGGTCGACCGAGGACCAGGCGTTGACCCCGGCGTCCCAGACCCGGGTCGGGGTGACCGGCTGGTACTGCGACCCCATGCCGGCGCCGGACTGTCGGTAGGAGTCGTCGACGGCGTAGAAGCCGAGGAGGTCGACGACGACGTGGGTGGAGCCGCAGCAGTTGTAGACGGCGATCCTGCCGTCGTCGCCGACGGGGACGGTCACGAGGTTCGCCCCGGTCCAGCCGGCGCTGAAGTTGACGCTGGAGACCCCGGGCCGGACCGTGCCGCTCGGGTATGCCGCGAGGTAGCCGCCCGACGTCGGGGAGACGGCGGTGAGGTTGAGGACGGCTGCAGAGACGCCCGTGCCGGGCACACCGCCCTCGCCGGCCACCTGCACGGTGAGGGTGGCGCCCACGCCGAGTGGCCCGCGGTCGCCGTCGGACCTGGTGTCCCAGAGGCGGTGGGGCGGCAGCGGGTAGTAGGTGCCGGTCGCGTCCGCCCGGCCGACGACCGCGGCGGAGATCCGGGTGGTGCCGACAGCCGTGTCGTCGGCGAGGGTGAGGTCGAAGGTCTCGGTGCCCTGGAGGCTGGGCGTGCCGATGAGGCGCAGGCGGCAGGAGTCCCCTGGCTGGACGGTCACGCCGCTGCAGTAGCTGACCTTGAACAGGTCGTTGACGTCCGCGCCATCGGGCTTGGCGCTCGCCACCTGGAGGGCGCCGAACGTGACGGGAGCGGTGCCCGCGACGAGCACCTCCGCGTCGCGGATGGCCGGGTAGCCGAGCAGGGTGTCGCCGACGTCGACAACGGACTCGATGTCGATGCCGGTCCAGGCCTCGGCGCTGTCGTAGCGCAGCTGGAGGGTCGCCTCGAGTCCGGTGACGTCGGCGGCGAGGTGACTGATCCCGGTCGCGTCGACACCCAGCTCGATGACCTCGAGCGAGGTGTCCCCGGTGAGCTGGTGCCCCTCGGTGTCGATCTCCACATAGGCCGCCTCCGGGGTGTCCGGGTCGGGTGCCAGCGGATACGTCGTGCCCGCGGCGAGGTCGGCGCCGGGCGGCGGGCTGACGTGGACGCTCAACCCGTCGGTCGCCATGTCGAACCCGTCGTCGCCGCCAGAGAGGGTGATGTCGTCGCCCGGGGCCTGTCGCACGAACCCGCCGCGCACGGCGGACCCCCCCGCGGCGGACCCACCGCGCAGGCTCATGGCCGTGGACCCGGCGGCGACGAGCGCGGGGGCAGGGACGGTGCTCCGGGCGATGGCGGCGGTGGCCGGGGCGAGGACGAGGGAGCATGCCAGGACCGCCGGCGTGAGCGGGAGCCGGAACATCGAGGTCACGTCCTCGGGCACCGGTACGTGGGAGGACAGACCCTGCGGAAGGCAGGCCGTCTGGGCCCCTGCCGTCCGGCGAACGGGCGACTCTGCGACCGTCGCGACACCGTCGTCAGCTCGGGGTCGAGCGTGAGGTACTCGTGGCCCTCGACGAGGAGCTCCGCAACGAACTCATCCATGATTCCCACCGCGCCATCCTTGGCTAGGCAAACTGTGCCGGTGACCCAGCAGCTGATGTCCTCATCGGCAGCACGGCGCCGAGTCTGAGGGCTGACCGGGGGCCCCGGCCGACAGTTCCGGTCAGCGCTGCGATCGACGGGACGCCGACAACCGCGAGTGCCCCATGGTGCTGGTGTGGCCGTGTCCGCCCCTCGGTGGGCCGGCCCTGGAACAGCGGTATGCCGCGGTCCCTCGGGGCGACCGCGGCATACCGCGGGGTGGGTCGCTGGGCGCGGGGCGCCCGGGAGGTCAGGCCTCGGCGGGCTCGGTGGGCTCAGCTGCCTCGGTGGGCGCAGCCGCCTCGGCGGGCGCGGCGGGGGTCTCGTCGGCGGTGCTGACCGTCGTGCCCCTGTCGGCGAGGATGGCGTTGAGGTCCACCGGCGAGCCGGCCGCGTCGGTGACGACGGCCTTCTCGAGCACCGTCGCAAGCGCCTTGCGCCGGGCCACCTCGGCGACCATCGCCGGGATCTGGCCCTGCTTGTCGACGACCTGGGCGAACTGGTTGGGATCCATGCCGTACTGCTGGGCGCTCATGACGAGGTACTCGATGAGTTCGGGCTGGTCGACCTGGACCTCCAGGTGCTCGGCGAGGGCGTCGAGGAGGAACTGGGCCCGCAGGGCCTGGCGGGTGTTCTCGCCGACCTCCGCCCGATGCTCCTCGTCCTCGAGGCGGTCCTCCCCCTCGAGGTGGGAGTGGACCTCGGCCTCGACGATCCCCTCGGGCACGGGGACGTCGGTGACCTCGAGGAGGTGCTCGAGGATCTTGTCGCGGGCCTGGACACCCTGGTCCATCCGCTTGGCATCGGCGGCCTGGCGGGTGACGTCGGCGGTGAGCTCCTCGAGCGTGTCGAACTCCGAGGCCAGCTGGGCGAAGTCGTCGTCGAGAGCAGGGAGCTCGCGCACCTTGACCGAGCCGACCGTGACGACGCAGTCGGCGCTGCGGCCCTCCTGGTCGCCGCCCGCGAGCGGGGCGACGAAGTCCTTGCTCTCGCCCGCGGTCATGCCGAGCAGTGCGTCGTCCATGCCCTCGAGCATCGTCGCGGACCCGACCTCGTAGGAGACGCCGCTCACCGCGTCGATCTCCTCGCCGTCGATCTCGGCCCGCAGGTCGATGGAGACGAAGTCGCCGTTCTCGACCGGCCGGTCGATCGCCGTGAGGCTGCCGAACCGCTCCCGCAGCGCGGTGAGCCGCTCCTGCACGTCCTCCTGGCTCACGACGGCCACGTCGACGGTCACCGTGATGGCGTCGGTGTCGGGGAGGGCGATCTCGGGGCGGACGTCGGTCTCGACGGTGAACTCGAGGTCCTGGCCGTCCTCGAGGGGCACGGCCGTGACGTCGACCTCGGGCTGGCCGATGGCGCGCACGCCTTCGGAGTCGATGGCCTGGCCGAAGAACCGCGGCAGGGCCTCGTTGACGGCCTCCTGGACGACGGCGCCGCGGCCGACCCGCTGGTCGATGATCCGGGCCGGGACGTGGCCCTTGCGGAAGCCCGGCACCTGGATCTGCCCGGCGATGGACTTGTATGCCGCGTCGAGGTCGGGCTTCAGCTCGTCGAACGGGACCTCGACGTGGAGCTTGACCCGGGTCGGGCTGAGGGTCTCGCGGGCACTCTTCACTTCAGGCACTCCGAACTGGCGGTTGACTCGGGCTGGGCGTCACGGCGTCGCGGGGGCCCCGGGGCGAGCGGGACCCGGCGCAACCGGCATACCGCTATGGCACGCAGGGACGCGACGTGGGGACCATGCTAGCCGCAGCGGTTCCTCGGACCGAATCCCGTCACGGCCGCTACGGTGCCGCCATGACCTCCCCCGCGCCGCCGTCCACGCTGACGCCCATCGCGTCCTTCCGCGTCCTCGTCACCTCGCTCATCAGCGCGCTGGTGGTCTTCGCCATCGTCCTGGGACTGGTGCTGGGGTGGGGTATGCCGCCGCTCTGGGCTCTCGCCGTGCCGCTCGTGCTCGGTGCGCTCGCCCAGACCCTGGTGTCCACCGTCGGGTTCCGGGTCGAGCCGATCGCGCCGGGAACGGCCGCCGAGGAGGCGACGAGGCTGGCCCGGGCCCGGTTCCAGACCTCTGCGATCCTCAGGTTCGCCGTGTCGGAGTCGGTGGCGATCATCTCGATGGTGCTCGCCTTCGCCATCCGCCCGCAGAGCGTCCTGGTCTATCTCGCCGGGTGCATCATCTCGATCGGGCTCATGGGCCGCTACGTCTGGCCCACCGACCGGGTGCTCGCCCGGACCGAGGCGGCCCTGGACGCAGCGGGCGGCCGGTCCTTCCTCGCGGACGTGATGGCCGGGCGGGAACCGGGCTCCACCGCTGCGGGGTACCAGCAGCTCTGAGGGGGGCGCGGCCGTGTAGGGGGTGGGCGCTCGCAGCCGGGGTTGGAGCGGGTGACGGGGATCGAACCCGCATGGCCAGCTTGGAAGGCTGGGGCTCTGCCATTGAGCTACACCCGCGCGCGCGTCCCTGCCCCGGTTGGTCGGGGGCCGGACGGGCAGGCGTTAGCCTAGTGGGCGCCGTCGAGGGACCCGAAATCTCCGAACCCACCTGCCCTGTCCGGGGGCCGGATACCCCGACGCCGGGGTATGGCGCAGTTTGGTAGCGCGTCCGCTTTGGGAGCGGAAGGCCGCCGGTTCGAATCCGGCTACCCCGACCACGACGCCGCCACCCTCTGCTCCGCGACCCCTCACCCTTGGCGCCCCGACCCCTAACTTCTGCTAGCAGAAGTTAGGGGACCAAGCAGAGGTTGCAACGTGTGCTTGGTCGCACAACCTCTGCTAGCAGAGGTTAGGAAGACCGCGGGGGTGGGAAGACCGCCGGGGGGGGTGGGTGCGGGTGGCCCGGAGGTCGGTGATGGTGCGACCCGCAGCCAGGCCCTTGGCCTCGAAGCCGTCGACCGGCCGCCACGCCGGGCGCGCCCCCTCCACGACCTCCCAGCCTCCGTGCGCCGACAGCATGTCCCGGGCGTGGGCGGCATACCCGTCATGGTCCGTCGCGATGAGCAGGCGGCCGCGCGGGGCGAGCCGGGAGGCGAGCAGGTCGAGGGTATGCCGCTGCACGAAGCGCCGCTTCGCGTGCCGCTGCTTCGGCCAGGGGTCGGGGAAGAACAGGTGGACCGCCGTGAGCGTCCCCGGCGGAACCCGCTCGCGGAGCAGCACAAGGGCGTCCCCCTGCTCGGCCCAGAGGTTGCGGACCCCGACGGCCTGGGCGGCGGCCAGCATCCGGGCCAGTCCGGGGACATGCACCTCGACGGCGAGCAGGTCGGCATCGGGGTGGGCGGCGGCGTAGGCGACGGCGGCCGCGCCGTGTCCGGAGCCGATCTCGAGGACCACGGGAGCGGTCCTGCCGAACGCCACGGCCGGGCGCAGCGGCCCGGGCGGGATCCGCCGCGGCGGGAGCAGCGTGGCCATCCGCGCCTCGGTGAGCTGGGAGGTGCGCCAGCGGGGGGTGTAGGTCCGCACGCCCGCGGCCGACCGCGGCGCCAGGGGCGCCTCGACCTCGAAGGGCGGTGACTCAGACACGATGGCCCAGGCTACGCAGCGGGGACTCGGACACGGTGGCCCAGGCTACGCAGCGGGGCGGGCATCGCCCAAGTGGGGTGGAGGGGTCCGGCCGGGCCCACGCGGTCGGCTCAGCCGCGTTGGATGGAGAACGCCGCGCGGTCGTCCATCCGCCCCGACCGGGCCGACCGGCAGACGGCGTCGGCCAGGCCCGACCCACCCGTGACCATGACCTGGCTGGCCACGCCGAGCATGCGGTCGATCCCGTCGTCGAGGTCGTACTCACGCGACTCGACGACCCCGTCGGTGTAGATGAGCAGGGCGTCGCCGGCCTGCAGCCGCCCGGAGGCGCGAGGGAAGAACACCCGGTCCATGACTCCGAGCAGCGGGCCCTGCGTGCCGACCATGTCCCAGGTAGCCGTGCCTGCGTGGTAGTGCGCCGGGGCCGGGTGGCCGGCCAGCCCGACGCTGTAGCTGCCGGTGTCGAGGTCGAGGTCGAGATGAGCGGCGGTCGCGAACCCTTCGCCCCACCGCTGGCGCATGAGGAAGGAGTTGGCGGCGCTGAGGAACGAGAAGGCTCCGACCGACCCGAGGATGCCGCTCAGCGCCCCCGAGAGGAGCAGCGACCGCGCGCCCGCCCCGCGGCCCTTGCCGCTGACGTCGACGACGGCCACCTCGAGGCGCCTCTTGTCGGCGCTGAGCGAGGTCACCATGAAGTCGCCCGAGAAGGCGTCGCCGTTCGCCGAGTGCAGGGCCGACTCGGCGAGCCAGCCCTCCTGCAGCTCGGGCAGCGAGCCGTTGCGCTGGATGCGGTCGCGCAGGTCGACGAGGAGGTTGTCCCCCGTGAACCCCTGGGTACCGAGCCGGGAGCGTGACCGCCCGACGAGGTACATGAACACCATGACCGTGGCGAGCGCGAGCGGGCTCAGGAACAACGGGTCGTTCGGGCGCGGGAAGAGGATCGACAGGATGAGGATGACCGCCGCGATCGGCATGAACACGGCGAGCAGCCGCGGGACCGTGAGGAACAGCCCGGCGAGGACGATGATCGGCGCGAAGGCCGCGACGGGGACCAGCTCGGGGTCGGCGAGCACGACGACGGCCACCACGGCCGTCGCGGACAGCAGCAGGACGAACTGGACGATGTCGGACTCACGCAGGGTCGGGTGAGAGCGCAGCCATCGGCGCAGCACGGTCCTGCGGCGCTTGCGCAGCACGACGCTCACGTTGCTTCCCACTGCCCCACCCTTGACAGTCGAGTTCGATGTGTCCCGCCCAGCGTAGGGCCTGGTCACCTCACGGGAACGCGACTCGGGACTTTCCGCCGGGCGCTGCGGCATACCCAGCCAACGCCCGCCGGGCGCCGCCGAGTTCCCACCCGATGCCCGCCCGGGCAGTCGCCCCAGGGGCTCGCCCGCCCCGCGGGCCCGCACGGCCGTCAGGGCACAGCCGGCAGGACCCCGCCGGTCTCGTAGGCGCTCACCATGTCGATCCGCCGCTGGTGGCGCGGGTCCTCGCTGAAGGGCGTGCCGAGGAAGACGGTCGCCATCGAGCGGGCCTGCTCCACGGTGTTCATCCGGCCGCCGATGGACAGCACCTGGGCGTTGTTGTGCTCCCGGGCGAGTCGGGCCGTCTCGTCGTTGTAGCAGAGGGCCGCCCGGATGCCGCTGACCTTGTTCGCGGCCATCTGCTCGCCGTTGCCGGACCCGCCGAGCACGATGCCGAGCGAGCCCGGGTCGGCCGCGACGGCCGCGGCCGCCCGCAGCACGAAGACCGGGTAGTCGTCCAGCGGGTCGAGGGACTGTGGACCGTGGTTGACGACCTCGTGCCCCTCCCCCCGCAGGAAGCCGACGAGGTCCATGAGCACCTCGTATGCCGCGTGGTCGCCGCCGATGTGTACGCGCATGCCGCTCCGCCTTCCCTCTCGCTAGTCGAACGGCGGGCCCACGGTGCGGGACCGCCTGAGCGCGTCGGACCCCGGGACGGTGCCGAGGAGGACGGGGCCGTCGCCCAGCCGGCCGACGGCCCCGGTGTCACCCTCCGCCGCGCCCGTCGGGCTCGTCGCGGCGTGCGTCATGGGGCCATCCTGCCACCCGGGGACGGGCGTCCCGGGCCGGCCCGTGACCGGGAGGGTGCCGTCTGGACGCGCCCGGTGCGCCTGCTGCGTGCGAGGATGGGAGACCTACGGAGCACCACCCCTGCCACCCCAACGCCCCGCAAGGAGACCCCATGCCCGGCACCAACCTGACCCGCCTCGAGGCCGAGGAGCGGGCCGCCCTGGTCGCAGTCACCTCCTACGACGTCGAGCTCGACCTCACGACCTCCGAGAGCACGTTCGCGACGACGAGCACCATCACGTTCACCTGCTCGAGGCCGGGCTCGGCCACCTTCGTCGACTTCATCGGCGAGTCGGTGCAGTCGGTGACGCTCAACGGCGCAGCGCTCGACCCCGCCGGGCTGTTCGAGGACTCGCGGATCGCCGTGCCCGCCCTGGCGGCCGACAACGTCCTGCGCATCGAGGCGACCGCCGTGTTCACCAACACCGGCGAGGGGCTGCACCGGTTCGTCGACCCCGTCGACGACGAGGTCTACCTCTACAGCCAGTTCGAGGTGGCCGACTCGCGGCGGATGTACCCGGTCTTCGAGCAGCCCGACCTCAAGGCGAGGTACACGTTCACGGTGACCGCACCGGCGCACTGGGAGGTCGTCTCCAACTCCCCCACCCCCGAGCCCGAGCAGGGTGCCGGCGGCGCTGCGACCTGGCGGTTCGCACCGACGGAGCGGATGTCGAGCTACATCACGGCGCTCATCGCCGGCCCGTACGACGTCGTCGAGGACGCGGTGAGCTGCCGGGCCGGTGAGATCCCGCTGCGGATCCTGTGCCGCAGGTCGCTGACCCGCTACCTCGACGCCGACAACCTCTTCGACCTGACCAAGAGGGGCTTCGCGTTCTTCGAGGCCGAGTTCGACCGGGCCTTCCCGTTCGCGAAGTACGACCAGATCTTCACCCCGGAGTACAACGCCGGCGCCATGGAGAACGCCGGTGCGGTCACCTTCAACGAGGTCTACGTCTTCCGGTCCAAGGTGACCGAGGCCATCCGCGAGCGCCGTGCTCTCACCCTCCTGCACGAGCTCGCCCACATGTGGTTCGGCAACCTCGTGACGATGCGCTGGTGGGACGACCTGTGGCTCAACGAGTCCTTCGCCGAGTGGGCCTCGACGACCTGCCAGGCCGAGGCCACCGAGTGGACCGACTCGTGGACGACGTTCGGCACCTACGAGAAGGACTGGGCCTACCGCCAGGACCAGCTCTCCTCGACCCACCCGATCGTCGCCCCGATCCGCGACCTGCGTGACGTCGAGGTCAACTTCGACGGCATCACCTACGCCAAGGGCGCCTCGGTGCTCAAGCAGCTCGTCGCCTACGTCGGGCGCGAGCCGTTCTTCGGTGGGCTGCGCGCCTACTTCGCGGCCCACGCCTGGGGCAACACCACGCTCGTCGACCTGCTCACCGAGCTCGAGGCCACGAGCGGGCGGGACCTGCGGACGTGGTCCAAGGCGTGGCTGGAGACGGCCGGCGTCAACACCCTGCGGCCCGTGGTGGAGACCGACGCCTCGGGCGTCATCACGTCAGCGGTGATCGAGCAGACGTATGCCGCCGGCTACGAGACGCTGCGCCCGCATCGGCTCGCCGTCGGCCTGTATGCCCTGCAGGGCGACCATCTCGTCCGCACCGACAGGCTCGAGCTCGATCTCGCGGGCGGGCGCACCGAGGTGTCCGGTCTGCTCGGCCGGGTCGCCCCCGACCTGCTGCTCGTCAACGAGGACGACCTCACCTACGCCAAGATCCGCCTCGACCAGCGGTCGCTCGCCACGGCGCTGGCCCACCCTCGGGGCTTCACCGAGTCCCTGCCTCGCAGCCTCGTCCTCGCCTCGGCGTGGGACATGACCCGCGACGCCGAGATGGGTGCCCGCGCCTTCGTCGACCTCGTCCTGGCCTCGCTGCCCGGTGAGGAGGACTCGACCCTGCTGCGCACCCTCCTCCTGCAGCTGCAGACCGCGGTGTTCTCCTACACGGCGCCGGCGCACCGGGAGGCCACCCGGGCCCGGGTCCTGGAGTCGGTCTGGTCGCTCGCCCGCACCGCCGCCGGCAGCGACGCCCAGCTCCAGCTCGTCACCGCGGCCGCCGGGCTGACGATCGAGGGCGACGACACGGCATACCTCGCCGGCCTCCTCGACGGCAGCGAGGTCCTCGCCGGCCTCGCCGTCGACACCGACCTGAGGTGGACCCTGCTCACCGCGCTCGCCGCCGCACGCGCCGTCGGCGAGGACGAGATCGACGCCGAGAAGGCCCGCGACGACACGGCGACCGGTCGCGAGCGGGCCGCCCGGGCGCTGGCCTCGATCCCCACCACGGAGCTCAAGGCGGCCGCGTGGCGCGAGGCCGTCGACAAGGACGGCCTGCCCAACTCGGTGGTCGACGCCGCGGCGCTGGGGTTCGGCCGGGCCGGCGCCCCCGAGGTGCTGCGGCCCTATGTGGAGCGCTACCACACGATGCTCGACACCATCGAGCGCAAGGGCTCGCACGCGATCATCGAGGCCATCGTCACCGGGTTCTACCCCGGGCCCTCGCCGACGCCGAGCTCCACGACGCCACCCAGAGGTGGATCGACACCCACCCCGACGCCCCGGACGCCTTGGTCCGCCTCGTCGCCGAGAACCGCGACGGTGTGGCCCGCGCCGTGGCGGCCCAGGCCTGCGACGCCCGCGGCTGAGCCCGTCCGGGCACCCGCCCGGAACACGGCCTCACCCGCCAGACGTAGGAAAGACGTATGCGCCCGCCGAGACCCACCTCCGAGAGGGAGGCATGACCGCCCTGATCATCGCCCTGACCACCCACCCGTTGGCCGCCCTGGAGGGAGTCTCCCTGCAGGGCGTCCAGTCCTGGCTGCTCACCGACGGGCTGCGCATCCTCGTGACGGTGCTGCTCGCCCTGCTCGTGCGCTGGACGCTCAACCGGTTCATCCAGCGGCTCCTCACGGCGATGGTGGCGAAGTCGGCCCGCAAGCAGGACGCGGGCGGCGGTGGGCTCACCGACCCGGCAGCGCCGACGGAGGAGCGCCACATCCAGCGGGTGGCCACCCTCGCGTCGCTGCTGCGCTCGATCGTCTCGCTCGTGGTCCTCGGCATCGCCACCTTGACGGTGATGGCCCTCGTCGGCATCCCCCTCGGGCCGCTGCTCGCCTCGGCCGGAGTCGGCGGCGTCGCCCTGGGCTTCGGCGCCCAGAGCCTGGTCAAGGACTTCCTCTCCGGGATCTTCATGATCCTCGAGGACCAGTACGGCGTCGGCGACGTCGTCGACACCGGCGAGGCGGTGGGCACCGTCGAGGAGGTGTCGCTGCGGGTCACCCGGCTGCGCGACATCAAGGGCGTGACCTGGTACATCCGCAACGGCGAGATCGTCCGGATCGGCAACAAGAGCCAGGGCAGCTCCAACGCGGTCGTCGACATCCCGGTCGCCTACGACGAGGACCTCGACAAGGTCATGGGCGTCATCCGGGGCGTCACCGAGGAGCTCGGCCAGGACGCCGACTGGCAGGGCCGGCTCATCGACGCCCCGACCGTGCTCGGCGTCGAGACGATGACGGGGGCGGTGATGACGATCCGGGTCCTCGCGGCCTGCGCCCCCGGTCAGAACTGGGCCGTGCAGCGCGAGGTCCGGCAGCGGGTCAAGAGAGCCCTCGACGCCGCCGGCGTCAAGGCCCCGCCGGTGATGCCGTTCGGCGGGCAGCAGTGAGCCTCTACGACGAGGTCGGAGGAGCGCCGACGATCGCGGCCCTCGTACACGGCTTCTACGAGGGGGTGCGCTCCGACCCCGAGCTGCGGGCGCTCTACCCCGGCGACGACCTCGGCCCGGCCGAGCGCCGCCTGCGGATGTTCCTCGAGCAGTACTTCGGCGGACCCACCACCTACTCGCAGGAGCGCGGGCACCCCCGGCTGCGGATGCGGCACGCGCCGTTCCCGGTGACCGAGGACATGCGTGACCGGTGGCTGCGGCACATGCTCGGCTCGCTCGACGCCCTGGGCCTACCACCCGAGCAGGACCACGCGATGCGCGACTACTTCGAGCGCGCCGCGTTCATGATGGTCAACACGCGACACGACGCGCCCGGCGACTTGGCCCCGCCCCCGCCAGGGGGAAGCATGGTGCAGGTGAGCTCCACCACCACTGCCTCCCGCCAGGACACCGCGCTCGTCGCTGAGGCCGACCCGACCACCCACGCCGTCGTGCACGCCGCGGAGCCCGACGACGCGCCCTGGTGGCGGCATGCGGTGATCTACCAGATCTACCCGCGCAGCTGGGTGGACAGCGACGGCGACGGCCTCGGCGACCTGCCCGGCATCACGGCCCGGCTCCCCTACCTGCGCGACCTCGGGGTGGAGGCCATCTGGCTGTCCCCGTTCTACGTCTCGCCGATGAACGACGCGGGCTACGACATCGCCGACTACCGCGACGTCGACCCCGTCTTCGGCTCCCTCGACGACGCCGACACCCTCATCTCGACGGCGCACGAGCTCGGGCTCAAGATCCTCATCGACCTCGTCCCCAACCACTCCTCGAGCGAGCACCCGTGGTTCCAGGCGGCGCTGGCGGCCGCGCCGGGCAGCCCCGAGCGGGCCCGCTACCTCTTCCGCGACGGCCGCGGTGAGCACGGCGAGCTCCCGCCCAACAACTGGCCGTCGCTCTTCGGCGGCCGCGGCTGGAGCCGGGTCACCGAGGCCGACGGCACCCCCGGCCAGTGGTACCTCCACATCTTCGACACGACCCAGCCGGACTTCGACTGGAGCAACGAGGAGGTGCGCGAGGAGTTCCTCTCCATCATCCGGTTCTGGCTCGACCGGGGCGTCGACGGCTACCGCGTCGATGTCGCCCACGGCCTGGTCAAGGAGGAGGGCCTGCCCGACTGGGACGGCCCGATCACGCCACTGGACGACTGGAACGAGCACCTGCTCCCCCAGGGCACCACACCCCGTGAGCGCTCGCCCATGTGGGACCAGGACGGGGTCCACGAGATCTACCGCTCCTGGCGCGCGGCCCTCGACTCCTACGGCACCTCCGACCGCATCCTGTGCGCCGAGGCCTGGGTCCAGCCCGAGTCCCGCCTCGCCGAGTTCGTCCGGCCCGACGAGATGCACCAGGCGTTCAACTTCCCCTTCCTCGACGCCCACTGGGACGCCGCCCGGCTGGCTCAGGTCGTCGAGGACTCCTACACGGCCAACGACGGCGTCGGTGCGCCGACGACGTGGGTGCTCTCGAACCACGACGTCGTCCGGCACGTCTCGCGGCTCGGGCTCGACCAGTCCAAGCCCCGGCCCATCGGCATCCGCGCGACCGACCCGCAGCCCGACCTCGAGCTGGGCCTGCGCCGCGCCCGGGCCGCCACCACCCTCATGCTCGCCCTGCCGGGTGGGGCCTACCTCTACCAGGGCGAGGAGCTGGGCCTCCCCGAGGCGACCGACCTGCCCGACGAGGTCCGCCAGGACCCGACCTTCCGGCGGACCGGCGGCGCCGAGATCGGCCGCGACGGCTGCCGGGTTCCGATCCCCTGGGTCAAGGACGCCCCGTCCTTCGGGTTCGGGCCCGGGGACCGGGCGTGGCTTCCGCAACCGGCGATCTACGGGGACTTCGCCGCCGACCAGCAGGACGGCGTGCAGGGTTCGACCCTCGAGCTCTACCGGACGCTGCTGCACACCCGCCGGGCCGATCGGCTCGGACATGGGGCCCTCACCCGGCACCCGCTCGCATCCGACGACGTCGTCGCGTTCGTCAACGTCTCCGCCGACGGCCGGCGGCGCACGCTCGTCCTCGCCACCATGGGAGCGGAGCCGGTCGCCCTCCCCGACGGCGCGGTCGTCATCGTCGCCTCCGGACCGCTCACCGACGACGGCCGGGTCCCGACCGACACCGCGGTCTGGGCCCGCCTCTGAGCTGCGGACGCGGCCGTGCGTGCCGCTGAGTTCCCCTACCTGGCCGGGCCGCCCATCGCCATGGCGCACCGCGGCGGGGCGGCATACCCTCCCAACGTCGGTCTCGAGAACACCCTGGCGGCGTTCCGCGCGGCCGTGGCCCTCGGCTTCCGCCACGTCGAGACCGACGTGCACGCCACCGCCGACGGGCGGGTCGTGGCGTTCCATGACCCGCGGCTCGACCGGGTGAGCGATGCGACGGGCGCCATCGCGGAGCTGCCGTATGCCGCGGTGCGCGAGGCGCGGATCGGCGGCCGGGAGCCGGTGCCCCTGCTCAGCGAGCTGCTCGAGGCACTGCCCGAGACCAAGGTCAACATCGACATCAAGTCCGACCACGCCCTCGAGCCGACGATCCGCGAGATCCGCCGCCTCGGCGCCCTCGACCGAGTGTGCGTCGCGTCGTTCTCGGAACGCCGGGTCCGGGCGGCCCGCCGGGCCCTCGGGCCGCGGCTCGCCACGGCCTGCGGCGCCCTCGGCACGGTGTCGACGCGCTTCGCCCCCGCCCTGGTGACGCGCTATCTCCATACGCCGGCACCCGTGCTCCAGCTCCCCGAGCAGTACCGCATCGGCGGGCGGCAGCTCACCCTCGTCACCCCCGCCCTGGTCCGCGCCGTCCACGGTCTCGGCAAGCAGCTGCACGTGTGGTTCCACTCCTGGAGCCGGGAGGACGCCGAGGAGATGCACCGGCTGCTCGACCTCGGCGCTGACGGCATCGTCACCGACCACATCCACGTGCTCGCCGAGGTGCTCGCCCAACGCGGGACGCCGCTCACGCCGACCTGACCCGCCCCGAGGTGGTGCCCCGGACGGACCCGCTACCGTGACGCGGGTGCGAAGGGAGCGACTGACCCGGGCGCCCGGGCCGCTGTCCCCCGCGTATGCCGCCGTCACCGCGTCGATGCTCGTCCTGGTGACGATCGTCGCGTTCGAGGCGCTGGCCGTCTCGACCGCGATGCCGACCGTGGCGGCCGACCTCCACGCGGTGCGGTCCTACGGCCTGGCCTTCTCGGTCATGCTCACCGCCCAGCTGCTCGGCATCGTCCTCGCCGGGGTGTGGGCCGACCGGTCCGGCCCGCTTCCGGGGGCGTTCGCCGGGCAGGTGCTCTTCGGCCTGGGCTCGGCGATCTGCGGGTCCTCGAACCGGCTCGACGTCTTCCTCGCCGGGCGCGTCCTCTCCGGTCTTGGCGGGGGTCTGCTCGTCGTCATGCTCTATGTCATCGCCGGCCGGGTCTTTCCCGAGGAGACCCGGCCGCGGCTGTTCAGCCTCATCTCGGCGGCCTGGGTGCTGCCGTCCCTCATCGGCCCGCCGCTGGCGGCCTGGCTCACCCACGTGTGGTCATGGCGGCTCGTCTTCTGGGTCGTCGTCGCCCCCGTCGTCGTCACCCTCGCCACCCTGCACCACCTCCGGGGACGGATCCGGACCTCGCACTTCGACGGCGCGGAGAGCACCCGCGACCACCGCACCCACGTCCGGGTCGCCTGGGCCGGGCTCGGGATCGCCCTGGCCGCAGGCGCCGTCCAGCTCGGGACGTACGACCTCGTGGTCGGCTGGTCACCGCGGACGGTCCTCGGGCTCCTCGGGCTCCTCGGTGTCGGTGTCACCGCGCCGATGCTCGTGCCGCGCGGGACGTGGCGGATGGCCCGCGGGCTTCCGTCGGCGATGCTCGCTCGGGCCCTGTTCAGCGCGTCCTTCGCCGCGGCCGTCAGCTATGTGCCGCTCATGCTCGTCAACGAGCGGGGGACCACGCTCGGCTTCGCGGGGCTCATCATCGCCGTCGGGTCGCTCGGGTGGGCAGCGGGCGCCTGGGTCCAGGGGCTGCCCCGCTTCGCCGGGCACCGCCCGGCCCTGGTCTATGTGGGCGCGTCCCTGCTCGTCATGGGGATGGCCCTGCTCGCCCTCAACGCGTGGTTCGGCTGGCCCTCGGGGCTCGCGGCGCCCGCCTTCGTCCTCAGCGGGCTGGCGATGGGTCTGGGGGTGACGAGCACGACCGTTCTCGTCCTCGCACTCAGCCCGGTCGAGGAGCACGGCGAGCACTCGTCGTCGATCCAGCTCGCCGACGTCCTCGGCGGCGTCATGGGCGTGGCGGTGGCGACCGCCCTGTTCGCGGCCCTGCACGACCCGGCAGGCACCGACCGCGGGGTCTACACCCTCATCTTCGGGCTGCTCACCGCCAGTGCCGTCGTGGCCGTCCCGGCGGGCCTGCGCATCAGGACCTGAACGCGCGGCGCGCCAGCCGCCAGCCGGCATACGCCCCCGCGGGGGCGAGGACATGCGGGAGCAGCCACAGGTGCCCTCCCGGGTCGTGCCCGGTCGGGGCGACGACCGTGTCGGCGTCGACGCCGCGGTCCCCGGTCGTCGGCAGCGCGACCACCCGGACCACGGGGCGCCCGTCGAGCCGGTCGCGCAGCTCGTCGTCGCTGACGGTCAGGGGGTTGACGCCCTCGAACAGCAGGGCGAAACCGGAGCTGCGGGCCACCGCCACCGCCGCGCCGGACGCCTCCTCCGGGTCCTCGACGACCTCGGCCAGTCCGGCGATGTTGCGGCCGGGCAGCCGTAGCGCGACGTGGGGGTGCGCCTGGAGGTTGCGCAGCCAGTCGGTGCGCGGGCCGAACCCGGCCAGCAGGTAGACCGACCCGTCGAGGATCGCGTAGTTGAGCGGGGTGCGTCGCTGCACACCGCTGCGCCGACCGGTCGTGGTGAGAACCCCCATGTAGCCCACGACCGGGCTGCCGACCCAGGCACCCACGGGACTGGTCAGCGCCGGCACCATCGTCTTGTTGAGCTGGTGGAACGCGCGGCGCAGGACCTCGTCCCAGCGGCGCGCCGGGGTGGCCTCCGGGGTGGCCGCGCCCGCCGCTCCGGCCGCTCGGTCGGCGCTCACGACGCCCCTCCCCGGCGGTGCCACCGCAGCGGGGCCGGGTCGCCCAGGTGGGCTCCCAGGGCCGTGCGCTCGGCGTCGGCGAGCCGGCGGGGCCGGGCCGCCACGAAGTCGTAGAGAACCAGCCCGGTCTCGGCGACGGCATACAGGGTGGACCCGACGTCCTCGGGGTCGCGCACGACGTAGCCGAGGTCGAAACCCGCCCCGCTGATCCCGGTCACCCACATGTCGACCTCGATGGGGGCGTAGCGGTAGGAGAGGGGCGCGCGGTACTCGATCTCGTGGCGGGTGACGACCACTCCCTCGTCGAGCATGGTCGGCCCCTCGCCGAACCACTCCCGGAAGCCGATGACCCGGGCGTCCTCGAGCAGGCGCAGGAACTGGACGTTGTTGACGTGGCCGTAGGCGTCCATGTCGCTCCACCGCAGCGGCACCTGAACGCGGTAGGGGCGGGGGCTGGTCTCGGCGGGGTCCATCTGCCCAGTGTCCCAGGCGGCCTGCGCGCCGGGTGGGGGGCGGCGCCACGGGTCGGGGCGAGCCTAGGGTGAGGACATGTCGATCGACCCCCGGACAGCTGCCCACCTCGACCGCCTGCTCGCCGCCGCGCAACGCGAGGCGCGGCTGCCGTCGGTCGCCGCCGCCCTCGTACGCGACGGCGCCCTCGTCTGGCACGCAGCGGCCGGCACCCTCGACGGGCGGGCCGGCGGGGTGCCGGCCGACGACGACACCCAGTACCGCATGGGCTCGATCAGCAAGACGTTCGTCGCGGTGGCGGTGCTACGGCTGCGCGACGCCGGGCGGCTCGAGCTCACCGACCGGTTCGAGGACCACGTCCCCGGGTCCGGGTTGGGCGCGGTGACCCTGGAGCAGCTGCTCAGCCACGCCGGCGGGGTCCAGTCCGAGACCGTCGGGCCGTGGTGGGAGCGCACGCCCGGCGGCGACTGGGACGCCCTGGTCGCCTCACCCGTGGTCCAGCGCTTCCGGGCCGGGCGCCGCTTCCACTACAGCAACGTCGGGTATGCCGCCCTCGGCCGGCTCCTCGAGGTCCAGCACGGGCGAGGCTGGTTCGACGTCGTCCGCGAGGACCTGCTCGAACCGCTCGGGATGACCCGGACGACCACCCGTCCGACCGGGCGGGCGGCCCAGGGGCTGGCCGTCCACCCGTTCGCCGACGTGCTGCTCCCCGAGCCCGAGAGCGACGCGGGCGCGATGGCACCGGCCGGACAGCTGTGGAGCACCGTCCGTGACCTGGCGCGGTGGGCGGCCTTCCTCGGGGGCGACACCGGCGGCCTGCTCTCCCCAGGCGCCCTCGCCGAGATGCTCGAGCCGCATCACGTCGTCGATGAGCCCGGCCAGCCCTGGACCGGAGCCCACGGGCTCGGCTGGCAGGTGTGGAACCTCGACGGCGAGCGCTATGCCGGGCACGGCGGCTCGATGCCCGGGTTCCTTGCCGGGCTGCAGGTCCGGCTCGACGACGGGGTCGGGGTGGTGGTCCTGTCGAACACGACGGCGAGCCAGGCGTTGCGCCCCCTCGGCGATGACCTCGTCAACGCCCTCACCGACCTGGAGCCACCGCCCGTCCAGGCGTGGTCGGCCGCCGGGGACGCGTCGCTGCTGGAGCTCGTCGGGCCGTGGCACTGGGGTCCGGCGGTGGAGTCCGCCCGGGTCGAGGGCGAGCACCTGGTCCTCGGCGAGCCGGGCGCGCGGCGCGGGTCGCGCTTCGCCCCGACCGGCGTCGACGAGTGGGTGGGCCTGGACGGCTACTACACCGGCGAGCCGCTGCGGGTCGTCCGCCGGGCCGACGGCTCGGTCTCACACCTCGACCTCGCCTCGTTCCGGTTCACCCGCACCCCCTACGCCACGGACGCGGACGTCCCCGGCGGCGTGGACCCCGGCGGCTGGGCCTGAGGCCCCGCGCCGCCCTGGGGACGCCCGCCCGGGATGTCGGCCGGGCGGCATACGGTGGGTGGACCATGACGAACCCGACCGACGCCGCGACGACGCCCCTCGCCGACCCCGCCCTCGCGCCGCACGCCCGGGCCGCGCTGCGCCGGCTGGTCGGCCGAGAGGACATCGACTTCCGCAACGGCCAGCTCGAGGCGGTGGCCGCCCTCGTCGAGGATCGGGCCCGGGTCCTCGTCGTCCAGCGGACCGGTTGGGGGAAGTCCGCGGTCTACTTCGTCGCGACCGCGCTGCGCCGCTCCGAGGGCGCCGGGCCCACCCTGATCATCTCTCCCCTCCTGGCTCTCATGCGAGACCAGATCGCGGCCGCCGAGCGAGCCGGCATCCGGGCCGTGACGATGAGCTCGGCCAACGTCCAGGACTGGGAGGACGTGCGCGACGCGCTGGCCGCCGACACGGTCGACGTGCTGCTCGTCAGTCCCGAGCGGCTCAACAACCCACGGTTCCGTGACGAGCAGCTGCCCGACCTGGCCCGGCGCTGCGGGCTGCTCGTCGTCGACGAGGCGCACTGCATCAGCGACTGGGGGCACGACTTCCGGCCCGACTACCGCCGGATCCGCGACCTGCTCACCGGCCTGGGCCCCGACGTCCCGGTGCTGGCGACGACGGCCACGGCCAACGCACGGGTCGTCGACGACGTCGTCGAGCAGCTGGGCACGGGCGGCCGCGAGGTCGTCACGGTCCGCGGCGGCCTGGCCCGCGACTCGCTCCGGCTCGGCGTGGCCCCGATGATGTCCCCGGAGCAGCGGATCGGCTGGCTCGTCGAGCACCTCGCCTCCCTTCCCGGCAGCGGCATCGTCTACACCCTCACCGTGGCCGGCGCCGAGGACATCGCGGCGGCGCTGGCCGACGCCGGGCACCCGGTCAAGGCCTACACCGGCCGCACCGACCCCGCCGAGCGCGAGCAGCTCGAGGAGGCCCTGCGCGCCAACGACGTCAAGGCCCTGGTCGCCACCTCAGCGCTCGGGATGGGCTTCGACAAACCCGACCTCGGCTTCGTCGTCCACGTCGGGGCGCCCGCCTCGCCCGTGGCCTACTACCAGCAGGTCGGCCGCGCCGGACGGGCCACCGAACGGGCCGACGTGCTCCTCCTGCCCGGCCCGGAGGACCGCGACATCTGGACCTACTTCGCCTCGGTGTCGATGCCGCGCGAGGAGCAGGCCGCAGCGGTGCTGGCCGCCCTGTCCGAGGCGAAGCGGCCCATGTCGACGGCCGCCCTCGAGACGGTCGTCGACGTCCGGCGCACCCGGCTCGAGCTCCTCCTCAAGGTCCTCGACGTCGACGGGGCCGTGTCCCGCGTCTCGGGGGGCTGGGTGCAGACCGGGCAGCCGTGGACCTACGACTCCGAGCGCTACGCCCGGGTGGCCCGCGCCCGCCGCACCGAGCAGGAGCTCATGGTCGGCTACGAGCGGGCGGACACCTGCCGGATGGCGCTGCTGCAGGGCTACCTCGACGACCCGAGCGCCGAGCCGTGCGGCCGGTGCGACGTGTGCGCCGGCCGGTGGTTCCCGACCGAGGTGACCGACGCGGTGGTCGGCGCCGCCCATGAGCGGCTGGCCCGGGTGGGTGTGGTCGTCGACCCCCGGGCCCAGTGGCCCACCGGGATGGCTCGGCTCGCGGTCCCCGTCTCGGGGCGGATCGCCGCAGGGGAGTCGATGCAACGCGGCCGGGCCCTCGCCCGGCTCACCGACCTCGGCTGGGGCCAGCGGCTGCGCGAGGTGCTCCGCGAGGACCAGCCCGCTCCGCGCGAGCTCGTGCAGGCCTGCGTGCCGGTCCTGGCCGATTGGGACTGGGCGCAGCGGCCGGTGGGCGTGGTCGCGATGCCGTCGCGGCGGCATACCGCGCTCGTCGCCTCGCTCGCCGACGGGCTGGCGGCGGTCGGGCGCCTTCCCCTGCTCGGCACCCTCGACCTCGCCCACGACGGGCCGGCCGGCGAGCCGGGGGGCAACAGCGCCTACCGCCTGGCGGGGGTGTGGGAGCGCGTCGTCGTCGGGCCGGGGCTGGCAGCCGCGGTGGCGGGGGTCGACGGGCCGGTGCTCCTCGTCGACGACCTCGTCAGCTCGCGGTGGACCCTCACCGTGGCGGCCCGGGCGCTGCGGCTCGCCGGGGCGCCCGCCGTGCTCCCGTTCGCCCTGGCGATCGACGGCTGAGCCTGCTCACGGCTGCGGGGTGACGGTCACCGACGCCACGTGCGCCTCGGTCCCCGTCCCGATCCACACCGCGACCGAGCCTCGGCGCTCACCGAGCAGCAGCCCGTCCACGACCAGGCAGGGCTGGTCGGCGCCGTGGACGTAGAGGCGTGCCTGCCCGTCGGCAACGACGATCCGCAGCGAGGTCCACTCCCCCGGCACGAGGTCGACGTAGGACTCGTAGACGCCCGGCGCCTCGTCCCGGAGGCGGTACCAGGGGTGGTCGGGATGCGCCATGTACTGGGTGGAGTGGTTCCGGCGGAGCTGGTCGGCCGCGCGGCCGTTGGTCGGCCGCAGGAAGAAGCACTCGAACCGGGAGCGGTCGGGCTGGACATGGAACGCGACACCGACGAAGCCCCTCATGTCGGTCTCGGCGCTCGCGCGGGGCGCGCCGGCCACGAGGGCCTCGATGACCCCGTCGCCGACCTCCGACCCGGGCAGGACGGCGAACGCCTCCTCCTCGCCCCGCCGGCCGGGTGACTCGACGAGGCGCACGGCCCGCCGGCCCCGGTGGGTGACCGGAGCGGCGTCGACGCCGTGGAGGTCCAGGGCCGCCCACCCGGTCGGCTCGAACGTCGATGCTGTCGGCATGCCGCAGGCTAACAACCGGCGAGGACACCGGCTGTCCACCGCCCGGCGCCGCGGCACTAGGGTGCCAAGCGTGAGCACCGACCCGCACGACGAGCGCCCCGACCAGATCGCTCGGCTGCTCGAGGTCCTCGACCTCCAGCCCGCCGGAAGCGCCCACGCCGACATCCGCCCCGTCCTGTCGGCCTCCGCCGCGCAGTCCCTGACCGTCGGTGGCGCGGCCGCCGGGGCGAGTGCCGAGGAGGAGGCCCCGGCGCCGCCGGACGTGTTCGCCGAGACGATCTCGGTGTTCGTCGGCCAGAGCCAGAAGATGCCGCACGGGCGGGTCTTCGGCGGCCAGGTCCTCGCCCAGGGGATCATCGCGTGCGGCCGGACGGTCACGGTCGAGCCGGGAGCGCCCATCCGGGCACCGCACTCCCTGCACGCCTACTTCATGCGCCCCGGCGACGACACTCGGCCGATCCACTTCGCCGTCGAGACGATGCGCGACGGTCGGTCGTTCTCGACCCGCCGGGTGCACGCGATCCAGAACGGCAAGCCGATCCTGTCGATGATCGCGTCGTTCCAGGTGCCGGCCGGCGGGCTGGACCACCAGGACCCGATGCCCGACGTCCCGGGGCCGGAGGGCCTGAGGTCGCTGACGGACGTGTTCGCCGGCATCGACCACCCCGGGGCCAGGCATCTCGCCGAGGGCCGGGCCATCGAGCAGCGGCACGTCGAGGGGAACCTCTATCTCGATCCCGGTGCCGAGGAGGTCGCGCAGCAACACATCTGGCTGCGGGCGATCGGGACGCTGCCGGACGACCCGCTCATCCATACTGCGGTCCTCGCCTACGCCTCGGACTACTCGCTCCTCGAGCCCGTCCTGCGCCGCCACGGGATGGTCTGGACGGACCGTCGGCTGCGCCCGGCCAGCCTGGACCACTCGATGTGGTTCCACCGGCCCGCCCGGGCCGACGACTGGGTCCTGTATGCCTCGCAGTCACCCTCGGCGCAGGGCGGTCGCGGCCTGGGGATCGGGCGGATGTTCGCCGCCGACGGGAGGCTGGTCGCGACGGTCGCCCAGGAGGGCATGGTCCGGGTCCGCGAGGACTGAGTGCCGGCGGCCGTCGGCCGCGCCGTCAGCCGAGGGTGTAGTGCAGCCGGACGTCGTGACGCCCCTCGACCGCGCTCAGCTCGACCGTCCCGGTGATCCCCGCCAGGGCGCCGGTCCCCGACCCCGGCGCCACCACGTACGTCAGGCTCTGCCCTCCCCCGACGGCCGTGCCGAGCTGCTGGAACGCGACGGTCCCGACGCGCCCGTCGAGGGTGCCCTCGAACAGCTCCAGGGCGACATACCCGGCGTTGCCCGTCGACGGGTCCCCGGCCGACAGCATCACCCCGCGGCTCGTCCCCTCCAGCCCGCCGGTCCAGGTCTTGCTGAGGGCGAACCGTCCGGTCCCGGCGAGCTCGGGGTCCGCCGGCTGCACGTCGACGGTGAACCGGGCGGAGGTCTCGTGGCCCACCGGGCCGGTGGTGTCGGGGCTCATGGCGACGAGGCTAGTCACCGACACCGACGGGCCCCCGACCCGCTCGCACGCTGGGCGCAGGGGACGGGGACCTGTCGGTGGAGGCGATGCCGAGGAGCCGGTCAGGCGAGGTCGAAGCGGTCGAGGTTCATGACCTTGTCCCACGCCGCCACGAAGTCGGTGACGAGCTTGCCCTGGGCATCGTCGCTGGCGTAGACCTCCGCGAGGGCGCGCAGCTGCGAGTTGGACCCGAAGACGAGGTCGACCCGGCTGCCGGTCCACCGGACCTCGCCGCTCACCCGGTCGCGGCCCTCGAAGGTCTCCTCGGCCTCGGAGGTCGGCAGCCACACCGTGCCCGGGTCGAGCAGGTTGACGAAGAAGTCGGTCGTCAGGGCCCCGGGCCGGGTCGTCAGGACGCCCAGCTCGGACGTCCCGTGGTTCGCGCCGAGGACGCGCAGACCGCCGACGAGGACCGTCATTTCGGGCGCCGTCAGGGTCAGCAGCTCCGCCTTCTCGACGAGGAGGCGCTCCGCGGGCTGCCCGTCGGCGTGGCCGACGTAGTTGCGGAACCCGTCCGCCGCCGGCTCGAGAACGGCGAAGGAGTCGACATCGGTCTGCTCCTGCGAGGCGTCGGTCCGTCCGGGCGTGAAGGGCACCGTCACGGCATACCCGGCGTCCGCGGCGGCCTTCTCCACGGCTGCACATCCGCCCAGGACGATGACGTCGGCGAGCGAGACGGCCTTCCCCCCGCTCTGGGCGGCGTTGAAGCCGTGCTGGAGCCCCTCGAGGGTCCGCAGCACCGCCGCCAGCTCGGCCGGCTCGTTGGCCTCCCAGCCGCTCTGTGGCGCCAGCCTGACCCGCGCCCCGTTGGCGCCACCGCGCTTGTCGGTGCCGCGGAACGTCGAGGCCGAGGCCCAGGCGGTCTTGACCAGCTGGGCGAGCGTGAGGCCCGAGGCGAGGATCGTGGCCTTGAGGGCGGCGACGTCGTCGGCGCCGACCAGCTCGTGGTCGACGGCGGGGACCGGGTCCTGCCAGATCTGGGGCTCCGCCGGGACCTCGGGGCCGAGGTAGCGCGAGATCGGCCCCATGTCGCGGTGCGTCAGCTTGAACCAGGCCTTGGCGAAGGCGTCGGCGAACTCCTGCGGGTTCTCGTGGAACCGCCGCGAGATCGGCTCGTAGACCGGGTCCATCCGCAGGGAGAGGTCGGTCGTCAGCATCACCGGGGCGTGGGTCGCGCTCGGGTCGTGGGCGTCCGGGACGGCGCTCGCCGCAGCCGGGTCCGTCGGGACCCACTGCGACGCGCCGGCGGGGCTCTTGGTCAGCTGCCACTCGTAGCCGAACAGCGTCTCGAAGAAGGTGTTGTCCCACCGGACCGGCGTGGGCGTCCAGGCGCCCTCCAGGCCGCTGGTGATCGCGTCGCCACCGACGCCGGAGCCGTAGGCGCTCTTCCAGCCCAGGCCCATCTCCTGGAGCGGGGCGGCCTCGGGCTCGGCCCCGACGAGGGCCGCGTCGCCCGCGCCGTGGGTCTTGCCGAACGTGTGACCGCCCGCGATGAGCGCGACGGTCTCCTCGTCGTCCATCGCCATCCGCGCGAACGTCTCGCGGATGTCGTGCGCGGCCGCCACCGGGTCGGGGTTCCCGTTCGGGCCCTCCGGGTTGACGTAGATGAGCCCCATCTGGACGGCGGCCAGCGGGTTGGCGAGCTCGTGCTCGCCGCTGTACCGGGCGTCGCCGAGCCAGGTGCCCTCGTTGCCCCAGTTGACCTGCTCGGGCTCCCAGACGTCCTCACGGCCGCCACCGAACCCGAAGGTCGCGAACCCCATCGACTCCAGCGCGCAGTTGCCCGCGAGCACGAGCAGGTCGGCCCAGGAGATCTTCTTGCCGTACTTCTTCTTGACCGGCCACAGCACCCGCCGCGCCTTGTCGAGGTTCGCGTTGTCCGGCCAGCTGTTGAGCGGGGCGAACCGCTGCTCGCCGGCCCCCGCACCACCGCGGCCGTCGTGGATGCGGTAGGTCCCGGCGCTGTGCCACGCCATCCGGATGAACAGCGGCCCGTAGTGCCCGTAGTCGGCCGGCCACCAGTCCTGCGACGTCGTCATCACCGCCTCGATGTCCCGCTTGACGGCGGCGAGGTCGAGGCTGGAGAACTCCGCGGCATAGTCGAACGCGGCGCCCATCGGGTCGGCCGCGGGGGGGTTCTGGTGCAGGACCGTCAGGTCCACCCGGTTGGGCCACCAGTCGCGGTTGGTCGTGCCCGCGGAGCTGTGGACGACCGGGCACGTAGCCTCCGTCTCGTTCACCTCTCCGACGACGGCATCAGGCTGCTCAGACATGCGAATCCTTCCGTTCAACGGTGATCGTGAGGGTCAGGCGGTGGGGGCGTCCGCACAGTCCGGGCACAGCCCCCAGTAGACGACCTCGGCCTCGTCGATGTCGTAGCCGTGGTCCTCGGATGCGGTCAGGCAGGGCGTCTCTCCGGTGGCGCAGTCGACGTCGACGATGGTCCCGCAGGTCCGGCATACGAGGTGGTGGTGGTTGTCCGCGACCCGCGACTCGTAGCGCGCCACGGAGCCCGACGGCTGGATCCGCCGGACGAGGCCGGCGGCCGTGAGCGCCCGCAGCACGTCGTAGACGGCCTGGTGCGACACGTCGCCGACATCGGCGCGCACGGCACCGATGAGGGAGTCCGTGTCGGCGTGCGGATGCCCGTACACCGCCTGGAGGACCGCCACCCGCGGGCGGGTCACCCGCAGCGCGGCGTCGCGCAGCAGGCGCTCATACTCCGACGTCGTGGGCACCTCCGCAGTCTGGCTCTCTTTCTGGAATCAGTCAAGAGTCGGCCTCCGATCGCCGTCCGGGTGGGACGGTGCCGCCACCATCTCCGCCGGGGTCCTGCGCGGCGCGCCGGACGCCGTGATGGGATGGGACCCCGGCGGGTCGCCGCGTCGTGCGTCCGGCGGTACGCCCCCACCCCGGGCCAGGCGGCGGGGCGCCACCGACCCGGCATCTGCGAGAGGCCCCACATGGACATGCTGCTCGAGCTGGTCATCCTCCCCGTGACCGACGTCGACCGAGCCAAGGCCTTCTACCGGGACCGGCTCGGCTTCGTCGAGGATCTCGACGTGCGGCCGGCCGAAGGGGTGCGCGTCGTCCAGCTGACACCGCCCGGGTCCGCCTGCTCGGTCGGCATGGGCACCGGCCTCCCGGTCTACGACGAGGTGGCCCCGGGGTCGGTCAAGGGCCTCCACCTCGTGGTCGCCGACATCGAGCAGGCAGCCGCGGACCTCGCCGGCCGGGGTGTCGAGATCGGTCCCGTGACGGACGTCGGCGGCGGCGTCAGGTACGCGGGGTTCAGCGACCCGGACGGCAACACGCTCCTGCTCCAGGAGATGGCCTGGCGCACTGGCGACGCCCACTGAGGCCGAGCGGACAGCGATCCCGCCGGCGGCTCAGGAACGGGGCGACCTGCCCGGTCGGCTGCCTACCCGCAGGGATGTCCCGGCACCGGCGGGGCCACCGCAACACCGGAGGTGACCGCCCTCACGGACGCCTGAGGGCGCCGAGCGTCGGCACTAGCCTGACGGTGAGGTGAGATCTCAGGTAGGAGATCACATGCCGACGCGGACCGAGCGGAGCCCGCGGCTACCGCCGCGGTGGTTCGTCGTGCTCGCGTGGCGCACGCACCGGGCCCTGTTCCGGGCCACCGGGGGCCGTCGCGGCCTGTGGGCCGCCCGCGCCGAGCGCTGGGGGGCGATGCGGCTGACCACAATCGGGCGCCGCAGCGGCGAGGAGCGTTCGGTGATCCTCGGCTACCTCGACGACGGCCCGGACCTGGTGACCCTGGCGATGAACGGGTGGGGCGCAGGAGAGCCCGCTTGGTGGCTGAACCTCCTGGCGCACCCGCAGGCCCGGGTCCAGCTCAGCGACGGGGCCCGCGAGGTCGTCGCCCACGCGGCCACCGGAGCGGAGCGGGACCGGCTGTGGGACCGGTGGCGGTCGGTGGACGGCAACCTCGACGCCTACGCCCGTCGCCGCCCGACGGAGACGGCGGTGGTCGTCCTCACCCCGGCCGTCGACGTCCACTGATACGACGGTCCGCGGGGGTCAGCGCGGCCGGACCAGGACGGCCGCGGAGTCGGCCGGCAGCCGGATGCCGGGCCGCTGGCCCGCGTCCGCCACCAGGGCCGTGCCCTCGGGGTCCCACGCGAGTGCGAGCGCCAGATCGGGTCCACCCCCGTTGTCCGCCCCCAGCGGCACGACCTGCTCGTTGCCCAGGTTGGCGACCACGACGACGCTCCGGTGCCGCATGACCACCCATCGAGCCTCCTCGCTGACCTCGACGGACACGTCGTCGAGGCTGGTCTCCCCGTCGTCGAGGTGGGCGCGGCGCGCCCGGATGAGGGCGGCATACCAGTCGAGCATCCGCGCGTGGGCGGCGTCCTCAGCCTCCGACCAGCGCAGCACGCTCGCGTCCCGGGTGGCGGGGTCCTGCGGGTCCGGGACCTGGGCGACCGACCAGCCGTGTCCGGCGAACTCGGCCCGACGACCGTCGCTGACCGCGGCGGCCAGCTCCTCGTCGGTGAAGCTCGCGAAGTACTGCCAGGGCGTCGAGGCGGCCCACTCCTCCCCCATGAAGATCATCGGGGTCCCCGACCACAGCAGGAACAGCGCGGCCCCGGCCGCCTGGCGTCCCGGTGGGGCGAGCTGCCCGATCCGCTCTCCCAGGGCCCGGTTGCCGACCTGGTCATGGGTCTGGAGGTAGCCGAGCAGCCGTCTCCCGTCCAGTGCCGACCGGTCGACCCGGGCGCCCCAGACCTGGCCCCGGAAGGACGACCAGCGTCCGTCGTGGAGGAAGGCGTCGGTGAGCACCTTGGCCAGCACCCCGAACGGGCCGAGGTCCGGCACGGCGGCGCCCCCGCCGGCGAAGTCGGCGTAGTAGCCCTGGGTCTCGCCGGTGAGGACGACGTGCAGCGCATGGTGGACGTCGTCGTCCCACTGCGCCCTCATCCCCCGGCCGCCGTCCGCAGTGGGCGTCACCATGGCGATGTCGTTGAGGTCGCTCTCGGCAACGAGCCCGAGCGGACGGCCGAGCTCGGCCTCCAGCGCCCCCACCGCGTCGGCGAGCTCCTCGAGGAGGTGCTCGTCGCTCTCGTCACGCAGCTCGTGGACCGCGTCGAGCCGCAGCGCGTCGAGGTGGAAGTCGCGCAGCCAGCGCACCGCGTTGTCGACGACGAAGGCCCGCACCTCGGAGTTGTGCCGGGCGTCGAGGTTGACCGCCGGCCCCCAGGGGGTCTGGTGCTCGTCGGTGAAGTACGGCCCGTAGCGCGCGAGGTAGTTGCCGCTGGGCCCCAGGTGGTTGTGGACGACGTCGAGGCACACCCCGAGGCCACGGGCGTGGCACGCGTCGACGAACCGCTGCAGGGCCGCTGGGCCACCGTAGGGGTCGTGGACCGCGAACAGGTCGACCCCGTCATAACCCCACCCCCACCGGCCCGGGAACCCCGCCACCGGCATCACCTCGACGAGGTCGACCCCGAGGTCGACGAGGTGCTCGAGCCGGCCGATGGCCGCGTCGAGGGTTCCCTCCGGGGTGAACGTCCCGACGTGCAGCTCGTAGACCACGCCCCCGAGCAACCCCCGGCCCCCGCGCGTCCCGCGCCAGCCGGCGTCGGTCCACCCGAAGGCCGAGGCGTCGAAGGTCCGGCTCGGGCCGTCGACGCCGTCCGGCTGCCAGGGGCTGCGCGGGTCGGGCAGGGCGGGCTGGGCCTCGTCGAGGACGAAGGCGTAGTCGAGCTCGCCGGGTGCCACCTCGTCGTCACCCGACCAGCGCCACCAGCCACCGCTGTCGGGGGACATCGGCTCGCGGCGGCGCTCCCCGCCGGGAGGCCCCACCTCGATCTCGACCTTGAGCGGGGTCGGCGCCCACACCCTGATCGTCACGCGCGCACCAGCAGCGCCACCGGCAGCGCGCCGAGGGCGGACGCGAGCGGCACCCCCTCGTCGGAGTCGGCCGGGCCCTCGACGACGGTCCCGGTCAGCGCGTCGCGCCACCGCCCCGGTGGGAGGGCCAGCCGGGCCGAACCCCACCCGCCGGCCCGCGCGAGCCGGGCCGGGAACCGCGTGGCCACCGTGACGACCGCCGGCCCGGAGGCGTCGCCCCGGGCGAAGGCGAGGGCGTGCTCGGTCCCGGCGGGCACCGCGGCATACGTCGCGTGCTCGCCGACGAACCACTCGGGGTGCTCGCGCCGCAGCCGCAGGGCCCGCGAGGTCACGAAGAGCTTCTCGTCGTCGAGGTCGGCGGGTCGACCCCCCGCGTCGAGCCGGGACAGCCGCTCCGCCCGCTCGGCGTAGTCGACCGGCCGCCGGTTGTCGGGGTCGACGAGGGTGAGGGTGACGAGCTCTGCGCCCTGGTAGACGTCGGGCACCCCGGGCATCGTCAGCTGGACCAGCTTCTGGCCCAGCACGACGGCCCGGGTGCTCTCCTGGACGTCGGTCAGCCAGCGGTCGAGGTGCGTGCCCACGACCGGGTCGGCGACCAGAGCCGTGGCGAAGGCGACCACGGCCTGCTCGTACCCCTGGTCGCCGTCGACCCACGCCGTGTGCTGCTTGGCCTCGCGGACCGCCTTGAGGAGATAGTCGACGAGGCGGTCGGCGTCGATGGGCCAGGTGCCGACGAGGGTCTGCCACAGGAGGTACTCGGTCGGGGCGTCCACCGCCTCGTCCCGGTGGAGCGCGCCCATCCGGCTCGCCTCGAGCACCCACGTCTGCCACTGCTCGGCCCACTCGGCGAGCACGGCCAGGCGGGCCCGCACGTCCTCGGAGCGCTTGGTGTCGTGGGTCGTCAGTGCCGTCATCGTCGCCGGCCAGTGGGAGAGTCGGCGGGCGGCGTACCGGTGGAAGGCGTCGACGCCGATCGAGGGCGCCTCGGGGTGGCCGCCCACCTCGTTGGCCCCGGCCAGCCGGAACCACCGGTAGAACGCGGTGTCCTCGATGCCCTTGGCCATCACCGGGCCGCAGGTCTGCTGGAACAGCACGACGAGCTCGTGCACGGCCCCGACCATCGCCCGGTCGTCGTGGCCCTCGGCGCCCACTCCCTGGCCGAGCAGCAGCACCTCGAGGTCGGCGAGGGTCTCGTGGTCGGCCGGGTCCACGACGTCGCGGGCGCGCGCCACGGCCCCCCGCAGCACGGCGACCTGGCTCGGCGGCGGGTCCTCGCCCCGCACGAAGTAGGCCCGGTACCGGTCCATGGACACCAGGACGGAGGTGAGGCACCGCCGGTATGCCGTGAGGTCGCCGTCGGGCCGGACCTGGCCGATGATCCGGACCAGGCGGTCCACCTCGGCGGTGAGGACGACCTCGACGACCTCGCGCTTGGCGGCCTCGACGACGGGCCCGAGCTCGGGGTTGTCCGCATCCTGCCTGGCCCACAGCCGGTCGAGTGCGGCGAGGCCGTGGTCGTCGGTGAACACCTGCTGCACCCGCAGGAGCGCGTCGTAGCCGGTCGTCCCGGCGCACCGCCAGTGCTCAGGGAGCTCCTCGTCTCCCTCGAGGATCTTCTCGGCGACGACCCAGGCGCCGTCGGTCACCTCAGCAAGCCGCGACAGGTAGCCGGCCGGGTCGGCGAGCCCGTCCGGATGGTCGATCCGGAACCCGTCGACCGAGCCCTCGCGGCAGAGGTCGACGAGGAGCGCATGGGTGGCGTCGAACACGCGCGGGCGCTCGACCCGCACCGCCATGAGAGAGGTGACATCGAAGAAGCGACGGTAGTTGAGCCAGGACTCCCCACTGCGCCATCCGGCGAGCCGGTAGCCCTGCGCCGCGACGAGATCGGGCAGGTCGAGCCCTTCCGTCCCCGGGCGCACCGGGTACTCGTGGTCGACGTAGCGCAGGACGGTCTCGCCGCGCTCGGCGCCCCCGTCGTGCGCCACCACGATCTCGCCCGAGGCGAGGACGACGTCGAGCGGGTGGCTGAGGACGGGCATGAGCAGCCGGCCGTCGTCGGCGTCCCAGTCGACGTCGAACCAGCGTGCGAACGGGGAGTCCCGGCCGTACTTGAGCAACGACCACAGCGGCGCGTTGAGCCAGGCGGGCGTCGGCACGGCCATGTGGTTGGGCACGACGTCGACGATGGTCCGTAGCCCATGGGCCCGGGCCGCCGTCACGAGACGGTCGAAGCCCGCGAGGCCGCCCGCCTCCTCGTTGAGCCGGCTGTGGTCGACGACGTCGTAGCCGTGCACGGACCCTGGCGACGGCTGCAGCACCGGTGAGAGGTAGAGATGGCTGACCCCGAGGCCCGCGAGGTATGCCGTCTGCGCCGCCGCGTCCTCGAAGGTGAACCCCCCGTTGATCTGGAGGCGGTAGGTCGCCGTCGGCACCGGTCGCCCCCCACCGGGTCGGTGGGCCTGGGCTGGTGGTCCGGTCACCGGCATACGGTCAGCTCCTCGGCGTGGCGGTGGCCTTCTGGGTCCGCGAGGTGCCCCGGCGGCCGGTGGGGGCGCCCGACGGCGTCGCCCCGATCGTCGCGGCCACCAGCGGTGCGGGACGCTCGGCCTCGTCGAGCGGGTGACGCAGGACGAGCAGCGAGCGCGACTCGATGACGACATCGGCGCCGGCCTGGTACCACTCGAGGTCGAGCAGGTCGGGGGCGGTGTCGACCTCGGTGAGCCACCAGTCGCCCCATTCCTCGGGCGGCAGGGTGAAGGGTTGGTCCTCGCCGGCCGCGTTGTAGAGGACGAGGAAGTCGTCGTCGACGATCGCCTGGCCGCGGGCATCGGGCTCCGGGATGGCGTGGCCGTTGAGGAAGACCATCATCGTGCGAGCCTGGCCGTCGGCCCAGTCCTTGTCGGTCATCGACTCCGCGGCCGGGTTGAACCAGTGGATGTCGCCGAGCGGGGACTCCCCGCCGTGGGCGGCGCGGCCGGCGAAGAACCGGCGGCGCAGGAAGACGGGGTGCTCGCGGCGCAGCTTGACCAGCCCTCGGGTGAACTCGAGCAGGGCCCGCTGGTCGGAACCGAGGTGCCAGTCGACCCACGAGATCTCGTTGTCCTGGCAGTAGACGTTGTTGTTGCCGCCCTGGGTCCGGCACAGCTCGTCGCCGTGGGCGATCATCGGCACACCCTGGCTGAGCAGCAGGGTCGTCAGGAAGTTCTTCTGCTGCCGCAGCCGAAGGTCGTTGACCTTCTCATCCTCGGTCGGCCCCTCGGCGCCGCAGTTCCAGGACCTGTTGTGGCTCTCGCCGTCGTGGCCGTTCTCGCCGTTGGCCTCGTTGTGCTTGTCGTTGTAGGACACCAGGTCGCGCAGGGTGAAACCGTCGTGGGCGGTGATGAAGTTGATCGACGCGATCGGCTTGCGGCCGCTGTGCTCGTAGAGGTCGGAGGAGCCGGTGATCCGGGAGGCGAACTCCCCGAGGGTGGCCGGCTCACCTCGCCAGAAGTCACGCACGGTGTCGCGGTACTTGCCGTTCCACTCGGTCCACAGCGGCGGGAAGTTGCCGACCTGGTAGCCGCCGTCGCCGACGTCCCACGGCTCGGCGATGAGCTTGACCTGGGAGATGACCGGGTCCTGCTGGATGAGGTCGAAGAACGCCGACAGCTTGTCGACCTCGTGGAACTGCCGGGCCAGGGTGGCCGCGAGGTCGAACCGGAACCCGTCGACATGCATCTCGGTCACCCAGTAGCGCAGGCTGTCCATGATGAGCTGCAGCACGTGTGGGTTGCGCATGAGCAGGCTGTTGCCGGTGCCCGTCGTGTCGTAGTAGTGCTCCTTGTTGTCGTCGACGAGCCGGTAGTAGGCGGCGTTGTCGATGCCCCGGAAGCAGATTGTGGGTCCTCTGTCGTTGCCCTCGGCGGTGTGGTTGTAGACGACGTCGAGGATCACCTCGATGCCGGCCTCGTGGAGGGCCTTGACCATCGCCTTGAACTCGGTGACCTGCTGGCCCCGCTGGTCGCGGGCGTAGCTGTTGTGCGGCGCGAGGAAGCCGATGGTGTTGTAGCCCCAGTAGTTGGACAGCCCCTTGGCCTGGAGCGAGGTGTCCTGGACGAACTGGTGCACCGGCATGAGCTCGATCGCGGTCACACCCAGCTCGGTGAGGTGGTCGATGATGGCCGGGTGCCCGATGGCCTCGTAGGTGCCGCGGATCTCCTCGGGGACGTCCGGGTGGGTCATCGTCAACCCCTTGACGTGGGCCTCGTAGATGACGCTCTCGTGGTACTCGTGGCGGGGTGGGCGGTCGTGACCCCAGTCGAAGAAGGGGCTGGTCACGACGCCGAGCAGGGTCTTGCCGAGGCTGTCGTCGGTGTTGCGCTTCGTCGGGTCGTCGAAGTCGTAGGAGAACAGGGCCGGGTCGTTCTGGATCTGCCCGTCGATGGCCTTGGCGTAGGGGTCGAGGAGGAGCTTGTTCGGGTCGCAGCGGTGACCGTTGGCGGGGTCGTAGGGTCCGTGGACCCGGTAGCCGTAGAGCTGCCCCGGGCGCACAAACGAGATCAGGCGCAGCTTCACCGCATCCAAGTGGGCGTGCCTTGATGTGGATCAACCTGGGCGCGATTGATCAAAGTGGCGAGGCGAATGCCTGATCTGGCTCCTTGGTCTCTCAGGGTCGGCGCCCTCGGCGATGAACAGGTGGCCAGTCGGAAAGACCAGCCAAACACGCCGGCTGCGGATGAAGTCCACGCCGACAACCCCGTCGCCCAGGCCGGTCGAATTCGGCAGCACCGCCAAGCGTGGATAGAGCTTCGGTTCGCCCGCGACGGTGACGCTGTGGAACCGGTGCATAGGGACCCGCGGTGTGCCGGGCGCGGCGACGATCAGGTTGATGGCCGGATCCTTGGCCAGCATCGCCTGTGTCACACCGGCGCGCCGGGCCATCGCCGCGGAAATGCCGGAGATCTGTGACCCGGTGTCGAGCAGCGCCGACCCGGAGACGCCGTCCACCGTGATCGGTACCAGCATGCGGTCGCGGCGTGGGGTGACCCCGGAAACGTCGATTGCCGGCCAGGGCGGCAGGGCGATCGGGCAACGCCGGAGCCGATACAGCGTCAGCTGACGGTCCGGGATGTCCAGGTCCAACTCGAATGCCAGCAGAATGTCGGCGCCGAGCATCCCGTCCACCGGCCGGCCGGCCACATTCGGCAGCCTGAAACGGCCGACCGCGACGCTTTCCACCGGAAACCGCGTGCCACCCAGCACGATGCCGGGGACGCGAGCGTCCCGGCTGACGCTGAAGCCGGTGATGCCGGATGACGCGGTTTGATGCGTATCCCGTCCCAGGCCAAGCCGCCGGACTGCGGCTTCGGTGAGGACCGTGCGTTCGGCCCCGGTATCGACCAGCAACCGCGCTGGTTTGTCGTTGATCCCCAGTGTCACCAGCATGAGGTTGTTGTGCAATTCCATCGGCATGCTCGCCAGCGGAACAAGCGCACAGTTCTGCTCGGCGGCGCAGCCGGCGAGCAGGCCGAGCAGCATACCAAACAGCAGCGATAACTGCGGCAGGCGCCAATGGGTCATGCGGTTGTCACGTTACCAGCGCCGGTCCGGGCCCCCAGTGGGTGCGGGCGCATGACCCGCCTGCGTTCGAAGGCTCTGACGGCACCGCGTCGGACCACCGTTGGGCAGCGATCCCGCGCTCGCCACGATGTCGCGCCAACGGCTGCAAGCTCTAACGCGTCTGGGCACGCAATGATTGTCATGGTCGCCGTCTGGGATAATCCAGTTTGGATGTTGCCGGGCGTATTGTGGCCTATGCGGCGGTGGCATCGCAACGAACAATCCGCCGGGCGCCGATGTGACGCTCGGCCGGCCCGTTTCAGGTCATTTGCTCGCGCCATGTTCCGGGCCAGCGCGCGGCAACTCAACCGGCCGCAGCCGTCCGCTTATCTGCCATCCGCATCTACCGCGCGGCGCCTGGGTTCAGGACACAGTCGAACCGCCGGCCTGCTTCCACGCGGCAATGCCGCCTTCGATGTGGCAAGCGGCGCTCAGCCCCGCATCCTGCGCCGCCTGCACTGCCATGGCGGAGCGCTCGCCGAACGCGCAATAGAACACCAGCCGCTTACCGGTGGCGGTTGCCAGCTCATGCAGGATGCCGCCGGCATCCAGATTCTCCTGCAACTCGGGATAGGGCGCGTGCAGCGAGCCTGGAATGCAGCCATGCCGCTCGCGCTCGCTGCGTTCGCGCAGATCAATCAGCGCCGCATCCGTCCGGCCAATGAACGTCCGTGCCTGTTCGGCGCTGACTGCCCAGCCTCGCCGAGCGACTTCTTCCTGGTGCAGGCCCTGACGCATGTTGGCCGGCACCGCCACATCCATCATCTTGGGATTGGACAGGTTCAGGTTGTTCATCAGCGTGACGTACTCATCCACCGACTTCACCTGCAGTCGCGGATTGTAGCGCCGTTCCTCGCCGATCGTGCTGACGGTATCCCCCTTGTAGTCGTGCGCGGGGAAAACCAGCGTCGCGTCGGGTAATTTCAGCAGGCGGTGGAAGATCAATTCGTATTGCGCGCGCGGATCACCGTTCTGGAAATCGGTGCGGCCGGTGCCGCGGATCAGCAGCGTGTCGCCGGTGAACACGCGGTCCGCCATGGCGAAGCTGTAGGAGTCATCGGTGTGGCCGGGCGTGTAGATCACGTCCAGCGCCAGTCCCTCGATGTGCAGCGCGTCGCCGTCGGACAGACGCATGGAAACGACATCGACGCCGGACTGTTCGCCCATCACGGTGATGCAGCGCGTGCGGTCGCGCAGGGCGCCGAGGCCGGTGATGTGGTCGGCGTGCAGATGCGTATCCACTGCCTTGACCAGCTTCAGGTCCAGTTCGCGGATCAGCTGCAGGTAGCGGTCCACCTTCTCCAGGACGGGATCGATGATCAAAGCCTCGCCGCCGCGGCGGGAGGCCAGCAGGTAGGTGTAGGTGCCGGATGTCGCATCGAACAACTGGCGGAACAGCATGCGCGCCTCCCTATGTCGTGGGCGGTTTGGAGGCGCCTTTCTCGATCGCCCCATACGAGAGATTATCTAAGCATAGCGGTTTCTGTCTTGAGAATAATTTGGCACCGCCTTTCATCGAATGGACGTCGGGCGATCACGCTGGGCGGGTGTGACGGCGGCATCGCGGCGCATCGTTCGGCACGGCTGGAGGTGGCGCCGACCCTGCGCGAACAGCGGTTCTCATTTTGCCGGAAGCCCGCGGATACTCCCTCCCCCCGTGTCATGGCCGGCGCAGGCCGGCCACCCACGTCGTTGCCTGACACCGGCGCCCGAAAGACATGGGTGGTCGGCTCAGGCCATGACACGGGGCTGCGCGAACGGATCAGTGCGCCATCAGCACCGGCAGGTCCGCCGCCTGCAGGACTCGACGGGTGAACCCACCGAACACCACCTCGCGCATCCGGCTGTGACCGTACCCGCCCATCACCAGCAGATCGGCACCGATATTGGTGGTGGTCTTCAGCAACGCATCGGCCGGTTCCTGGCCCTCCACCGCGACGTGCTGCACCGTGGTGGCGAGGTTGTGCCAGATCAGTTCCTGCCGCAGGCGTTCACACGACGCCGCATCCACGCCTGGGTCCTCGGTGACCGACAGGATCACCACGCGCCGGGCATCGGCCAGCAACGGCAAGGCCGCGGCGATGGCGCGGGCTGCCTCCGGCGTATCCTTCCAGGCGATTGCCACGATCTGGCCAGGTTGCGCCGGCGGATGCGGCGGCACGATCAGCAGCGGGCGTCCGGTCTCCATCAGTGCGGCATCCAGCACGTCCGGTGGCTCGGGCGCCCCATCCCGCAGCCGGCCCAGTACCACCAGATCCGCGGTCCGGCCGAGCCGAACGAGCCAGCGCAACTCCTCGCCAGATTCGGCCCGCCACTCGGCAGTGGGGCAGCGATCGGAAACATTGGTTGAGAAGGCGATTCCCGCGCCGGCACAGAATTCCTGCACCGCGTGCTTCGCCCGATCATGCCGGGCGACCGCATCCTGCTCCAGCCATTCCACGAGCCCGCCGGTGGCGGCGCTGCCGTCGTATTCCGTCGATAGGAGGGGAAAGACGTGTTGCTGTACATCAATGCGCACGTGCAGGAACACGATATGGGCACCGTGCGGGCGGGCCAACGCGAGTGCAGTACGGAATACCGGGAGATCGCTCGCGGCACCCGTGGCCGGTACCAGAAGATACCTGAACATCGCATGCTCCAACCTGATGGGCGAAGATGCACGCAACCGGACCGCGTAATCCTTGATTTGCGTCAATCGGTGGCGGGGAATCCTGGCGGCCAACAGCGAGCGGGCTATAACCGCTTTGCTCCAAGGTCTTATACCAAGTGGCGGAAAGACCGACTCTCCGACCAGACCCTCCCGTCATGGCGGGCGAAGGCCCGCCATCCACGACTTGCAATGAGAGACACGAAAAGTCGTGGATGCCGACCGAAGCCTGCCCCCGGCTTGTCCCGGGTGTTGGCATGACGATGTCGAGACGGCCGATGGGTGATTCTTTCCGCGAGGTGGTATTACGAACGGCGTCGGCTGTCCGGCGTCGGAGAGTCGCCGCATCCGGTTGAAGCAGGGATGATTTCGTCATGTTGAACGTCGCGCTGCCGGAGTCGATCCGCGCGCAATGGCCGTACCAACCGCGCCACGCTCAGGTGAACGGTTGGCGCATGCACTACATCGATGAGGGCCGTGGCGATCCGGTGGTGCTGCTGCACGGCAACCCGACCTGGGGATTCCTCTACCGTGACTTCGTCGCACCGCTGACCGCGGCGGGACATCGGGTGGTCATCCCCGACATGATCGGCTTCGGTCTGTCGGCCAAGCCGGCGCGGGAACAGGCGCATTCGCTGGACGGCCATATCGCCAACCTGACCAGCCTGCTGCGCCAATTGGACCTGCAGCGCATCACGCTGGTGTGTCACGATTGGGGTGGTCCCACCGGCCTCGGCTTCGCGTTCTCCAATCCGGCGCGCATGCGGGCGCTGGTGGTGATGAGCACCTGGGGCTGGCCGCTGCCGCCGGCGGAATTCCACACCCGCATCTTCCCCTGGCGCATGATGCACGCGCCGCTGATCGGTCCCTATCTGCTCGGCCGTCACAATGCACTGGCAGAGCGCGGTGTGTATCTGTCGGTGGTCAACCGCCCGTTGTTCGCCGCGCGCGGACAGGAGGCATACGCAGCAGTGCTGCCGGATGCGCAGAGCCGGCTGCTCACCTGGGTGTGGCCGCGCTGGATTCCGATGGACGACACCGCTCGCGCGCTGCACCGCTTCGCGTGGCTGGAAAACCAGCTGCGCGCCTGCACGCTGCCGGCGCTGATCGTGTGGGGGCGCGAGGACGACGTCTTCAACCCGTCCGTGTACGCCACGCGTTTCAAGCAATTGCTGCCGCAGGCGGAGGGGCCGCGGATGGTCAGCGGCCGGCACTTTCTGCAGGAAGACTCCGGCCCCGAAATCGCCAGCCACATCATCGATTTCCTGCGGAGGCAGGCATGAATCCGGTGCAGATCGTCACCGCGCCGCTGCCCGGCGACACCAGGCTCGCACCGGTGCTGATCGAGGATCGACTCGGTCACTACCCAGAATTCCGTGACTTCTTCGTGCGCAGCTTCGCACTCGATCGCGTTGGTCTATCACGGCCGGGCTATGTTCGGGCGCGGTCCGGTGGTGTGTACACACTGGTGTTCCTCGGCCGCAGCGGGGAGGCATTTCCGTCAGGTGTGGAGATTCACGCGATCATCCCTGCACTGGAGCCCCTGGATGAAGCGGTGGTGGACGGCGACCTGTGGTCCATCCTGCGCTGGATCGTCGCGGGCGTTGGCGGGGACTGGACGGTGGATGCGCTACAGGCGACCGGCCGGCTGTTCCGCATCACCGCGGCGGACAGCGCAGATGAGCGGCATGAGTCATCCTGATCGGAAAACGCCCGATCGTGCTTGCATCCCCCGCCAGCATCGCGCTTCGGCCCAAGCGCTTCGCCAACGCCCGCCTGCTATCCCAGCGTCGCCTTCGCCTGCATCGCGATCGTCCCCTGCGGCGTCACCGCCCACAACTCCGCTGCATTCTCACCGCTCGGCCGTCCCAATACAGTGAACGGTGCGACATCGAACAACGGCGCGCGGGCACGCATCTCGAAGCGCACGATCGGGCGTGGCTGCGAGTCGCGCAGCAGGTCCAGCAGGCACTGCTGCGAAAACGGCCCATGCACCACCAAGCCGGGATAGCCCTCCACGTTCATCGCATAGGGGCGGTCGTAGTGGATACGGTGCGGATTGAAGGTCAGCGCGGAATAGCGGAACAGGCACACCGGATCGGTGGTGATCGTGCGCTTCCATGGCGCGTCAAGCGGTGCCTGTTCGCGCTGCGGAATGCCGGACGCGGTGCCGGATGGCACTGCTTCGCGGAACACGCTGTGGCCGTCCTCGGTCAGCGCCAGGCCGCGCGGCGTGTAGATGCGGCGGGTCTGCGTCGCCAGGATCAGCGTGCCGGTGCTGCCCTTGCGCAACTGCACGTCGGAGAACTCCGTCTCCCGCCGTAGTGCGTCGCCGACCAGGATCGGTGCGTGAAAGGTCAGCGTCGCGCCGGCATACATGCGGCGCGGCAGCGGCATCTTCGGCAGCGCACCACGTTCCAGCGGAAGTCCATCCTCGCCGAGCTCGCGACGATAGGTGATCTCCGGGAAGTAGGTCAGGTGCCAGCCAGGCGGCACGGGTTCACCCGGGCCAGGCGCGCGTTCGTCGCGATCGAAGGTGACCAGCATGCAACGCGCCGGGGCGGCGGTGGCGACGTCCTCGTCCACGAATTTGCGGCCGAGTTGGGCGCGCAGAGCGTCGATGTCGATGTCAGGCATGCAGGGTCCATCCTTGCAATTCCGCCGCTTCCTCGCGGCAACGTTCCGGGCCGCCGAGCAGCTGGCGATTGAAGCTGATGCGCTTGAACCAGTAGTGCAGGCCGAGCAGGTCGGTGAAACCCATGCCGCCATGCGCTTCCGTGGTCATACGCGCGACGTCGCGGCCGATGTCGCCGAGATGTGCTTTGGCGTGCAGCGCGGTCAATCGCGCCTCGTCCGGTAGTGCGTCCTGCGCATAGGCAGCGTACCAGATCATGCCGCGGCATGGCTCCAGCATGGTGACGCAGTCGGCGAGCATATACTTCACGCCCTGGAAGCTGCCGATGATGCGGCCGAACTGCACGCGTTCCTTGGCGTAGGCCACCGCGTGGTCGAGCATGTGCTGCGCCGCGCCGAGCGTGTCGGCGGCGAGCAGCACGCGGCCGGCATCCAGCACCTGCCGTGCGGCGGCAAGCGGTGCGTTGGCGGCATTCAATCGTTCGGCAGGTGCGTTGTCGAAGCTGAAGTCGGTGAGCGGACGTGTGCGGTCGAGGCTGCGCTGCATGCTGCGCGATACGCCGGATGCATCGGCCGACACGACGGCAGCGGTGCCGTCGCGCAGATACACCAGCAGATGCGTCGGTGCGCCGGCGTCCATCACCGCGGTGATGCGTCCGGTCAGACGATCGCCGTTCAGCGTGGCCTGCGCGCTGCCGGTCTGCCCGGCAAGGCCGGCAAAGGCCACCGCGAAGCGCGCCTCGCCAGCGGCGATCAGCGGCAGGAATTCGTCTTGCTGTGCCTCGGTCGCGCTGTGCATGAAGGCGAGCGTCGCCAACGCGGTGCCGGTAAACGGCACGGGTGCGGCGGCGTTGCCCAGCGCTTCCGCGGCGAGCGCGGCGTCCAGCACCTGGAGCCCGGCGCCGCCAAAGCGCTCCGGCACCAGCAGACCATGCAGACCAAGCTCTGCCAGTCCCTGCCACAATTGTTCGTCGAAACCGTTGCCCTGTTCGGCCAGCGTCCGCAGCTGCGCCATCGGCAGGCGGTCGGCGAGAAAACCGCGCAGCGAGTCGTCGAACTGCCGCTGTTCCAGCGTGAGGGCGAATTCCATCGTGTTCCCCTAGCCTATGATTATGTGAGGCAACGACCTGGGTGCCCCGTCGTGGCGGACGAAGGCCCGCCAACCACGACTGGCTGTCGGAGTCTCTCAGCAGCAAACAGGTCCAGGCTCGGAGCTCCCCGCAGCCATTCGTGGATGGCGGGCTGGAGCCTGTCCTCGGGCGCGCCTTCGGCGCGACCCGTGGGCCCGCCACGACGGTGTACCCAGGTCGTCGCCAGATCTCGCACCTTTGAATACCTACGCACGCGTTGCGGCGACCTTCGGTTCACGCGGCAGGTCCAGGCCGCGTTCGCCGATGATGTTCTTCTGTATGTTGCTGGAGCCCCCGCCGATCATCAGCCCGACATCGTACAGGTAGTCGATGTTCCAGGTGGTGGCGTCGTCATCTTCCGCATCCTCGCCGTTCGGTTCGTACGGCAAGCCGGCTGCGCCCAGTGCATCCACTGCCAGCGACGACAGGCGGAAGCCGAGCATCGTGCCGCCGTATTTCACGATCATGCGCTTCACGCCGGAGTCCTCGCCCTGCGCGGCTTCCGTCAGCAAACGGAGGTTGTGGGCCTTCCAGGCCAGCACCTCTCCCTGCAGGCGCAGCAGGCGGTCGCGGTATTCGGCGATGCGGATCAGTGGCGTGCCGTCGATCTCGGTGCTTTGCAGCAGGTGGATCAATTGCTCCAGCCGGTGCGTCATCTTGCTGGCGTCGCCGATCATCAGGCGTTCGTGCTTCAGCGTGACGTTGGCGACGTACCACCCCTTGCCGCGGCCGACAACGATCTGCTGCTCCGGCACTTTCACATCGGTGAAAAACACCTCGTTGAATTCGCTGCGGCCGGTCATGGTCTTCAGCGGACGCGTTTCCAGGCCCGGCGACTGCATCGACAGCAGCAGGTAGGACAGGCCTTCGTGCTTCGATTTGTCGGGCTCGGTGCGGCACAGCAGAAACATCATGTCGGCGTAATGCGCCGAACTGGTCCAGATCTTCTGCCCGTTGACGACCCAGTACCCGTCGCGCAGTTCCGCCTTGGTCTGCGCATTGGCGAGGTCGCTGCCGGATCCGGGTTCGGAATACCCTTGGCACCAGATGATGTCGCCGCGGATCGTCGGGCCGACGTAGTCGCGCTTCTGCTGCTCGGTGCCAACCTCCAGCAGGGTCGGCACCAGCATGGAGATGCCCTGGTTGGTCAGGCCGGCGTAGATGTTGGCATGGGCGAACTCCGTGGCGATGATCGCGGAGGCCATGACATCGGGCTGCGCACCGAACCCGCCGTACTCGCGCGGGATGGTGCGGGCGGCGTAACCGTGCTGCACCAACACCTTCTGCCAGTCGAGCGTCTTCTGGTCCGGGCGCTTGCGGCCACCGCCCGGCTTTGGGGACTTATGGCCGTGCTGGCGGACGAAATCGCGGATTTCCGCTTGCAGCTCGCGGTGTTGCTCCGACAGGCGCAGGTCCATGGTTTCCTCCCTCGTAGCGGCACAACCGTATCCCGCGGTAGCCGGGCTCGACCCGGCCACTTACCCAAGGCCCGACACGCACGGTTGCCACGCGACCTGATCGTCACCGAGTGGATGGCCGGGTCAAGCCCAGCCACGACGAGACGGTCAGAACCGCACGTCCGGGCGCGCCAGTCCGTAGTGATCCCGCAGCATCTCGCCCGCGTATTCCGTGCGGAACAGGCCGCGCCGCCGCAGCAGCGGCACCACTTCCGCGACGAACACCTCCAGCATCGCTGGCAACACCGGTGGCATCAGATTGAATCCATCCGCGGCGCCATCATGGAACCAGTCCTCGATCAGGTCGGCAATCTGCTCCGGCGTGCCGGCGGTGACGAAATGGCCGCGCGCACCGGCCAGGTAGCCAAGCAGCTGCCGCAGCGTCGGCTTCTCGCGGCGGACCAGGCCGACGATCACCTCGGTACGGCTGCGCGCCGCTTCCACGGAGCCAGGCGGCGGGAAGTCCTCCGGCGACAGCGGCCTGTCCAGCGACAGGTGGGAGAAGTCGTGCCCACCGAACCGCCCGGACAGCCGCTTGCGCCCGACTTCCGGATCGCTCAGGTCGTTCAGTTCGCGGGCGATGCGCTGCGCCTCCGCTTCGGTGCCGCCAATCACGGGGCTGAGGCCCGGCAGGATCAGCACCTGATCCGGGTCGCGGCCCTCCTGCATCACGAGATGCTTCAGGTCGGCGTAGAAGTCGCGCGCGGTGGCCTTTTCCATCTGCGCGGTGAATACCGCCTCGGCATGACGGGCGGCAAAGCCGCGGCCGGTATCGGACGAGCCGGCCTGCACGAACACCGGACGCCCCTGCGGCCCACGCGGCACATTCAATGGTCCGGTGACCTTGTAGTGCGCGCCGGCATGGCTGATCGGACGGATGCCGCCGGGGCGGGCATACAGACCGGCCGCGCGATCATCCAGCACCGCATCGTCCGACCAACTGTCCCACAGCGCCGTCACCACCCGCATGTATTCCTCGGCGCGCTCGTAGCGCTCCGCGTGGCTGAGCGGTTCCTGGCGGCCATAATTGCCGGAGGCGACAGCCAGCCAGGTGGTGACGATGTTCCACCCGACACGCCCATGCGACATGTGGTCCAGCGAGGCGAACTGCCGCGCCAGGTTGAACGGCTCGGTGTAGGTGGTGGAGCAGGTGGCGATCAGCCCGATGCGGCTGGTGACACCGGACAGCGCCGCCAGCACGGTGATCGGTTCCAGCCAGGTACGCGGCGCGCGGCTTACGTCGTCGCCCACGGCCAGCGTGTCCGCCAGAAACACCGAATCGAAACGCCCGGCTTCCGCCAATTGTGCCAGGCCGGTGTAGTAGCCGATGTCGGTCAACGGCAGCTCGGAGGCTGCCGGATGCCGCCATGCCGCTTCATGATGGCCGCGGCCGTGGATGAACAGGTTCAAATGCAGTTGCCGGGTCATGCGGATCACCATCCCAGCCGGTTGCGCACCTGGGCGACGGCGTCCATCTGTCGCTCGTGCTCTCCGGCGAAACGCAGCACCAGATGCGACGCGCCAGCCTGCGCATACTTCGCCAGCCAGTCGCCGAACGCCGCCGCGGGGCCAGCGTAGCAGGCCTGTCTTCGGCGCAGCACCGGCGCGGGCTGGTCGTAGTAGCTTTCCAGAAATCCGTTCAGCCGAACCTCGGCCTGCGCGGCGTCGTCGTCGAGGGCGACGGTCAGGTACATCGCGCCGGTCATCCGCGCGGGGTCGCGGCCAGCGGTGCGGGCGATCACCTGCACCTCCGCCCATTGCCGCGCGAAGGTCGGGGCATCCGGCGCAATGGGAAACCAGCCATCGAACCACTTGCCGGCGCGTTCCAGGCTGGCGGGCAGATTGCCACCGATCCACAGCGGCGGCCCACCCGGACGGTGCGGGATTGGCGCCAGAACGCCCTCGGTCACGGTCCACCTGCCGTCCCAGTTTATCGGCTCGCCACGCCACAACGCTCGACACAGCCGCAAGCCTTCCAGCATGCGGCCGATCCGCTTTTCGAAGGGCACGCCGGCGGCGGTGAATTCCGCACGAATGTTCGGCCGGTCGGCCGCGAAGCCGACGCCCAGGATCAGCCGCCCTTCACAGACCTGATCGAGCGTGGCGACCTGATGCGCCAGCAGCACCGGATTGCGCAGCGCGGAGAGCAGCACCGCGGTGCCCAGTTCCACACGCGGCACACGGCCGGCGACGCCGGCCAGCAGGGTCAGTGGTTCGTGTCGCGGGCGAGCGAGCAGGGAGTCCCCGACCCATACCGAGTCGAAGCCCAACGCCTCCGCCCGGGTGGCGAGCGCAAACAGTGGCGCGGTCTGCGGCTGGCCTTGCATGATCTGCTCCCGCGTAGGCAGCAGGTAGCCGAGTTTCGGTGGCATGGACGCGTCTCCTGCACGCGAGCATGCCGCATCGGTCCCGTCGTGTCATGGCCGGGGACCCGGGGCCGGGGAACCGGGGCCGGGGACCCAGCGGCCATGACGATAGGTGCGCCGTCGTCGCCTGCCTTCGCGTGTATGGGACCGCAGGACGACGCGAAGCAGTGCGCCTGGTCCTTATGGCTCGCGCCACGCCGTGCGGAAGCTGTTGCGCAACGGGCCGACCAGGTATTCCAGCGGCGTGCGCGGCTTCACCGGCACCACGATCTGCACCGGCATTCCCGGCCCGAGTTTGCTCAGCAACGACGCATTATCCTGATCTTCCAGCAGCGTGATCTCCGCCTTGAAGAAGGCGCGGCCGGTGCGTGGATCGGTGACGCGATCCGCCGAGATCACCCGGATCTTGCCGTGGATCGGTGGCGCCTCACGCTGATCGAATCCCACCGCCACCACCTGCGCGGCCTGGCCGACATGCAGATGTTCCACATCCTGCGGCTGCACATCCGCCTCCGCCTCGATCGTGGCGGAACTCGGCACGATGTCCATCAACGGTCTGCCGGGCTCGACCACGCCGCCCTTGGTGAAGATCGCCAGGTTCACCACGGTTCCGGCGATCGGCGCACGGATCTCCAGCCGGCGGAGCAGGTCGCGATCCGCGGCGATCCGCGGCAGCACGTCGTTGATCCGCACCTGCGCCTCACGCAACTCGCGCGTGGCATCGGACTGGGTTGCCTGCATCAGGCGCAGCTTTTCGGCCGCCATCTCCACCGCCTGGGAGCCGAACCGCGCCACATCCGCGCTCAGTTGACCGACCTGGCCGCGCAGTGCCTCCACCGAACGGCTGAGTTCCAGCAACCGGTTCTTCGGCGCCAGCCCGACATGTTCCAGCTCCGCCACCGCGCTCTGCTCCTGCTGTGCCAGGCCGAGTTGTCGTCCGGCGAACTCGAGCTGCCTGCGGGCGCCGTTCTCCTGCTCGTGCGCCTGCGCGATACGCTGGTCCACCACCTGGAGTTGGCGGGCCAGCAGATCGCGATGTGCGCGGAACACCACGCGTTCGCGGTTCATCACCGTCGTGGCGATCGGGTCATCCGGCGACAGCTCCGGTGGGAAGCTTATCTCCCCGGCTCCGCCCAGCTCCGACAGATCGCGCGCGGAGAGCGCCTGGTCCGCCAATAGTTGAGACTGATGCACGCGGTACGCCGCCATGGCCTGGGTGTCGTCCAGCCGGATCAGCACCTGGCCCTGTTTGACCGCGGTGCCGTCCTGCACCAGCAGCGCAGCGATAATACCACCTTCGCGATGCTGCAGGGTCTTGCGATTGCCATGCACGACCAGCGTGCCGGTGGCGATCACCGCGCCGCTCAACGGTGCCATTGCCGCCCAGGAACCGATGCCACCAAAGAACAGCGCGAGCGTGAACAGACCGAGCCGGATCGCGCCAGTCATTGCGCCGCCTCCATCTGCGTCTGCGGGCTGCGGTTGGGGTGCGTGGATGCGCAGCCTGGTGGCCTCGGTGCGCACGTGCCCCCCCACTCCGACCTTCCCCCGTACCAGGGGAAGTGAGTTCCCTGGCCGCACGATCTTCCCTGGTTTGCTTCGTACGCCTGTCATCCCCGGCCTCCTGCCGCTGCGACCGCCACCGGCATCTGTGCCGCCAGGAACTCCGAGGTTCGTTGCACGCCGGTGACCTGCCCGTCCTTCATCGTCCCCACGTGATCAGAGGCACGCACCAGCCCCAGCCGGTGGGTCACCATCACGACCGTCCGCTTCTGCTGCTTCAGAGCCAGCACGCAGTCGTGCAGTGCAGCCTCGCCCTCCGAAGTCCAGGTTGGCGTTCGGCTCGTCCAGGATCACCAACACGGGATTGCCCAGCAGTGCCCGCGCCAGCGCGATCCGCTGCTTTTGTCCCCCGGACAGCGACGCCGCCGCGTCATCCAGCATGGTCTGGTAGCCCAGCGGCAGTCGCACGATCATTTCGTGTGCATTGGCGGCGGTGGCCGCCGCCACCACCTCCTCGTCGCTTGCCGACCCAAAGCGCGCGATGTTGTCGCGGATGGTGCCTGGGAACAGCGCCACCTCCTGCGGCAGGTAGCCGATCGCACGCCCGAGTTGCGCGCGGTCCCAGGTTGCCAGGTCGGCATCGTCCAACCGCACCACCCCGACGTCCGGCCGCATCGCCCCCGCCATCAACCGCGCCACCGTCGATTTCCCCGCCGCGCTCGGCCCCACCAGAGTCAGCACCGCGCCCGCCTGGATGCGCAGCGATATCCCGCGCACCACCGGCCGGGTCATGCCGGCGGGCGTCCAGGCCACTGCCTCCAGCTCCAGGTCACCATGCGGTTCAGGCAGACTGACCGGCGCTGCCCCCAGCGCCTCGCCTGCCGTCAAAGCGCCAATGCGTCCCAGCGCTTCCTTCGCCGCCAGCGTCGGGCGCCAGGCTCCGATGATCGCCTCCACCGGCTGCAGCGTGCGGCCGAGCAGCAACGAACCGGCGAAGATCGCGCCGCCGCTGACCTCGTTGTGGATCGCCAGCCACGCGCCGACGCCCAGAATGGTGGACTGAAAGAACAGCCGGGCGCATTTGCTGACCGCACTCAACACCACGGAGCGGTGGCTGGCGGTGTTCTGCGCCGACAGCATGTCATGCCGCAGCGTCCGCCAGCGTTCCGTCAGCGCGCTGCCCATGCCCATGGTGCGCGCGCAGTCGGCATAGCGGGTGACGAAATCGCCAAACTGATAAGCGCGTGCGGCGACCTGCCCGGCGCGTGTCATCGGCTGCCGCGCGGCGCGTTCGCCGATCAGCGACAGACTGACCAGGACCACCGCGGAACCCACGGCATAGGCGCCCAGGTAGGGATGCAGCAGTGTGATCGCCGCCAGATAAATCGGCGCCCAGGGCAGGTCGATGAACGCCAGCGCGCCGGCGCCGGCGGCGAACTGCCGCACCGTGTCCAGGTCGCGCGCGATGTGCACCGCATGCGGCTGTTCGCGCGCCGATCGCGCCGGCGTGGTGACATGCGTCATCAGCGCGCGGGCCAGCCGGTCCTCCACCACGTCGCTGACGCCGGCCAGCACGCGGCCGCGCACGCCGTCGAGGATGGCATACACCGCGTAGCACAAGCCCACCGCAAGGGTCAGATACAGCAGAGTGGGCACGCTACGGCTGTGCATGACGCGGTCATAGACCTGCATCATGTACAGCGGCGAGGCGAGATAGATCAGGTTGACCGAGCAGGAAAACAGAGCCACCCAACCCAGCGGGCCGGCAACGGCAGACAGAGTCTGCCGCACCGGCTTGCTGCGCAGTATCACCGGCACCGGCCTAACCGATCTGGTGCTTCACGAGGATCTCGGTCGCGTCGAGGCTTGTCGCGTGGGTTGCGGTACCCAGTGTCACCAGCACCACCGGCGCATGGCCGTCCACATCCAGCGACAGCGTGTGCTGCGTCGGATCATAGACCAGCACCGGGTTGGCCGGATGCGCCGGAGCAGCAGACAGGTTGTAGATGTCCAGGTACTCCGAACCCGTCACATGCACCGCACCGGAAGCAGCAAACGTGGCGCCATCGGTGTTGACGATGCCCTCCAGTGCCGACTGCTCCAGCAGCACCACTGGCGCCGATTCGCTGGTTGCCGCGCTGGCTCCGACCGTCTCGGTCAGCACCATGTTGGCGCTGGCATCGGAGACGGAGACATGGAAGGTGGGGATCGTGGTTAGCGCGGTGACCACGGAACCATCAGCATCATACAGCGTCACGGTGGCACCATCCACGCCAGTGCCATCGATCACCAGGTTGCCGCCGGTGGCGTCAACCGACAGATCGACCGGGATGGCCGACAGCGCATGCCCGTTAGCCACAGGATTGTCCGCCTGAACTGCGGAGTACTCGTCTGGGGTCAGGGTGAGCACATCCTGAGTGATGGTTAACGTGTGGCCGTTCGGATCGAAGCTGGAGCCGAAGTCGGCGATCGTTCGCAGCGTTGCGGCATCGGCGAAGTCGTTCGACGCCAAGTATAGCGTATAGCCACCCAGGTCGAAGTGTGGAACCTCGGCAAGGTGCACCGCGGTGGCCGCGGACACTATCTCGTCGCCCGCCAAAGTCACGCTGGTCGCTGCAACTTCGGCATCGTGATTGGCGGAATTCAGCAGGTAGGACGCGCTGTCCTGGATCGAAAGATCGCCATTGTCGCTAAACTGCGCCAGATTGACCAGCCGGTGCGCGGTTTGCGCATCCAGTGTCTCGGGTGACGACAGCTGCACTGCGATGTGCGACGCATCGGCGAAGCTGCCAAGGGCGGTGGCGAGAGCACCGTCGAGCAGGGCCTCCGAACTGTCGCTGATGGTCAGGGTGGTGTTGGCGTCGTCAATGTGGAAGTTCGCCTTTGCCATCAGCGCTTCCGCATCGGCCGCGGAGACCGTGTCGGAGCCGGACAGTTGCAACGCCGACGCCATGTTGCACTCCATCCAAATACACCGGATCGAGCAGGTGCGCGGCGGTGTCCTGGACGGTCAGTACGTTGACGCCCAGGCTGAAGTGGATGGCATTCTTCACCGCGAACAGGGCTTCCGCATCGATCGCGGAGGAGGTCTGGTCGCCCAGCAACGTGGTGCTGGCCATCGCTGCCAGGGCGGTCGCGTTGTCCGGATTGACCAGGTTCGCCACGGTATCCGCTACCGCCAGGCTGAAGTCGGACTGCACGCTGGCGTTCTGCTGCCACGCTGCGGCGCCGGTCAGTGTCTGGATATTTGCCAGCGTGTCGGTCACGGTTTGCGTGTGGCCGCCGAAATCGACATTGGCAACCGGAATGCCGGACCCGCTGCCGACCTGCAGCAGCGCCAGGAACGCGGCGGCTTGTGAGACCAGCACCAATTCACTGTCGGTCACCGTGATGGTGCCGCCGAGCAGGCCGGAAGTCGGCGTGAGCAGGGCGATGTTGCCGAAGGTGTCGGTGATATCCGGCACCACGATGGCCCGTGCCGCTGGGTCGAGCCCAGCACGTCCGCCACTGTCCCGGCGACCGTCAGGGTGTGACCGCCGGAGCGGTAGGCGCTGCCCAGATTGCCGATCGAATTCGCATCGTCGATGCTGACGCTGGCGAACTCCGAAAGGGTAAGTGTGTAGGCACCGGCGCTGAATGTTGGCATCGAACCCAATTGTGCCAGACCAACCTCGTCCACGGTTGCGCTGGCCGACAGCATCCATGCCAATGGCGTAATCGAGCCTCCGGTGTGACCCGGTGCACCGGCGATGATGTTGGCGGCGGTGTCGCGCACGGTGATCTGGACAGAGGCCAGCTTGGTGGCGTCCAAACTCAGCAGCTCGCCGAACACCGAGTCGGTCACCGTTGCCGAACCGCTGACCACCACGCTGGTCAGCTGACCGGCGTGGCCGCTCAACGATGCGTACGCGCTGTGGATGTGTGCCGCCGTATCCTGGACGATCAGGTTGTTGTCCGTGCTTTGCGGGTTGCCCCGGTTGAAGTTCGGGATGCCAAACAGGGACGATGCCGTGCTGGCGGTAACCGTAGCCGTGCCGCCAGGCGCGCGCAGGTAAACCTGGTCAATCGTACCTGCTATCGCTCACCGCGGCCAGGTAGCCATCGAAGCTGTCGGTCAGGTGCGAGGCAGTGTCCCAAACCGAAAGCTGATGTCCGTTCTTGTCCAGGCTGGTGATGCTCTCCAATGCCTTGGCGTCACCGGCGGTGACCACGGAGTCGGCACTCAGCTGCACCGTCTGGCTGTTCATGAAGGTCACCGCCGCCGCGCCGTTGGCGGTGATCGCCGCGGCGATCTGCGTGCCGGTATCCAGGATCGTCAGATTGGTGGCGGTGACGTTGGAGATGCTCAGCAGCGACGCCACGGCCGCGGCATTCACCGTCGCATTCGACAGGTTCGCGCCGGAGAACTTGGCACCGATCGTCTCCAATGCCGGCAGGTTGGCCAGGATGCTGTTCGCCGTATCCTCGACGTCCACCTCGCCCACTGCCACATCATTGTACAGCGTGCTTGCCAGTGCGGCGAGTTCGGTGGCCGAACCAGTCACTTGGATGATGCCGGTCATGTCCACCTTGTCGAGCGTTGCCTGATAGGTGGTGTAGTCCGCTGCACTGACCGCAACCGAAGCCACGTTCGCGGAGGCGTCGCTGACCGAGATCGCCAGATCGTAGTTCTGGCCGAACAGGGCCAGGTCGTCCAGGTGGCTGAGGAGATTGGCCGTAGTATCGGCCGCGTCCACCACGTCGGCCTGCTGCAGCAGGGAGGCGCCCGCATTGTTGAGATTGTCGATGGTGTCCTGCAGGGTGATCTGGTGTCCGCCGCTGGTGAAATGGTTGATCGCCAACAGTTGAGTGAGCGTACTGGCGTCCACCGAGCAGTTCGCGTCCAGCGAAACCGTGTCGGCGGCGGCGATGCCGTCGGCATATCCGTTGTCCAGCAGGTTCGTTGGGGTGTCCTGCAGGACAATGCCATGCCCATCGTCGCTGAAACCTGTCAGTCCCACCAGGTCGGTGACCTGCTGCGCGGTGCCGGTGAAGTCGGCCGACAGCGTGACGGCGGAGGCCAGGCCAATTCCGGATGCATTGCCGGCATCCAGCAAGTTGGCGCCGGTATCGTAAATCGTCACCTGATTGCCGTTCGGGTCGAAATTGGGCGTGGCCAGAGTTCGTGGCATCGACCGCGCTCAGCCCAAGCGCGTTGTCGGTCAGCTGCACCGACTGGGCTGCCGACAACATGGCGGCATGGTCGGCGGCCGCGGTCAGCAGCTGACCGGCGGTCCCGGTGATGGTCAGGCTGCTTTCGTCGAACGGAATGCCGAGGCCAACCAGGATGTCGTAGCCGACCGAGGCGGTATCCACGTCAAGCGAGGCATCGCTTGCTCCCACCGAGATGATGAGACCCGAGTGCACGGCGATATCTCCACCCGGCTGGCAAGCGTCGTAGAGCGCAGCTGCGGTGTCCAGCACTGTGAGGCTTCCGCCTGCTCCAACCAGCGCCGCCATCGCGTCGATGTCGGCGACCGGCACGCCGGTGATTTCCAGCGCTGCGCCGGACAGATGGGCCAGCGCGTCGGCCACGCCAGTGGCGTTCACCTGGCTATCGGTCAGCGTGATCGCGCCGGCGTTGTTCGAGGCGAGACTGCCCAGCGCGGCTCCCAGTGCCACCAGATCCGAACTGGGATCTGTCAGATCGGCCTGGATGGCCGCAGACGCGTCGCTGACCTCGATCTCCGTGGCGTGCGTGGTCAGCCCCGCCAGCGTGTCCAGATCGGCGATCTGGGCGCCGGTGACGATCAGGCCGCTGCTCAGGTGCGCCAGGGCGGATTGCGCGCCATCGTCCATGTTGACCGCCTCCACCTGGGCGACGGTCAGCGAAATGGCACCGTCGGTCGCATGCACGTCATGCAGCAGCAATCGGTTCGTTACCAGCGACCCGGTACCGGTCAAATCGCTTTCAATGCTGGAGGCGGTATCGCTTACGTCGATCTGCAGCGTGGGTCCGGTTATGCTGGCAACGGTCGTCAGCGAGCCAAGATCGACACCACTGACCTCCAGCGTGCCGGTCGTGTTCGTCAGTACCGTCGCGACATCGCCGCCCGCCAGGGCCTGCGCCATGGTCAATTCGATCGGGTTGCTGTCGGAGACGGTGAAGGATTGGATTTGGGCGAGATCCGCACTCAGGTCGGGCAGTCCGCTGGTCAGCTGTGCCGCGATGTTGGCCGCCGTGTCCAGGATGGTAACGTGATCGGGTGCATGCGTCCGCAGCATCATGTCTGCGAGGTCGCCGATCGCCACACCTGTGACAGTCAGGTCCACACCTGGCAGCAGCCCCAGTACGGACTGCGCACCGTCATCCACCCCGGCCACTGCCACCTGGTCGGCGGTCAGCGTCATGCTGCCGGCGGCGGTGATGCCGGTAATGGCGGACAGATTGTCGAGCAGGTAGTGATTGCCGATGGTGATATCGGTCTGGATATTGCCGACGGTGTCGGACACGTCCATGTCGTGAAGCTTGGCCCCCAGTCCGGCGACAATCGCGATATCGTCAACCGCCAATCCGGTGGCCGTGATGCTGTCGTCCGGCAGCTTCGCCAGCACGGCCAGAACGCCGCTATCCTGCAGTCCGGCCGCCGAAACACCCACCGTCCCGGCCTGGTCGAGAACGATCGAGGCGATCGGAATGCTGCTGTTCACCAGGTTCGAGCTGCCTGGATTGCTCAGGTCATTCTCGACATTCGTTGGCGAATCGGTGACCACCACACTGTCCGGCGTGACCGGCAGCCCACCGATCGTCGGGAGATCGGTAACAGCCACCTCGGTGACTTCGATGGAGTCGATGTATGACGCATCGTTCGTCAGATTTTGGGCGTCGCCGTTGTCCGCGATGATATTCGCGGCGGTATCGCTCACCTCGATGTGGAGTGTCATGCTCGGGGCACCGAGCGCCACGAGCAAGCCAACCTGCACAGCGCTTGCGTGGGTCGCGTCCAGGACGGAACCGCCAATGATGCCAAGCACCGATCCGGCGTCATCGGCGACACCGGCGGCCAATGCCTGGTCCGCCGTCAGCTGGATCGTGCCGCCGTCGCTGACCGTGATCGCAGTGATCGATGCGCGGTCGGTGATCAACGCCGAGGACGCATTGGCCAGTTCGGCCGCCAACCCCGCTGCCGTATCGTTTACGGTGATGCTGGTCGGCGCCAGCGGCAGGTTCATGATAGCGTCGACGTTTGCGGCGGTAACACCGGTCACCGTCAGGCTTTCGTTGGAGATCTGCGCCAGAACGTCGGAGATGCCCGACACTGTTGCCTGAGCGTAGGTAAGGCTGACCGCGCCCGCATCGCCGTGGATACTGGTGAGATGAGCCGCGAGGGCGATGAGGTCCGCCGCGCCGGATTGCAGCACGTTCTGCAAATTCGCCGTGGTCTCGTTGATCGTCAGGTCGTACGGATCCGAGATCAGCGCCAGCACTGACGCATCCTGCGCCACCTGGTCCAGGCTCAACGTCAATGTCGGCGTCGAGCCATCGGTGAAGGTGATGCCGCTGATCAGACCCAGATCGGTCAGCAGTTGCGGCGTCGGTTGCGTCAGGTCGGACTAAATCGTCGTGAAGTCGTCGTGGATCGCTATCGTACCGAGTGATGCGCCGATCGCCTGTAGGTTCGTGATGTCTCCGAGGGCAGCGCCGGTGACGTGCAGGGATTGGGCCTGCAATTTCGGGAACAGCAGATCCAGGCTCCCACCCAGCACGTCGCTGGTGGCCAGGGTGATGATCCCGTCGCCGGAGGCGGCAACCGCTTGGATATTGCCGATGTGGGCCATAATACCGCCCACGCTCAGCAGGTCGCTCTCGATGTTCGCGGCCGAGTCCGAAAGGGTGATCGTGTCGGGCGCGCGCGTCAGGCCGAACAGATCCGGGATGTCACTGACCGACGCTCCCGTGGCCTGCAACGTGGCGTTGGACACCATGGCCAGCACGGCGTCGGCGGCGGTGAATTGCGAGACGGTCAGCGACAGCGTGCCGCCATCGCCGACGATGGCGGTGACCTGCCCGATATGGTCGATCAGCGTCGGTGTCGCCAGTTCCAGGTCGGCCCGGATGTTCGCGGTCTGGTCAGCGATCGTAATCGAGGCCGGGTGCAGATGCAGCCCGTCAAGATCGATAAGCTGTGCCACCGTCGCGCCGGTCACGGCAAACGATAGCGCGTCGATATGCGTGAGCACCAAATCCGCGGTGTCCGCGACATGCGCAGTGGTCGCCTGCGCCTCGGTCAGGGTGATTGTGCCGCTGTCCTGCAGGGTGATGCCGGTGATCAGTGCATACTGCGCAGCCAGCACGCCAATACTGGCTGCGATGTTGGCGCTTGAGTCATCGATCGCGATGCTGACAGGCGTGACGGCAGTCCGGCGACGGCGCCAGCATCCGCCGCCAGCACCTGCGTCACAGCAAGACTGGCGGTGCCGTGCAGTTTGTCGAACACCGAGTCGCTGCCGTCGTCCATGCCGACCAGGCGTGCCTGCGTTTCGGTGAGCGTGATCGTTCCGCCGCCATCGGCGGTGATCGTGTCGATCATCGCAAGATGCGCCACCAAACTCGGGCTGAGTTGCCCCAGGTCGGTCTCGATCGCACCAGTGGAGTCGTTCACCGCAAGCGACACCGGCGGGATCGGCAGGAGCGCGATATCGTCGAGCTGCCCCACTTGCGCGGTCACCGCATAGCCGCCGCTGAACTTCGCCAGGAAGGAGCTGTTGTCACCGTCGATTTGCGGATCGAGCAGCTGGGCGCCGGTCAGGTTCACTGTACCGCTGTCCGAAACCGAGAACCCGTCGATGTTCGCCAGGTTGGCCAGTAGCACCGAACCCGCATCGGCCAGGTCGTTCTGGATGGTCAGCGCCGCATCCTGCACCACCACGTGATAGGGCAGGCTGGCGAGCACGCCAGCATCGTCGGTGATCTGCTGCACGGTGACGGACACCGTGCCGCCGCCGGTCAGGGTGATCGGGTCCAGGTGGCCGCCGGTATCCAGGAATGCCTGCAGCGCATCCAGGTCGGCGCCGATCGTCGTCGCATCGTCGGTGATGCTCGCATGGGTTCCCAATCCCGCCAGGGCAGCGCTGTGGTCCACCACGTCCGCCGCGGTGGCGAAGGTGGCGGTGACGGCCGCGCAGCCGATCGTCGCCCTGCAGCGTCTGCAGGTCGCTGGCTGCCGCGACAATGTTCGCGGCAGTGTCCTGCACGCCAAGCTGCACGCCCAGCCCCAGATGACTGTCCAGAGGCGCCAGCGAGGCGGCGGTGGCGGCATCCACCGTGTTCCCGTCGGACAGCGTCAGCGTGCCCAGCACGGACTGCATCGCCACCAGCGTTGCATGCCGCCCCCACAGATTTGTCGCGTCGTCGCTGACATCGACGGTAGTGCCGGGATCGAGATTGCCCATCACTGCGTACAGGTTGGCGAACACCTCGGAGTCGACGGTGCCGGCGCTCAGCGTCACCTCCAGCCCGGCGCCAAACCACGCAAGCGATGACGCAACGCCGCCAACTGCGTCCGCGGTATCGGTGACGTGCACCGAGGTGAGGCAGCCCGCCAGATACAGCGTCTGCAGGTCGCTCATGTTGCCGTCCACCGCGTTGGCGCCGTCGGCCACCAGCAGCGCATTACCGCCCAGCTTTCCGGCCAAACCAGCCAGCTCGGCTGCCGTTTCGGCGAGCACGGATGGCTGGTCGGTGAGCGTTATCGAAGACAGGGCACTGCCGAGTGCGATCAGTCCGGCGGCATCGGCGGCAACGTTGGCAACGGTGTCGCTGACTGCCACGCTCAGTCCCATTGTCCCGAAGGAGGCTGCGTTGGCGATCGCGCCATCGGCGGAATCGGTTGCCGACAGCGTGTGGCCGTCCAGCGAGAAATGGCTGGCATGTGCATCGACGATCGCCAGTGCGCACCGGTGACCGTGCCGTCCGTTGAGGTCATAGAACGGGTTCTGGCTGCCCCAGTCGTGCTGCGTGGCAGCCAGCACCTGGTCGATAGTCGTCCAGCACCGTGATGCTGTTCGGCCAGGCCAACGCCGTCGGCATTCGCCGCAGCGGTCAGGGATTGGCGTAGCTGTCCTGCACCGCCAGGTGCACGCCGGCGGCGAAGCTCAGGATCCCCGCGCTGTCCAGGCCGGCCAGCAGTTCGGCCTGTGCGGCCGCCGAGACCGGGGTGGAGGCGTCCACCTGCGCGATGGTGGCGAAGGCGGCGATCTCGGCGGCGTGCGCGGCGATTGCGGCCGGGCCGTCCACCACGGTCAGCGCGCGCCGCCGGATTCGAAGTGCGGGATCGACGCCAGGGTGGCGAAGGCGTTGCCGCGTCCACCTGCGTGTCGCCCAGCAGGTTCACCCCGGCGGCGCCGGTCAGCAGCTGTGCCGTGGCGATTCGCCAGCAGGTTGCTGACGAGTCGGTCACCACATACTCGCTGGCCACGTTGTGCCAGCCGGTGTTGGCCGGATTGTTCAGCGCGGTGATCGTGTCGTCCACGGTGATTGCTGGCATGGCGCCGGAGAAGTGCGGCAGCGCGGCCAGCCCCGCGGCATGCGCCGCGGCGCCGTCACGGTGGCGCCGGGCAGCGTCCGGCAGCTGTTCCGCCGTGGCGATCGCCTGCACCGCCGCCGGCAGGGCGAGCAGGTTGGCGACGGTGTCCTGCACGGTCAGTGACACGCCGCTGCCCACCTGGAAGTGCGGCAAGGTCGGCAAGCTGGGTGGCGACGGCGCCGGTGATGGTGGCGTCGGTGTTCAGCACCTGTGCGTTGGTCAGCGCCGTTTCCAGCGGGTTCAGCGTGGCGAGATGGGCGGCGGTATCGGCGACCGCTCAGAGTAGTGCGCCGGCGGCGCTGAACTTGATGCCGAACAGGGCCAGGCGCAGCAGCGCCGGCGACATCCACCGTGTCGGTCGGCGGACAGCGACAGGACGCCGGCCATCTGCTGGGTCGCGGTATCCATGGTCGATCAGCGCCTGGGCGGTGTCGCTGACGGTAAGCGGTGGCCGCCGGTCGCTGAAGTTCGCCAGCCCGGCCAGCTGTGCGGCGGTGGAGGCATCGACAGTGGCGTTGCCGGACAGGGCCAGCGCATCCGCCAGCGCCACGCCGGATCGCGTTGGCGGTGTCGAGCAGGGCGGCCGGCGTATCGGCGACGGTCAGCATGTTGCCGTCAGGTTGCACCGCCGAGGCGGCCAGCATGTCGGCCTGCGCCGCGGTCAGCGTGGCGTCGCCGGTCATGCACATAGGCAGTCGCCGTGGTAACGCCATCCGGGGTGAAGCCGGCAAGGTGCCGGCCGGTATCGGCGACGGTCAGCGTGTGTCCGTTGCGGCTGAACTGCGCGTATTCCGGCAGCGCCGCCAGCGCGGCCATCTGCGCCACGGTGGCGACCGTGTCGGCGGACAGCGCGATCGGCGTCGCCTGCAGCACCGCGTTGTTGTGCGCCAGCGACGCGGAGCCGAGGTCCAGCAGGTTGGACAGCGTATCGGCGATGGTCAGCGGCGCGGCGCGCATTGGCGGCGAAGTTGGGCATGCCGATCAGCGCCTCGGCGGCGCCGACGGTCCAGGCTGGTGGCGGACCCAAGCTGCACGGTGTCGGCCAGCGCCAGGCCGGCGGCATAGCCGGCGAAGGCCAGGTTGGCGGCGCTGTCGGTACGGTGACGCCGTGGCCCGCCTTGTCCAGGCCGCCGAGGCCGGCCAGCCGCGTGGCGTCGGCCGCGGACAGCGTTTCTGGCGCCAGACAGGTCGATGGGGTGGCCAATGGCCAGGCCGGACGCGTTGGCGGTGCGAGGTCAGGGCGGCCGCGCCGTCGCTTACGGTCAGCGTGTAGGACGCCGAGCGAGAAGCGGCTGCCGAGCAGTGCCAGCTCCGCGGCCTGGTCGGCGGACACGGTGGCGTCCTGCGACAGCGTCACGGTGCTGGCGGCGAGTTCGCCGTTCCAGTAGTCGGGCATGGGGCCGGCGCCGTTGACCTGCAGCAGGTGGGCGGCGGTATCCAGCACGCCGATCTGCGCGATGCCAGGGGTGAAGCCGGGCAGGGTGGCCAGCTGCTGCGCCTGCATGGCGGTCAGCCCGGTGTCGGACGGATCGGGGGTCAGCATGATGGCCGAGGCCAGGCTGACGTCGCTGCCCACCAGGCGTCAGCAGGTGGGTGGCGGTATCGGAGATCAGCAGCAGGTTGCCGTTATCGCTGTAGTTCGGCAGAGCGCGGATGGCGTCGAACATGCGCAACGGACGCGATGCCGCTGCCCTGCAGCTGGATGGCGCTGGCCATCGCCGCGGTGGCGGGGTCCAGCTTGCGCCAGGTGGCCGGTGCCGTCGGTGATCGTCAGCTGGTTGGCGATCCCGGCGCCGTGGGTGCCCAGGCTGAAATTGCCCAGGGCATGCAGTGCCTGGGCAGCTGCGCCACCGTGCGCTGTCATCGCCGCTGAGCGTGACGGCCGGCACCTGGGCGACCATCGTCGCGTTGGTCGGCGCCAGGATGTTGGCGACGGTGTCGGCGACAACCGCGCCGGCCGGGCCGGGGGTGAAGTGCGGCAGCAGCCCGAGCTGCGCGGCGGTTGCGAGTGATACGACCCAGGGCGTGGCGTTGGCGCCAGCTCCGTCGCGCCGATCTGGTTGGCGATCGGCGCCAAGCGTTCTGCGCTCGGCAAGCAGCGCGGTGGGCGTGTCCTGCACCGTCAGCGTGTGGCCGCCATTGTCGAAGCGGGAGCCGAGCTGCGCCAGTTGCGCCGCCTGCGCGGCGTCGATGGTGGCGTCGGCCGACAGCGTGACGTGGCTGGCCAGCTGTTCGCCGGCCCAGTCGTCGGGCTGTGCGCCGGTGCCCTGCAGCAGGTTCGCCGCGGTGTCCGCGATGCTGACGTTGCCGTTGGCCTGCAGGTTGGGCAGCGTGGTCAGCGCCTCCGCCTGTGCCGCGGTGACCGCGTCGCCCGGCGTGACTGCGATGCCGGAGATGTGCGGTCAGTTGGTCGGCGGTCGACGGAAGCCAGCGCCTGCAGGGCGCTGGCGGTGTCGGCGACGGCGACTGGCCGATGCGGCGAAGTTCGAGCCTGGGTCAGCGAGATGAAGTCGGCCGCGGAGTAGATCGCGTTGCCGCCGCTGGTCACCTGGATGTCGGTCGCCATGGCCGGCGTGCCCGCGTCCAGGCCGGCGATGTGCAGGCGGTGTCGCTGATCGTCAGGCTGTGCCCGTTCAGCGAGAAGCCGCTGAGCGCGTGCAGGGCTTCCGCCTGGCTGACCGACACGGTGGCGTCCGCCGAGCCAGCGACGGCGATCACATGCCCGGCCAGGCCGGTTGGGCAAGCTTGACAGGGTGGCGGCGTCGGCGAGCAGCGTGCCGGCGGTGTCGGCCAGGGTGATCTGGCCGGCGAAGCCGGCACGTCGAGATTCGGCAGCGCCAGCAGCGTGGCCAATTGGGCGGCGTCGAGCACGAACTGGCTGGCGTTGTCGGCGGTCGGGCGCACCAGTGTTTCGATCGCGGCGAAGGCGGTCAGCGCAGCCGGCATGGCGGCGAGGTGCGCGGCGTGTCGGCGACGGTGACCGGGTTGGTGCCGATGAACTGCGTGTGCAGCCGACAGCGCGGCGGCGTCGGCGACGGTCAGCGTGGCTGGCTGGGACAGCTCGACCGCGTAACACCGCTGCCAGTGACGGCAGATGGCGTGCAGCAGGTTCTGCGCCGTGTCGCTGATGACCAGGTGATGCGATCCCGGCGTGAAGCCGGTGAATCCGGCCAGCGCGGTGGCGTCGGCGACGACGAGCGTGGCGTCGGCGCTGAGCAGCACCAGGCTGTGCCAGCTGTTCAGCGTCGCCAGGTTCGTCCGGGTTGCCTGCCAGGCCGGCGAGGTTCGCTGCGGTGTCGGACAGGATCAGCGTGGCGCTGCCCGGGGAGAATGTCGGGCCGAGCGCGATCAGTTGGCTTGCCTGGGCGGCGCTGACGCGGGCGTCGTCGGCCAGGGTAGCGGCGCGGCCAGGGCGACGCCGGCGCTGTTGGCCGGAGTTGATCAGGTTGGCGGCGGTGTCGGTGACGGCAGCAGGTTGCCGCCGAGGCTGAACTGTGTCGCGCCGACGCACGTTGCGCAGGTCGGCAAGCTGCGTTGCCTCGGCTGCCGTGAGGGTGGCGGTGAATCGGTCAACCTGCGCGGCGCTGGCGTACGGCGCTGCGGTCGCTTCATGCGCGGCCAGTGCTTCCGCGGTGTCCTGCACCGTCAGCGTGGCGCCGCTGGCGACGCCGAATGCCGGGCAGGGCCGCGAGTTCGGCAAGCGTCGCGGTGTCCACCGTGGCGCTGCTGCTCAGTTGCGCCGCCTCCGCGGTGCCGCCCGGCGCGAAGTGCAGGGTCGGATCCAGCAGGTCTGCCAGCGGGACGGCAAAGCGTGCCCGAGGTGACGGTGATCGACTGGAAGCCGTGATGGAAGATCGAATCTGCGACGGCGCTGATTGCCGGTCCGGTATCGGATACGGCAAGCGTGTAGTCGGCCGGGTTCAGGCCGGGAATCGCCACCAGCGCGGCCGCGTCGCCGGCGGAGAGAATGCTGTGGTCGTTGGTGGCGGTGATGGTCAGGCTGCGCCGGCCTGCCCCAGAGAGCGCCAGCGAGTTGGCGCCTCCCGCGATGTCCTGCAGCGTGTCCACCACGTGCAGTGACGTGCCGTTGGCGGTGGGCGCCAGGGTGAGTTCGCCATGACTGGCAACTGGCGGCGAGCTGGGCCAGTTGCGCAACCGTATAGCTGCCGCTGTCCAGTTCGCGCGGTGACATGGGTGACCGAGCCGAGTGCGGGCAGCGTTGGCCGCGAGGGCGGCGACCAGGTCGGCTACCGTGTCGTCGGCCGTGATGTTGGTCAGCAGCGCCGTCTGCGCTGGGGTCAGGTAGCGCCAGATGGGCGATCGTATCGGCGAACGGACAGCTGGTTGCCGCTGCCCGCCGAGAATCCCGGCAGGGCGGCCAGTTGCTGCACCTGCGACACGGACGCGGCTTCACTGGAAAGCAGATGCGCATTCTGCACCAGGGCGAGCTGCGCCGCCGAAAGCGTCAGCAGGTTCGCCACGGTGTCGGCGACGGTCAGCGTGTGTCCGGTGCCGGTAGACAGGTCCGGAACCGTGGTGAGCTGGGCCAGCTGGTGCGACCGTTACGGTCTGGCCTGGGGCTGGCACGACCGAAATGTTGGGGAAGGCGCCGATGCAGCGTTGCCAGGGTCGTGGTGCCATTGATCAGGTTGTTCACGTGTCGCTGATCTGCAACGCGACGCTTGGCAGCGTCGCCAGTCCAAGATGCGACAGCGCGAAGCTGGTTCATGTTGGCGAGCGAATCGGAAATGGTCAGCGTGGTGCCGGAGTTGATGGTGAAGCCCGGCAGCGCCGACAAGATGACGGCGTCGGCCGCGGACACGGTGGAATTGACGGCGACTTCGTAGACCTGCAGCGCCGGTTTCATCATGTCGGGCGTTACGGCCAGCAGATTTGCCGCGGTATCCGCCAGCGTAATGGTCGTGCCGAAAGCCGTGAAGCTGGGCCAGCTCTCCAGAAGCTGAAGTTGTGCCAGGGTCAGCGTGGAGTTGGCGGTCGAACGAAATCGTGTGGGCGCCGCGGATGATCGGGTTGTCAGCGGCCGCCAGAATATTGGTGGCGGTGTCGAGCACCTGGACGACATTGCCGACCTGCGGCGCCTGGGCGTTGCCGGGATATGTCAGCGATGCGACGGTGTCGCGGACCGTCAGCGTGTAGCCGCCACGGCTGAACTGGCTGCCGAGTGTGTAGAGCGATTCGGCCCGGTAGGCATCGATCGCATCGTCGGCCCCCAGGGTGAACAGACTGACACGCGACAGCAGGGCTGGTGTTGTCAATCGACGTCGGCAATATTGGTCGGCGTATCGACCACGGTGATGCCGCTGGCCGTCGTCTGCAGTGCCTGTGCGACCGTATAGGTCTGTGTGCTCATCTCGAGATGTTCCCTGCGTGGCCCGATCGGCCCGGCACCGGGATATGATCTGCGAGGCCGAACTCGCCGATGCGTGCCGAATTGGCCGCACGATGACAGCCATCTCTTGACCAAAAGTTAGCGTCATGCGGAAATTTCTGTCGCGCGGCGTTCTGGAACATATCCGAGGATCTGTCAACGACGTGACCGCATCCCCCTGGCATGAGCCGCGTCCTGCCTGTTAGACGGCGTGGCATGGATGCCAGAACGACTGTCAATTCACTGACGGACCTGCGAACGACAGCACGCCGGCGCTGCTGCGGCGGCTGTGGCAGGAGCATATCCGCCACCACAAGGCGCGGCTGCTGCTGATGCTGGTGCTTACCGGGATCATGGCGGGCACCACCGCGCTGTATCCGGTGGTGATCGATCACGCGTTCCAGATGTTCACCGACAAGGACCGCGCGCATCCTGTACCAGATCCCGGTGCTGGTGCTGGTGGTCACCAGCGTCAAGGCGGCGGCGCAGTATTTCCAGAACGTTCAGGTGCAGCAGGTCGTGCTGCTGGTGATCCGCGCCCTGCAGGGCCGCATGTTCGCCCACCTTACCCGTCCGACCTGGCGCGGCTGGAACGCGAGTCGCCGGCGCAGCTCGCCGTGCGGTTCACCACCGATGCGGCGATCATCCGCGAGGCGCTGACCCGCGCGGTGAACGGCATCGCCGACGCGGTGACCGTGATCGGGCTGGCGGTGTCGATGCTGTACCTGGACTGGCTGCTGTCGCTGATCGCCGCGGCGCTGTATCCGCTGGCCGCGGTGCCGATCCAGCGTATCGGCCGGCGGGTGCGCCGCGCCTCGGGCGGCATGCAGGAGCGCATGGGCGAGACCGCGGCGCTGCTGAACGAGAGCTTCGCCCAGGCCCGCACCGTGCGCGCCTACCGGCTGGAGGCAAGCGAGGCCGATCGCGCGGAGCACGCTTTCACCCAGCTCTACCGGGCGCTGTTCCGCATGAGCAAGAGCCGGTCGCGTATCGATCCGGTGCTGGAGGTTCTGGGCGGTGCGGCGGTGGCGGCGGTGATCGGCTTTGCCGGCTGGCGTGCGGCGTTGGGCACCCAGACGATCGGCAATTTTACCGGCTTCGTCGCCGCGCTGCTGATCGCCGCACGGCCGACTGCGTGCGCTGGGTTCGCTGAATGCCGCGCTTGCAGGAGGGGCTGGCCGGGCTGGTTCGCGTGTTCCGCGTGCTGGACGAGCGCGCCCGCGTGACCGACGCGCCGGATGCCGTCGACCTGCCGGCCGGGCGGGGGCACGTGGCGTTCGACGACGTGCGCTTCTTCTATCCCGGACGGCCGGATGCGCACTGCCGGGCTGAGCTTCGAGGCGCTACCGGGCGAGACGGTGGCGCTGGTCGGGCCATCCGGGGCGGGAAAGTCCACGGCGCTGGCGCTGATTCCGCGCTGCACGACGTCACCGGCGGGGCGGTGCAGTGTGGACGGCGCGGATATCCGCCACGTGACGCTGGCAAGCCTGCGCGACGCCATCGCCTATGTCGGGCAGGACGCATTGCTGTTCGACGATACGGTGGCGGCAAACATCCGCATGGGCCGGCCGGACGCGAGCGAGGCCGAGGTGGAGGCGGCTGCGCGCGCGGCCGCGGCGGCGGCAGATTTCATCGCCGCGCTGCCGATGGGGTATGAGACGCGGGTCGGGCCAGGCGGCCAGCGGCTGTCCGGCGGCCAAAGGCAGCGCGTCGTTCTGGCGCGCGCGCTGCTGCGCAATCCGCGCATCCTGCTGCTGGACGAGGCGACCAGCGCGCTGGATACCGAAAGCGAGGCGGCGGTGCAGACCGCTCTGGCCCACCTGCGGCGAGGGCCGCACCACGATCGTGGTGGCGCATCGGCTGTCCACGGTGCGGGATGCCGACCTGGTGGTGGCGTGGCCGACGGCCGGGCGGTGGAACAAGGCACCCACGCCGCGCTGATGGAGCAGGATGGGCTGTATGCCAGGCTGGTGCGGAGCCAGACTCTGCTGGTGCACTAGTACACGCCGCCGGAAGTCCCGACGCCGTTGAGCGTACCCGTCGTGGGTGGCGTAACCGCGTCAGGACTTCCGGCACGATGTACCGGGGCTCTCCCCCCCTGGCATCCATGCGGCAGGAATGGCACGTTTCCGCCACCAGTTTGCTGGACAGGCAGGAGGAGACCGCCGTGACCGATCTCGTGCGCGACCGCTACACCTTCGCCGACTTTCACCTGGAGCGCGGCGGCGCGTTGCCGGAGGCGACTATCGCCTATACGACGCGGGGCCGGTTGGCCCCGGACGGGCGTAACGCCATTCTGGTGACCCACGGCTATACCAGCGGTCACCAGATGATCGAGCCCGGTGGCGGTTCCTCGGAAGGCGCCTGGAGCACGCTGGTCGGGCCGGGGATGCCGATCGATACCGCGCGATATTATGTGGTTGCCTCCAATATGCTGGGTTCCAGCTATGGCTCGACCAACGCCGCGTCGATCGATCCGCGCACCGGCCGGCCCTATGGGTCGTCCTTCCCAGAAATCACCCTTACCGACATCGTCACCGCTCAGCGCCGCCTGCTGGACCATCTCGGCGTGCGGCACCTGCGCGCCGTGGTCGGCCCGTCCTATGGCGGGTTCCAGGCCTTCCAGTGGGCGGTGACCTTCCCGGACTTCATGGACGGCGTGGTGCCTGTGGTCTCCGCGCCGCGCAGCCGCGGCGACATGACCACGGACCTGCGCGCCCGCTTCGCCCGTGACCCGAACTGGAATGGCGGAGACTACTACGGCACCGGCGGCATGGCCGCGACGATGACCGCGCTGCGGGTGGAGACGCTGAAGCGCTACGGCATGATGGAGGCCCTGGCAGAGCGCTTCCCTGATCCCGCCGAACGCGAAGCCGCCATCCACCGGGTGGCCGCCCACTGGGCCGAGGGTTTCGACGCGAACTCCATGCTGATCCTCGGCCGAGCGGCGGAACAGTACGATGTGACTGGCATGCTGGATCGCATTCGCGTGCCGGTCCTCTATGTGTTGTCACGCACCGACCTGTTGTTCCCGCCCAGCCTGGCGCCGGGGGTGCTGGCGGCGCTGCGGGGCGCGGGCGTGGAAGCCAGCTATTTCGAGATCGACAGCGACCGGGGGCATCTCGCCTCGGGTGCCGACGGGGCGAAATGGGCGCCGGCATTGCGCGATTTCCTGCAGCGACTGGATGAGGCGGCATGACCAGTACCTCCCGCTCCGCCGGCCCCCTGACCCTGGCGATCGACATCGGCGGCACCCGGCTCAAGGCCAGCGTGCTGGATACCCAGGGGGTGATGACAGAGCCGGCACAGCGCATCGACACACCGCACCCGGCCACCCCGGAGGCGGTGCTCGAAGGGCTGTTGACCCTGACCCAGCCGCTCGGCGCGTTCGACCGCATATCCATGGGGTTTCCGGGGGTGGTGCGGCACGGCCGGGTGTTGACCGCGCCGAACCTGGGGACCGAGGCCTGGCGCGGCTACTCGCTGGCCGCGATGCTGAGCGAGCGGTTGGGCAAGCCGGCGCGCATGCTGAACGATGCGACCGTCCAGGGGTTGGGAGTGATCTCCGGCTCGGGCCTGGAATGCGTGATCACCCTGGGCACCGGCATGGGCTTCGCGATTTTCGACGATGGCCGGCCGGCGCCGCATCTGGAGCTCAGCCAGCATCCGTCGCACCGGAGCCGCACTTATGACGAGTGGCTTGGCAACGCGGCGCTGAAGTCGGCGGGAGCCAAGCGCTGGAACAAGCGGGTGCGCAAGGCGATCGGTTGGATCGAGACGCTGGTCAACTACGACGTACTGCTGGTCGGCGGCGGCAATGCCAAGCGGCTGAACGGCGACCTGCCACCGAACGTGCGCACGGTGCCGAACGAAGCGGGGATCACCGGTGGCATTCGCCTGTGGGATCCCGTGTTGGACGATTTGGTGGCCAACGCCTGACGGTGGCGCGCGGAGCAACCGGCAACACGGGCGAGGGTGGCGCTCCGCCGCCGCGACGGCCACCTGCGGCGTGAACGCAGTCGTTCTCTGTCTGGCGTCCAGGCGGCGCGGAGCCGCCCCGTCATGGGCGGCGAAGGTCGGCCAATCCACGACCTGGCTTTGATGACGCGGAAAAGACGTGGGTGGCCGGCCTTCGCTGGCCATGACGTGACGGATTGCGTGACGGCGCCGGTGGGGCAAGGCGAACCGCTGGCACGGCTGCAGCAATTCTCATATTGGCTTGTTGGCTTGCCGACGGCAGTCGCTCCCCCGTGTCATGGCCGGCGAAGGCCGGCCACCCACGTCTTTGCCTGACACCGGCGCAGAAAGACGTGGGTGGCCGGCCTTCGCCGGCCATGACACGGGGGGGAGGCATCCGCGGCCTTCCGGCAAAATGCGAACCGCTGGCGCGGCTGGAAGCACGTTGACGGCCACCCTTTGAGGGGGCAAATAGCGCCGCCTGGATGGCGGGCATAGCTCAGCTGGCAGAGCGCCAGGTTGTGGTCCTGGATGTCACGGGTTCGAGTCCCGTTGCTCGCCCCAGATCCAGCCCAGCTGGCGCAGTCGCCACCTGCATGGCGATGAGTGTCGATCGGACGCACGTGGTTCCCATCAATCCCTCTGTTCCCGTGCAGCCAGCAAGCCGGTCGCGCCGCACCGATCCTTTTGCGGGTCCGCACGTTGCCGCCGTCATTCTGGCGGGCGGGGCGGCACACCGGATGGGTGGCGGAGACAAGCCGCTGCTGGACGTCGCCGGCCAATCGATGTTGGCACGCGTGATTGCGGCATTGGGATCCGATCCCGCTGCCGTTGCCATCAGCGCCAACGGCGATCTGGCCCGCTTCGCCGCCTTCGGGCTACCCGTGTTGCCGGACGGCGCTTTCGCCGGCGAAGGCCCACTGGCCGGCCTGCTGGCCGGAATGGATTGGGCGGCCGGCCTCGGCGCATCGGCGCTGCTCAGCGTGCCGGGCGATACGCCCTTCGTGCCGGCCGGACTGCCGGCGGCGCTCACGCCGCCACCCGCCTGCGTTGTCAGCGGCGGGCGCGTGCATCACCTGGTGGCGCTCTGGCCGGTTGCCTGCCGCGACCGGTTGCGCACGCTGCTCGCCTCCCCCGGGCCGCGCAGCGTGGCCCGCTTCGCCGACTCCATCGGTATGCGGCGGGTTGATTTCCCGGCCGGTCCGTGGGACCGCTTCCTCAACGTCAACACGCCGGACGACCTGGCGCAGGCGCGTGCGTTGGCGGGCAGACCCGCAACTGGGGAGACGCTATGACCAGGACTGTCGCCATCGCCGGGCTTGGTGCGATCGGCTTGCCGCTCGCCCAGGCCCTGGACGCGGGGGTGGATGGCCTGGCCCTGATCGCCGTGGCGGCACGCGACCACGCGAAGGCGGCGCGCAACCTGGCAGGCTTCCGCGCACCGCCGCGCGTGGTGGACATTCCGGCCCTGGGCGAGGCGGATATCGTGGTGGAAGCCGCCCCCGCCGCCCTGTTCGAGCCGATCGCCCGCGCCGCGATCGACGCCGGCCGCATCTTCGTTCCCGCCTCGGTCGGCGCACTGCTGCCGCGCATGCATCTGGTGGATCAGGCCCGGGCCACCGGCGCCCGCATCATCGTTCCCACCGGTGCCCTGCTCGGCCTTGATGCGGTGCGCGCCGCGGCGGAGGGCGCTGTGACAAGCGTCACCATGGTGACCCGCAAACCGCCGGCCGGGCTGGCCGGCGCGCCGTATCTGGAGCAGCACGGGATCGAGGTGGGCGGGCTGACGGAGCCGCTCTGCGTGTTCCGCGGCAATGCGTTGGACGCGGCGGCAGGTTTTCCGGCCAACGTAAACGTGGCAGCCGCGTTGGCACTGGCCGGCGTGGGGCCGCAACGCACGCAGGTGGAGATCTGGGCCGACCCCGGCGTTACGCGCAACACCCATACCATCAACGTGGAGGCAGCCGCCGCACGCTTCAGTATGACGATCGAGAACGTGCCAAGCCCGGAAAATCCCCGCACGGGAAAGCTGACGCCGCTGTCGATGCTGGCCTGTCTTCGGGGGCTGGTGTCGCCTCTGAAGGTCGGCAGCTAGCGGGCGCGGGGTCGTCATGTGGGAAGCCGCGGCCTACGGCGCCACGCTGGTGCTGTTCAGCTATGTGATCCTCGCCACGGTGTGGGTGAAGGACGACATGTTGCTGCTGGTCTGCATCCCGCCGGTCTTCCTCGCCTCGATCGTCGGGTTCATCATGTGGATTTATGCGTTCGAAACGTTTGGTGCGGCCGAGGCGGTGATCAGCGCGCTCTTGCCGCTGCCTGTCGCCCGATTGCTGTCACGGCGCTATTCCGGGCGGGACCTGGTGATCACGATCTATCTGGCCTGGGCGCTGGGGATGGTCGTCGCTCTGGCGGCGTTCAGCTTTCCGGACCGGGTATAGGGCGGTGCTCCGTCAGGGCTGGCGAAGGCCGCCCGTTACCCACAAGTGCGTCTGAGGATAGTGGCAGCCGGCCGAACATACCCCGTCGTGGCGGGCGCAGGCCCGACACCCACGACTGACTGCGGAGGAACTCGTAGCAGCGGAATGGGCGGCAGGAACACCGGCCCATCCGCCCGCCAGGTAGCCGAGGCTTTCGCCGCCAGTCGTGGGTGTCGGGCCTGCGCCCGCCACGACGCTGTCGTTCGGCCGCAGCCACTGCCCGGTGCAGACTTGTGAGTAAGATCAGGCCGTCGCCGGCCATGCCGGTGCGGCACGCGGTCTGCGCCGACGGTGGCATGCGCGGCCTGCGCCCGACAGCACGAATTCAACGCGTATGATGCGCGGGCGTGGCAATCCGATGGTTGCAGCCAACGTCCACGTCCGGCCTGTCAGGCCTTCTCCACCTGACTGTATTCCAGCTCCACCGGGGTGGAGCGGCCGAAGATGGAGACCGAGACCTTCACGCGGCCCTTTTCCTCGTCCACCTCTTCCACCGTGCCGTTGAAGCTGGTGAAGGGGCCGTCGGCGACGCGCACCTGCTCGCCGACCTCGAACAGCACGGAGGGACGCGGATGCTCCACCCCCTCCTGGGTCTGCTTCATGATGCGTTCGGCCTCGGCGTCGCTGATCGGCGTCGGCCGCAGGCGGCTGCCGAGGAAGCCGGTGACCTTGGGGGTATTCTTCACCAGGTGCCAGGCGTCGTCCGTCAGGTCCATCTTCACCAGCACGTAGCCAGGGAAGAACTTGTGCTCCGCGTTGACCTTCTGGCCGCGCCGCACCTCGACGACGTTCTCCGAGGGGACGAGCACCTCGTCCACCTGGTCGGCGAGCCCCTTCTGTGCCGCCTGCTCCTTGATCTGCTGGGCGATCTTCTTCTCGAACCCCGAATAGACGTGCACGACGTACCAGCGCTTGGCCATACTCAGAATGCTCCTCAGCCGGCCACGCCGAACAGGGCGCGAATACCGATGCCGATCGCCTGATCCACCACGAAAAAGAAGATAGCGGCAATCGCCACCATCAGGAACACCAGCCCGGTGGTGATCAGGGTCTCCTTGCGGGACGGCCAGGTCACCCTGGCCACTTCAGCCCGTACCTCGCGCACGAATTTCGCCGGTTCAACCGCCACGCTGGAGAAACTCCTGAAAAACCATGCGGAACGCCGCCGCAAACGGCTGCGCGTGCTGGCAGGGGTGGAGGGTCTCGAACCCCCAGCCTCCGGTTTTGGAGACCGGCGCTCTAGCCAATTGAGCTACACCCCTACACGCCAGACAGCAGCGCCGGTGCGCCGGTCGCCGCTTGCGCAGGCGAGGTAAAAAGGCTGTGGCGGGGTCCGCTGTCAAGGGCGCGGCGGATTCGCAATTGTCGACTGGGATGACCTGCATGTTGGACTAGAATGGCAGTACCGCGTCGTGGCGGGCCTGCGCCCGCCACGACGTGGTACGCGTTCCAGTCGCCAATTCGCAAACACAGTATAGGCGCGGCGGCGCATTGCTTCCGCAGCCGAGGCCCGCGCGGCGTTCCGTGCCGCCACCATACCGTGCGGCCGCGCGCGCCGGACCGCCCAGGACGACCGCCATGCAGCCGCTGAGGAACGGCTCAGATCGCCGCGATCGCGTTGGAGATCAGATTCGGCAGCGCCTGCCATTCCGCCAGGACCCAGTAGCTGGCGACCAGAGCCACGATCCAGGCGACCGGCACGAGGAACGTCCGGGCACTCAGGGTGGAACGGGTCTCGTCGCGCTTCAGGCTGGTCATCGAACGTCTCCGGCGAGGCAATCACGCTGCGGCGTTATCGGCGCTTTGCTGCACCGCGGCAGTGACCCTGCTCACCGATTGAGGCAGCATTTGGTGCACGATGTGCAACGGCCGAGGCATCTTGTGGCGGGTCTGCCTGTCGTACGACGCATGGCTCGACCGGCATGGCCTGAATCACCCTGATCCTTACCCACAAGTCTGCACCGGACAGTGGCTGCCGACCGAACATACCGCGTCGTGGCGGGCGAAGGCCGCACCCACGACTGGCGACGCGAGTCTCGGCAGCCAGCGAGCGGATCGCCCGGTCTTCCTCCCGTACGGATCCGCTGCTGCGAGCTCTCCGCAGCCAGTCGTGGGTGGCGGGCCTTCGCCCGCCACGACGGGTATGTTCGGCCGGCGCCACTGTCCCCAGATGCACTTATGGGTAACGGTCAGCAGCCACCCCATACCCTGCCTGCGCCAGCGCGGCTGCGCAGGTCAGCGTTCCTCCCAGGGCAGCATGCGTCGCAGCGTGGCATCGCGGAGGATGTGGTGGTGGAACAGCGCCGCCGCGGCGTGCAGGCCAGCCACGATCAGCACCGTGTTGGCGGCCAGCCCGTGCCATTCCTCGATCTGGTGGACCAGCGCGCGGTCGCCGGGCACCAGCTGCGGCACCCGGAACAGGCCGAAGATCGCATCGCCGCGCGCCCACACATTGGTGACGCCCAGCGCCACGGCGAGGATCAGCAGCAGGTACAGCGCCCAATGCGTCACCCGGGCGATGGCGAGCATCGGCCCGGTGTCCAACGGTGGCAGCATGCCTCCTTTGCCGACCCGCCAGGCCAGCCGGGCGATCAGCACAAGCCCGAGCACCACACCCAGCACGATGTGCACGGAGCGGTAGTCAACCCGCAGGGCGCGTGGCGCCCAATCCACCGTCTGGCCGATGCACCAGAGCGCCACCACCAGCAATGCGGTCAGCCAGTGCAGCACGATGGTGGTACCGGCATGGCGCAGGCCCTGCGCCGCCGCAGGTTCCGTCAGGATAGTCGGTTTCATGTGTCTGCTAACTGCTGCCGATCAGAATGCCGCAGCCGAAGACCAGGGCGCCACCAAAGGCGACCTGCATGGCGGCGGACAAGGGAGGCGTATCCATGTATTTCCAGCGTACCCAACTGATCACCGCCAGTTCGATCACCACCACGACGATGGCGATGGCGGTGGCTGTCCAGAAATACGGGATGAGGAAGGGCAATGTGTGGCCGATGCCGCCCAGCATGGTCATCAGCCCGGTGATCAGGCCGCGCATCAGCGGAGCGCCACGGCCGGTCAGGCTGCCGTTGTCGGACAGCGCCTCGGCGAAGCCCATGGAGATACCGGCGCCGATCGAGGCGGCCAGGCCGACGATAAACGCCTCCCAACTGTCGCCGGAGGCGAAGGCCGCGGCGAACACCGGCGCCAGGGTGGACACCGAACCGTCCATCAGGCCGGCCAGGCCGGGCTGGATCACCCGCAGGACGAAGGAACGGTGGGCGGTCAGGTTCTCCTTCTCCAGCACGTCGGCCGGCAGGTTTTCCTCCCGCAGCGCGTCGGCGCGGTGTTCGTGCTCCACTTCGGCGTCCGCCAGGTCGCCGAGCAGCTTGCGGATGGAGACGTCCTGGCTGCGTGTGGCGGCGCGGCGATAAAATTGCTGGGTCTCCTGCTCCATGCTTTCCGCCAGGGTGCGGACCTGCTCCAACTGCAGCGGATGCAGCTGCCAGATTGGCGGGTGATGGATGAAACCCCGGATGTCCTGGCGGCGGATCAGCGGGATGTGCTCGCCGAATTTCCCCCGGTACAGCTCCAGCAGGCGGCGGCGATGGTCGGCTTCCTCGCCGGCCATTTCGACGAACACGTTGGCGCTGCCGGGATAGTCGGCCCGCAGGCCTTCGGCGATGTCGGTATAGATACGGCCGTCTTCTTCCTCGTTGGCGATTGCCAGGGCGAGGACCTCGCGTTCGGTCAGGTCGGAGAAATTGCGCATGGCGGCGAATGTGGCGGCTGGCGCGCCGCGGTCAAGCGGCGAACGAAATGATGCGAGTCACTCGCACTTGCGGGGATGCGCCGTTCTGGGCCGGCGCAACCTCTTGACGACCCAGCCGCGCGTCGTTCACACCCCGGCCGGATCATGCACCAGGGCCAACCAAGCGCGCGATTGGGACGAGCCCGTTGCGGCTTCGCTCATCCGGACAGCCGTATCTGCCCGACCGCGCGTGCCGGTCGGCACCCATTCGTCCGCAACCGCATCCAGAAACCACCCCGGTCAGGGAGAAACACCCATGCCCTCGCTCACCCGTAGAAACCTCGGCCTGCTGGCAGGGTCCGCCGCGCTGGCCGGCACCCGCGCGGCGCCCGCCTTCGCCGCCGACAAGGTTCATGTCGGCATCCTGCCGCTGACGTCGCACGCGCCCACCATTATCGCCAACGCCAAAGGCTACTTCGCCGCGCACGGGTTGGACGCGGAGTTCGTCACCTTCGAGGCAGCACAGCCGATGGCCATCGCCATTGCCTCCGGCGACGTGGACTTCGGCGTCACCGCGATCACCGGCGGATTGATCAGCCTGGCGGACAAGGGCGTGGTGAAGGTGATCGGCGGTGCGCTGCAGGAATGGCCGGATGTCGAGGGGCAGAAGATCCTGGCCTCCAAGCCGGCATACGACAAAGGCCTGACCAGCCCGGCCAGGCTGAAGGGCCATAGCTTCGGCATCACCACGGCGGGCTCATCCTTCGAGTACATGGCGCACAAGATCGCGCAGAAGGAGGGCTGGCCGGACTCCGCCCTCACGATGCGACCGCTGCAGAGCGTGCCGAATGTGATCGCGGCACTGAAGAGCGGCCAGATCGATGCCTGGTCGATCGTGCCCAACATCGCCGATGCGCTGAGCAAGGGGCCGGGCGTGGTGCAGATCGGCAAGATCAGCGACTTCATCCCGGATTATCAGGTGACCGTGGTGTTCACCTCCACCGCCAACGTGACGAAGAAGCCGGCGCTGGTGAAGCGGTTCCTCGCGGCCTACGAGCAGGGCGTGAAGGACTATAACGCCGCACTGGTGGACAAGACGATGACCCCGAAGGAGACGGCGGAGATCGTCGCGATGATCCACAAATACGTGTATGCCTCGATGCCGCTGGACAAGGCCGACCCGCGCATCCGGCATGGCGCGATGCGGATCAATCCAGGCGCGCGCATGAACCTGGCGAGCATCGAGGACCAGCTTCAGTGGTTCAAGGCGCAGAAGATGGTCCCCGAGGGAGTCACCATGCAGAAGCTGGTGGACACGCAGCTTCGTCAAGGCAAGCTGAGGGGGAGGCGCACCGAAGAGAAAATCTCCCTCCCCTTGCGGGAGGGGGTTGGGGGAGGGGTGGCCCGGCGCTCCCGGGGACTGCACCACAGCCCCCTCCCGCAAGGGGAAGGGGGATCAGCGCGTTGGGACACCATGGAACTCAGCATCGAGAACATCACCCACGCGTATGACGCGACGCAGGTGCTGGAAGACATCTCCTTCACCGTGCGGCCCGGCGAGATCGTCTGCATCGTCGGCCCGTCCGGCTGCGGCAAATCCACGCTGTTGCGTTTCGTCGGCGGGCTGGAACGGCCCACTGCCGGCCGGGTGATGCTGCATGGCGCCCCACCCGCCGGCTCGCTCAACCCGCTGACCTACATCTTCCAGGATTTCGCCCTGCTGCCCTGGCGCACGGTGGAGGGCAATGTCAGCCTGGTGCTGGAAGACCACGGCATCCCGCGCGCGCCAGGCTCGCGCCATCATCGACGACGTGCTGGCCCGCACCAAACTGGCGGATTTTCGCAAGGCCTGGCCGCGCCAGTTGTCCGGCGGCATGAAGCAACGCGTCGCCATCGCCCGCGCGTTGAGCGTGCGTCCCGCGGTGATGCTGATGGACGAACCGCTCTCCGCGCTGGACAGCCAGACGCGTGAACTGCTGATGGACGACCTGGTGGAGTTGTGGTCGCGCGAGCGGTTCTCCGCCTGCTACGTCACCCACAACCTCGGCGAAGCCGTGCGGCTCGGCCACAAGGTCATCGTGCTGTCGCGCCGTCCCGGCCGCATTCGCGAGATGGTGGACATCGCCATACCGCTGTCCGAACGCCCCGAGCGTGGCGCCGAACTGGATCGACTGCAGCGGCAGGTCTGGCAGATCATGCGCGAGGAGGCGCGCCAGGCGGATATGGAACTGACCGATGCTGCATGACCCGGTGCAGGATCGCCCCGTTGTGGTGACATCGGCCACCGTCCCGGTGCGGCCGGAGGGACGGCCAGTGCCGTTCCGCGGCGGCGGCTTCCACCCGCGGCAACACCCTTACATGGCCTGGCTGGTGTTCGCCGGCTTGCTGGCGGTCTGGGAGATCGGCTGTCGTTCCGGGGTGATCAGCAGCATCGTGCTGCCGCCACCGTCCGAGGCGTTCGGCGCCTTCATGGACCTGGTGCGCACCGGCATGTTGTGGAAGCACCTGGACGCCAGCCTGTACCGGCTGATCGTCGGGTGGACGGCCGGCACCGCGCTGGGCATCGTCGTCGGACTGATGATCGGTCTGTCGTCGCTGGCGCGCGCCGGGCTGCTGCAACTGGTGTCGGCATTGTTCGCCATTCCGAAGATCGCGCTGCTGCCGCTGTTCGTCGTGTGGTTCGGCATCGGCGAGGGGTCGAAGATCGCCACCATCCTGTTCGGCACGTTCTTCCCGACGGTGATCGCCACCTATGGTGGGGTCGATGGCGTCGATCGCAACCTGATCCGCATGGGCCAGTCCTTCGGCCTGTCGTCGCGCTCCATCGTGCGCAAGATCATCATTCCGGGCGCCCTGCCGGCGATCCTGTCCGGGTTCCGGATTTCCGCCTCGATCGCCATCGTGCTGCTGGTGGCGGCGGAGATGATCGGCGCGCGGTTCGGCATCGGCGCGTATATCCTGACCGCGGGCGCGCTGTTCGCCACCGATCAGTTGATCGCCGGCGTGGCGATCCTGGCGGTGATCGGACTGGTGATCAGCTGGCTGATCGGCCGCGCCGAGCGGTATTTCCTGAAATGGCGGATGTGAACCGATCCGTCGGTGTGAAGGCCGGGCGGCGGCGGCGCCAACGTCATCGCGTCATGGTCCGCGAAGAGCGGCCATCCACGTCTTGTTGTGGAGGACGCGGCGAAGTCGTGGATGACCGCCCTTCGCCGGCCATGACATGATGGGCGCGGTCAGTGCCGGACACCGCCAACTTGCCGCACATGGCGAGCCGCGCCAACGCGACGGTGGTTATCCGCCGCAGAATCCCGCCACGATCTCGTTGTGCAACATCGCGATTTCACGCTGCAGCCAGTCCAGGAACGGTGACAGCCGGCGCGCCACCAGTTGGTCCACCTCGGTCTGGGTCAGCATGCTGTCCAGGTTGTCCAGCCGCTCCAGTGCACGCGAGCCGCCGCGCAGGTGGTAGCGCGTGCGCAACTGCGTCAGGTGCCAGTTGAGCTGCGCCAGGTTCAGCCGGACCGAGCGTGGGAAGGCGGTATTCAGCAGCAGGAACCCCGCCACCTCGGTCGGACGAAAGCCCTGCGGATATTCACGCCGGTAGGCGTGGTAGCCGGCCGCCGCGCGCAGCATCGAGTTCCATTGCCCGGCATCGATCTCCCCATCGCCGGATGCCGCTGCAGGGGCCAGCGAATGAAAGCGCGTGTCCAGCAGGCGCGTGGTCTGGTCCGCGCGCTCCAGATGCCGGCCCATCATGTAGAAATGCCAGGCCTGATCGCGGTACAGCGTGCCCTCGGTAATCCCGGTATGCTGCTGCGATGTTCTCCTTCAGCATGTCGCACACCGCGGTCAGATGCTCGGCCTGCAGGTCTGCCTCGGTCAGCGCGCGGATGCGACTGTAGAAGCGATTGATGTGCAGCCATATCTCGGTGGAGATCAGCGCCCGCAGCGTGCGCGCATTCTCCCGCGCCGCGGCGATCGCCGCCTGCACCGATGTCGGAGTCGCCGCATCCAGCAGATAGAAGCGCGCGACGTTGACCTGGTTGGCCTCGGGATGCCTGGCGTAGAATTCCTGCTGGTCGCCGTTGATGCGCAGGATGGTCAGCCAGTTGCGCGTGTCATCCACGTCATGCGCATAGGTCTTGGTGACATCGAGCAGGCGCGCCTGGTTCTCGATCCGCTCCATGTAGCGGGCGAGCCACAGATTGCTCTCCGCATGACGCGCGATCAGGTGGAAGGTGTGCGGGGCGGCGATGGTGTCGCTCATGCCAGCACCCAGGTGTCTTTCGACCCGCCACCCTGCGAGGAGTTCACCACCAGCGTTCCCTTGCGCAGTGCGACCCGCGTCAGGCCGCCGGGCAGCACCCAGGTGTCGCGTCCCGTCACGGCGAAGGGCGCAGATCGATGTGGCGCGGTGCGATGCCGTCCTCGGCCAGCGTCGGCGACACGGACAGGCGCAAGCGTCGGCTGGCTGATATAGTTGGCGGGATCGGCCTTCAGCCGCGTGCGGAATTCGTCCAGTTGCGCGCGGGAGGCATGCGGGCCGATCAGCAGGCCGTAGCCGCCGGATTCCGCCACCGGCTTCACCACCAGTTCCGCCAGGTGGTCCAGCGTGTAGGCCAGCGCTTCGGGTTCGGCGCAGATGCGGGTATCGACGTTCGGCAGGATCGGGTCTTCCGACAGGTAATAGCGGATGATGCGCGGCATGTAGGCATACACCGCCTTGTCGTCTGCCACGCCGGTGCCCACCGCATTGGCGATCGCCACGTTGCCGCGGCGCCAGGCCTCGATCAGTCCGCGCACGCCCAACTGGCTGTCCGGCCGGAACACGTCGGGATCGAGGAAGTCGTCGTTCAGCCGCCGGTAGATCGTGTGCACCGGCGCCAGTCCCGCGGTGGTGCGCATCCAGACGCGGTCGTTCTCCACCACCAGGTCGCGGCCTTCGACCAGCGGAATGCCCATTTCGCGCGCCAGGAACACATGCTCGAAATAGGCGGAGTTGAAAATGCCGGGCGACAGCAGCACGACCTGCGGATCGCTCACCGCCTGTGGTGCGATCGCCGCCATCGCCTGGTGCAGCCGCAGCCCGTACTCATCGACGCTGCGGACATGCAGCCCGGTCATCAGGTCGGACAGCACGCGCTGCGTCATGTGGCGGTTCTCCACCACATAGGCGACGCCGGAGGGTGTGCGCGCGTTGTCCTCCAGCACCATGAACCTGCCGGTTTCGTCGCGCACGATATCGGTGCCGCAGACATGCACGTAGGTGCCGAAGCGGCACATCGAAGTCGCGCATCGCCTGGCAGTAGCCGGCATTGCCGAGCACCAGGGCGCGCGGGACGATGTTGTCGGCAAGGATCTGCTGGCGGTGGTAGATGTCGTGCAGGAACAGGTTCAGCGCGCGCACGCGCTGGATCACCCCGGTTTCGATCTGCCGCCATTCGGTCGGCGTGATGACGCGGGGAATCAGGTCGAAGGGCAGGATGCGGTCGATCGCGGTGGCGTCGGAATAGACGGTGAAGGTGATGCCGCGCTCCAGCAGGTCGCGTTCGGCATCGGCGGCGCGGCGGCGCAGCGCCTCGATCGGCAGGTTGGCCAGGCGGTTGCGCAGCATCGCCAAAGCCGGATGGTCCGGCTGCCCGGGGCGCAGCATCTCGCAGAACAAACCGGCAGGATCGTAACCCTGCAGTATGCCGTCGGTTGATCCCTGGCTCTGCCATTGGGTCATGGCCGGTTCACCCATGCGCTGCTCCGTGCTGCGTCGCAGCATGCTAGGATCGGATTGTCATGAAAGGGAAGCCTTTTGCGCCGCGTGCGTGACGGGCGGCGGCCGGCGGAGCACGGCGTGGCGACGCCTGCGGCCTGCATCGGCGTCAGGTCGTCGTGTGCGGATGCCGATAGATGCGGTCACGCGCCGGGTCATGCCCGGCCCGCGTGCGCCGTGCCGTCACCGCCCGTGCACAAGCGGAAGCGCCCTCGGCGCGGCACGAATCAGAACGGCGGGGCCGGCCGGCATCCGGTCCCGTGCGTTCCGTTCGACAGGCATGGGCGTGCGTTCAGGACGGGCCGGTGGTCGCCATTGCAGGCAGGCGGAACGGCGCGGGCAGCGGGTTCGGCACAACCGGCCACCGCTCCCCGAGCAAAAACCCAAGCACGCACTGGATACTTTCGGTGGTGCGCTCGGGCTTGCCGAGCCGGAAATCGCGGTCCCATTCCGGCTCGTAGGCGACCGCGCGGCGGCGGAGGTCCTTCATCAGCCTGGGCACGTTGCCACGATACAAGGTGAGCACATCGAACAGCGCACTGAAGAACCGCCGCTCGCACAGGCTCGGCGACACGCCGAAATCGCGGCAGATGTCGGCGATGGCGCGGCCGATCCCGCGGCGGCGGATTTCCACCTCGAGCTGCGCCAGGGTGGGGAGATGGTCGAGATCGGGGGCGGCGTCCGGATCGGCGCGGCGGACGCGTGCGGGCGGCGGCGGTGGCGCTTCGGCCTGCGGGTCCGCGGCGGGCGGCACGGCAGGCTTCGGCTTGCGCGACGCGCGCACGACCGGCTTCAGGAAGACGAGATCGCGGCCGCGCCGGGCGCGTGCGAGCAGCACGCGCTGCAGCGCCTGAACGCGCAGCAGGCCGCGCGTGAGGCGGGCGCGGAGGACGGGGAGGCGGGCGGTGCCGAAGAACTGGGCAATGATGGAGAAGCGGCCGGCGGCGGCGCGGCGGTCGAGGGTCAGCGCGAGATGGCGGCCATAGACCAGCAGGATGTGCAGGAGGGCGAGGATGTCGGCGATGTTCGGCGGCACGGGCCTGGTGCGCCGGTCCTGGGTTGGATCGGGAGGGGGAGGTAGATCGGCAGTGGCGTCCGCGTGGCTCATGGGCAGTAATACTAACCGTATTTCGATGGAATGTCAAGGGATTTTTTTCTTAGGGGGGAAGTCGCAGGGACGGAGGCAGGTGACGCCCGCTTGAAGCAGCGTTGGGTGGGCCGGGGCATGGGGGGTCTAGCTACCCGCCGCCTGAGGGCCGGCCTCCCGGCTTTCGCCCATCCTTCGCCGTTTCAATTGGTCAGGGTTCCCCGGGGCAAATCGGCGCAAGATCTGGGTGGAAGGAAAATGGGGGGAGTCGTGAGGTCGGACCGCGGTAAGTCTACTCGCTGAGAGGAACGGAATTCCCGACTGGATTTCGAAAGAGGCCCGGTACGACGCCGAACCGGGCATTGCGGAGCGCTTCGCCAAGCGGGTGCCGAATGAACACTGAAGCCCGCCGCTTCCAAAGGCCTCCCTCATAGCCGAAGCCGGCCAGTCCCTCGACGCCACCCTCCAGGTACAGCCGATGCCAGGTCCGCACTGTGTCGTCGTCCAGCAGCAATACCCGGGCGACCGCCTCGCAGCTCATCCGCACCTCCAGCAGCACCAGAGCGTTGGCACGGCGCGCCAGCCGATGCGCGGCTGACCCGTCACGAGCAAGATCGATCAGGTCTTGGCGTGATTCGCTGTCAAGGACAGCCGTCTCGGATCATGCCGGTTTTGGCAAGCCATTCGTTCGGGTTCCCGCTGAGTCGGGGCATGCAACCGATAATGGGATTTCCATGAAAGTGTCGGAATTCTTTACATCGTGTGGAATTAGTTGGGGTTTTCCCTTCAGAAAGCATTGCCATCTCAATGGGATAAGATCTCGGCATGGTTATTGCAACCCTACCACAGCGTCCACCGTGCGAAAGGATCGCAAAAATGCAACGTGCAAAAAATTGGATTGCGCTAGCAGCGGCAGGGATCGGCATGGCCATGATCCCATTCGTGTCAGCCTTTGCGGCTGCGACGCCGCCGGCGCTGCTGCCAGGGCAGGTGGATGGCTTTTTCGTTACCCAAAACGGCACCCAGATCGTCCGACAACAGACCGACGAGTCTCACGAGTTCTTCAGTTCGCTTGGCGCGGTCCAGTCCCCGGTGGGGGGATTTGCTCCTGCGGTCCTTTTCATACCTGAGGAGGGCGGCGCCGCATCGGCCTGCAGCCTGCCGACAGCCCCCGCTAGTGGTATCGGCGGATGCAGCGACGCCATCGCTGTGTTGAACAGCGCCAGCCAAGCCGGGCACCTCGATATTTACATGCTGTCGGACGGTGCCAGCGGTTCGGAGACCTCGTCTTTCTTCACCGCCGTGAATGATGCCACGTACGGCACCACAAATTATCTGCTTGGACCCGTCGAAAATGGCCAGTGGCAGGACATAACCAGCTACTTCGGCAACGGCGGCGCGGACACCACGTTCGCCGTGTACTTCCAGTCTGAGGTACCGGAGCCGACCAGCCTTGCGCTGCTCGGCACCAGCATGATCGGCTTGGCTGCGTTGCGCCGACGCAAGACCAAGACCACGTAAGAAAATCCGACCCCTTCTGTCGTACCTATCAGCAGCGGCACCTTCGGGTGTCGCTGCGGCGTCAAGCAGGCCTTGGCGAGTTGCGCGAAGGCTCCCTCGTTAAAGGTCGCACGCCAGCGCGCGAGGGTTCGCCGATCGATCCCCGGCAAAACCGACAGACGCGTCAGCCGTGCTGGTTACGCCGCTATTGTGGCAGCGGCTCAGCGTCTCTCGCAGTCAGTCGTGGATGGCGGGCCTTCGCCCGACACGACGCGGCACCACCAGCCGGTGAAACGTCACCAGATTTTCGGCGGGGCGTAAGTACGCGCAAGCGCCAATCCGCTGCCGTTTCCGGATGAAGAACGCCAGGCTCCGCCCTTCAACAAGGAATTCCCTCGACACACTCCCTGCCGTTTTGACGTCTCCGTGGCGAAGGCACCCCACGACGCCCCAGGCAGCGCCGCCCCACGAATTCAGCCCGGCTTCGCGTCCTGCATCGCTCGCCACACCCGCTCCGGGGTCGCCGGCATGTCCAGATGCGTGACGCCCAGCGGCGCCAGCGCATCCAGTACGGCACAGATGACCGCCTGCGGCGCCGCCATGGCGCCCGCCTGCCCTGCTCCCTTCACGCCCAGCGGATTGGCGTTGGTGGGCACCCCGCTCAGCGTGATGGCGAAGTCCGGCAGGTCGGCGGCGCGCGGCAGCGCGTAGTCCATCAGCGAGCCGCTCAGCAACTGGCCCGACTCCGGATCGTACACCGTGTGCTCCAGCATCGCCTGGCCGATGCCCTGCGCCACGCCGCCCTGCACCTGGCCGATCGTCAGCAGCGGATTGATCAGCGTGCCGAAATCATCCACCGCGGCATAGCGGTCCAGCGTTACCGCGCCGGTGTCGGGATCGACCTCCACTTCCGCTACGTGGCAGCCGTTCGGGAAGGTGATCACGTCCAACAGGTTCCAGACATAGGTATCCAGGCCCGGCGACATGCCGTCCGGCAGGTTCGCAGGATCACGTGCTGCCGTCCGCAACCGCGAGCAGATCCGACCGCGCGCGACGGGTCATGCGCCACCGCGAAGCGGCCGTCGGCGAAGCTCACCTGGTCGGCTGACGACTGCAGCAACCGCGCGGCGATGACGCGGCCCTTTTCCAGCAGCGCGTCCACCGTCTTGCACAAGCGCCGCGCCGCCCATGTGCATGGAGCGCGCGCCGCCATGTCCGTTGCCGGCGCGAACCAAGTCGGTGTCCGCCTGCACGTAGCGGAAGCGTGTCCATCGGCAGGCCCAGCAGGTCAGCGGCGATCTGGGCATAGGCGGTTTCATGGCCCATGCCGTTGGATTGCGTGCCGACGCGCAGCTCGACCATGGCCGTCCAGTGCGAAGCGGAGTTCCGCGCCTTCGTTCGGCGCGCCGCGGGCGGTTTCCATGAAGCAGGTCACGCCGATGCCGCGCAGCCGTCCGCGCTGCCGCGATTCCTGCCGGCGTGCCGGAAAGCCGGCGACGTCCGCGGCGACCACCGCATCGTCCAGGTTGGCGACGAAGCGGCCACCATCGATCACCGTGCCCAGCGCCTTGCGATAGGGAAAGTCGCGCACCAGGTTGCGGCGGCGCAGGTCGATGCGGTCGAAACCACATTGGCGAGCAGCGGCGTCGATCAGCCGCTCCATCATGTAGTTCACCTCCGGTTTGCCGGCGCCGCGATAGGCGTCGATCGGCACGGTGTTGGTGAACACGCCCTGCACGTCCATGCAGATCGCCGGAATGTCGTAGCCGCTGCCGATCGCATTGGCCGGCGCATTGGTGGAGCTGCCCGGACCGCCGGAGGACAGGTACGCGCCCAGATTGGCCACCGTGGACACGTCCAGCGCCAGGAAACGTCCGTCCGCATCAAGTGCCAGGCGCGCCCGTGTGACGTTGTCACGGCCTTGCGCGGTGGAGACGAAGTCCTCGGCGCGTTCGCCGATCCACTTCACCGGGCGGCCGAAACGGCGCGCGGCCCACAGCAACATGACCCACTCGGGATACAGCGCGTTCTTCACGCCGAACCCGCCGCCGACATCCGGACAGGCGACGTGCATCTGCGCGCGCGGCACGCGGAACACGCGTCGGCAAGTTGCGACTGCAACCCATGCACGCCGGCGCCGGAGAACAGCAGGTGGAAGCCGTTGGCGTCGTGGCGGGCGAGCGCGCCCCGGGTTTCCGTGGCGTTGATGACGATGCGGTTGTTGACCAGCTGCAGTTCGACCACATGGGCGGCCCTGGCAATCGCTGCCTGCACGGCCGCCACATCGCCCTTCTGGAACCGATAGGACAGGTTGTCCGGCGCTTCCGGCCAGAGCTGTGGCGCATCGGGCTGCAACGCCAATGGGGCATCAACGACAGAGGGCAATTCGCGGTAGTCCACTGCGACCACCTCCGCGGCATCGCGCGCGGCGATGCCGGGTTTCCGCGACCACGAACGCCACCGGATCACCGACATGCCGCACGCGCTCCCGTGCCAGTGCATATCGAGGCGGGGCGACCATCGGCGCGACGCTGGCCACCGGCACCGTGCAGGGCAGCGTGCCCAGATCGGCGAGGTCGGACGCGGTGAACACGCCCAACACACCGGGCATCGCCTGCGCCGCGGTGGCATCGATGTGCCGCAGGTCGGCATGTGCGTGCGGCGAACGCACCACCTGCATCCAGGCCTGGTCGTGCCACGCAATGTCTTCGATATAGGCGCTATGCCCGGTCAGAAACCGTGCGTCTTCCAGGCGGCGTATGGATTGGCCTCGATACGGCATGGCGGTTCGGATGCAGTGATCAGGACCGCCATGCTACAGGCGGGAGTAGTGGACCGCCAGAACCTGGCGGTGGCCGGCCATCGATGATTTGCCGTTGAAGGCCAGGAGTACATCCCGCAGGAAGTCCCGACGCGGTTACGAACCCCGTCGTGGCGGGTGTGACCCGACGCGGTTACGTACCCCGTCGTGGCGGGCGTGACCCGACGCGGTTACGAACCCCGTCGTGGCGGGCGAAGGCCCGCCACCCACGACTTGCTGGAGGAGACTCCAGGCCCGGAGGCAGTTTGCAGCTGTGCGTCTCCCCAGCAAGTCGTGGGTGGCGGGCCTTCGCCCGCCACGACGGGGTATGGATCGCCGGTGAAGCGTCACCGAAATTCCGGCGGGCTGTACCAGTGTGCGGGCTGTACCAGTGTCCGGTGAAGGCCACAGCTGCCGGCACAGGCACTGAACATCCCGCGGCCCGTGCTACGGCTTGCCGGATGGCGTCTGCATGACGCCAAGCGCGTGATACAGGCGCTGGCTGGCCGGCCAGACATGCATCAGCTCCGCCCGCCAGACCCAGGCCGCCGCCACCAGCCCGAGCAGCGCAAACAAGGTGGCAATCCAGGCGATGCGCAGCGGAAAGGGGTTGTCGGCCACGCTCGCACGATGCAGCGCCAGCCGATCCATGGCGGTGAATTGCGGGGTCTCCGGCGCGAGGGAGGGCGGCGGTTCGACCTCCACCTCTTCCATCACCTCGGCATCCGGCCAGCGCGGCTCGGGCAACGACGGCACCGGACTCGCGCGCGGCGGTTCGCTGGGCGGCGGCACCGCGACCGGCACCCACTCATTGCCGCAGCGGGCGCATCGGACGGCCCGCCCGGGGGCCAACATCGATTCCGGCACTTCATAGGCGGCCGAACAGGCGGGGCAGACCATTCGCATACGGACCAGTCACTCCAGATGGGCGGTTCCCAGCAAGCCCAATGCTGCGGTAGCCGTCGATTTGAAGCAATGGGTTCCGGTGCGGCCAGCGTAATGGCAAGAATATCGGCGATGGTTCAATTCGAGATGGTGGGTCTCAGCTATGGCCACGCCGGCGCCGGCCAGGCTGGACCGGAGGTGTTGCATGACGTCAGCTTCGTCCTGCCGGACGGCGCATTCCGCTGGCTGCTCGGTCCGTCGGGCGCCGGGAAGACCAGTCTGCTGCGACTGATGTACCTGGATGTGCGGCCGAGCCGCGGACGGCTGAACCTGCTGGGGGTGGACATCGGAGCGGCGGAGCGCCGTCTGCTGCCGCGGCTGCGGCGGCGAATCGGCGTGGTGTTCCAGGACTTCCGGCTGCTGCCGCACCTGTCGGCCTTTGACAACGTGGCCCTGCCGCTCCGCCTCGCCGGCCGTCCGGAGGGCCAGGTGCGCGCCGATGTCACGGAAATGCTGCGCTGGGTGGGGCTGGCGCGGAGGCTCGGCGCCAGGCCGGCGGAGCTGTCCGGCGGCGAGCAGCAGCGGGTGGCGATCGCCCGGGCGGTGATTGCCCGGCCCAGTCTGCTGCTGGCAGACGAGCCGACCGGGAACCTGGATGACGCCCAGGCCAGTCGGCTGATGCAGCTGTTCAAGGAGCTCAACCGGCTGGGCACCACGGTGGTGGTGGCGACCCACAACGAGTCGCTCGTCGCGCGCCACGCGGCGCCGGCGCTGCGGCTGGAACATGGACGCCTGCTGGGGCCGGAAGAATGAGTGGCAGGGCGTGCGCCGCGGTGGGTGATGACGCGGCTGCCCGCCTCGTGCGTGGGATACATGCAGGCCGCCCTCGGCCGTACCCGGCGGGGTCGCGCGGCCGCCCTTCACGTCCTGGCGCGGCCCGTGGGCCCGCCACGACGTGAAGGGCGAAGGCCCACCAGGTACAGTCGCTGATGGCCACAACCCTTCTCCGTCCCGCCGGCTTCGACGAACTCGGACTGCGCCGAGCCCTGGCCGACCGCATGCTGCCGTTCCTGGTGGCCGCCATGGCCTTGCTCGCCGCGCTGGCACTGGCCGGCTGGGTCGGCGCCGCGACGCTGGCGCACGGTTGGCAGCGTGGTGCCGGCGCATCGCTGACGGTGCAGGTGCCGCAGCCCGGCGATCCCGCCACCCAGCCCGGCGCCAGCCGGGAGCAGCGCGTGCTGACCCTGCTGACCGGCACCCCCGGCATCGCCGACGCCCACGCGCTGACCAGCGAACAGCTCTCCGACCTGCTGCGCCCCTGGCTCGGCGCCGGCGCCGACCGGCTGGCAATCCCCCTTCCGGCAGTGATCGCCGTGCAGCTTTCCGACAGCGACATGGACCTGGATCCGCTGACCCGGCGCCTGCAAGCCGCCGCACCCGGCACGCTGGTGGAAAGTCACGCCGTGTGGATGCGCCGTCTGGCGGTGCTGGCGCGCAGCCTGCAAGCCTGCGCCGGCCTGGCGCTGCTGCTGGTCGCCGGCATCGCCGCGGCGGTGATCGCAGTGGCGACCCGCGCCGGCCTTGCCGCCCGGCGTGAGGCGATCGAGATCGTGCACGGCCTGGGCGCCACCGACGGCTACATCGCCGGCCGCTTCGCCGCCCGCGCCACCCTGCTCGCGGCCAGTGGCGGACTGGCCGGCGCGGTGGTGGCGATGCCGGTGCTGGTGACCCTGGCGTCCCTGGCTGCCCCATTCGGCGGGACGCCCGTCGCCAACGGGTCTCCGCTATGGGTGTTCACCGCCCTGCCGCCAACGCTGTGGCTGCTCCTGCCGTGCCTGCCGCTGGCGGCGGCGGCCATCGGCTACGCCACCGCCCAGGGCACGGTGCGGCGCTGGCTCCGGCGGCTGCCCTGACGTGACCCGCCGCTGGCCGTTGATCCTGGGAGAATTCCTGCTGGCCGTGCTGCTCGCCTGGGGCGCGGGCTTTGTCTGGTTCGTCCACATGGCGACCCGTCCGGAGCCGCCGCCGCCGCATGCCGACGGCATCGTCGCCTTCACCGGCGGCGCGGAGCGGGTGGAAACCGCACTGCACCTGCTGGCCGCGGGGCGCGCGAGGCAGTTGCTGCTGTCCGGCATCGGCGGCGGCGCCGAACTGGGGGAACTGGCGTGGCGCGCCGACCTGAACCCCGCGCCGATCGCGGCCCAGGTGACGATCGGCCGCGGCGCCACCAGCACGCACGGCAACGCCGCGGAAACCGCCGCCTGGGCGCGCGGCCGGGCGATCCACTCGCTGATCGTGGTGACGGCGTTCTACCACATGCCGCGCGCGCTGGCGGAACTGCGCCGGGCGCTGCCGAATGTGCGGCTGTACCCCGACCCGGTGCTGATGCCGAAACATGGCGGGATCGGCCGGATCGTCACCTTGCGGCTGCTGGCCGGCGAATACAGCAAATACCTGGCGGTGGTGACGGGCCTGTCCGCCCTGCTGCCATTGCATCAGCCCGTTCGACTGCTGGGACGCCTGGTATGACGGTGCTGCGTTCGGTGCTGTACAATCTGTTCTTCTTTGGCGTCACCACGGCGCTGGTGCTGTTCGGCGCGGTGCTGCGGCTGGTGGCACCCCATCGGCTGCCTGGCATGGGCCGCGTCTGGGCGCGAACGATGTTGCGTGGCGCTCGGGTGATTTGTGGCATCCGGTTGCAGGTGACCGGATTGGAGCACCTGCCGGACGGCGCCGCCCTGCTGGCATCCCGCCACCAATCGGCCTTCGACACGATGGTCTGGCTGACCTTGGTACCGCACTGCTGTTACGTACTGAAGCGGGAGTTGCTGCGGATTCCAGTGTTCGGTTGGCTGATTCCGCCTACCGGAATGATCGCGGTGGACCGCTCGGGCGGCAGTTCGGCGCTGCGCGGACTGATGCGCGACGGTGCGCAGGCGGCCCGGAAGGGAAAGCAGATCGTGATCTTCCCCGAAGGCACGCGCGCCGCGCCCGGCACGCTGCTGCCGCTGCAGCCGGGCATTGCCGCCCTGGCGGCAAGCACCGGATTGCCGGTGATCCCGGTGATCACGGACTCCGGCCGCTATTGGGGGCGACGGGCGTTCCGCAAGCACGCCGGCACGATCCGTATCGTGGTGCTGCCGCCGCTGCCCGCCAGGCTGCCGCGAACCGAGCTGATGCAGCGGCTGACCGAGGCGCTGCGCACCGAGATCCAGTGACTCCCCTGCCCTCCCCGCCCCTGGGGCGAACAGGGGCGGCGTCGGCGAACCCTTCGACGTTGCGTCGGAACGCCTGCGCGGAATGACAACCAGGCGAGCCGAACCGCGGCGATGGCGAACAGCCTGCCGCCTGGAGCGTTGCTCCTCTGGTATCTTGCAACGGAGTGCGCGGTGATTCCCGAGTGGCTGCACAACTTGTCCATCGCCTATCTTCTGTTCGGCGGCGCCTGCGCGGTGGTGATCGCCGCCGACGAGACGCGCCACCCGCAGCACATGTGGATCATGAACCTGGTCTGGCCGATTACGGCGCTGTTCGGCACGGCGTGGGTGGTGTGGCAGTATTTCGCCTATGGCCGCCTGGCGACCCACGCGCGGGCGCATGCCGCGATGCAACGCGGCGAGGAGATGCCGAACAGGAAGTACACGCCCTTCCCCATCGCCGTCAGCAATGGCGCGCTGCACTGCGGTTCCGGATGCACGTTGGGTGACATTGTCGCCGAGTGGCTGGCCTTCGCCTTTCCGGGCATCGCCGTCGCGTTCGGCTGGCATCACCTGGTCGGCTCCCGCATGGTCGCGGTGTGGATCTTCGATTACATCCTGGCGTTCGGTTTCGGCATCCTGTTCCAGTACTACACGATTGCGCCGATGCGCGGGCTGTCGGTCGGTCAGGGACTGGTGCAGGCGGTGAAGGCCGACGCGCTGTCGCTGACTGCCTGGCAGGTCGGCATGTACGGCTTCATGGCGCTCGCCTATTTCGTGATCTTCCGGATCGCGTTGGGCACGACGCTGGAAACCGACATGGTCGAGTTCTGGTTCATGATGCAGATCGCGATGCTGTGCGGCTTCGCCACTGCCTATCCCGTGAACTGGTGGCTGATCCGCAGCGGCGTGAAGGAACGAATGTAGCAGCAGCGGGGCTTGGCACGTCGTGGCCGGCCCGTGTCGCAGGCGCCCGGCCAGGCCGTGCCAGCCCGCCCCCTTCGCTCCGACAATCGTCCGTGAGTCTCACCGTCCTGTGTCACCGAATGCCGCGACCTGGCCGGTTGCCGCGACAATCTTGCAGCCGTGTTCCGTTCCACAGATCCACATCGCAGACGGGTGCTCCTGCGCCGCTCCCTGCTGACACTCGCGGCGGCGACGCTGCTTGCCGCCTGTGCCCGCACGCCCGATCTGGCGAGCTATCTGTCGGCCGACCTTGCCCGATTGCGCCGCGCCATCCTGGGCACGCATCGTCCACTCAGCGCGTCACAGCGCCGAGCGCTGCTGGCGGATCTGAGTCCGACCCAGCGCGCCGACGCGCTGCAGCGGCAGCTCGCGTTCCAGCAGGCACTGTCGGAAAGCCCGTTGGTATCGGGCAACCAGGTGCACCTGCTGCGCGACGGGGAGCAGGCACTGCCCGCCATGTTCGACGCCATGCGGTCCGCACGCGATCACATCAACCTGGAGTTCTTCATTCTGGACGATGTCGTGTGTCATGGCACACCGCTTTCCGAGCTGTTGCTCGACCGGTTGCGCCATGGCGTCCGGGTCAACATCATCTACGATGCCTGGGGGTCGCACGCCACGCCAACCGAGATGTTCGACACCCTGCGCTCGGCCGGCGCCCGCATCGTGGCGTTCAACCCGGTCAATCCCCTGGTGCAGCGCGTTGCGTGGTCGCCGAACCGACGCGATCATCGCAAGATCATCGTCGTGGACGGCAAGATTGGATTCACCGGAGGGATCAACCTGGAGAAGGTGTACGAGAACCCGCGTGCGGCCGGCCTTCCCGCGGACGGCGACGCCCTGAGTGCCTACTGGCGGGATACCGCCGTGCGGATCGAAGGACCCGCCGTGGCGGAGATGCAGAAGCTGTTCTTCGGCACGTGGCGGCAACAAAAGGCGCCGGCAGCGCAACCGGCCAGATACTTTCCGCCACTCACCCGTCGCGGCGACGAAACCGTGCGGATCATCGGCAGTGCGCCGGGCGAAAAACGGCCGCTGTATTTCATCTCGCTGATGACAGCGGTGGTCAGCGCGAACGAGCGCGTGTGGTTGTCCACCGGCTATTTCGTACCACCGCATCTGGAGCGTAAGCAGTTCTACCGCGCGGCGAAGCGCGGTGTCGATCTGCGGCTGGTGCTGCCCAGCCACAGCGATGTCGAGGCGGCGGTTTATGCGGCGCGCGCCGCGTATGGCGACCTGCTGGAGGCGGGCACGAAAATCTACGAGCTGCAGACCGCGGTGTTGCACTCCAAGCTGGCGACGGTGGACGGCGTGTGGAGCGTGATCGGTTCGTCCAACCTCGATCGGCGCAGCGTCGTGTTCAACAACGAGGTGGATGTCATCATCCTTGGCAGGCAAACCGCGAGGCAGGTAGAAGCGATTCTGCGGCGGGACATGACGCAGTCGGCCCGCATCACATTGGCCGAATGGCGCCATCGCTCCCTGGGAGAACGCCTGCATGAGTTGCAAGCCCGGCTGTGGCGGTCCTGGATGTGACGCGAAGCAACGCGTCCTTTTGCCTGCAACAGGCGAGGCTTTCGCGCGGCGGTCACACCGCCAGCACCATGCCGCCGGTGGCCGGGTCCGCCCCACCATCCAGCTTGCCGTCTGCCATGCGGATCGCGTGCACCCAGGCAAACTGATAGCTCTGCGCATGACGCAGCGTGCGATAGCCATTCGCCTGCAACGCCCGTTCGGCAGCGCGCAGGATGCGGTTCGACAGTTCGATCGTATCCGACACGGCGGCGAAGCGCGGAGCGGAGATGGCCTGCTGCGCGTCCATGCCGAAATCCATCACATTGAGCATCACCTGCAGATTGCCCATGGTGATGTAGGTCGCGCCTGGGGCGCCGAGCACCAGGAACGGCTTGCCTGCATCGAACACGATGGTTGGCGACAATGCGGAAAAGCGCGACTTCCCCGGCTCGAGTGACCCGGCATGGCCCGGGCGGGGATCGAACACCGCCATCGCGCCGTTGTACATGAACCCCAGTCCGTCAGTGACCACGCCGGAGGGCTGGCCGAGCGTGTGGGTCATCGTCGCGGCGTTGCCCTGGTCGTCCAGCACGCAGATCTGCGTGGTGTGCTTGCTCTCCGCGCCGCCACTGTTGAAGCGCGGCACATGCGTCTTCTCGCCGTTGCGGATGCGCTCCGCCATGCGCGCGGCGTATTGCTTCGACGTGAGTTCCTCCACCGGTATGCGCACGAAGCGCGGATCGCCAACTTTGGAATCCTTGTCGGCGGTGGCGATCTTCATCGCCTCCGCCACGATGCGAATATAGTCGGGCGAGTTGTGCCCCAGCGCGCGCAGATCGAAATGCTCCAGGATGTTGAGCATCTCCAGCAGCTGGATGCCGCCGCCGGGCGGGTTGTTGGTGGCGATGGTGTAGCCACGATAGGTGCCCCACAGCGGCGGATTCTCCTCCGGCACGCAGGCGGCAAGATCGTCCATCGACAGCAGGCCGCCATGTTGCTGCATGTCCAGCGCGATGCGCGCGGCGATCTCGCCGGAGTAGAAGTCCTCCGCGCCGTGTTCGGCGATGCGGCGATAGGTGTGCGCCATGTCATGGTTGCGCAGCACTTCGCCCACCGCGTACGGATGCCCGTCTCGCGTGTAGATCTTCCGTGTCGCCGGATAGCGGGTCACGACGCCGATATTGCCGGCGCGACCGGCGCGCGGCGGCTGGTGCCAGAACTCGCTGACATGCGGACGCACCAGGAACCCGTCCTGGCAATACGCGATCGCCGGTTGCAGCAGCTCCGCCAGACTACGGGAACCCCAGCGGCGCAGTGCGGTGTCGAACGCGCGCAGCGTCATCGGCGAGGTGATCGACTGATAGCCGATCTCATTGACGCGTCCTTGCAGGATGAAGCCCCAGCCGTCGTCGGCCTCGCGCTCGATCAGGTCGGCCCACATGTCCGGTCGCACCGCCAGCGGCGCTCGGCCGTGGAAATCCAGCGTGGTGTGCACGCCGCGCTGCGGCAGATGCACGTGCAGGCAGCCCATGCCGGCGATGCCGCACATCTGCGGATCGACCGCGGTCTGCACCAGCGCGGCACCGATCGCCGCATCCACCACATTGCCGCCGGCACGCAGGATGTCGGCGCCGGCTTCCACCGCCTCGGGCTGTGGAGCGGAAATCATGGCGGGCATGGCAGGTCCTCCGAATGCGACCGGGCTGGGGGCCGTTCGGCGCGGTGCCGCGCGCGCGGTTCCCCTGACGAAAACTGTGGCCAGCGGCCAGCAGTGTCCAGTACCCGGACCAGCCTGGGTCGAGCCGCCGGACCGATGGTCAAGCCGGTCGGCTGTCCGGGTGAGGGAAGCGGGCTTCGCGGGGACGCTGCGCCTCATCCGCGCTGTCGAGGCGGAGCATGGAAAGCGTCTCGCGATCCTTGCCTTTCGCGGCAGCCATCAGACCAGGCGGGCAACGGACCCGCGATTGCGCATGGTCTCGCCCGGGTGTGACTGCCGTGGTCCAGCCCGGCCGCGGGTGGACCCGCGCGCCGCTCCGCCGGATAATTCCGTCCGGAGACAACCCAGGAAGGCCGCCCGCATGAGCACCCGCGCCATCGCCGAATTCGTCGCCGGATTGCGGTTCGAAGACCTGCCACCGCCGGTCGTCGCCATGGCCTGCGACGTCATCCTGGACGCCGTTGGCTGCGCCATGTCGGCCTGGGTCGAGGACCCGGCAAAGGCGAACGTCGCCAAGGGCATTGCCGAACTGTATCCACCGGCATCCGGCGGGGCCGGGGTCATCGGCACGAACGTGTCCGCGCAGCCCGCCTTCGCCGCGCTCGCCAATGGCATCCTGGTCAATGCCGCCGACAACGACGACACGCACAAGGTGGCGCTGCTGCATGTCGGCTCTGTCGTCGTCCCCGCCGCCCTGGCGCTGGCCGAGGCGCACGGGCTGTCCGGGCGCGAGATGATCACCGCGGTGGTCGCGGGGTACGAGGTCGCGGTGCGCGTCGGCATGGCGGTGATGCCGACGCATTATCGGTTCTGGCACTCCACCGCGACCAACGGCACGTTCGGTGGCGCGGCTGCCGCGGCCAAGGCGATGCAACTGGATGCCGACGGCGTGCAGCGCACGCTGGGCCTGGCCGGCACGCAGGCGGCAGGAACTCAACACGTTCTTCGAGTCCGGCGACATGACCAAAAGCCTGCATCCCGGCAAGGCGGCGCTGAACGGCGTGCTGTCGGCGCAACTGGCGCAACTCGGCTGCACCAGCCCGCCCGCCATCCTGGAGCATCCGAAGGGCTACCTGGCCGCCTTCTCGCTGGAGCCGAAGCCGGCGGCGCTGACCGCGGGGCTGGGGTCCACCTGGGAAATCCTGAACAACGGGTTCAAGTATTTCCCCTCGATCCTGGCGAGCCATTCGCCGATCCAGGCGACGCTGGCGATCGTGCGGCAACACCAGCCGGACCCGGCGAAGATCGCGTCGATTACCAATGAGACCTATACCACGGTGACCACGCATTTCTCCGCCAAGGAGGCGGCGACGGTGATGGCAGCGCGGGTCTCCGTGCCGTACTGCATCGCGATCGCGGCGGTGGACCGCATGCTGGGCCAGGCACAGTTCGCCGAGGGCCGGATTCACGATCCGCTGGTCCGCCAGGTGCTGGCGCGCACCGAATGCGTGGCGGAGCCGGACCTGGACAAGCTGTATCCGAAGAATTTTCCCGCGCGGGTGACCATGCGGATGGAGGATGGCAGCGTCTTCAGCGAGACCGTGCTGCTGCCGAAGGGCGATCCGGGCAATCCGATGACGCCGGAGGAGATTGCCGAGAAATTCGCCGGCAATTGCGCGGGGATGCTGTCGCAGTCGCGGACCGAGGCGTTGCTAGGGGAGATTCGTGGGCTGGGGCAGGCGACGGATATGTCAACGCTGGCTGAACTGCTGCGGGGGGAGAAGTAGCCCAAACCTCTCCCGTGCAGCGGGAGAGGTTGGCGAACGCAGAGCCGGGTGAGGGTGGCGGGCTCATCACGATGTATCGTGGTGAACCGCCCCTCACCCGCGTCGCTTCGCTCCGCGACCTCTCCCGCGTAGCGGGAGAGGTGATTGGGGCCCCGCGACGCGCGGTTACCCCAGCTCGCCGTCCTGCCGCAGCATGCGGATCGACTCGCGCAACGCCGTCGCGGTTTGCGCCACGTCGTCGGCGGTGTGGGTGCAGGACAGGAACCCGCCGATGCGCCCGCCGACATCCACGCCGTTCACCAGCAGCGCCAGCCGCAGCTTGTTCACCAGCTCCTTCGGCTGCGTCTTCAATTCCTGCATGCTGCACACGGTCGGATCGAACTTGCCCGGCTGCACCGCCCGGCCGTTCGGATTGAAGAACAGGTGGAATCCGGAATACGTGCCGTACGCCGCCCACGGCAGCCGCTCCGCTTCCAGCACCTCGTTCCACGCATCGCGCAGTAACGCCGCGGTGGCGGAAGCGCGGTCGCAGGCATCGCTCTCCGCGATGATGCGTCAGCGCCGCGGTGCCGGCGGCGGCGGACACCGGGTTGGCATTGAACGTCCCCTGATGGGCCACCTTCTCCTGCCCGCGCTGCGCCATCACGCTGAAGTCCAGCAGCGACAGGATGTCCCGGCGCCCGGCCACCGCCGCGCCCGGCAACCCGCCGGCGACGATCTTGGCGAACGCCGACAGGTCCGGCCGCACACCGAACGCCGCCTGTGCGCCGCCCGGAGAGACCCGGAAGCCGGTGATCACCTCGTCCAGGATCAGCAGCACATCGTGTTCCTGCGTCAGTTGACGCAGTGTGCGCACGAAGTCCGCGCCGATCGGCACCTGGCCGAAGGACGAGCCGGTCGGCTCCAGAATCACCGCGGCGATGTCGCGGTTGCCCGCCAGCGCGGCGCGCACCGCATCCAGGTCGTTCGGCGGCACCAGCACGGATTTTTCCGCCACGCCCGGCAACACGCCTGGGGTCGGCGAGCCGTCGTAGTGGTTGGAGTAGCCGCTGGTCATATGGTCGTGCCAGCCATGGAAGTGGCCCTGGAAGCGCAGGATCGTCTGCCTTCCGGTGAAGGCGCGCGCCAGGCGCACCGCCATCAGCGTCGCCTCGGTGCCGGAGGACGTGAAACGCACGCGTTCCGCCGAGGGCACCAGCCGCTGTACGGCACGCGCCCAGGCGATCTCCCCCGGATGGTTGGCGCCGAACTGGGTGCCCTGGGTGAAGGCCTGCTGGACCGCCGCGCCGACGACCGGGTTATTGTGACCGAGCAACAAAGCGCCGTGCCCGCCGAAGTAGTCGATGTAGCGGTTGCCGTCCACGTCCCATTTATGCGGCCCCTGGGCGCGGGCGACGTAGATGCCATAGGGATCGAGCTGGCGGGAATCGTGGGTGATACCGCTGGGAAACAGCGTCGCGGCCTCCCGCGCCAGCGCCGCGGACCCCGGCGTATGGGCGCGATAGGCGGCAGCGATACCGGAGTTGCTGCGGGTCTGCTCGGGAAAACTATCCATCGTGATGCGGCCTGACTGTCGTGATTGCTGTGGCATTTTGCGCCCGAGCCGCTGGCCTGGGAAAGGGGGCGCCTGGCCACCTTCCGGCCGCCCGTCGGTCAATCCCGATATCCGCTCGCGTCCCGCGGTGGGTCAGCATTCGCGTTTAATGTCGGTAGATTTAACACTTAATTGGCTTACAACAGTCTCCTACCGCCAAGCCATTGTTAATTCTAAGCTATCGCGCGTTGGTACGTTTTTTGCTGGTGCGAAGGCATCTCTGGTCAAAGCACGAAGAGGCGACCCCGTGATGCGACGAACTGCCACCTGGGCCATCGGCCTTGCCTTGGCCATGCTTTTCCTTCGGCCGGCCTTGGCGACACCGACTTTGTCGCTGCGGCTCCAGGCCTCTGGCTTCACGACGCAGACAATCAGCGTCGGCCTGGGCACGATCGGCTTCGTTGGCTCGTTCGCCGGATATACTCTCAACGTCGGCGGTTACGGGGACGAGACCGGGATCAGCTTTACGGTCCAGGTCAGCAAGGTCACCATCCCGCCGGCCAAGCCCAAACTCACCATCAGTCTCACCGAGACCGAGCTTCCCGCCGGAATCGGCAGCGTGGTTGACTTTACCAGCTACACGACGGCCACGCTGCATACCGCGAGTTCGGTGTCGTTCTCGACGTATTACGATACCACCGACACGGCGTTCGGCACGCAGCATCTGTTCTCGTCGGCCAGTCTCACCGGCCCCAATCTCGCCGGCGCCACCGGCCCGTTCGAAGACACTCTTCGTATCAGCACGCCGTTTTCCATCACGAAGGTCGCGAGCTTCACGCCGGTGAACAACGCCTTCCCCACTTTTTCGCCGCAGCTCTATCTGAACATCCCGGAACCTATGTCACTGGCGATACTCGGGCCAGGCATGGTGGCGCTCGGGTTGCTGCGCGCACGCACGCGATTCACGAGGCCCGGCCGCTAAGCCTTCGCGAAACCGGCGCATTGGCGGGCGACGGGGCGGCGCACACCTTCGCGGCGGCCGCAGGCCCCATAGCCGCCAAAATAGCCGCGCCGATGCGCATCCCGTCGTGGCGAGCGCAGGCCCGCCACCCACGACTGGTTGGGGCAGAATTCGGTGCCGCAGCCCGCTCTTTTCGGCTTCCGCCAGCCAGGCGTCGATGGCGGGCCTGCGCCCGCCACAACGCAGCACGGCCAGCATGGCTGCCTGATTGAACGCCTATGGAGCGCAGGCCCCGTATGCATCAAGACAGGCAACGACGGTGCCCGCCACGACGCGGTAGCCGCACCGCGCGCATCTGAACGCATATGGGACCCACGCCAGCCATAACGGTGATACCGGCGCCGGCCTTGCGGGCTCGACTGTTCGCTTCCCCAAGCCCCGCCGCGAACCGCCACAAACGGCGCGGACATGCCGTACTGCCGGACAGGTCCGGCGCTGCCCCTTATCGGCTCAACTGCCGCGTCTGCAACGAGTTGGCCACCTGCAGCGGTGCGCCGGTCGCCGCGCGCACCTCGTCAACCGTCAGCCCCGGTGCAATCTCCCGCAGCAAAAAGCCATCGCCGGTTGGCGCGAACAGACCGTAATTGGTGAACACCAGCGTCACCACGCCCCGCGCCGTCACCGGCAGGTCGCAGCGCTGCACCAGCCTTGGGCTGCCATCGCGCGTCACGTGTTCCAGGATGATGAACACGCGCCTGGCGCAGGCCGCCAGATCCATCGCCCCGCCGATGCCGCCGCCTTTCTGACCCTTCAGCTTCCAGTTGGCGAAATCGCCGTTGCAGGCCACCTGGTAGGCACCCATCACCGTCGCATCGATGTGCCCGCCGCGGATCACGCCAAAGGAATCCGCATGATGCACCACAGCCGCGCCCGGCCGCAGCGTCACGTTCTGCCCGCCGGCATTCACCAGGTTGAGGTCTTCGGCGCCTTCTGCCGCAATCGGTCCGTAGCCGATCACGCCGTTTTCCGAGTGGTAGATGATATCGCGGTCGCCGATATCGGTGTTGGAACACAGCGTCGGTATGCCGACACCCAGATTGACGATCCAGCCGTCCTGGAATTCCCGCGCCGCGCCGTCGGCCATCTGCTGACGGGTGAGTCCCTTGCTGCCGCTCATCGCCGGCGCTCCTGTCGCTTCACGGGCCACAGTCCTTCCGGCGGTGGCGGTACCGGCACGAGACGGTGCACGAAAATCCCCGGCGTGTGCACCATGTCGGGGTCGATCGCGCCGGCCGGCAGGATCGGCTCGTCCACCTCGGCGATCGTGACGCGGGCGGCAGTGGCCATCACCGGGTTGAAGTTGCGCTGCGAGCGATGGAACTGCAGGTTGCCGAACGTGTCGGCCCGAACGGCGCGGACGAAGGCGTAGTCCAGCGGCAACGCGTATTCCAGCAGATACTCCCGCCCGTTGATGACCCGCGTTTCGCGGCCTTCCGCCAGTTCGGTGCCCACCGCGGTGGGCGTGTAGAACGCCGGAATGCCGGCGCCGGCGGCACGCATGCGCTCTGCCAGCGTGCCTTGCGGGACGAGTTCGGCCGCCACCTCGCCGGATTCATAGTATTTGGTGAAGGGCAGCACGTCGCTCGGGCGCGTCGCCGCGGTGAAGGCGCAGATCACCTTCTTCACCTGGCCGTTCTCCACCAGCATGCCGATATCCGGCATGCGCGGCTGCTGCGCGCCACCGGTGGTGTTGGCAACCAGCGTCAGCTGCTTCGCGCCCTGCTCCAGCAGCGCCTTGATCAGGTTGAGCGGCACGCCCGGCATGGCGAAGCCACCGAAGGCGATGGTGCTGCCGTCGGCAATATCCTGCACTGCCGCACGGAAACTGCCGACCTGTTTGGATTTCTGCGCCATCGCCTCCCCACCTTCTGCGCACTGGATCAACGGTCATGCCGGACAAGGTGTCAAGCGCCGGCCCGGATCAGCCGGCGGCTTCACGGGGCGCCAATCCCCGCATGCCGGAACGCTCCTGCGCGGGCATGACCAAGGGGACGGCGATGAACCTTCTCAGCCGGCCACGGCTGCGGACCAGGCTGGCCCTGTCGATGGGGCTGACAGCCTGCCTGAGAACGGCTCGGACCGGGGCTGACTGAAGCCTGGATGGACGGGCACCTGACAGCGCCGCCCGGCCTTCCTGTTTACATCTGGCGAAGAGCGTGTCGTCGCCCTGGTACAGCCTGCCGGACGTAGTGGCGCGCTTCGACTGTACACCGTCGTGGCAGGCGAAGGCCCGCCACCCACGACTGGCTGGAGGAGATTCCAGTCCCGGAGGTGGTTCGCAGCCTCGAGTCTCCCGCGGCAAATCGTGGGTGGCGGGCCTGCGCCCGCCACGACGTTGTAACGGTACCGTCGCCTGACTCGCTGCCACGTTCTGATCGCGAATTCCAAACCGCAGGTACTAGGCCTGCTTCAACTCAATCAGGCTCCGCCGGATCTTCCGCCCGCGCTCGACCCGGTCCTCGATATACGCCGCATCCCCCCAGCGCACGGCACGGGCCATCGCCTGCGCGTCTTCGCTAAAGCGCTGCAGCATCTCCAACAGCGCCTCGCGGTTATTGAGAAAAATGTCGCGCCACATCACCGGGTCGCTCGCCGCGATGCGGGTGAAGTCGCGGAAGCCGGAGGCGGCGAAATTCAGCACCTCCTGCCGCGTCTCGTCCGCCAGATCGTCCGCGGTGCCGCAGATGGTGAAGGCGAGCAAATGCGGCAGATGCGACACGATCGCCAGCACCCGGTCGTGGTGCGCCGGCTCCATTCGCTCCACCATGCTCCCGCAGCGCCGCCACAGCGCCTCGATCTTCTCCACCGCAGCGGTATCGGCGCCAGGCGGCGGCGTCACCAGCGTCCAGCGGCCCTGGAACAGCGTGGTGAAGCCGGAATCCGGCCCGGAATGCTCGGTCCCGGCCACCGGATGGGCGGAGACGGAATGAACACCTGTGGGAAGTCCGTCGGACTGCCCACCTGGGGTTTGTTGGGATTTGCCCAGGGGAATCGTCGCAGTACCTGCGCGGCATCGAGGAGATGTGGGAGTTCGCCCAGGCCCACGCCGAGATCCCGATGGAACTGCGCGCCCGCACCCGACGCGACCAGGTGCGCTCGGTGCACCGCGCCGTCGCCGCGGTCGAGCAGCTGGTCAAGCTGGCCGGCGGCAACGCGCTGCGCGGCGGGTCAGACGTCAGCCGGTTCTGGCGCGACGTCCACATGGGTGCGGCCCACCAGGCCAACCAGGAGGACCCGATCTACCAGGCGTTCGGCCTGAGCCACATGGGTCTGCCGCTGCCCCCGTCGGCGCGCCTGTGATGCGTTCCCCGACAGACCCAGGATATGAGGAAAGGACCCGATCCGATGGTTTCAGAGTCCCAGTCCAGCAGCTTCGTCGAGACCGCCAGCGGTCGCATTCATCTGCATGAGGCGGGCGCGGGCATCCGGTCGTCATGCTGCACGGCAGCGGCCCGGGTGCCACCGGTTGGAGCAACTTCGGCCCCAACCTCGACTCCCTCGCCGACCGCTTCCGGGTGATCGCCCCGGACATGCCGGGCTGGGGTGCATCGGATCCGGTCTCCTACGAGGAACGCGACCACGTCGCGGCGGCGGTTCAGCTCCTCGACGCCCTAGGCATCGAGAAGGCCGCGTTCGTCGGCAACTCGATGGGTGGCGCCACCGCACTGAAGGTCGCCGGCCGTCATCCAGATCGGGTGAGCCACGTCGTGACGATGGGCGCGGGTGCTCCGGGGCCGCGGGTCTTCGTCGCCGGCGGCGGGCCCTCGGAGGGGCTCCAGGTGCTGCATCGGGGCTACCGCGATCCCTCGAAGGAGAACATGCGGGCGCTGTGTCGGGTGATGGCCTTCGACCAGTCCTTCGCCACCGAGGGGCTCATCGAGCAGCGTTACCAGAGCTGTGCCGCTCACCCGGAGCACATCGCGAACTTCGCCGCCGGGCTCGGACGGCCCCGTCGTGGCGAGTCGACCCTCGCCGACGTCGCAGCGATCGAGGCTCCGGCGCTGATCATCCATGGTCGCGACGACCGGGTGGTCCACTTCGAGGCTGGCCTGCGCCTGGTCTCGACGATCGGGAACGCCCGGCTGGTCCTGCTCAACCGGTGCGGCCACTGGGCGCAGCTCGAGCACGCCGCTGAGTTCAACCGGCTGGTGGGCGACTTCATCGACCACGCCGACGCGGCCGCCGCCTGAGACGAGGGGTAGAGCCGATGGGCGACCTGACGGAGCGGATCGAGCAGCTTGCCGACTTCCTCTCGGAGCAGGCGGAAGAGGCCGACGCGCTCGGTCGGCTTCCCGAGCGCACGCAGCAGGCATTGCGGCGCGCGGGAGTCGTCAAGGCCCTGCAGCCCCGGGACTTCGGCGGTGCCGAGGCCCATCCACGGGAGTTCTTCGAGGCGGTCTTGGCGATCGGCAGCCGCTCCGCCTCGGCGGGCTGGGTGACCTCGGTCGTGGGCGTGCACTCCTTCGAGATCGCCCAGGGCACGCGGCAGGTGCAGGAGGAGATCTGGGGGGCAGATGCCGAGACCTGGGTCGCGTCGCCGTACGCGCCGATCGGGCGCGCCAAGCGCACCGACGGCGGTTGGGTCTTCAGGGGCCGCTGGCCCTTCTCCTCAGGCACCGACCTGTGTGACTGGGTGGTGCTCGGCGGAATGCTCACCGACGAGGACGGCGACGTGCGGCCGGACGGGTTGCGCCACTTCATCCTCCCGCGGCCCGACTACACCATCGTGCCCGACTCCTGGAACGTGGTGGGCCTCAAGGGCAGCGGAAGCAAGGACGTCGTCATCGACGGCGCCTTCGTGCCTGACCATCGGTTGATCGATCCTCGGGAGCTCGAGTCCGGCGCCGCCGCGGAGCGAGCGGGGCGGGGCGGGGTCGCGCTCTACCGGATGCCCTTCCACACCATGTTCAGTGGCGCCATCACCGCCGCCACGCTGGCGGCAGCGGAGGGCGCGCTCGCCGCCTGGCTGGCCTACACCCGGGACAGGGTCTCGACCCGTGGCCTGGTCGCCGCCACCGACCCGCGGCAGCTGAACGCACTCGGCGAGGCTGCTGCCGACCTGCATGCCAGTCGGCTGCAGTTCCTCACCGACATCGATCGCCTCTACGACGTCGCGTTGTCCGGCGCCCGATCAGCATCGAGCTGCGCGCGCAGATCCGGCGGAACCAGGTGCGCGTGTCGCGTCGTGCCGGGGAAGCGGTCGACCGGCTGGTGGCGAACGCGGGAGGTTCGGCGATGCGGTTGGACAACCCCATCCAACGCTTCTGGCGCGATCTTCACATCGCGCTGGGCCACGGCGCCAACGTCGCCGAGCAGATCTACCAGGCGACCGGCGCGGTGGCCTTCGGCGGACAGCCGCCCGCGAACGTGCGCATGTAGTCACGGGCGCTCAGGCCACGCCCGGACCCAGGAACCGCCTGGCCACCCGAAGGTCAGCACCACACGTAGGCAGAGGAGATCGGCCATGGAGACCACGCCCGCCTTCGACTCGGCACTGTTCCGCGAGACGCTGGGGCACTTCCCGACCGGCGTCGTCGTCATCACCGCCATCGACGACGCCGGGGCAGCGGTCGGCATGGTGGTGGGTTCCTTCACGTCGGTTTCGCTCGAACCCCCGTTGGTCGCGTATCTTCCCACCCGCACGTCCGCGACCTATGCGCGACTGCGCACCAGCTCGCACTTCTGCGTCAACATCCTCGCGGCGGACCAGCAGGAGCTGTGCGGGCGCTTCGCCTCCCGTACGCCGGACAAGTTCGCCGGCGTGGAGTGGACGCCCGGCGCCCACGGAGCGCCCGTCCTGCCGGGCGTCGTCGGATCGATCGAGTGCGAGGTGGCCCAGGAGTTCGATGGTGGCGACCACATGATCGTGGTCGGGCGGGTCCTGGCCCTCGACATCCAGCGACCGACCCTGCCCCTCTTGTTCTTCCAGGGCGGTTACGGCCGCTTCGCCCTGCCGTCGCCGATGGCCAGCTCCGACCCCGAGCTGATCGGGGGTGCGCAGATGGCCGAGGTCGTCCGTGGACCGCTCGAGGCCCTGGCGGACGACCTCGGCGCCGAGTGCAGCGTCATGGTCAGGGTCGGGGACGAGGCGGTCTTCGTGGCTACGACGAGCGGCGGCGACCGGGGGCCGGGCAGCCCGGCGGTCGGTCACCGTGTCCCTCTCATCCCCCCGGTCGGCACTGTGTTCTGCGCTCAGGCACCCGATGCGGAGGTCGAGCGCTGGCTGGACCGAGCGAAGGCTTCCGGGGAGGACCGAGCAAGCTTCCGGGAGAGCCTGGCAGCCGTTCGCCGCAACGGTTACTCCCTCTCCCTCGTGCCGGACGACCCTGCCGATCGGGTCGCCTTGGTGAGCGACTACTCGGGTGTCGACGTGATGCCGGTCCACGAGCGACGGCTCCGACAGATGATCGCCGGGAGTGCCTCCCTCTACGAGCCGGTGCTGAACCCGGATCAGACCTACGACCTGCACTCGGTGATCGTGCCGCTTTCCACCGACGAGCCGCAGACCCGGCTAGCGGTGCGGCTCTCGCGGCTCCCGCGTGGCGCCGACGTGACGCGCATCGAGGGCTGGATCGCCGCCCTGAAGACGGTGGCCGAAACCGGGGCCGCGCGGCTCCGCGTCCGGGCCCAAGCCGCCGCCGAACGGGTCCAAGTGCCTCCGGGGGGCGAGGGTCCTGGGAAGCCGCCCGAGCGAGCGCTGGGTCACTGCAGGAGTTCGAGATGAGGAGAGTGGAATGACAGCGAAGGTCAAGGCCCTCGGGTACGCGGTGGTCACCGCGCCGGACCTGGAGGCGTGGGTCGAGTTCGGGTCCCGGATGCTGGGGCTGCAGGTGGCGCACCGTGACGAGGACCGTCTGCTGCTCCGGATGGACCACTATGCCTACCGCTTCGACGTACGCAGAGCCGAGGAGGGCGGGGCGCTGGCACTGGGATGGGACGTGGGCGGCCCGGAGGCGCTGGCCGAGCTCACCGCGCGCCTCACCGCGGCCGGCTACACCGTGGAGCAGGGCGAGGCCCAGCTCATCGAGGAGCGGATGGTCGTGGACCTCGTCCGGTTCCGGGACCCAGAGGACGTCATCGACCACGAGCTGTTCTGGGGCCTGAAGAGCACCACGGAGCGGTTCGTCTCGCCGATCGGGGCTACCTTCGTCGCCGGCGACCTGGGCATGGGCCACGCTTTCCAGGCGCTGCACCACGGCACTGACGCCTACAACCAGCTGTTCCGCGAGATTCTCGGCTTCCGGCTCAGCGACCACATCGAGATGCCGGGCGACCTGGGCACCTTCCTGCACTGCAACCCCCGGCATCACTCCTTCGCCTTCGCCAACGCGCCGCACCGGAAGGCAGGCATCGGTCACTTCATGGTCGAGATCGACGACCTCGACCTGCTCGGCCGGCAGTGGGATGCGGTGCAGGAGTCGGATGTGACGATCTTGTCGACCTTCGGCAAGCACACCAACGACAAGATGATCTCCTTCTACGTCCGCAGCCCCTCCGGCTTCGGCATCGAGTTCGGCGTCGGCGGCATCCTGGTCGACGACGAGACCTGGCTGCCGGTGCGCTACGACTCGGCCCACTACTGGGGCCACAAGCGGCCCGAGGGTGTCTAGCAGACGCCGATACGAAGGGCGGGCGTGCTGCTGCACGCCCGCCCTTCGTATCGTTCGGCCTCGGCCGGGTCCGTCAGCGGCCCTTCCACTGGGGCTCGCGCTTTTCCAGGAAAGCGCGAGTGCCCTCCTTCTGGTCCTCGGAGAGGTACACGTCCGGGCCGGTGTCGAGACGGATCGCGGCGTGGGGATCCATGCCCTCGGTCTTCCGGTAGGTCAGTTTCAGCCGCTGCAGCGACAGGGGAGCGGAGTTGGTCAGTTCACCGAGGAACTCCTCGGCGCCGGCGACTAGTTCGTCGGCGGCACAGGTGCGGTTCACCAGTCCCCAGCGCTCGGCCTCGGCCAGCGGGACGCGCCGGCCGGTGTAGAGCCACTCCATCGCGATCGCACCGGCACCGGCGGGCAGCATCACCGAGGCGTAGTGCGCGCCGCGGCCGCGCTTGGCCTCCGGCACGCCGAAGAAGGCGTCCTCGGCCGCGATCCGCAGGTCGCAGGAGAGCGCCAGCTCGAAGCCCCCTGCCATGGCCGGGCCGTTGACCATCGCGACGGTCGGCTTGCGGGTGTCGATCATGACCTCCATGAGGCTGCGCCGCTGTTGTGCAGCGGGCCGTGGAACGGGATGCCCTGGTCGGCCAGGTCACGGGCGTCCTTGAGGTCGGCACCGGCGCAGAACGCGGTGCCCGCGCCGGTGATCGCGACGGCGTAGACGCTCGGGTCGTGGTCGGCCTCGATCAGCGCGTCGACCAGCGCGTCGTTGAGCTCCTGGTTGAGCGCGTTGCGCACCTCGGGACGGTTGAGGGTCAGCAGGCGCCCGCCCTGGTCCTCGACCTGCAGGATGTTCGGTCACGGGTTTCCTTTCGGGTGGTTGCCAGCGGTACGTCGGTGGGGCTCGGCGCACCGTCACCCACTGGGCGTCGGTGAAGGCCTCGAGGTTGGTCCGGTGACCGCCGTGCCGGGCGCCGTTGCCGGACTGCCCACGCCGCCGAAGGGGATGACCGGCTCGTCGTTGATGGTCTGGTCGTTGATGTGCACCAGGCCGGCCGGGACCGATCGGCGAGCGCGAGCCCCTTAATCACGTCGCGGGTCAGGATGCCCAGCGAGAGCCCGTACTCGGAGTCGGCGGCCAGCCGGGCGGCCTCGTCGGCATCCCGGAACGGCAGCACCGGGGCGACCGGCCCGAAGACCTCCTCGGCGTACGCCGGGGCGTCAGCGGTGGCCTGTCAGGACCGTCGGCCGGTAGAAGAGCCCGTCGTAGCTGCCGCCCGCGAGCACGTCGCGCCGCCCTCGACGCAGGAGGTGACCAGTCCGTGCACGCGGTCGCGCTGGCGGGCGTCGATGAGCGGGCCGACCGCGGCGTCACTGCGGACGGGGTCGCCCACGCGCAGCGCGGCGGCCTCGCGGGTTACGCCGAGACGTAGTCGTCGGCGACGTGCTCGTGCACCAGGTGCCGGCCGGTCGCCATGCAGATCTGGCCCTGGTGGCGGAAGGAGGCCCACGCACCGGCCTTCGCCGCGGCGTCGAGGTCGACGTCGGGCAGCACGATCAGGGCGGAGTTGCCGCCGAGCTCGAGGTGGACGCGCTTGAGGTTCTCGGCGGCCGCCGAGCGATCGCCTTGCCGCCGCTGGTCGAGCCGGTGAAGGCGATGACCGGGACGTCCGGGTGCTGGACGAGGGCCTCGCCGACGTCGGCACCGCCGGGCAGCACGTGCAGCAGGCCCTCGGGCAGGCCCGCCTCGTCGAAGACCTCCGCGAAGACCGCGCCGCCGCAGACGGCGGTGCGCGGGTCGGGCTTGAGCACCACCGCGTTGCCCAGCGCCAGCGCGGGAGCGATGGACCGGACCGCCAGCATGATGGGGGCGTTGAACGGCGCGATGACGCCGACGACGCCGACCGGCGCTGGCGGGTGAACGAGAGCCGTCGGGCTCGGGAGCGCAGCACCTCGCCCGACGGCATCGCCGCCAGCGCGGCCGCCTCGTAGCACTCCTCGGCGGCGGCGGCGCCTGCGGCCGCGGCCACCGTGCGCACCGCGCCGGCCTCGCGGCCGAAGCTCGGCGATCTCGTCGGCGTGGTCCACGAACGCCTGGGCGGCCCTGCGCAGCACCGTCGCGCGGGCGCGTAGCTGGCCGCCGCCCACTCCCGCTGTGCGGCGCGTGCGCCCGCCACAGCGGCGTCGACATCGGCGGCGGCGCGACCGAACTGGCCGGATCGGCGCCGGTGGCGGGCTCGGTGAGGTGGCCGACGCGGACGCCGGCACCCAGCCGCCGGAGAAGATCGCGCGTTCCCAGACGGAGGGGACGAGAAGGTCCATCGGGCTCCTGGGGGGTCGGGGCGGAGGCGGGTGCTCGGCGAGAGGCACGGGCTGCCCGGCCTCGACCGCGTCCCGTGCGGGGGAGCTGATCGGCTCGCGGTAGGGGCTGGGGGCGCCGTCGTACGCCGACGGCCCTTGGCGGAAGTGCTGCGCCTGGTCGATGCTCTCCACGAACGGCATGTCCATCGGATAGAGCCGCTCGCCGCGGGGGCGCGGACCTGCCTTGGTCACCTTGCCGTACAGCTCGTGGCCCACGACCTGCTCGGCGAGGTGGGCGGCCTCGATCAGTAGGTCGAGGTCGATGCCGGTCTCGATGCCCTCCTCGTGGAGGAGGTCGACGAGGTCCTCGGTAGGGATCATCTTCGTGGCCCGACCGTTGCCGCAGTAGGGGCAGCCGCCCATACCGCCGATGGCGGTGTCGACGACGAGCGTGTGCTCTTCGTCAGGCCGCGCAGCGCCTGGTAGAGGGAGAGCAAGGCGGTGCCGCGCCCGTCGTGCAGGTGCAGGTGGTAGCGCTTCACCTCGGGCCAGCGCTCGCGGAATGCGGCGATGGTCTCCTCCATCGCGCGCGGGGTGTTCCACGACATCGGGTCGCCGAGCCAGAAGGTCGTCACGGCGATGCCGGCGGCGGTCCAGGCTTCGTGCTGGTGGGCGATATGGGCGAGCCGCTGGTCGATGGTGAACGGGCCGAGCCAGTTCGAGCCCCATGCCGCGTTGATCGCCACAGTGGCCTCGGTGACGCCGCGCTCGCGGGCGGCGGCGACGATCCGCGGCAGCGCGGCGATCTCGTCGGCCTGGCTCTTGTTGGTGTTGCGCCGCACGAACACGTCGCACAGATGGATCGTCGAGCGCGGTACGTCGGCCAGCGGGGTCAGCGGCGGCGTCAGCTGCGCGCGCCGCTCCGCCCCGCGGGCGTTGAGGGCGAGCGCGGTGTAGTTGGTGCCCTCGCGGGGGGTGAGGCCCGCGATGACCTCCTCGACCCGGGCCATCTGCGGCACCCACCTCGGGGACACGAAAGAGCCGACCACGATGGTCGGCACCCCGCCGCGGAGAGGGCGTCGAGAAGGCGGACCTTGTCCCGGGGATCGATCGAGGCGCTCTCGATCTGCATGCCTTCGCGCATGCTCTCCTCGACGATCTC